>NZ_JBITJQ010000048.1:0-83368 GCF_044460125.1 Nonomuraea sp. NPDC050153
ATGACGGGCCGGGGCCTGCTACCGGGCGCTCCGATGCTTACCCGGACGGGACTTTCACCCGCAGGCCTGGACCAGCTTCCAGGACGCAACATGCCCACCAGCCTAGCTCCAAGCTTGGAGTTCTCACAACTTCAGATCACTTTTAGCTTGGAGTAATGTTTGTGCTAGCTTCACTCCAAGGTTGGAGTTAACTCTGGGCCGGGAGCAGGCTGTGAACGTGGCGTTGTGGGCTATCGCGGGCGCGCTCGCCGCGGTGTTCCTCCTGGCAGGAGGCATGAAACTCCTCCAGCCGAAGGAGACCACCATCGAATTGATCCGGCCGGCGCCGGCCGGGATCGCGCCGGTGCCGGTGCTGCTGATGACCGGCGCGGTGATCAGCCACGCCGCCGCAAGGAGGCGCAGATGATCCGGGTCAACGTGGTTCTCTGGGGCCGGTTCGGCCCGTACGCGTTCCCCGCGTAGACGCCTCCATGCCCACGACGGCCCGTGCCCGAGCAGGACGTACAGGTTCACGGAAGGAAGTGCGATGAGCAGGTCACAGACCAGGCTTCAGGTGGTGTTCGGCGATCTCCGTCACGCCGTTGACGACGTCATCCTCAAACATCAGGTCACCATCGAGGAGCTGTTCACGGTGATCGGGTGGTTCGAGCAGATCGTCGATGCCGATGAGCTGAGGCCGGCGGGCATCTTGTTCTTCAAGACGGTGCTGAAGGCCACCGAGGGCGCCGCCTACGCCCATCCGGAAAAAGACGGCGCGAGCCATTGGGAGATGGAGGGACCGGCGTACATCGCCGGCGCCCCGCTGCTGGAAAGCCCCGCTGTGCTGCCCATGCGCCCGGATGAGCCGGGTGAGCCGCTGATCGTCTCGGGAACGGTGCGATCCACCTCGGGTGAGGTGCTGCCCGGCGCCGTCCTCGACGTGTGGCAGATCGACGCGAACTGCATCTATTCCGGCATGATGACCGGAGACTTCGGGCCGCTCGACATCCCCAACGACTCCACCGGCATCCCGACGTTCAACCTGCGCGGGCGGGTCATCGCCGACCATGAGGGACACTACGAGTTCCGGACCGTGATGCCCGGCCTGGAGACGCTCGGCTTCAAGCAGGACCACAGCCCGCTGACCGCGCTGACCCAGGCGCTGGAGCTGCCCGGCATGCGCCCCCTGCACATTCACGCCATCGTCTCGGCCGACGGTTTCCTGCCACTGACCACCCAGATCTACTTCGACGGCGACCCGCTGGTCAGTGGCACCATCGAAGGCCCGGTCCCCGCAGCCGCGGTCAAGACCACCGAGCTGCACGATGCCCCGGCCGACTACCAGGCCCGCGGCCTCAGCGGCCCGTACCGCACCCTCACCTACGACTACGTCCTACGGCCGGTGATCTCTCCGGCACCCGCACGCACGGCGGCCTGAAGGCCGTGGCATCCATTCTCATCAGCGGCGGCAACGGCGGTATCGGCCTGCAGATGGCGCGAGACCTCGTGGCCCGAGGTCACCGGGTCGTCCTGCTCGGCCGCGATCCCCGTAAAGGGCAGCAGGCGCTCGCCTCGTTCGGATATGCGGGCGGGAGCGCCTCGTTCATCCCCGTGGACCTGTCCGCCCACGCCGGCCTCCGCCAGGCCGCCCAACGCGTCCTCGCGGAGAACGAATACCTCGACGCGCTCCTGCACACCGCCGAAGTGATGACCCTCAATGAGACATCTTCCGCGCGCAGCCCTGGTACGTCCGCGCGCTGGCGGCGGCGAGATCCTGGCCGGCGTGCCCAGGCTGCCGGCGGTGACCGTGGCCACCGAGTCGTGGCCGCCCACCCTGGCTCGCCAGGGCCGCCGGCCGTTCGGTTGCCGGTCTCACCGCCCCGTGGCGGAGTTCGTACAGCGGGCGTTATCTGCCGGAAGGAACCGCGGTGGTGCCGTGCTCCCCCGCGAAGCCGTGGCGAGCTGCTGGTGATCTCGCGTTTGGCAGTCAGGATGGCTGGACTTGGTCGAAGAGGGCGAGGGCTTCTGTGGGGTCCGGGCTCACGAGGCGTTCCAGACCGGCCGTCGTGATCTGCGCCCACTTGCCGGCCCGTGCCCACATCTGTTCCTCGAAGACGCGGACGGCATCGTCCAGATCGTCAGAGCCGGGGGCGGCGGCGATGGACTCGGCGAGTTCGGCGCCTTCCAGCATCGCGAGGTTCGCGCCCGCCCCCAATGGGGGCATCAGGTGGGCGGCGTCGCCCAGTAGCGTCACCCTGGGGACGTGGGTCCAGGTGTGGGAAACGGGCAGGACGTAGAGGGGGCGGTGGACGAAAGCGGTGCCGCGGCGGAAGAGGTCGAGGACGGGAGCGGCCCAGCCGTCGAACAGAGCCGGCAGGCTCGATCGCACGGCCTCGGCGTCGGCCAGGTCCAGGTTCGTGTGCCAGTCCAGCGGCGCGCGGAAGCGGGCGTACACCTTGACGTGGCCGCCGCTGTTGCGCTGGGCGACCAGAGCGCGGTTCGCGCCGTACACAGCCACGGAACCGTCGCCGATCAGCCGGGCGAGGTCGGGATGGCGGGTGTCGACGTCGTCCAGGGAGGTCTCGACCGAGGTGACGCCGGTGTAGTGCGGCGTCACCGACGAGACTGCCGGGCGGACCCGGGACCAGGCGCCGTCCGCGCCGACTACAAGGTCGAACGTCTCCTGTCGCCCGTCCGCGAAATGGACCAGCACGCCATCCCGGGCCTCCGGCACTACCTCCTTCACGCCCCGCCCCCACTGAACGTCCAGGGGGCCGAGCAGCAGGTCACGAAGTTGCCTCCGATCGATCTCGGGATTGGCCCGGTCATCTGGACGGGGTCGCCAGTCGCGCAGGACGGTCCCGTCCGCGTCCAGGATGCGCATGGCCTGCCCCTCGGGACGGGACAGCGCCTGGAACTCCGCCAGCAGCCCCGCCTTGTCCAGCGCGAGCTGGCCCAACCCTTCGTGCAGGTCCAGCGTCCCGCCCGGCGGGCGGGCGTCGGGGGCGGGATCGCGTTCGAGGACAGCGACGGGGTAGCCATGGCGGTGCAGGACACGGGCGAAGGTAAGGCCGCCAGGGCCGCTCCCGACCACGGCGATACGATGTCTCATGTCGATACACTGTATTTCACCATTACGGTGCATTGCAACAGTACGGTGTAACCATGACTGTGTGGTGGGACCGGCCGGAGCCGCCGACTCGGCCCAGAGCTCCTATAGCTGCGGCGAGCCGCCACTGGGGTAGGGGGCGGAGCCATCCTCTGCGTGGCGCACGCCGGCGAACGGGTCGTCATCGGTAGGCGGCGGCAGCTCACCACCTTTGGTGAACTCGCGGATCATCTCCAGTGCCTCGCGCATCCCCGCGACCGACTCGACCAGGTCGCGCTGCAGGGCTCGGTCCGAGGCCAGCTTGGTGTGCCGGAATGCCGCCTCGACGGCCTTGTCGTATTGGCGCCTGGCCTGGCCTGGCCTGCCTTGGGGTCGTGGTGGTGTTCCAGCGTTCCGCACACCGCGGCCCGCAGCGCCATCCGCCTGATGAACCACTGGACGTCGATCGGACTTGGATCGATGAGCTTCAGTCGCACAAGAACGCGGGTGAGCTTGCTCATGTGCCCTGCCTTTCGACCGCGGCCATGGTCACCACGTCGACCGACTGCCTCACCGCCGCCAGCGCGTCGGCCAGGTGCTCACGTTCGTTGGGCTCGAGCGCGGCTTCGCCGAGCTGGTGCGCCAGCAGGTCCAGGTGCGTAGCGAGGCGCCAGCAGGCGTCGGCCGCGATGTCGGCCGGGCTACGGGCCGGGGCAGCAGCAGCGGAGGTCGTCACGGGCGTGACGGTAGGCCGAGCCCGGTGTGTGCGCAGTGTCAATAGCGAAACGGCCTGGCCATCGGCCGTCGCCGAGACTGTGACCTGCGGTGGCAGGCAACACCGTGGCGGCCGCGGAGGCCTCGCCGGCAGCGAGTTCGGCGCCAACGCCATGCCGTTGAGCTGCGGTATCGCTTATTGACACGGCACCGGCCCGTTTTCGGGACGGTGCTCAAGGCGCGGGCCCGACGCCTATGTCTTGTAGACGATCATTCCGTCGTCGCCGGTCTGGAAGCATGCCGCCTGGACCCGGAGCAGGTGTTCGGGATGGAGTTCCTCATACCGCGCTTTCTGATAGCGGCGTGCCCGAAAGGCCTTGACCGCCACCTCGTCCTCATCCAGCCCGCACTCCAGTGCCAGCTCGGCGCCGGCCTTCAACGCTGCCTTCTGCGAGGCGTAGAGCCAGATGTCGAGCCGTCCGCCTCCGGAGTACCCCTTATGAGCCAGCGTCCAGACGGCGGGCGCCTCCACAACCGTGTGCGTGCCGTCAGGATGCCAGGTTTCCGAGGCGATGACGCGCGCCACGTAGGAGTCCGGGTCCCTGCCAAGGAGGTCCACGGGTCTCACGCTACCGAGCGATCTCATGAGGTGACTGGCCTCGCCGTACAGAAGTCGCAGTGCGCTCCGGGCCTGGAATCTGCGCACGGAAAGAGGTCGTTGGCCGCTGCCTGGCGGGCGGCGGCCGGGACCGGCCGAAGAGCCGCACGCCCGGCCGTCGATCCGCCAGGCAGCGCCCCGGCGCGCACCGCGCCGGGGAGTCGTTCACGCCGCGAACCATCCCGGATCCGGGCGTTAACGTCGCGCGACCTCTCCCCCGGCTGGTACTCCGGACGTACGCTGCCAACATGAGTCGCGAACGCGTGCAGGGCAGAGGGCCCTGAATCTTGGTTTCACCCTTGCTGCGATAGTCCTAGCTCTGCCAATCCTGCTGCGCTTGCTGCTCGCGGCGTGGGCTTTCCGCATCGCCTTGCGGAACTGCCGCTCGCAAGAGCAACGCCGAGCCATAGCTCAGTCAGCGATCCTCATCTTTCTGAACAGGAGAGATGAGAACTCGTCCCCTTCTGCGGGCGAGTTGCCCTCTGGTGACACAGAGGGCGAGGCAGAGACCTAGATCGTGGCGCGGGCGGATGAGCCCGGCAGGACTATGCCCAAAATCTGCTCACACCCGCCCCTCAAACACCCTGCGACGCAAGAACCTCACGCGGCTATCGTTCCCGGCCATGGCAACCCGCATCAACCGCGGCCTCTCCAAGAAGGTGGCCGCCATGGTGGCCCGCCGCGTCGACCAGGTGGCTGACGACGTCGCCCAGGGCGCCCGCGACAACGTTCCCGCCGCGAAGACGTTTGGGGAAGCCAACGCACTATCTTGCTCCGTCGACCCCGCTGGGTTCAGTACCAGTGAAGGTCTCTACGAGGGAACCCACCGGTCTTCGGCAACTCCTGATCGGTATCGCGTTCGGTTCGCCCCAACCGCTGCTCTCGGCGATCTGAAGGGGCTGCTATCGGTTGCAGTTGTACCTGTCGGTGTTCGGGTTGAGTTGTCTCTCGGGTCGAGGCCGGGTCCATCGCTGTGGGCGGCAGGCTGTGTCGCTGCTCGCCCACGGTTTCCGTTCGAGATTGGATCCGGGCAGGATGGGCGGCATGCATGACTGGATGCTTGATTTCGCCGGGTACCTCCGAGAGCTGTTACCTGAGGAACTCGCCGAGCCGTTCATTGCCCTGGCTCGTCCGGCCATCCGGTTGTCGATGGCCGAGGAGGGCGAGACCGTTGTCGGCCGGCTGGGCGGCCTGCCCCGGCTGCCTGAGGGGGTGCCGTGGCCGGGCACGGATGGTGGTTCGGCGATGCAGTTTCTCGCCGAACTGGACTGCGAGGCGCTCGCGGCGTACAAGTCGGACATCGGCCTGCCCGCCGAGGGCACGCTGTTGTTCTTCACCACCTGGGACAATGCGGCCGCACAGGTGATCCTGCTGCCTCCCGGCGCCATACGTGTACCCGAGCGCGAAGTGCCCGGCAGCGGAGAAGCGCGGGTGTTCCCCGAGGCCCCGCTCGCCGCCGAGACCGTGGCCACCTGGCCGACCCGTGGCCATGACGAACTGGTCAAGCTGGGCGATGAGTTCTGGGACCGTCTCGTGGGGGAGGAACCTTGGGAGGTGTTCGGCGACATGCTCGCGGATTTCGCTGACGCGGAGGGTGGCCGTGATCACCAGGTCGGTGGCTACTCCGACGCCCTACAGTCACCGATCGAAGTCGCGGCCGCGTACGAGGCTGGGCTGACCCCGAAGGATCCCGGCTTTGCGGCGGAGGCTTCCCAGTGGGTCACCCTGCTCCAGCTCGACGAGAACAACGGGATGCTCTTCGGAGACGGAGGTAGGTTGATCTTCGGCATCCGCCGGGACCGGCTTGCCGCCCGCGACTTCAGCCAGGTCTTTCCCTACGTCCAAGGGCACTGACATCTATCACCCGCTGCGGGCCTCGCCGTCCCGGCGGACCGGGGCGCCGGACGCGCCGCCGCTGGGACGCTGACCGCCCCGAGCTTCGCCGACGCACCGGGACTAGCCGGTACAGCGTGAATGTAGGTCTTCACGGCGGAACCCGTCTGTAAGTTCCGGCGATAAATGGCCGAGAAACCCACGGAGTTATCTGGCCGGATGGTGGCCGCCTTGATCAGCCCGGAACGTCAGACTGAACTCTCAGAGTCCAGCAGGCAGGCGTCAAGCAACTCGGGTACGGACCCTATTTGACGCTGTTCGCGGCGGCTGCGGGTGTGGTGTTGGGATCTACCCCAACTGGACGGTCCGGCCAGATAGCGCCGAAGATCCCGGCCATCCATCAAGCGCCGAACGTCACAGTCTTCGCGGTAGTCCTCGCCTCGGGCCGTGACCGCCCAGGCGATGCGGATCAGGGAGTGGGCGACGGCGACGGCGGCCTTTCTTGGCGTGCTGCCTGCCGAAGCGGCGGACCAGGCGGCGTAGCCGGGCGCCGATCCTGGACCAGGTCCGGCCGGTGCTCCAGGCCGCCTCGACCATCGCGGCCTTGAGGTGCTCGTTGCCCTTGCGTTTACCGGCGCGCCGGCGTTTGCCGGCCGATTCGCGGTTGCCCGGGGCCAGCCCGGCCCAGGCGGTCAGTCGCTCGGGGGTGGGAAAGCGGGCTATGTCCCCGCCCGTCTCGGCGACGATCACCTCGGCGGTGCGCCGGATCGATATCGGCCGTGTGGAGGAACGGAAACGTACGCAAAGCCCGTTCGCCCAGCTCACCGTCGGTGTGTGATCGCAATTCAGTCAAGGTGCCTGACGTACGTTTCCGTGTGCTCGGCGCGGTGTCCACCGGTTTCACCCGGCTGCCGGCGCCCCAGGACGGCTGGGGCGCCGGCCCGCCTACGACGGCATCCTGCGTTGGAGCTTCGCGGACTCTGTCATCTCCGGCTGCTGCCAGATGTTGGTGGGAACGAGGTACCACTCGTACAGGTCACCGCGGTCCGCGGGGAAGGTGTCGAGCGGGGCGATCGTGCGGGGTGGGCCGAAGTTCCAGTCCCATGGCCAGTGCCTGCGCTGGTTCTCCGTCACGTTGTACTCGTAGATCTTGTATCCGACGTCGAGCCCGACATGGTCCCAGTTGAGCTCCGTCCAGCCCCACACGCCGGGGAGCACCGTTCCGGTGAATCCGGTGGGCGCGGGGATGTAGGGGCAGCCCTCGTGCTTGTTGTCCTTGTCGACCTGGCGGTGGTAGGCCCAGGAGTTGTAGTAGCTCCGGTCCTCGGCCAACCGGGGCTCTACGGTGGCCGCTGCCCTGGCCGCCGACAGCGGCGGCATGATGATGCCGCGCCCTGCCCTGCCGTCGGCGCCGAGGACGGCGGAGGCCGGCGTCGCGGCCCTGGTCACGGCGGGAGTCGTCGCGGCGCTCTCGTCGAACGTGACCGCGGGAATGGTGACGAAACGCGCCCGGTAGATCTGCGGCTCATAGTCGTTCACGCCGCGGCAGCCGAGCGTCACGCCGGTGGTGTTGACGTTGTACGAGATGACCACCGCGCTGGCGTCGGCCGACAACCGGTCCTGCAGGTGCAGGTCGTAGACAAGTTTGAAGTCCGGGCTCTTCTGGATTGCCTCCGGCACGGTGTAGAGGGACACCCGCCTCGTGGTGAATGCGTAGCGGGTCGTCGACGGGTAGGCCACCACCTCGTGCGTCGCCGGGTCGAGGGTGACCAGCCAGTGATGGCCGTTCAGGGTGACGACGCTGAACATCGGGTCGGTGAACGCGGTCCCGAGAGGCCGTGCCTCCTGCTGTCCGGTTCCCCCGCCGGAGGAGGACCAGGCGCCGCCGCCCTTGTAGAAGCGCCAGGCGTCGAAGTCCGCCAGGTCGGCCGGCGGGACCCGGGCGAGGAACGGCTGCTTGTTGTGATACTTGTCCACCACTCCCCATCCGTAGACGTAGGTGTATCCGTCGGGGTCGTCCACGATGCTCGAACCCCACACGAGGGGGGTGTCGAAGCCGCCGTAGTGGTACGCGGGCAGATCGGTCGGGGTCGCGTGCAACGTGCTGGACGTTTCCAGGGTGCTCACGGGCATGACCGCGATGCTGGTGTTCTTGAAGGCGAGCCCTGAGCCCTTCAGATAGAAGTAGACGACGTTCCCGCCCACGACCTTTCCGGTGCCGCTCCAGTGATACTCGCCGCCGATGTCCGCGCCCGTGCTGTTGGTCCGCACCGGTGACCACGCGTACCGGTCGGCGAGCGGGATGGACGTGTCGCGCTCGCGGCAGGTGTTGCCGCCGGTGACCGTTCGCAGCGTGGCGGTCGACAGGTCGGTCCCCTCCTGCACGACGATGGAATTGCGCAGCATGCTCTTGTCGAACGTCGGCCGCAGCGCCGTGTCGCCCAGATAGGTGTCGGAGAAGAACCAGGCCCGCCGCCCGCTGGGCAGCACCACCGACTGGGTGCCGTCGCCGCCGCTCCAGTTGCCGCACATCGCGGCGTAGCCGGTGCGGTCGGCGCTGCGCTGCCAGAAGGAGTTGAGCGCGGTGTGCGGTTGCGCGCTCAACGCGACGGTGGCGGTGGGGCTGAGGTAGGGGCCGGTGGCGGGCGGACTCGTCTGGCGGCCCGCGACCTGCACGGTCACGTTCCCCCGGCCCTCGGTGATCTGGCTCCAGACGTTCGCGGCAGGGGTGTAGGACTGCGCGGAGCCCACCGGGACGGCTCGGATGAGGGCGCCCGTGGCCGACTCCACGAACTGCACCTCGAAGTCGTTGTTGCGGTGCGTAGAGGATCCGCCAGGCCGGCCTCCGGCCGCGTACCCCCAGTCGATCGTGGGCGGCGAGCTGCCGGTCACCGTGATCTTGGGACCTATGACGTGGGCTGCGAGGATCTTCTGGCCCTCCTTGCGCTCGGCCCAGCTCCGGCCCGTGCTCAGGGCCTGGTACGCGGCCGACAGCGACGAGGGGCGGGCGCTGACCATCGTGCTGATCACGTCGGTCGTCGTGCCCCACTGTGCCTTCTCCCCGGAGTCGGCGTCGGCGGCGGAGTCGTACAGGTCCCACAGCACCCGCTGGACCTCCATCTCGCTGTCCTCGCCCTCCGGCGCGCAGGTGAGGGAGCCTGGACCGGTGGCTGCGCTCGCCGTTTCGATGTCGTAGAAGAACCGGTCCGTGGACGCGTTCGGGGGCGTGAACGGGCCGTCGAAGTATCTCGTCGGATCGTAGTTCGGGATCCCCGCCGGCACTCCTTCCTCGAGAAGCGCCCGCTGCCCGTAGAAGGTGGCCCAGCCTTCGCTGAACGCCAGCCCCAGGCTGTCCTGTTTCGACCTGCTGCTGTCCCAGGCACCGTCGCATACGCCGTGCGGGCCGCCGGGACTCGCGGCGAAGCCCCCCTCCGAGGCGACCACGTGCCCTGCCTCGTGCGCGAGCACGGTCCAGTCGAAGGCGTCCTCGTTGCAGTACGTCGGACCCGGCTCGCAGATCACAGAGCTGCCGCGCATCTCGATCAGCCCGAGGCCCGACTGCGACTTGGCTCCCGGGTAGGCCACGGCCAGCCGGGTCTTCCAGCCCGATCGCCGGATCCCCTGGTAGTGGTTGCCGACCGTGCGCAGGGCATCCAGTAGCGCGAACGCCCGTCCGGTGTCGGTCGTGCGCGTGGCGATGTCGTAGTTGACGTTCGCGTAGGAGTTGCCCGGCGTCCACGTGTACGGTCCCGAGGCCACGTAGTAGGGAGTGAGATCTCCCGGGTGCACGAGGCCGACGGCGTTGTCCGCGACGATCTTCAGCAGGTGACTGCCCGCGGTGAAGCCGCTGATGGTGCCGCTGAAATTGCCGGCGTCGGAGGTCCGGCCGAGCTCGTACTCCACTGTGCCGTCGGTCCTGATGACCTTCAGCAGCGCGTTGCGGACAGGGCGCTGGGTGTTCGACAGGTCCCGATAGGTGATCCGGCCGCTGATCGTCACGTCCGCCGCCGCGGTCCGCAGCCTCTCCCCGGTGAACGGCGTCACCGTGACGGCGGAGGGGTCGGCGCCGGGCACCGCGTGCAGGGCGAGCTGCCGCGTGCGGAACTCCTGCTCCGGCAGGCGGCCCAGGTCCCGGCCGCGCCGCAGTTCGGCCTCGGGCAGCGCCTCGAAGCTCCGCGCCGCCACGACGCCGTACGGACCGCGGCGCACCGCCAGGAACCCCGGGTCGGCCTGCCGCGAACCGGCGTGGAGCCGGACCAGGATCGCGCTGTCCCCCTCGGGTACGGACGGCAGCCTCACTGACCGCCGAACGGACTGCCCGGCGGCGAGCCGCCCGAGGGATAACGTGCCCAAAGTGTCGGCGCGGCCGTCACGATAGGCCTGCACCCGGACCGACGCGTCGGGTATCGCGCCCAGGGGGGTGACGCCTACCGTCACCGCACGCCCTTCCTCACTCAGCTCGAGCGTCAGGTCGGCGAGATGCGGCTCCCCGGGCGGCACCCGCCCGGAATCAGACGCCCGCCCCGGGCCGGACACCCGCGCGGCACGCGCCGCCAGCGCGGCCGAGCCCCCATTGTCGCGTTGCGTCACCGGCTGGGCCGTGACCGGCGCCGCGCCGGCGACTCCCAGGACGGGAAGCTGCAGACCGCAGGCGCTCAGCGCCACCGCCACCAGAACCGCCGTTCGTTTCCACTGTCGTGCCATCGCCGCTCCCATGGTGATCAATCACGTACGTGCCAGCTTCGGGGTGCTCGGCAGCGGCTACAAGAAGTGCGCTCCGTCCCGGACACGGGGGAGCCGAGCCGCTGGTCGAAGGCTTGTCCGGGAAGAGGTCTACCGGCCCGGACAGGACGCCGGGCGGGTGGTTGACGCCGATGGGCGCACCCAAGATCATGATGGGAATGACCGCGGCAACCGATGACCCGCGCCGGGCGCGCGACGTGGCCGATTTCGTCGCCTTGCTGCGCCGGCTCAAGCAACGATCCGGGTGCACGTACCGAGAGCTGGAGGAGCGGGCGGCGAGCCGGGGCGAGGTGCTGGCCCGCAGCACCATCGCCGATACGCTGCGCCGGCAGGCACTTCCCCGGGCGGAGACTCTCGTCGCGTTCCTGCGCGCCTGCGCGCCGGAACAGGACGTGGAGGCGTGGACCGAGGCCCGAGATCGGCTCGCGAGGCAGGCCGCCGCGGCTCGGCGCCGAACGGCCGACACACCTCCGGCCGCCGCGGCCGGCGACGCGTCCGCGACGCCGCAGGTGATTCCCCGCCAGCTTCCCGCTCCGCCTGCGCTGTTCGCCGGACGCGCCGACGAGCTGGCCCGTCTGGACGCCGCCGCACGGGACGCGGATTCGCCGGGTACCACCATGGTGATCTCGGCCATCGGTGGTGCCGGCGGCATCGGAAAGACGGCGCTGACCCTGCGATGGGCCCACACGCGTCTCGACCGTTTTCCCGGCGGGCAACTGTATGCCGACCTTCGCGGTTTCGGCCCGGATCCGGCCCCGGTACGGCCTGAGGCGCCGTTACGCGCTTTCCTTCAGGCCCTGGGTGTCCCGCTGGCGTCCATGCCGCGCGAGGTCGAGGCGCAGGCGGCGCTCTACCGCAGCCTCGTCGCCGGCCGGCGGATGCTGGTTGTGCTGGACAACGCTCGCGACGCCGCCCAAATCGTTCCGCTCCTGCCTGGCAGCCCAAGTTGTACGGTGATGGTGACCAGCCGCCACCAGCTGCGTGGGCTCAGCGCCACGCACGGCGCTCACCTGATGGCGCTGGATCTCCTTTCGGACGCCGAGGCGCGGGAACTGCTGATCGGGCGTCTGGGCGGGCGACGCGTGGCCGACCAGCAGGAGGCGCTCGACGCGCTGATCCGGCACTGCGGCGGCCTGCCCCTGGCTTTGGCCATCGTCGCCGCCCGCGCCGCGGCCCATCCCCACCATCCACTCGACGCCCTGGCCCAGGAGTTGCAGGACGCCTCGGCGCGGCTCAACGCGTTGAACGCCGGAGAGAGCAGAACCGACCTCCGCGCGGTGTTCTCCTGGTCCTACCGAGCCTTGCCGGCACCGGCCGGCACGGTCTTCGACCTGCTCGGCCTGGCCCCCACCGTGGATCTCGGACTGCCCGCCATAGCCAGCCTGACCGCGATCCCCGTGGCCAGGTGCCGGGAACTGCTCCAGCAACTGCAGGACACGTCGTTGCTGCAGCAACCGGTGCCAGGCCGGTACCGTATGCATGACCTGGTCCACCTGTACAGCACGGAGAAGACGAACCCACGGCCGGCACGATCGCAGCGCACGAGCCATGTCGCGGCTCTGCGCCGCCTCGTCGACTTCTACCTGCACACCGCCTACGCCGCCGACCGGCTGCTGGATCCCCGCCGCCCCCCGGTCGCCCTGGAGGAACCCGCGCCAGGATGTGTCATTCACCCGTTGAGCCAGGCCACCGAGGCGATGACCTGGTTCGACCTCGAACACGACCGGCTTATCGAGATGCAGCAGGTCGCCATGCGACGACGGTGGTATCCGCAGGTCTGGCAGCTGGCCCGGGCCCTGATCACCTTCCACGCCCGTCGCAGGCGAAGCCGGGATCAGCTGACGGTCTGGTATGCAGCCCTTGCCGCGGCACGCCAGTCACAAGACCTGGCGGCGCAGGCGCTCGGGCACCGCTATCTCGGTCAGGCCTACACCGCGGAAGGCCAGGACAATGATGCCTTCGACCACCTGCATCAGGCCCTGTCATGCGCTCAGCGAGGCAAAGAGATCGGCGAGGAAGCGCGCACCCGATACGCCTTGGCTGTGGGCTGGGACCGGCACGGCGACCCCGGCCAGGCGCTCGTCCACGCGCACGAGGCACTGACCCTCTTCCGGGACCTCGCCAGCCCGGTGGAGGAGGCCCGCGCGTTGAACGCGATCGGCTGGCTCTACGCCAAGCTGCACCGTTACGACGAAGCGGAGTTGAGCTGCCAACGCGCTCTCGGCTTGTTCCGACAGCACGGGCACCCGGACGGTGAAGCCGACACATTGCACAGCCTCGGTCTCGTGGCACACGACAACGAGAAGTACACCGAGGCGTTGACGCATTACCAGCAGGCATTGGCGGTCTACCGCGAAGTCGGCAACACCAGAGGAGAGGCGGAATCCCTGGACAGCCTGGGTCAGGTGTACCTTGCGCTCGGCCGCTCCGCCGACGCCTACGAGGCCTGGCAGCGGACGCTGGACCTGCTGAACGCTCAACGCCGCGCCAAGGAGGCTCATCTCCTCACAGAGCGCATGATGACGATGTGACCGGGATGAGAGCCATCCGAACGAGACCTCGGGCTGTGCGCGAGGGTGCCTGTGGATCTTCACGGCTGCGCGATCACGGTATCGACTGGGGTCCTGCGAGGACGGTACCCCACCTAAGCGAAGCAGCCGACGCGCTGGCCACCCACCACGGCGTCCGCACATCAGGCAGTCGCCTCCGTCAGCACGGCCCCAGCGTTTGGGGTTGCGACGGTCCGAACGGCGTCTCCGTTGGGGCGGTGATCGGCTCACCTGTGGCAACGCAAATAACGAACCGGGCATCAGCCCGCAAAACGCCCTCTGACGCCGGGAAACGGGTGGCAGGAAGGAAACGTCACCTCGTCGTGGACACGTTCGGCCTGCTCATGGCGGTGATGGTCACGCCGGCTGGACAGCCCGACCGCGACGCCGCCCGGGAACTGCTGGCCCGGCTTCGGATGCTGCACCCGCAGCTCACCCTCATCTGGGGAGACAGCGCCTACGCCGGGACGCTGGTGGAGTGGGCCCGCCGCTTCCTGCGGCTGACCTTAAAGATCGTGACGAAACGGCCTGGTCAGACCGGGTTCAAGGTGTTCGCGCGACGGTGGATCGTCGAGAGATCCTTGGCTTGGCTGATGAATGCCCGCCGCAACGTGGTCGACTTCGAACGCAAGCCAGCGCACAGCGAGGCTCATCTGACCGTGGCCGCGATCACGCTCATGACCAGGCGGCTGACCAGGAAAAGGCCGCCCGCATGGACGCGAAAGCCAACCTCCGCGCCGCAGGGCCGCCTGATCAAAGCTCCGACGGCACAAGGTTGCGTCAAAGCATCACCTGGCAATCCAGATACTGCTTATGCTTGAACGCCTATGGGCAGGAAGACGCAGCCTTGAACGACCTCGGAAGACGTCAGGCCCAGTTGCCTGAGCTGTTAAGCAGTCCCTCACTGCATTAACAGCGCGATGACGCCCCGCCCGCGGTCGCTGGCCTCGGTCAGCCATCGCTTCTGGCACATCATCGCGATTTCGAACGTCTCGTACTCATCGAGGTCATCACCGTCAGCGGTCTTTTCCGCACTGTCGCGAAGGGCGGCCCAGTCGACGTCCGCTTCATGTCGAACGGCTTGACGTACGGTGGCCGGGCGAAGCCCGTAGACCACTGGGCTTGTCAACGGCATCGAAGTATCCACACTGAAATCATCGCCCCCCGCAGGCGCTCCGACGGATTCTGGATACAACAGCGCCACGAGCGCGTCGATCGGCTGCCGCATCGCATCCGGCAGGCCGTCGCGGAAGCGCCGGTAGAACCACCCCGCTTCAACGAGCGGCATCCCTGGCCCGGGCATGCGACGAATGTCCACACATGGAATACCTGCGAGCTTGAGATCGCTCGACCCACCGGACTTTCGCGGCTTGGCCCAGATCTCGCCCCGCTCGTCGTACTGCAGAACGCGTCGGTTTCGTGCCCGCACCCACAACACGCCACCTTCGTCCCAATAGAAGGCGCAGGTCGTGCCAGCGAACGTCGCGTCAATCAGCCTTCGTATCCGCCACGGCTGAACGTCGAGGTTGTTGCTGCCTAGATTCCGGTAGCCGAACCGCATGCTCCCTGCGGAGGCACAAGCAGCTACAACCGGCTCCCAGTCCACGATCAGCCCAACCGCATCCGCTCCCACGGCCGAGATTGTAGGCGTGGTATATCGCGCTCGCTGCACAATCTCCGCTCCGTTCGCCTGGAGGGGAGGGGGTTCGTTGACGCCCCACTTACCCAAGATCGCTAAAGCGATACCGAGGTGTTCAAAGACACCTTCTTAGCGGCCAGGAACGGCAGCGCCGTTGGCAGAATGTCGGTCGATCTGTCCCAGCAGCCCTTGTGATCTGCGTCGGAGATGGACAAGAAGTGGACGCCTGAGCGCTCAGCGAAGGCCTGCATCGGCTCGTGCCAAGGGTCGGCCGTGCCCGCGTACAGCAGCATCGGCACGCCGGAGTCGGCGAGTTCCCGATGGAGTCCAGGCTCGCGAGAGAACGCCTCATAATTGGCGCGGAAACCGGCAGGATCACCTGCCTCGATCAGGGCGGCCTGATAGGGATCGGCAGCGGCGCCTTGCTTCATCAGCTGGTACGCGTCGGTGTCGGCGGGCAGGTCGAGCAGGCGCAGCGTAGGGCCGACCGCAGAGCGGAAACCATCGAGAGGATCAAAACCGCCGGCCACCAGGCAGGTCAGCCGGCCGGGCGCATGCGCGGCGACCGCGTAACCGGTCATGGCTCCGAGCGAGTATCCCCAGAACGCGGCCCTTTCGACGCCTACCTCGTCCAGCACCGCCATGACGGAGTCCATCCGCCGTTCCAGCGAATAGTCCTCGGCCTGGTGCGGGGCGTCGCTGGCGCCCAGGCCGAGCGGGTCGATGGCTATCACGGTGTAGGTGGACGTGAGTGCGGACGTGTAGCCGCTGTGCGCCCAATGTGCTCCGTCCTGGAACATGCCCGGGTGAAGCACCACCGCAGGGCCATCGCCGGAGACCTCGTAGAAAATCTTGAAACCATTGCTGCGTGCGATGGGCACGTGTTGTTTCCTCATCTGTTCACGATGATCCTGCCTGCACGCAGGACCGTTACGATTGATAACGGGATCAATCGTGACGCATGCTTAGAGAGCTTCGGAAGAAGGCACTTTCTTGTCGCAACGGAACACCGCAGTAACAAACCAGCTCACGCCCGCGACGACGGCACCCGCCCCTGACGATTGCCCGCTGCCCGAGGTCCTGAACTTGATCGGCGGCAAGTGGAGCGCTCAGGTACTGGTCGAATTAGGCAAAGGTCCACGCCGCTTCACCCAGCTGGAGCGCGCGATCACGGGCATCAGCCGTCGCATGCTGACCGTGAGCTTGCGCGATCTCGAACGCAACGGGCTCATCACCCGAACCGTGTACCCGGATTCCCCACCGCGAGTCGAGTACGCCACTACTCCATTGATCGAATGCATACGCGAGCCCCTCGAAGCGCTCACGGACTGGGCCCGTCTCGCGGCCCCTGCCATCACCGCCGCCCGCCGAGCCTACGACGGTTCAGCCGGTTCACATCTGTGATGCGCTGTCATTTCTCACCGACATTACTGGCGGGTACCGGAATCTAGCGCTGTCAGAACTGACCGACAAACGCTGCTACTCGTCACCGACGAAACCATGCTGGCGTTCATCAAGTCCGCGCCAGGCAACGTGAGCCTGGAGTCGATGATGACCGAGATGCGCAAGCTGGCGGCAGTCCGGGCGATCGAGCTGCCGCCTGGGTTGTTCACCGACGTGGCGCCCAAGGTGCTGGCGTCCTGGCGGGCCGGGCGGCGGTGGCTGATGCCAGTTGGCGGGAAACCATGGCCAGGCTGGAGGCGGCCGACAAACCGACGCCGGCACGCCGCTTCGTCCATCTGAAGGATGCGTCCTTCATCCACGGGAATCGCACGATCCCTGTGCCGCTCTGGCGTGGGCGGATGGAATGCGTCGACGGCTGGTTCGTAGGACGTTTCTCTGACTGACCACCGGTCGGAGGCCAGCCCGTCCTGGCCCGGAACTCCTATAGCTCCGGCGAGCCGCCACTCAGTTGATCACTGGGTACGGCGGCGGGGTGCCAGGACCTCGGTGACCTTGGCGATGGCCTCAGGTCCGGGCTTGACGTAGCGCATGGCGGTGCGGGGGTTCTTGTGGCGGGTCTTGCCCATGATGAGCTGCAGCGGGACTTCGGCGTCGCCGAGGTGGGTGGCGGCGGAGTGGCGCAGTTGGTGCAGGTCGAGGCCGGCGTGCTTGTCGAGCAGGACGCGGGCGCGGTCGTAGCCGAGGCGGGCGCGGCCGGTGTGCGGGCAGATGTCGGCGGCCGCCGGGCGGCGGGCAGGGACCGGGCGGCGTTCGGACAGGAACAGCGGACCGTGCGTGCGGGTGCTGCCGTCCGGGAGCCGGGGCAGCCGGGGCAGGAGGTGGGCGGTGCCGCTGTCCCAGTAGACCCACTCGACGGCGCCGCCCTTGGAGCGGACAGGGGCGCGGCGGGTGCTCCAGGTCGAGGTCTTCGACGTTCAGCGCCAGGATTTCGGCTGCTCTGGCCGCCGTTTCGTAGAGCATCCGCCACAGTGTTTTCTCGCGCAGCGGGATGTCGCGGCGTGACAGCAGTCGGTGGATGGTGGTCTTGGCCACGGCGCGGGTCTCGTCGGCGCTCTCCTTACGGCGTTCGGCGTCGGCTGGGACCGACGGGGCGGCCCAGTGCTTCTTGGTCTGGAACCAGGACAGCCAGGAGGTGACGGCGGCGCGGTTGCGGTTCCAGGTCGCTGGCGTACTCGCTCCCCACAGCTCAGCGAGTGCGGTGCCAATCTCGGCGTCGGCCACCTTCGCCAGCGGCCGATCGCGGCCCAGCCGGTCGATGACGCGGTCAATGGCCGAGGCATAGGCGCGGGCCTGGCCGGACTGGCGGCCGCGTTGCAGCCGGAATCGGCGGCGGCCATCCACTCGCGGCGGTGGCGTTGCCGAGCATGACGTCGTTGATCTCGGCGGTCTCGAAGGGTCGCGTTGCGGCATATCCGATGCGGGGGCGACCCGATGGCTCCCGCCCGGCCCGCACCTGCCGTGACCTGCGGCTTTCACGGTGACTCGAAGCCGTATCAGAGCGATGTCAGGTCCGTGTAGGGACGCGGGGCCACGATTCTCGACATGGACACAGCAATGCAGCCCCCCGCCGACACCCGAAGCGCCCAGCCGAAAGGCTTCGTCGCCAAACTGCTCGCCGGCCGCCACTCCGTCCCCTTCTCCATCGCCCTGCACCTGGTGCCCGGCGCGGCCATCGTCGCCGTGTACGCCTTCATCGCCGCCCCCCTGGTCCGCGCGATCAACTTCCCGATCTTCCTGGCCTGGGCCATCGCCCTCGCGGTCGTGCTCTTCCCACTCCAGCTCTTCCTGCTGTGGCTGGGCAAGAAACAGACCGGCCGCTACACCATGAAGGGCATCGTCCACTACCGCGACAAACCGCTCTCACGCCGCAAGGTCTTCTGGCTCGGCGCCGCGTGCCTCGTCTGGATGACCGTGGTCTCGCTCTCGCTGACCCCGCTGGACAACCTCGTCTACGACTGGTTCTTCACCTGGGTGAACTACCAGGGCGCCGGCCCCGACGGCACCGCCTACCTCCAGGGCTACCCGTCCGAGCTCGTCCTCACCACGCTGCTCATCTGCGCACCCTTCACCGGCTTCACCCTGCCCCTGCTCGAGGAGTACTACTTCCGTGGCTTCCTGCTGCCCCGCCTCCCCCAGCTCGGCAAGTGGGCCCCCCTCTTCAACACCTTCTTCTTCTCCGTGTACCACTTCTGGGCCCCCTGGACGGTCCTGTCCAAGCTCGTCTTCCTCTACCCGGGCATCTGGCTCGCCTGGAAGAAGCAGGACATCCGCATCTCCATTGCCATGCACCCCGGCTCGGCGCTGCTGATGACCGTGGTCGGCGTCATCGCCCTCGCCTCCGGCGCCACCTCCATGTAAGAGCGCCCGAAAACCAGGGGTGCCGTCCGCCGACCGAGGGCCGGATGCCTCCCCTCCGGACCGGCTCCGGCCTGAGCTGCGGGCCATGCCGCCTGCACCATGAAAGCCGCGGCATCGACGTGCAGGTCGCACACCCCGACGAGCTGACCGGCATGGTCGGCCCGGATGCGAACTGGATTGCCGGTCCGCACTCATCTCTGCCGATCTCGACCGGCACCAGCAGCTGCGAGGTCACCTCCTGCGGGCGGCGGTCTCGATCGGCGGTGAGCAGGACAGGATCGTCTGTCGTGGTCTGGTCATGGCCCCGATCGCCGCACTGTGGATTTGTCAAGCGGCTCCACAGTGCGGCATGTCACCCATCTCGGATCAGCGGGTCTTGCAGGTGATCCATCCTGCGAGTCGGGTGTCGGCGGACGAGGAGCCGATGTAGATCGGGACTCTGCCGCACGGCGTTCGCCAGGCGTGGTGTTTCTCGTCGAAGTAGGACAACGATCGCGTGCTGATCGGGATGCTGATCTGCCGGTTCTCCCCAGGCTTGAGCCGGAGCGTGGCCACACCGGCGAGTTGCCTGGCGGGAGTGTCCACCGTGGTGCGCAGGTGGCCGACGTAGACCTGGACGGTCGTCGAGCCCGCGCGGGGGCCGGTGTTGGTCACGTTCACCTTCGCCTGGCCGGCGATCGCATCAAGGGCGGTGGTGGTGTCGCTGAAGGAGCCGGACACGTCGCTGTCGTAGCGGAAGGTGCTGTAGGACAGGCCGTGACCGAAGGGGAACAGCGGCTTTTGGCCGGTCTTGTCGTACCAGCGGTAGCCGACGTAGATGCCTTCGGCGTAGCTCTGGGCGTTGGTGGTGGAGTCGATCACGCCGGGATAGGTTCGCGCTCCGCCCGCCGCGGCGGGTCCCTGGCCGTCGGTGGCGGGGAAGGTGACGGGGAGCCTGCCTCCGGGATCGGTGTCGCCGAACAGGACCGCGGCCAGGGCGGTGCCGAACTGCTGGCCCGGGTACCACGCCTGGATGACCGCGTCCACCTTGTCCAGCCACGGCATGAGGACCGGGCCGCCGGTGTTGAGCACCACCACGGTGCGTCGGTTGACCTTGGCCACCGCCTCGATCAACTCGTTCTGGTCGCCCTGCAACGACAGCGAGGAGTGATCCATGCCCTCGCCGGCCGCGGAGTTGGCGAAAACCACCGCGACGTCGGCCGTGCGGGCGGCCTCCACGGCGGCGGGGATCTGCGTCTGGGAGGGGGTCTGCCAGGCCAGGCTCAGCCCGGGACGGCCGAGGTTCGCGGCGTAGTCGACCCGGAGGTCGATGGGCTTGCCCGCTGTGAGACGGATCGTGCCCTGGATGGGGTACTGCGGTCCGGCGAGGAAGGAGGCGCCCTCGCGGTAGCCGGTGGCGATGCGCTTGCCGCCGAGGTAGAGGGAGGCGATGCCGCGGCCGAGCATGGTGATCCGGTAGAGGCCGGTCTCGGGTGGGGTGAGTGTCCCGGTCCACCGCGCGGAGTACGGCGAGGTCACGCCGGCCGGGGTGCCGTTGACACCGGGGCTCGCATCGGTCCTGGTCAGCGCCGGGTTGCCGGTGAAGTCAGGGTTGTTCCAGTAAGTTGCGGTGACGCCGGCGACCCGGGCGCCGGAGCTGTCGGTCGTGGTCAGGACATCGCCGGGGATGGGCGTGACGGCTGGGACGTCGCCGGCGGAGCCCTGGGCGGCGGTCACGGTGACGCCGGCGCGGGCGCGGATCCCGGCGAGCGGGGTGACGTCGCCGCCGACGGTCGTGGGCACGGCGGCCGATCCGCCGTTGGTGTAGAGAGCGTCGCTGCCGGAGGGGCCGATGACCGCGATCGAGCGGGGGTGGTCGAGCGGGAGCGTGCGGGCGCGGTTCTTGAGCAGGACCGTGCTGTCGGTGGCGACCTTGGTGGCGAGTTCGCGGTGTTCGGGGGTGCTCACCACGTCGGCGCCTGGGCCGACCGGGTTGTCGTAGACGCCGGAGTTGAAGATGGCGAACAGGGTGCGGCGGACGATGTCGTCGAGCCGTGCCTGCGGCACCGCGCCGGAGGTGAAGATGTCCTTGGTACGCCCGCCGCTGCCCTGGTCGTACTGGGGCAGGTCGACGCCGGCGTTGGCGGCGGCGGCCTGGTCGCGGACGGCCTGGCCGAAGTCGGGGGTGACGATGCCGCCGAACTGCTTCTTGAGGTCGTCGAGGAGTTTCTTGTTCTGGCACGCCTGCAGGCCGTTGACCTGGTTGTAGGAGCACATCACGGCGTCGGCGCCGCCGCGCGTGACGATGGGTGTGAACGGTCGTTCGTAGATCTCCTTGAGCGCGCGCTCGGAGACGACGGTGTTGATGCCGCCGGTGCGCCCGGCGGGCGTGATGACGCCGGTGCGGTAGTACTCCTGGTTGTTGCCGGTGTAGTGCTTGGCGGTGACGATGACGTGCTCGGCCTTGGCGGCGGCGCTCTCGGCCGCGGCCAGCTCGCCGGCGAGGTACGGGTCCTCGCCCAGGTTCTCGGGCTGGCGGCCGGCGAGCGGGGTGCGGGCGATGTCAACGGCAGGGCCGAGCCAGACGTTGCGGCCCTTGCCGCGCAGCTCCCGGGCGATGGCCGCGCCGACGGCGGTGGCGTCGCCGGTGTCGAACGTGGCCGCCAGGGCCTGCGAGGAAGGGAACGCCGTGGTGCCGGGGAGGCCGATCCCGCTGGGCCCGTCCTTGGAGTTCAGCAGCGGGACGCCGTGCCTGGCCAGCGGTGCGAGGTCGCCGACGGCGGCGGCCAGCTTCTCGTCCTGGGTGAGCACGGCGAGCAGGGCATCGGCGCGGGCCGGGGCCGGTTTTCCCGGGTCGCGCCACGGCTCGCCGGGGTCGGCGGCCGCGGGGCGGGTCAGGGGTACGAGGGCCAGCGCGCCGGTGGCGACCAGGGCCGCGAAGGCCCGTAATGCTCGGGACATGGGAGGCATGGTGATCTCCTTTGCCGTAGGGGGTTATTTGCCGAAACCGGCGGTCAGGCCGCTGACGAGCTGGCGGCGGCCGACGATGTAGAGGGCGAGGACGGGCAGCGTGGACAGCAGGATGGCGGCCAGGATCGCCGGCACGTTGACGGTGAACTGGCCTTGGAAGGTCCACAGGGCCAGCGGCAGGACGCGCTGGTCCGGGCTCTGCGTGAGGATCAGCGGGAAGAGGAAGCCGTTCCACACGTTCAGAGCGTCGTAGATCATGACGGTGGTGAGCGCCGGGCGGGCCAGCGGCAGCGCGAGGCTCCACAACATCCGCCAGTCGCCCGCCCCGTCGGCCCGCATGGAGTCGAACAGCTCGGCGGGGATGTCGCGCAGGAAGTTCACCAGGATGATCACGGTGAGTGGGACGGCGAAGGCGGCCGACGGCAGGATGATCGCGGCGAGGGTGTCGTACAGGTGGGCCTGGGCGATCAGGTAGTAGACGGGGATGATCGTCGCCTGCAGGGGAATGGCCAGGCCGAGCAGGAAGAGCCGGAAGGTCAGGCGCAGGGAGCGGCGCTCGCTCCGGACGATCGCGTAGGCGGCCGTGAACGACACAGCGAGGGTCAGCGTGGTCGCGGTGACGGTGACGATGACACTGTTGAGGAAGTAGAGCGCGAAGTCGTTGCCGAGTACCAGCGCGTAGTTGTCCAGTGTCGGCGCATCCGGCGGGAGCAGCGGGTTGGCGGTGAAGAAGCCCTCCTGCCCGCGCAGGCTGGCGAGCACGGCCCAGTAGATCGGCACGATGACGACGACCAGCCACACGATCCCGCCGAGGGCGCCGAGCACGTTGCGGCGCTTGCCGTGGGCTGTCCTGGTCATGCGCCCTCCTGCTGGCTGCGCATCCGGGAGAACCCGGACAGGCGGACGATGCCCAGCGACAGCAGCAGCCCCGCCGCGACCAGGACCACGGACACCGCGCTGGCCAGCCCCATCTCGTTGGCCTGGAAGCCGGTCAGATACATGTCGAGCGGCAGCATGCGCGTGGCGTAGCCCGGCCCGCCGCCGGTCAGGACGAAGACCAGGTCGAAGTAGGTGAGCGAGCCGACCAGCATGAGCGTCGAGGAGGTGACGATGGTGTAGCGCAGCTGCGGCAGGGTGATGGACCAGAACTGGGCGAGCCGGCCGGCTCCGTCGATCGCCGCGGCCTCGTACAAAGATGCCGGGATCTGCCGCACGCCGGCCTGGTAGAGCAGCGTGTGGAAGGGCACGAACTGCCAGGCGATGACGAAGACGACGGTGGCGAAGGCCAGGCCGGGGTCGCCGAGCCAGTTCTGACTGAGCAGCGTGACCCCCAGGGCCGCGCCCAGGCCGAAGTTGGGGTCGAGCAGGTTCTTGAAGATGATGGCCACGGCCGCCGAGGAAACGAGCAGTGGCACGACGTAGACAACCGCGAGGACCGCCCGATAGCGCTGCTTGCCCGCGACGAAGACACCCAGGAGCAGGCTGACCGGCGTCTGCACGAGCCAGGAGACGGCCATGAACTTCACCGTCAGCCACACCGCCTGGCGGGTGACGTCGCTGGTGACCGCCTCGCGCCAGTTGTCCAGGCCGATCCAGGCAGGGGTGGACAACCCGTCCCACGAGGTGAGGCTCAGATAGACCACGATCGCCATGGGCGCGAGGGCGAACAGCGCGAACAGGATCAGCGCGGGAGCGGCCATGAGGAAGGAGGGACCGGCGCGGCGGACGCTCACTTGCCTGCCTTTTCCATGGCGGCGCAGAACTGCTCGGGGGTGATCTGCCCGAGGAAGAGCTGATCGAGGTTGGTGAGCAGCGCGGCGCCGAGCGCAGGGCTGAGCGCCTGGTCCCAGGAGAGCTGGAAGCTCTTGGCGTTCTTGGTCATGGAGTAGACGGCGCCGAGCCAGTCGGCGTTCTCCGAGGCGGTCAGCTTGCCGTCCAGCCCGTTGACCGGCGGGACCTCGCCGGCCTTGATCAGCGCGTCGATGTAGGAGTCATTGAGCATGCCCTTCTTCAGGTAGGCGATGGCGGCCTGCTTGTCCTTGTCGCTCGCCTGGGCGGACAGGGAGTAGAAGTTGGCCGGGTTGCCGACGATGTTGCTCGGGTCGCCCTGGCCTCCGGCGACGGCGGGGAAGGTCGCCCAGCCGAGCTTGCCGCCCTTGACGAAGGCGGGGGCGTTGGTGAGCATGACCGGATACGCCCAGGAGCCCATGAGGTCCATGGCGGCCTTGCCGGTGTAGAGCTGGGCTTCGGGCTGGTTGGTGTCGGCCGTGACGGACTCGAAGCCCTTGGCGAACCCGCCGGCGTCGACGAGCTGCCGGATCATGGTGGCGGCCTTGAGCACCGCCGGGTCGGACCAGGCGCCGGGTTTGCCCGCGGCGATGGCCTCGAAGACGCCCGGGCCGCCGATGCGGTCGGTGAGGTATTCCAGCCACATCAGGTCGGGCCACTTGGAGGCGCCACCCATGGCGATGGGCGCGATTCCGGCGTCCTTGAACCGCTTGACCAGCGCCATCAGGTCGTCCCACGTCTTCGGGGGCTGCGCGCCGATCTTCGCGAAGAGGTCCTTGTTGTAGTAGAGGACCACGGGCTGCACGCCGTTGAGCGGAAGGCCGTAGTTCTTGCCGTCGACCGTGGCGGCCTGCAGCACCGAGGGGAAGAACCGGTCTTTCCACGCGGCGTCCTTGGCGAGCTCGGGAGTGAGGTCGGCGACCTTGCCGGCGTCCACGTAGTCCTTGAGGCCGCCTCCGCCCCAGTTCTCGAACAGGACGGGACCGTTGCCGGCGCCCACGGCGGTGCGCAGCTTCTGCTTGTACGGATCGTTCTGGAAGAACTGGACATTGAGCGTGCTGTCCGCGTTGGCGCTGTTCCATGCCTTGACGGAGGACTCGATGGTGGTCTGGGTGCCGCCGGTCAACGCCCAGATGAGCGCTCCGCCGCCGGAGCCGCCGCCCTGCGGGGTGCGGCCGCCGGAGCCGCATCCGGTGGCCGCCAGTGCCAGAGCCGTCACGCCCGTCATGATCAGCGCGCGGCGGGTCGTTGTCCGGGCCATCATGACCTCCCTTGCTCACGCTTCGAAAAGTTTTCGAAACATTCCTGTTGTGTGGCCGACAAATTAGGCGCGATAACAGGGGAGGTCAAGACACGAATAGGTCTCACTTGCGGCTGGACCGGGTCGAAAAGTTACGCTAGCTTGCTGCCACCAGATCGAAAGGATTGCCATGCCTCAGGTGCCCGGACGCCCCAGCCGGGCGACGCTCACCGCCATCGCCGACCTTGCCGGAGTGTCTGTCGCCACGGTCTCCAAGGTCGTCAACGGACGCTCTGACGTCGCCGCCGCGACCCGCGCCCGCGTCGAGCAACTGCTCGTCGCGCACGGCTACATCGCCCGGGGTCAGGGGCGCGATGCCCGTGGCCCGGTGCGGGCGGTCGAGCTGACCTTCGACGCGCTGGTGAACCCCAACGACCTGATGATCACCGACGGCGTGGTGCAGGCCGCGGCGGAGGCGGGCGTGGACGTCGTCATGACGATCACGCCGCGCGACCCGCTCGGCGCCGCCTGGTCGCGCCGCGTCACTCAGGCCGGGCGGGCCGGGGTGATCCTGGTGACATCGGAGTTCACTCAGCAGCAGCACGCCCACTTCGCGGGCGCGGGCATACCGGTTGTCCTGATCGATCCGATGAACACGCCGGACGAGGAGGTGCCGAGCATCGGCGCCACCAACTTCCCGGGAGGCATGGCGGCCACCGAGCATCTGGTGAAACTCGGTCATCGGCGCATCGCCGTGATCGCCGGGCCGCCGGAGGCGACCTGCAGCGCGGCGCGGCTGCACGGCTACCAGGCCGCGCTCGGCCGTGCCGGCATCACGCCCGACCCTGTGCTCATCCGCACCGGTTCCTTCACCTTCAAGACGGGTTACCAGCAGGCGCAGGAGCTGTTCGCCCTGCCGGAGCCGCCCACCGCCGTGGTCGCCGGCAACGACGGTCAGGCGTTCGGCGTCATCGAGGCGGCCAGGGTCAGGGGCCTGCGGGTCCCACAGGATGTCAGCGTGGTCGGCTTCGACGACACCGACGCGGCCGGCACCTCGGCGCCGCCGCTGACCACCGTGCGCCAGCCCTTCGCCGCCATTGGCCGCGCGGCCCTGCACACCCTGCTGCAACTCGCCGACGGCGAGCAGCTGACCAGCCATCGGGTGGAGCTGGCGACCCAGCTCGTCGTCCGCGAGTCCACCGCTCCGCCGCCCGGGCTCTGATCTCCCCCAACCCAAGGAACCATCGCATGACTCGTACGTGGAACAATCCGTCCCGCCCCAGGCAGGAGCGCATCGAGGCCCTCCTGGCCGAGATGACGCTGGAGGAGAAGCTCGCGCAGCTCGGCAGCGCGTGGGTGGGGGTGGAGCGGATCAGCGGGAACGTCGCCCCCATGCAGGACGTCTTCGCGCGCCACGCCACCGACTACGCCCAGGCGAGCAAGAACGGGCTCGGCCACCTCACCCGCCCGTTCGGCACCCGGCCGGTGGAGCCCGCCGACGGCCTGCGCCACCTGCACGACCTGCAGCGCTCCCTGCGCGATGACACCCGGCTGGGCATTCCGGCCATCGCGCACGAGGAGTGCCTGACCGGCTTCACCACCTACCGCGCCACCGTCTACCCCGCCTCCATCGCCTGGGCCGCCACCTTCGACGTCGCCCTGGTCGAACAGATGGCCGCCGCCATCGGGCACGACCTGCGCCGCGTCGGCGTTCACCAGGGTCTGTCCCCGGTGCTGGACGTGGTGCGCGACTACCGCTGGGGGCGGGTGGAGGAGACCCTCGGCGAGGACCCCTACCTGGTCGCGATGCTGGGCACCGCCTACGTGCGCGGGCTGGAGGGCGCGGGCGTCATCGCCACGCTCAAGCACTTCGCCGGCTACTCCGCCTCTCGCGCCGCCCGCAACCACGCGCCCGTGCCCATGGGGCCACGCGAGTTCGCCGACGTCATCCTTCCGCCCTTCGAGATGGCCATCCGCGACGGCGGCGCCCGCTCGGTGATGAACTCCTACGCCGACGTCGACGGCGTCCCCGCTGCGGCCGACGCCTCCCTGCTGACCGGCCTGCTCCGCGAGCAGTGGGGCTTCGACGGGACCGTGGTCTCCGACTACTGGTCGGTCGCCTTCCTGCGCACCATGCACCGGGTGGCCGCGACCGAGGGCCAGGCCGGGGCCGTCGCGCTGCGTGCCGGGGTGGACGTCGAGTTGCCCGACACCTTCTGCTACGGCGAATCCCTGGCCGACCTGGTGCGCAGTGGTGAGGTGCCTGAGGAGACCGTGAATCGGGCCGTCCGCCGCGTGCTGCGGCAGAAGGCCGACCTCGGGCTGCTCGACGCCGGCTGGGCCCCGCCCGCCGCCGACGGGCCGATCGACCTGGACCCGCCCGGCAACCGGGAGGTCGCCCGCCTGCTCGCCGAGCGCGGCATCGTCCTGCTGGAGAACACCGACGCCGCCCTGCCCCTCGGCCGGCCGGCTTCCATCGCCGTCATCGGCCCCTGCGCCGACGACCCGCACGCCTTCTTCGGCTGCTACGCCTTCCCCAACCACGTCCTGCCGCACCACCCGAAGCTGCTCCGCGACGGTCCCGGCGTGCATGCCCCCTCGTTCCTGCAGGCCCTGGCCGCCGAGCTGCCGGATGTCACGCTGCGCCACGAGCCCGGCTGCCCCGTCCGCGAGCAGGACCGCTCCGGTTTCGCCGCCGCCGTCGCCGCCGCACGAGACGCGGACGTCTGTGTCGCGGTCGTCGGGGACCGGGCCGGCCTGTTCGGGCAGGGCACCTCGGGCGAGGGTTGCGACGTACCCGACCTGTCACTGCCCGGTGTCCAGGGCGAACTCGTCGAGGCCCTGCTGGCCACCGGCACGCCGGTCGTCCTCGTGGTCGTCTCCGGCCGTCCGTACGCCCTGGGCGGCTACACAGGCCGGGTCGCAGCCGCGGTTCAAGCGTTCTTCCCCGGTGAGGAAGGCGGCCCGGCCCTGGCTGGAGTGCTCAGCGGACGCATCACCCCATCGGGCAAACTGCCGGTCCAGATCCCGGCTGCGCCAGGCGGGCAGCCCGGCACGTACCTTCACCCGCCGCTCGGCGGCAACAGCCGCGGCGTCAGCAACCTCGACCCGACCCCCGCCTTCCCCTTCGGCCACGGCCTGTCCTACACCACGTTCACCTACTCGGGCCTCTCGCTCAGCGCCGAAGAGATCCCCACGGACGGTGAGGTGGAGATCTCCTGCCTTGTGCGGAACACCGGTGACCGCCCCGGCGCCGAGGTCGTGCAGCTCTACCTCGACGACCCCGTCGCCCAACTCCCCCGCCCGATCACTCAACTCGCCGGCTTCGCCCGCGTCGAACTTGCCCCGGGCGAGAGTGCGCGCCTGACCTTCAAGGTGCACGCCGATCGCACCGGCTTCACCGGTCTCGAACATCGCCGCATCGTCGAGCCCGGCGACATCAACGTCATGATCGGCGCCTCCAGCGCCGACATCCGGGCACGTGGCATGTTCCGCCTCACCGGCCCCGTCCGGGTCGTCGGGCACGAGCGCGTCATGCGTACACCGGTCCACGCCGAGCTCGTCGGGGCGAAGTGAGGCGTTCACCAGGATGCGCGCGGGATTTCCAGGTGCCGGCCGGACCGGAAAGGAGGGCCTCGGGGAGTGCCGGGATCGCTCGGGGGCGCGGGCCGGGAGACCGAGCTGGTCGCCTCCACCGCTGATCGTCTCCGCCCGAGCTCGAAACGCCGCTCCAGCCTGCGGTCCCCACAGGGCCCGCCCCATGACCGGCCTGTTCCAGCAGGGCGGCCTGCTTGGACCAGCGCACCACGTGGGCGCGGCCGTATGGAACGGGCGCAAGCGTCGGTGCGCGGGTCGCCCGGCCAAGGGCGACGGCGCGAGAGGGCGAACGGGGTGATCAGTCGGGTTTTCCGGATGTGCCGTCTTCGATGAACGACATGCGTACCTCGTCGAGCAGGGCGGACGCCGCGACCGCGCGGTCCCCCAGCCGGGAGGCGACGGCCAGGGCCAGGGCGTCGATGACCGCGATCGACGCCAGCATCTCGCGGGTCGCCCCGGTGGCCGAGAGCGTGGCGAGCAGCGTGGCCACCGCCCGCGGGCCCAGCACCGGGCCGAGCGAGTCGGTGACGAGGACCACCTTGGCCCCGACCGCCTCCGCACGGTCGAGCAGCACCTCCAGCTCGGAGAAGAGCCGGGCGGGCGCGAAGAGCACGATCACGTCGCCGGCTCCTATCGGCACCACCAGGTCGGCGAACCGGAATCCGGTGTCGCTGCTCGATCGCGCCTTCAACCCGAGACGGGTCAGCCGGAGCGCCAGGTAGTCGGCGGCGATCCCCGAGGGGCCCACGCCGTAGGCGATGACCTCGCGGGCCGCGGCCAGGGTCTCCGCGGCCCGGGTGAGCCCGTCGGCGCGCAGCGCCGTGCGGGTCTCGCGCAGCACCTCGACGGCGTCCTCGAAGACCCGGTCGAGCAGCTCCCCGGGGTCGCCGGCGAGGCGCTCGATGCGGGCGCGGAGCCGGTCGGACGGCCGGACCATGGCCGCGACCCGCCGCCCGGCCTCGTGTTTGAGCGCGGCCAGGCCGCTGTAGCCCAGCGCCTTGGCAGTGCGCACGACGGTGGCGTCACTCGTGCCGGTGGCCTCGCCGAGATCGCTCGCCGAGGCGAACGGCACGTCCTCAAGATGATCTCGAAGGTAGGCGGCGACCTTCCGCTCCGCGGGCGCGAGCTTCGCCCACGCCTCCTTCACTCGGTGCTGAAGGGTGAGCTCAAGCGGCGATTCGTTCACTCGGGGGACACCTCTTGACTAGTGCGGTAGCAGTTCCTACGGTGTCCGTAGTCGTTGCGACGACGAACTTGGTAGTGCTCATTACAGCACGACCGTCCCCCGAGAGGAATGCACGAATGGAACTTCTCCGCGGTATCCTGGCCGCCGGTGTCGCGCTGACGGGGCTGGTCGCGGCCACCGCCTGCACGGCCACAGCCGGTCGGCCGGCCGGGAGCCCGACAGGCGACTCCCTGGTGTTCGCCGTCAACGGCGATCCCGGCTCGCTCGACCCCGCCTATGCGGCAGACGGTCTGTCGTGGATCACTCTCGAGCAGATGTACGACACGCTGGTCTCCCCCAAACCGGGCAGCACTGAGATCGGCCCGCGCCTCGCGCTGAGCTGGAAGCCGTCGGGCGACGGCCGGAGCTGGACCTTCGACCTGCGGCGCGACGTGAAGTTCCAGGACGGCACGGCCTTCGACGGCAAGGCCGTGTGCGCCAACTTCGACCGGTGGCACAACTTCTCGGGCCTGCAGCAGAGCCCGTCGGTCTCGACGTGGTGGCAGAACGTCTTCGGCGGCTTCAAGAAGAACGAGAGCGACAAGCTGTCCACCAGCCTCTACAAGTCGTGCTCGGCCCCCGACGACCACACGGCCGTCATCGAGCTGACCCGGCCCTCGGCGTCGTTCATGTCGGCGCTGTCGATGACGCCGTTCTCGATCGCCAGCCCGGCGGCGCTGGAGAAGTACGACGCCGACGCGATCGGCGGCAACGCGGAGCAGCCCGACTTCAACAGCCCGTTCGGCACCCAGCACCCGGTCGGCACCGGCCCCTACACCTTCGTCTCCTGGGAGCACGGCGACCGACTCACGCTCAAGGCCAACCCCTCCTACTGGGGCGGCAAGCCGAAGATCGAGAAGGTCGTCCTGAGGGTGCTCAAGGACCCGACGGCCAAGCTGCAGGAGCTGCAGGCGGGCGGCATCGACGGCTTCTCGTCGGTGCCGGCGTCGATGCTCGGCCAGCTGCGCGGCGACTCCAAGGTCAAGCTGTACGAGAGCAAGCCGTTCGACATCGGGCACGTGAGCTTCAACTCCAGCATCAAGCCGTTCGACGATCCGAAGATCCGCCAGGCGGTGGCCCACGCGATCAACCGGCCCGCGCTGCGCCAGGCCAAGCTGCCCCCGGGCACCGAGGACGCGACCCAGTTCATCCCGTCGAGCCTCGACGGCTACGCCGACGACGCGACCAGCTACGCCTACGACCCCGCCAAGGCCAAGCAGCTGATCAAGGAGTCGGGGGTCGCCAACCCGACGATCGAGTTCTGGTACCCGACCGGCATCAGCCGCCCCTACATGCCCAACCCGCAGGACATCTTCCAGTCCATCCAGGCCGACCTTCAGGCCGCCGGCTTCACCGTGCAGCCCAAGGCCAAGCAGTGGAGCGAGTACGTCAGCGGGCTGCTGGCCGGCAAGGCGCCGATGTTCATGTTCGGCCTCATCGGCACCTATCCGGACTCGTCCTACTTCCTGAACCTCTACACCCAGCAGATCACGATGGGCGACTTCAAGGGCGAGCTGAAGAAGCTCCTGGCCAAGGCGGACGAGACCGTCGACCCGGCCGCCCGGGCGGCCCGCTATCAGGACATCAATCGCAAGATGATGGAGTTCGTCCCTGGTGTGCCCTACGGCAACGTGCCGTCCTACGCGGTCTTCTCCAGCCGCGTGCGCGGCTTCACGCCCAGCCCGCTCGACCACTACGACTTCTCCACGGTGGAGCTCGCGAGCTGATGGCGCGCCTCATCGTCCGCAGGGTCCTCCTGCTCGTTCCCGTCCTGCTGGGGCTGTCGGTGCTGCTGTTCGCGTGGGTGCGAGCGCTGCCCGGCTCCCCGGCGGACGCCCTGCTCGGAGACCGGGCCACGCCCGAGGCGCGCGCCGAGTTCGACCGGATCTACGGGCTCGACCAGCCGCTGCCCGCCCAATACCTGTCCTGGCTGGCCAGGGCCGTGCGGCTGGACTTCGGCAACTCGCTGGAGACCCACCGCAGCGTGCTGACGGAGTTCCTGGCCCGCTTCCCGGCCACGGTCGAACTGGCGGGCGCGGCGCTGGTGTTCGCCATCGGCGTGGGCGTGCCGCTCGGCTACTTCGCGGCCACCCGCGCCGGAGGCTGGCTGGACACCGCCTCGACCGTGTCCTCGCTGGCCGGCATCACCGTGCCGGTGTTCTTCCTGGCCTTCCTGCTGAAATACCTCTTCGCCGTGGCCGTGCCGCTGTTCCCGCCGAGCGGACGGCTGAGCCCCTGGCTCGACGGCACGCCGCATCCCACCGGCTTCTACCTGCTCGACGGCCTGATCGGCGGCGATCCGCTGGCCACCTGGGACGCCGTGCAGCACCTCGTGCTCCCCGGCATCGCGCTGGGCTCCATCCCGCTGGCGGTGATCACCCGCATCACCCGCGCCTCCGTGGCCGAGGTCCTCGGTGAGGACTACGTCCGCACAGCGGTCGCCAAGGGGCTGTCCCCGCGTACGCTGCGGCTGCGGCATGTGCTCAGGAACGCGCTGCTGCCCGTGACGACGTCGATCGGCCTCATGGCCGGGCTCCTGCTGTCGGGAGCGGTGCTCACCGAGACGGTCTTCGCCTACCCGGGCATCGGCCGGTTCCTCTACGACGCGATCAACAATCGCGACTATGCCGTCATCCAGGGCTTCACACTGCTCACGGCCGTGGTCTACACGATGATCAACGCGCTCGTGGACATCTCCTACGGCGTCATCGACCCGAGAGTGAGGGTGTCATGACCGCCACGCTCGTCCCGCCGGTCGCCGCCGCGCCGCGCACGGGCGTGTGGCGGCGGCTGCGGCACAGCCCTGGGGCGATGGCCGGCCTGGTGATCGTCGTGGTGTTCGTGGCGGTCGCCCTGGCGGCTCCGCTGCTGGCCCCGTACAGCCCGGTGGCCTCCCCCGACCTGGCGCAGATCAGGCCCGACCACATCCCCGGCTTCAGTGCCGGGCACCCGCTCGGCCTCGACCAGAACGGCAGGGACGAGCTGTCCCGCCTCATCTACGGCGCCAGGTCCTCGCTGCTCATCGGGCTGGTCTCGACGCTGGCGGGCGCGCTGATCGGCGTGGTGCTCGGCGGGCTGGCCGGCGCGTTCGGCGGCTGGGTCGACGCGGTCGTGATGCGGCTGGTCGACATCATGCTCGCACTGCCCGGCCTGCTGTTCGCGATCGGGATCGCGGCCGTGCTCGGCAAGACGACGTTCTCCATCATGATCGCCATCGCGGTGGTCACGGTGCCCGCCTTCACCCGGCTGCTGCGCGGGGCGATGCTGGCCGAGCGCGAGCGCGACTACGTGCTCGCGGCCACCTCGCTCGGCCTGCGCAGGTCGGCGGTGGTCCTGCGCCATGTCCTGCCCAACTCGCTGTCGCCCGTGCTCGTGCAGGCGACGCTGACCCTGGCGACGGCCATCATCGACGCCGCCGCACTCGCCTTCCTCGGCCTCGGCGGCGACGATCCGAGCACGCCGGAGTGGGGCCGCATGCTCGCCGACGCCCAGGACACGCTGACGGTCGCGCCGCGGCTGGCGTTCCTGCCGTGCGTCGCGATCATCCTGGTCGCGCTCGGGTTCACGCTGCTCGGCGAGTCGTTGCGCGAGGCCCTCGACCCGAAAGGCCGCAGGTGACCACCCCATGAACGCTGAAGCGTTGCTGAGCGTCGAGGACCTGCGGGTGACGTTCTCCGGAAAGGGCCGGCCCGACGCCGTCGCCGTGGACGGCGTGTCGTTCACGGTCGGCGCGGGCGAGTCGGTGGCGCTGGTGGGCGAGTCCGGCTGCGGCAAGTCGGTGACGTCGCTGGCCGTCATGGGCCTGCTGCCGCCGCGCGGCGCCCGCGTCGAGGGCCGGGTGCTCTTCGACGGCCGTGACCTGCTGCGGATGCCGGAGTCGCAGCGCCGCTCCGTACGCGGAAACCAGCTCGCCATGGTGTTCCAGGATCCGATGACGGCGCTCAACCCGCTGGTGCCCGTCGGCGTGCAGATCGCCGAGGTGCTGGAGCGGCACCGCGGCCTGCGCGCGCGGGCCGCCAGGGTCGAGGCCGCGGGGCTGCTCGCAGAGGTCGGCATCCCCGACGCCGCCGGCCGGGCCAAGGCATACCCGCACCAACTGTCCGGCGGCATGCGGCAGCGGGTGCTGATCGCGATCGCCCTGGCCTGCCGCCCGCGCCTGCTCATCGCCGACGAGCCGACCACGGCCCTCGACGTCACCGTGCAGGCCCAGATCCTGGAGTTGCTGAAAGAACGGGTGCAGGACACCGGCACCGCCCTGGTGATGATCAGTCACGACCTCGGCGTCGTCGCCGGGCTCTGCGACGTCGTCCACGTCATGTACGCCGGGCGCGTCGTGGAGTCGGGGCGCTGCCGCGAGGTCTTCCACGAGCCCCGCCACCACTACACGGCCGGGCTGCTCGCCTCGATTCCCCGGCTCGACTCCGACCGCTCCCAGCCCCTGCGGCCCATCCCCGGCACGGCGTCCAACGTCCTGCCCTGGGTCTCCGGCTGCGCGTTCGCCCCCCGCTGCCCGGACAAGATCGACACCTGCCTGTCCGGCCCGCCTCCCGTCGAACCCACCGGCGGGGACCACACGGCCGCCCACGGCGGCACACCTCCAGGACCGGAGCACGGGGGTCACCGCTTCCGTTGTGTCAACCCGCGGCCGGTGCCCGCCACCACGTCGGGAGGACGTCCATGAACGACACCGCGCTCCTGCGCGCCACCGGGGTCCAGGTCCACTTCCCGATCAGGCGAGGACTGCTCATCGACCGCACGGTCGGGCACGTCAAGGCCGTGGACGGCGTGGACGTCGAGGTGCGGCGCGGCGAGACGCTCGGCGTCGTCGGCGAGTCCGGATGCGGCAAGAGCACGCTCGGCCGCGCGCTGCTGAGGCTGGTCGAGCCGACGGCCGGACGCGTCGAGTTCGACGGGACCGACGTGACCGCGCTCGACGGGCGCGGGCTGCGGCGGCTGCGCCCGCGCATGCAGATGGTCTTCCAGGACCCGATGGCCAGCCTCGACCCCCGGCAGAGCGTCGGCGCGGCCCTGACCGAGCCGATCCGGGCCCATGGCCTGGCCGACGGCCGCGCCGGGCGGGAACGGCGGGTGCGCGAGCTGCTCGACGCCGTGGGCCTGCCGGGCTCGGCGGCCGGCAGGTTCCCGCACGAGTTCTCCGGCGGGCAGCGCCAGCGGGTGGGCATCGCCAGGGCCCTGGCGCTCTCGCCGGACCTGGTGATCGCCGACGAACCCGTCTCCGCCCTCGACGTCTCGGTGCAGGCCCAGGTCGTCAACCTTCTCGTCGAGCTCCAGCGAGAGCTCGGCCTGACCTACGTCGTGATCGCCCACGACCTGGCCGTCGTGCGGCACATGAGCGACCGCATCGCCGTGATGTACCTCGGCGGCGTGGTCGAGCAGGGGCCCTCGGAGGAGCTGTGCCGCGAGCCGCTCCACCCGTACACCAAGGCCCTGCTGTCGGCCGTGCCGGTGGCCGATCCCGACGTGGAGACGGTCCGTGAGCGCATCATCCTGCGCGGTGACCTGCCCTCGCCGGCCGACCCGCCGAAGGGCTGCCGTTTCCACACGCGCTGCCCGTTCGCCCGGCCCGAGGTCTGCGCCACCGAACGTCCCGCCCTGCGCGAGGTGGCGCCGGGCCGCACCGTCGCCTGTCACTTCACAGAAACCATCAACGGGGAGTAACCACACAATGATCACCCTTGTCGACGTCTCCGGCACTCCACGAGAACGCGGCCGGCAGTACGGCGAGCAGGCCCGTACCCAGATCGCGGCGTCGATCGGCTACTACCAGGAGGCGTTCGCCGCGTCGTGCGGACTGAACTGGCAGGAGGTGTGCGAGCGCGCCCGCATGTGGCTCCCCCTGGTGAGCGATTTCGCGCCGGACCTGCTGGAGGAGGTCGAGGGCATCGCCGAGGGCGCCGGCCGCGAGCTCCTGGAGATCATGGCGCTCAACGCCCGGGGTGAGATCGTCTACGACTCCACCTTCGCCGACCTGCGCGAGGACAGCGACGGATGCTCGTCCTTCGCCCTCCTCCCCGAGGCCAGCGGCGACGGCCACGTCTACGCCGGACAGAACTGGGACTGGCGGGAGCGGGCCGCCGACTCGGTGATCATGCTGCGGATCTCCGCCCCGGCCAAGCCGACGATCATCATGCAGATCGAGGCGGGCCAGGTCGGCCGGCACGGGGCCAACTCGGCGGGGCTGGCGCTGCAGGCCAACGGACTCGGCGGGCGCTTCGCCAACCAGGTCGGGGTGCCGCAGCCGTTCATCAGGCGGCGCGTGCTGGAGTCGGCCGACATGTACACCGCGCTCAACGTGCTCTTCTCGGTACGCCCCCAGATCGCCAACAACTACCTGTTCGTCCACCGTGACGGGTTCGCCATCGACGTCGAGGCCACTCCCGACCGGCACGGCTGGATGTACCCCACCGACGGCGTGCTCGTGCACGGCAACCACTACCAGGCGTTCATGCCCGAGCAGGTGAAGGCCGGTTACCGGCCGATGGCGGTCGACTCGCTCTACCGGGTGCCCCGCATCGAGCAGGCGCTGAAGGGGTGCCGCACGGCCTCGGGCTCCGACGAGACCCACAAGATCATCAGCGGTGCGCTCTCCGACCACTTCGGCCACCCCCACGGCGTCTGCGCGCACCCCGACGAGCGCATGGACCCTGTGCTGCGCTGGCAGACCCTCACCTCCAGCGTCGTCGACCTCACCACGGGCGAATACCGCGTGGCCGTCGGCACGCCGTGCGAGTCCGCGTACGAGACCCTGCCCTGGGAGCTGTACTGACGTGATCGAAGACTGGAACACCGTCCCCGCCTGGCCCGGCGGCGCCCGCTGCGCCGTCATGCTCAGCTTCGACGTCGACGGCCCCACGCTGTGGGCCGACGACCCGCACGAGCTGTACGACTCCCCCAAGCGGTTCGCGATCGGCGCGTACGGTCCCGCGCGCGGCACCCGCCGCATCCTGGACCTGCTGGACGACCATCGCATCCCGGCCACGTTCTTCGTCCCCGGCTGGGTCGCCGAGTGGTGGCCCGACACCATCCGCGAGATCGCCGAACGCGACCACGAGCTGGGCCATCACGGCTACATGCACGAGCTCTACTACTCCAAGTCGGTCGAGGAGCAGCGCGAGCTCATCCTGCGCAGCCAGGACGCCTTCGACAAGGTCGCCGGCCGGACCGCGACCGGGTTCCGCACGCCCTCAGGAGACTTCCGGGCCGACAGCCCGCGGCTGCTGCGGGAACTGGGATTCTCCTACTCCAGCTCGATGCGCGGCGACGACCGGCCGTACCGGTGGATCATCGACGGCGAGCCGACCGACCTGATCGAGATCCCCGCGCAGTGGGAGCTCGACGACTATCCGCAGTTCTCCTACAACGACGCCCCGCCCGTCCCGAGCGGCCAGGACCGCCTCGCGGGGACGGAGGCGACGCTCGACAACTGGCGCCGCGAGTTCGACGGATACCACCGCTACGGGCTGTGTTACGTGCTCATGGCGCATCCGCAGGTGATGGGCCGTCCCAGCCGGGTCCGGCTGCTGGAGCGGCTCATCGAGCACATCAAGGGCCACGACGACGTGTGGTTCGCCACCGGCGCCCAGATCGCGGAGTGGTGGAGGGACAACCGATGACCCGACTGCAGTGGCCCGGCGGTGCGCGGTGCGCGGTGGTCGTCACCGCCAACCTCGACGCCGAGCACTTCTGGCTGCAACTCGACGAGTCCTGCCGCGAGCGGCCCAAGACGCTGTCCATGGGCGAGTACGGCCCGCGCCGCGGCGTGCCACGGGTGCTCGACGCCCTGGACGCGGCCGGGGTCACGGCGAGCTGGCTCACGCTGGGAGCGGTCGCCCGGCGTTATCCGGACGTGCTGGCGGAGATCGCGCGGCGCGGGCACGAGGTCGGCTGCCGCGGGTTCGGCGCCGAAGACCTGACGGGCCACGACGCGGCCGGCCAGCGGGAGCTCCTGGCCCGCGCGGGCGACGCGATCGGGCAGGCGACCGGGCGGCGTCCCGCCGGGTTTCGGCCGCTGTCGCGGGAGGTCACCAACGACACGGCCGCTGTCCTCGAGGAGCTCGGCTACACCTGGACGTCGATGGCGCGGGGCGACGACCGGCCGTACTACCTGCACACACCGTCGCGGCAGACGAACGTCGTCGAGATCCCGGCGTCGTGGGAGCTGGACGATTTCAGCAGGTTCATGTTCAACTACGGCCCGCCGTTCCCGAAGGGCAACAGCCGGATCGCCGGCTACGCGCAGGTCCTGGACGACTGGCGGCTGGAGTTCGACGCCTACCGCCACTACGGACTGTGTGCCGTGCTCACCATCGAGCCGTCGTGCATCGGCAAGCCCGGCCGGATCGGCCTGCTCGAAGAGCTGCTGGCGTACATGCGCGAGCCGGGCGACGTGTGGTTCGCCACCGGCGCGGAGGTCGCCGAGTGGTGGCGCAGCCGCGCCACCGCCAACGACATCGGCGATCCGGAGACCTCCCGCCTGCGGTTGTGATCACGGGATGGGGCGGCCGCCGCGCGGCCGCCCCACGATCCTGCAGCAGCACCGCACCGGCCCCGACCGAGCCGCCCCGGCCGACCGTCCGTCAGGTCACCGCCTTGCTGACCGGCCACCCCGACCGACTCACCCAGGACGACAAGCTCCGCGGACTGCGGCGAATCCTGGCCTGGTCGTGCTGTTGTCACTGAGCGGCCTCCCAAGCCGTCCACAACCCGGCGTACACACCACTGGCATCAACCAGCTCTCCGTGGGTGCCGGTCTCGATGATCCGGCCGTGCTCCATCACCATGATCCGGTCGCAGGTTGCTGCTTGAGAGAGACGGTGCGCGACTACGACTGCGGTGCGCCCGGCGAGGACAGCATCAGCAGCGCGGTCGAGCTGTCCTGCGTAGGTGGAGCCGGCCTCGGCGGTCGCTTCGTCGAGGATCACCAGATCAGCGTCGGTGAGCAGCAGGCGGGCGAGGGCGAGCTGCTGCGCCTGTGCGTCGGTGAGCGGGTGTCCGCCGACACCTAGCAGGGTGTCCAACCGGTCGGGGAGAACATCGAGGATCGATGCAGCGCCGGTGGCTTCCAGCGCTGCATGGAGGTCGCGGTCGGTGGCCCCGGGGGTGGCGAGGGTGAGGTTGTCGCGCAGGGTGCCCGCGAAGACGTGGACCTCCTGGGTGATCATCGCGGTACGGCTGGGGCGAGTCACCCTCCCGGCCTCAGGTAGGTGGGTGCCGGCGACCACGCCGGCGAGCGTGGTCTTGCCTGCCCCGGACACGCCGACGACGGCCACGCGCTGACCGGACGGGATGTCGAGGGTGATGTCGTCGAGCACCCGTGGCCCCTCGCCGTAACGGAACGAAACCTCGTCGAGCTGTACGGCGGTGCTCGCGGCCTGCGCTGGGACATCCGACGAGCTGAACGGAATCGTGACGACCCCGATCATGCGGTTCAGCGATGCGAGGGCGGACTGGAGGGTGTCGATGACCAGCAGCAGCTGGTTGACCGGTCCGAGCAGGCGTAGCACGAGCAGCATGGCGGTGGTGGCGCCGCCGACGGTCGATGCGTTGTGGTCGATGAGGACGAAGCCGACGACGAGTACGGCGGCCAGGCTCAGGCACTCCCCGAGGTTGAGCCGGGCATTGAGCATGCTCAGCACGGTGCGTGCGCGTAGCGACTGCCCCGCGACGCGCCAGGAGTCCGTCATCACAGCCCGGTGTCGTTGCTCGGCGAGCCCGAAGCCGAGCACGGTGGCGTAGCCGCGCTGGGACTCGAGGATCTGCTGGGCACGCGCGCTCATCGCCGTGCGCTCGGCGCGGTAGACCCCTGGTCCGATGCGCAGGTACCACCGCACGGCCAGCACGTAAACCGGCAGCACGACGGCGAAGGCGGCCGCGTAGGGCCATTCCAGTGCCGCGAGCCCGCCCAGCGACACGACGATGGTGAAGGCGGTGACGGTGAGCACCGGGATCACGGCGGGGGCGGCGTCGGCGACCGCGGTGACGTCGTCGCTGGACCGCGAGATCAGGTCTCCGGTGCCGGCGCGCTCGACGAGGTGCTGTGGGAGCGTCATCGCGTGGCCCACGAGCTGCTCGCGCAGCGCGGCGAGGATGGAGTGGTAGACGCGGGTGGCTAGCACGATCGTCAGCGCGGTGCCCGCAGCGCCGAGGACTGCCGAGAGCGCCATGAAGACCGTGACCGTCAGCACTGTGGCGAGGTCCGCGGTGCCGGCCTGCACGCGGTCGACGAGGAATCCGATCGCCCCGGGAACGATCAGGTCGACGCCGGTGCTGACGATCCCCAGCACCCCGGTCGCGGCGAGCCGGAGCCGGTACCCGTGGCTGAGCCGCCACACCTCCCTGACCGTCTCGCGGCCGCTCGCGACCGGCAGCCCGGGCAGCCCGGCATCGGAAGCCGCGGTCTCGGGCACGGCGGAGGTGCCGCTCACTGCGCCGTCCTTGAGGGCGCGGGTACGTCGTCAGGCAGCTCGACGACGCGGTCGCAGGCAGCGAGCAGCGCCGGGGTCGAGGCGATCAGCAGCGTCGAGCGGCCTGCCCGGACACCGCACAGCCGGCCTGCGATCATGTGCTCGGTGACCGAGTCGACCGCGGTGGTCGGGTCGTGCAGCACGAGCACCGGCGCGTCGCTCGCCAGAGCGCGGGCGAGCGCGACCCGCTGGCGCTGGCCGCCCGAGAGCCGGTTGCCCCCCTCACCGACCGGGACGTCGAGGTCGGCCGCGAAGTCGTCGCAAGCGGCGGCTCGCACCGCGGCGTCCACCCGCTCGGGCGCGCCGGCGATCACGGCGACGTTGTCGCGGAGGGTGCCGCTGAACAGCGTGGCGCGGTGCGGCGCGACGGTGACCCGGGAGCGGTACTCGACCGGGGACAGCTCCCGCGCCGCGATCCCGTCCAGCCGCGCCTCGACCCCTCCCTCGGCCTGCGGGTCCAGCAGCGCCTCGACGACACGGGCGGCGGTCCGGTCGTCGGCGCGCACGCCCACGAGCTCGCCGGGCTCGACCCGGATCGTCACGCCGGGCCCGGAGATGCTCGGCACGACCACGTTCAGCTCCGGCAGCGCGGTGACCTCCCGCCGGGTCACGTCATCGGGCCCAGCCGTCGACGTGGCGTTGTCCCGCAGCACGTCGAGGATACGCGCGGACGCGGCGCGGGCTCCGGCGAGGTTGGGGACGGACGTGTTCGCGATCGCCTGGATCTGCGGCAGCAGTGCCTGGGTGAGGCCGACGGCGGTGATCAGCCCGCCGATGCTGAGCTGTCCGTCCACGGCGAACCAGCCCGCCAGCCCCAGCACCGCGGCGACGAACGTGCCGCTGACCACGCCCGAGCCCACCAGGAACCTCCCCAGCAGGCCCGCGTTGCGCCTGGCGCCGACAAGGGTCTCCTGGCTCGCCCGCCGGTACCGGCTGGTCGCCTCGGCCTCGGCACGCACCCCCTTGATCACCCGGTAGCCGGCGACCAGGTCCGTGGCCTGTCCGACCGTGGAGGCCAGCAGCTCCTGGTACTCGCGGGTGTCCCGGGAGAGCCGCTCGCTGAGCACGCCCATCGACCAGACCGCGACCGGCGCCCCGAACAGCACCACGAGTCCGAGCAGCCAGTGCGTCGCCAGCAGCGATGCCGCGATGAATCCGATGGCCGCGATCCTCGAGACCGCGATGATCGTCAGGATCACCCCGTTGGAAAGGCGCGCGACGTCGTTCGTCATCACCGAGACCACGCCGCCGTCCGGCGCGCGGGCGGTGCCGCCGACCGGGTGCAGCACGCCAGTGGAGAGGGTGCCGCGGAGTCGGTGCTGCAGTACCTGCACCGCGTAGGCGGTCAGCCGCAGCGAGAGCCTCGCCGCCGACGTCAGCGCGACGTAGAGGGCCACCAGCGCGCCGAGCCACAGGACCAGTTGTCCCTCATCCCCGGTCGCCAGGGCCCGGTCGATCGCGAGTCCCATCACCACCGGGACCGCGGACTCGCCCACCTGCCACACGATCGCCAGCAGCGTCGCGGGAACGCTGACCCGCCGCACCGAGAAGATCACGCGCAGCAGGAACCGGTCAGGGGTGATCCCCGGCCCGGACTCGAACGGCCGAGCACCGAGCGGCTCGGCGGGATCGAGCAGGAGCACTGGCAGCCGGCGGGTCAGCGGCCCTCGCCCCAGTCCTGCGGTGTCGGCGCCCGAGAAGCGCGAGGAGTTCCTCACGCCTGGCTCCGATCCCTGTTCCTGAGCGGGAAGCACCAGAGCAGGGCATCGGCGAAGATCCCTCGCCACCACGCGTAGTCGTGTCCGCCGGCGAACTCTCGGTAGAGGGTGTCGTAGCCCTTCCCGGTGAGCACGTGGTCCAACCAGCGACTGTGGGTGTTCGAGCTCTCCAGCTCACCGACGTCGTGGAAGACGCGGATCGGTACCGTTTCCGCGGCCAGGTAGTCGGCGATCAGCGTCGGTACGGGGGTGCGGCGCAGCAGCTCACCTGACCCGGTGCCCCACGTGAGGTCAGGGTGGTACCCGCACGACGGGGACTGGAGGATGGCGTTGCCGAACGTCGTCGGGTGGTGGAGCGCCGTCCAGCCGGCGCACAGACCGCCGAAGCTCTCGCCGGCCAGCGCGACGTCACCGGGGTCCCGCGAGAGCGGATACCGGTGGTGGAGCCACGGCAGCAGTTCCTGGACCAGCATCCGGGAGAACGCCGGGTCGCAGCACAGCTCCTTGGCGCGCTGCGGTGCGGGCTGGCCGACGAGGACCACCACGCAGGGGCGGACCAGTCCCGCCCGGACCAGGGCGTCACGAACGCTCGGCGCGCTGTGGTCCGGCGTCCCGTCCAGGTGGATCACGAAGGGCAGTGCGCTCTCGTCCGAGAACTCTCCCGGGGGCATCGAGACCCAGACGCGGCGTTCGCCTCCCAGGAGCTCGCTCGCCAGCACTGCGGTTTCCACGGCGGGGGCCGGCCCCGCTTCGGCCTGATCGAGCCAGGGCAACGGCACAGCGTCGGGCAGCACCGCCACCGAGGCCCCGGAGAACCGCTCCACCGAGCACTCCGAGAACCTCGGTGGCGGGTTGAACGGGTCAGGAACCTGTTCGCCCTCACCGGTCGGCCCACGTCGTGCGAACACGTACGAGAAGCGCAGGTCGGAACGCATCCGCAGGGTGAGAACGCGGAACGGCGTCCCCGCCACCGGGGCGAACTCCGTGTCGATCGGGTTGAAGCCGATCCTGGGGCCGATCACCACCGAGAGGGTGACCGTCGTGTCGTCTCCGGGCTCGTCGACGAACGTCACCTCCACCTCGTCCGCGCGGACCCGCTCGACAAGCGGTGCACCCGTCTCCTCGAGGTGTCGTCTGAACCTTTCCGGGCTCCACTCACCGGTCGACAGCTTCTCGACAAACGGATCAGCCATTTCTCGCGCTCTCCACGTGGGTTTTGTCAGCGGACCTCTGTCGGGTTCGTTCGCGGCCGAGCGGCACCACCTGGGGGCTGCCGGCCACCGGATCGGGCACCACCAGGCAGCGCAGACCGAACACCTCCTCGACCAGCTCGGCAGTGACGATCTCGTCCGGAGTGCCCTCGGCGACCACGGCGCCGTCCTTCATGGCGATCAGGTGGGTGCCGTAGCGGGCGGCGTGGTTCAGGTCGTGCAGTACGGCGACCAGGGTGTGGCCGACGTGGTGCAGGTCGGTGAACAGCTCCATCAGCTCGATCTGGTGGGTGATGTCGAGGAAGGTGGTCGGTTCGTCGAGCAGCATGATGCCGGTGTGCTGCGCGAGCGCCATCGCCACCCACACGCGCTGGCGCTGCCCGCCCGACAGCTCGTCCACCAGGCGCCCGGACAGGTCGGTGACCAAGGTCTGGTGCATCGCCCTGAGCACGGCCTGCTCGTCGTCCTCGGTCCACTGCCGGATGAACCCCTGGTAGGGGTACCGTCCCCGGGCCACCAGGTCGGCGACGGTGATCCCGTCCGGGGCGATCGAGGTCTGCGGCAGCAGTCCGACCCGACGCGCCACCTCTTTGGTCTTGTAGGAGTTGATGTCGGCACCGTCGAGGACGACCTGCCCGGCCGACGGCTTCAGCAGTCGGGACAGGCCGCGCAGCAGGGTGGACTTGCCGCACGCGTTCGGGCCGACGATGACCGTGAACGACTCGTCGGGGATCGCCACCGAGAGGTGCTCGGAGATGATCCGCTTGTCGTAGCCGATCGTCGCCGACTCCACCCGGAGGCGCGGGGCGTCAGGCGGGGGCGCGCTCACAGGCGTCTCCTGGCTTCGGTGAACAGCAGGTATCCGAGGTAGCCGCCGCCGAGCACGACGGTGATGATGCCGACCGGCAGCGGGGTGGGGGCGATGTGCTGGGCGAGGTAGTCCGACGCCAGGCACAGCAGCGCCCCGACGAAGGCGGCGGGAGCGAGGGTGATCCCGGCGGTGCGGGCGAGTCGGCGTCCGATCTGCGGGGCGACCAAGGAGATGAACGCGATCGGCCCCGACGCGGCCGTGACCGTCGCCGTCAGCGCCACTCCCACCAGGATCAGGCCCAGGCGTGCGGGCGAGACCCGTACCCCTTGCGAGGCGGCCACGTCGTCGCCCAGCTCCATCTGCCGCAGCGGCCGGCTCAACATCCCGGCCAGCAGCAGGAGTACGGCGATGCAGGCGCCGCCGATGACGACCCGGTCCCAGGACACGCCGTTGAGCGACCCGGCACCCCACGCGGCCGCGGACATCGCCTGGTCCAGGTCGGCCTTGAGGATCAGCCAGGTGTTGAGCGACCCGAGCATCGCCGAGACGCCGATGCCGACGACGATCAGCCGGAACCCCTGCACCCCTCGTCGGTAGGCGAGCACGTACACGGCCACGGCGGTGGCCATCCCGCCCAGCAACGCCCCGCTGACCAGCTGCACGTAGGTGCCGTTGACGACCAGGATCACGATCAGCGCACCGGTGTAGGAGCCTTGGGAGAACCCGATGATGCCGGGGTCGGCGAGAGGGTTGCGCAACAGTGACTGGAAGACCGCCCCGCTCACGCCCAGAGCCGCGCCGAACACCAGCGCCGCGGCCACCCGGGGCAGCCGCCACTCGACCACGATGTCGTGGACGATGCCGGTCTCCCGGCCGGTCAGTGCGGAGAGCACCTGCCCGGGACTCAGCGAGTACGAGCCGGTCATCAGCGCGAGCACCGCCGTACCGGCGACCGCGACCGCGAGCACCGCGCAGACGACGACCGAGCGCCACTGGAGCCGTACCGCGATCCGCCGGCGCCGCAGCACCAGCACCCGCCGCCCGAAGTCCACCCGCGGAATGTGCGTGCTCATAGTCCGCTCGCCTTCTTCCGCCGCACCAGCGCGACGAGAACGGGAGCGCCGACGAAGGCGGTGACGATACCCACGGGGATCTCGCCGGGTCTCATCACGACGCGGCCGAGGACGTCGGATACCAGCAGCAGGCTCGGGGCGAGGAGGATGCTGTAGGCGAAGATCCAGCGTTGGTGCGGGCCGACGATCCAGCGGGCCACGTGCGGCACCATGAGTCCGACGAATCCGATGGGTCCGGCGATCGCGGTGGCGCCACCGGCAAGGAGGGTGAGTGCGATCACCGCGAGCACACGGGTGCGTACCACCCGGACCCCTTGGGCGACCGCCAGCTCGTCACCCAGAGCCAGAGCGCTGAGCGGGCCCGACACCGCGAAGGCCAGGATGAGTGCCACCGCGAAGAACGGCAGAATCGGCCACACGACCTCGAGCGGGCGACCCGCGATCGACCCGGCGTTCCAGTACCGCATCGCGTCGAAGGCGTCCGGGTTGGTCAACTGGAGCGCCTCCCTGGCGCCGCCGAGCACGGCGCCGACGCAGACCCCGGCGAGCACCATGACCACCGGCGAGGAGCCCTGCCGTGTCGACCCGAGGGCGAGCACCAGGAGCGTGACGATCAGTGCCCCCGCGAACGCGAACCACATGTAGCCCTGCAATTCGCGGACGCCGAGCAGGCCCACGGCGACCGTCACCGAGAAGGACGCACCGGCGTGGACGCCGAGGATGCCCGGATCGGCCAGGGGATTGCGGGTGAGCGCCTGGATCAACGCGCCCGACAGACCGAGTGCGACGCCGACGACCAGCCCCACGATCGTGCGCGGCAGCCGGAAGTCGCGGATCGCGAACTGATCAGGGTTGGAAGACGGGTTGAACAGTGCATCCCAGATCGCCGAGACCGGTATCGCTTTGGAGCCGACCATGACGCTGAGCACCATCAGCACGATCAACACGGCGAGGGCTGCGACCAGCCCGATGACACGGCGTCGTCGATGCGAGACCGGGGCGGCGGCTGTCCCTTGGAGAGTCGCCGCTTCCGTTGCGTCCACGAGCGTCATCCGGCCTCGGGCAGCGTTGCGAGCGCCTCCTTGAGCGACTCAAGCGTCGGGACCTTGCTCGCATAGGTCATGGTCCGATTGCACCGAATGCCGAGGGCGCGGCCATCCTTGACCTGCGGCAGTGACTTCCAGATGTTGGTCTTCAGCACCGGCGCGAACTCGGGTTTCACGCTCCCGTCAGCCTCGAGCGGGTAGAGGATCACATCCGCGTCCGCCACGGTGTCACTGAGCTGCTCCATGGACAGTTCCAGGTCGAGGTCTCCGTTGGCTGGAGCGTCAGGGATGATGTCCAGCCCGGCATCTATGGCATAACTCGTGCAGTAGGAGCCGGGGTATTCCATATTGAGCGTTCCGGCCTCGGGCGTGAAATCCCCTCCCCAACGCTGCAGGACCTTGAAGGTCGTGGAGCTGAGAAGGTCGGCGTGCTCGTCCTTGATCTCGGAGATGAGCGCGTCGTACTCGACCTTGCCTGCCTCGAAGGTGTCAACTGCGTTGAGCACATCGGCGAGGCGCCCGACCTGGGTCTTCCAGGCGTCGTTGTTGAGCTCGATGTAGACGGTCGGGGCGATCGACTGGAGTCTCTCCTCGTTGTACGAGCCTCCCGCCAGCGCGTGTTCGGGCTCATGGACGACGATGAGATCCGGGTCGAGGCCCGCGACCTTCTCATAGTCGACGTCGTCGCCGACCTCGACGACCGAGTCGTTGACCTGCGCCGCCTCCGTGGGGAGCCATGCGAGGTTGAGCTCCGTAGCCTTCTCTCCGAAGGCGATGGGCTTCACGCCGAGGGCCAGATAGGTCTGTGGCGAGCCGAGTGCGACGATCCGCTGCGGGTCAGTGGGGATCTCGATCGTGCCGTTGTCGGCCTTGAAGCTGCGCGTCTCGCTCGCGGCGCCCGTCTTGCCGGTCGATGTCTTCTCGGGGCTGCCGCTGCACGCGGTGAGGACGAGCGCGGCGGCAAGGGCCGTGCCGCGCCGTCTCAGGGGTGTCAAGGTCATCGCCTCGCTCTTCTTCCTTCGGTGTTGCGGGTGAGGGTCAGTTGGTGTCGTCGGGTACGAGTCCGTGGATGGTGGTGCCCGGCCGACGGTGTGCGTCGGCCGCTCGGCGCAGAGCGTGGGCCGCGTCGGCGTCGGGCAGGGCCTTGAACGCGCGGCTGTTGAACACGGCCTCCCTGCCGAGCTGGGCTCGAACACAGGCGCCCGCACTGCTATGTCAGTTGCTGATGCTTTTACTTCGTGGAGAGCGTCGCCAGAGCACGGTCGAGCGAGTCCAGGTACTGCAGGACGGGCCCGTAGGAGTTGTTGCCGGGGCAGAAGACTCCCAGAGCGCGACCGGAACTCACGGCAGGCAGCGCCTTCCAGGTGTTGGTCTCGACCACCGGAACGAAGGGCTCGGTCGGCCGGCCTTCGGCGTCGACGGGGTAGGTGATCACGTCGTACTTGGACAGCTCACCTATCTGCTCGAACGGCAGGGACTCGTAGGCCAGGGGGTCCTTGCCCTCGGCCGCCTCGGGCAGGTCAAGGCCGATGTCGTCCCGGGCGATCTCGGAGCATCCGATGTCCGCGATGTAGAACGTTCCGGGATCGCTCCAGTCTCCGCGGGAGACGTCGACGAACGAGGTGTCGTCGATGGTCTTGCGGTAGGTCTCCTGGATCTTGGCGACCTTTTCCTTGAACTCCGCCGTCTGCCGGCTGAGCGCATCCGTGACGTTGCCGGCCTCCGCGATCTCGCCGGCGAAGGCCTTCCACTCGGTGTCGAGCCCCCAGAACACGGTCGGGGCGATTGCCTCGAGTCGCTTGCCGACCTTGTCCCAGTCATTCGAGTGGAACTGGACCAGGATGAGGTCCGGCTTGAGGCCGGCGAGCTTCTCCAGGTCTACTTCACCCCCGTTGCTGCCGACGACCTCGGCTGCCTCGTACGCGGTCTTCTGTTCTTCGGGCAGCACGTCGAGTTCGGAGTCGGGAACCTCGGTGACGCCCACCGGCTTGCCACCCAGATCGATGAAGGGGAGGTTCGTGTTGCCGATCGTGACGATCCGCTGGGGGTCGGTGGGAATCTCGATGGTGCCGTTCTCGGCCTTGACACTGCGGGTCTGAGCGGCGGCCTTGTCGCCGGTGGTGTCGCCGGTGTTGTCGCCGTCACCGCCGCAGGCGGTGAGGAAGAGCGACGCGCTCATCAGCGTGGCGGCAAGGGCCGTGCCGCGCCTCGTCAGAGGGGTGCTGCTCATGATGGTTTTCTTTCTCTTCTTGCCCGGGTGGAGGGGTTTGTCCGGGTGGAGGGGGATCAGTCAGAGGTGGAGCGGACGAGTTCGTGGACGGTGACGCCCAGGCCGACAGTCCGCGCCGACCTGCACGTGAGGCCGGCCCGGGCGATGACGGCATCCAGCTCCGCTGCGGTACGGAGGCCGGAGCCGTGGCAGACCAGGCCGATCAGGTCTTCCTCGCCGTCGTGCTCGTCGAGGTCGTCGGTGTCGAAGACCTCCTCGATCAGCAGCACTCGTCCACCGAGGGTGAGGTTCTCGGCTGCCCGGCGCAGTGCGTGAGCGGCGTCAGCGTCGGGCAGGGTCTTGAAGGCGCGGCTGATGAGCACGGCGTCGGCTGCCGGGCTGGGCTCGAAGACGGACTGCTCCAGCACGTCGACCCGCGTGCGTTGCAGCTCGTCGGGAATCGTGGCGGGCAGGTCGCGGCGCAGCCAGTCGGCCTGGGCGGGCAGGGCGCAGATCGTCACGCGCAGGCTCTCGTGGACCGCGACGTACTCACGGGCGTGCGCGCCGGCGCCACCGGAGTGGATCACCAGGTGCCGGACTCCGGCGAGCAGGCCGGACGTGGCGATCGGTCCGGCCAGTGCGGGCTGGAACTTCGCCAGGCGCTCCAGGTGACGGTCCTCGTAGTCCTGCTCGGCCCGTACGTCGGCGAAGGTCTGGCCGGTGACCGAGGCGTAGGCGGGCCGGCCGGTGCGGACCGACTCCGTGAGTCCGTGGATTCCGAGCATCTCGCGACCGACCACCCCGGCGGAGTGGAGCCCGTCGGCGATGAATTCGAGAGTGAGGACATCGCCGACCGGCGTCAGGGCGTAGTGCCACGGTTCCGTCTCGGTCACCACGTCCAGGGTGTGCAGGTAGCGCAGCAGCTTGCCCAGAGCGCGCTCGTTGGCGCCGGTCTTGGCGGCCAGTTCGGTCACGCTGGTCACGCCGCGGGAGATCAGATCGGGAACGCCCAGTTCGACGGCGGTGCGGATCGCGATCGGCGCGACGAGCTCGGTCAGGTCGTGGAGCTTCTTGAACGGGGTGACCGTCCTCTCCGGGTCGGGTACCGCCCCGTCGGTCTCCAGGGCGACGACCGAGGAGCGACGCCAGTACCCGGCGAAGTCGATGTCCTCCTTGGGCACGCCGCGGTCCTCGACCAGGTGCCGGCGGATGTCCCGGACGGCCGTGTGCTCGCCGGCCAGCCACACGAACGCCTGGCCCGGCCACCACTGCGTACCGCGGACGGCCTCGGTGAGCGGCGACACGGTCCCGACCGTTGCGCCGGGGCGGACGAGCCACGTCACCTCCACCCCTGGCAGCTCGCGCAGCTCCTGGCGGTGGGAGTCCTCGGCGATCTCGATGAACACCTGCGCCCGGGCGTCGGACGGGAGCTCGTCGAGCAGGCGGCCGATCGCGGGGAGTGCGGTGTCGTCGCCTGCCACGAGCAACCAGTCGGCGCCGGCCGGGAACGCCTTGGACGTGCTCGGGCCGCTGAGGTGGATCCGGTCACCCGGCTGGGTGCGAAAGGCCCACGTCGTTCCCGCGCCCACCCCGTGCTTGACGAAGTCCACGTCCAGCTCGCCGGCCTCGGGGTCCCACCGGCGAACCGTGTAGGACCTCGACAGCGGTCGAGGATCCTTGGGCACGATCAACTTGGCCTCGCCCTGGACCGGGAGCACCGGATCGCGCTGACCTGGGTACGGAAAGTAGAACCCGAGGTCGTCGTCGAAGCCCGAGGACTCGAAGGCCGGCCGCACGAAGCCGTCCGCAGTCGTGAACGCACGCAACTGTTCGCCGCTCAGCGTGACCCGCCGCATCCCCGGGGTGATGTCGACAGTCCGGACCACCTCGACCTCACGCAGGGTCGGCGGGTGCACGGTGAGCTGGCGCGAGGTCTTGGGCATGCGAGGAACCGAACTTTCCGGTCGTTTCGAGGGCAGAAGCCGCGCACCAGCATCGGGAGGGCACGCACTGGTAAGGTTAGGCAAACCTCACCTGCAATGGTGTGCGCAGACTGCCGTATGGTTAGGACGTGGTGGTGCCCTCGTCGTTCGCCGCGGGCGCCAGCGACCCGCCGCCGATTCCGGGCGCGCGGTTGGGTTCGGTAGATGCGCCCGTTCGACCGCTGTTGCTCTGGGTTCGCACTGGCGCGGCGCACGTGCGCCTCGACGGCGGGCCGGTGCTCCACCTCAAGGCCGGCGAAGGCGCCTGGATTCCCGCAGATGGCTGGGCAGAGCGGGCGATCACCACTGAGCCAGGCACTGTCGCCTTCCCGCTGTGGCCCCACGCCGGCGTCGGCGCTTGGGGGTTGTCGGAACTGACGCGGTTCGACGTTCCCAGTGGCTGGCAGGACTGGTTGATCCAGCTCTTCAACCTGCAGGTCACTCCGTTCAGCGGCCGCGGGTACTTCCCCGAGGCGATCGAGGAGCTCCTTCGGCGTCCTGGCTCGCGCTCGCCGGCGCCCGTCGAGGTCGGGCGAAATCCGAGCTCAGAGGGATTGGCCTCGCCGACGATGCCGCGAGCCCGCGGCGCCAGAGCAGTCGCCGAGGAACTGATTCGCGACCCCGCGCTTGACCTCACGGTCGAGCAATGGGCGTCGAGGGTGCTCTCCAGCGCGCGCACCCTTCGCCGTGACTTCCTCGCCGACACCGGGCGCACGTTCGAGCAGTGGCGGCTGCTCTGCCGACTCGGCGCTGCCGTGAAGCTCCTCGCTGCCGGTTACGACATGGATCAGGTGGCCGCTCGAGTGGGCTTCGCCAGCCGCAACGGCCTCACGCGGGCCTTCAAGGGACGGTTCGGACTGACCCCCCACGAGTTCGGACGGGAGCTCTCCGCCCGACCTGGCGCCGGTGGGCTGACGCAACGGGCAGCGGCGGCACGGCAAACCGACGACCTGATCCGGATGATGCGCAAGATGGACACTCCCGCTGCGCCTGAGATGCTGCCCGCGGCCAGCACGCCGTCGCACGCCAACGACATCCACGTCCTCAGCTGGATGTATCGAGGCAGCGGGTACCTGGACATCGGCGACCAACGCTACGAGCGGGAGCGAGGGGTAGCGACCTGGATCCCTGCAGAAATGGACCATGTCACCGGCCTCCGCGAGAACTCCGTCTCCCTGCCGCTGGGCAACGCGAGTACCGGCGACCTCCAACTGACAGTGCCGCTGCAGGTGCGGTTCTCGCCCGCGTGGGACGACTACTTGATGTTCTGCTCGATCAGCGCCCGGTCCGGACTGCGTCCCGACGACCACAACCCCCGCCACATCCTCGACCTGTTCGCGGAACAGGTTGCCGCGCAGCGAGCGCTGTCGGTGCCGATGCCCACCAATCCGCGCGCGCGTGCTGTCGCGATGGAGTGCTTGCGTCGTATCGGCGAGCCTGGCGGGACGCATGATGTTGATGTCCGCGCTGAGATCCACCGTGCCTTCCGCGACGAGACAGGTATGACACTGGGTCGCTGGCGCTATGCCGCCCGCATGAGCATCGCTCGCGACCTGCTCGCCGGGGGCGCCCCGCCCAGCGCCGTCGCGCGCCGGATCGGGTACGCCCACCTACCCACGTTCAGCGCCGCCTTCTCCCGCTTCCACGGACTGTCTCCGCGCGACTACCAGCAGCGCGAGTCTGAGCGGAACCAGTAGCACCGTTGCTGTCCTGCAAAGCGGTCCTATCCGCCGTGATCAGGAGGCCCTCCTGCATACCTGTCGGCTTCTCGGAACTGGTGTGCGCGAGGTCCGAGACTACGCCGACGTGCTGCCCCGGAGGATGCCCTGAGCACCGGCGTACCGGGCAGGGCCGGTCAGCCGGCTTCCTCGGGCTTCGCGTTCCTGCTGTTCGTCGCTCAGCGCGAACGGGTGAACGGGCCAGGTCCCGCTCGATCTGGCCAGCTGCGCCTCGCTCGGCCGGACCGGCTTGACCGGTTCCGACAGGCGCACCAACTTTGCGACGGGCAGGGTGCGTGCGTCCGTGTCCACGATCATCACGGTAGGCCGCCGGCGAACTCCAGCGCGACCTCCAGCGGGAACTGACCTACGACGGACTGCGGGCCGCCGAGGCCAAGGGCAGCAAGGGCGGCCGCCGTCCGGCCATCCCGGCCGGGAAGACAGACGCCGTCCGCGCCGCGTGCCTGGAGGGCCGGACTATCGCCGCCCTCGCCCGCGAACACGACGTCAGCCGCGGCGCCATCCGCACGGCCATCGCCGACCTCATGCCCGACCACACCGCCGCCGACCACGAAGATGTCCCCGCCCCCAAGCTGCCGGTCACCCTCGACATGCCGGGCAAAGTCGCTGACTTCCTCCGCACCGTCGAGTTGGAGCCCGCCGAGCGGGCCGTCCTCGACCACGGCGTGACCGTACGGCGCGGCCAGGGCTACACCCTGCGCGTCACCGCCGCCCCCGCCATGCACCGCCGACTCCTCGCCCGCTGCCAGCCGCTCGACGGTGCCCAGGGCGTCCCTGCGCTCCCGGCCCAGCGCAAGGCCCGCCGCGAGTACGAGAACCGGGTCAGCACAGTCGTGCCGCTCGCACCATGATCGTTCTCATCGACAACCGCTGTACCGATGTTCCCCGAGGCCGGAGATTCCGGATGGATGCCGGGTCCGATGCACTACTCAAGGCGCGGTGATGGCGCGGCCCTTGTTGTCGGTCTTGGCGGGGTCGTTGATGTAGTTGTCCTGCCACTCACCCCAGCCGTAGCTCAGGCTCTTGCGTTCCACGTAGCGTGGACCCCAGCCGGTGCCGGAAAAACGGTTGTCGACAGCTCGCAGATGTTTGCCGTACACGTGTCCGAAGCCCGCTTCCAGGCCGAGCTGATAACCGCCGCCCTCCAGCAGGTTCTGCTCGATGGTGACCTGGTCGATGTCGGCGCCGAGCGTCTGGATGAACAGCGCACCGGTATCGTTTCCCGACGAGCAGTCGATGCGGTTGCCGCGGAAGACAGCTCTACGGTCGGGCGTGCTCGTCGTGACGAAGTCGCGGATGGTGGCTCCGTCGTTGTGCGACTCGCCGTCGGACCGGAGTTTGTGGATGTAGTTGCCTTCCGCGATGGCGTCCAGGCGCTTTCCCGTGTTGTAGAAGCAGATGCCCGAGCCCATGTCGTGCATGCGGTTACGCTGCAGAATGCCGACGCCGAGGAACGCGCACGAGGCCGCGATGGTCTTGGCGCTCAGCTTCGATGCGTCGAAATCGGAGTCACGGATCGTCACCTTTCCGGGAGTCACCGCGCAGCTCTTGTCCGTGCATTCGCCCGTGGTGGTCACCAACGGCTCGGTGGTTCCGAGTTTCTTGGGGCGGATGCATGAGCGTTCGACGATGATGTCGCCGGCCGACAGGTCCAGCCCCGTCTCTATGAGTTTTCCGGAGATCGTCGTTCCCGCGGCGGGCTTGCTGCTGCCCGTATAGACCGGCAGCGAATCGCAGGACATGCCGATCCCGCTGAGGCCGGTATTGGCCGCGGTGAGCTTCCAGCCAGGCAGCCCCTTCGCCGGCGTGGTCGGGGTGGAGGTCGGCGCCGCGGTGGGGGTCGGGGTCGCGGTCGGGCTGTTCGTGGGGCTCGCTGTGGGCGTGGATGTGGGTGTGGGTGCACAGGTGAGGCGCGCCGTGCTCGAGCGCTGCCGGTGCCCGTCCGAGTCGGACCCGATCACGTACACGGAAAGGGTCGTGCAACGCAGGCTGACCGGGACCTCGCCGTTCTTCACGGTACGAGACGTGCTCTTGAGCACCTGGTCTTGACCCGACCGGGACTGCATGATGCGCACATGGACCGTGGCGGAGTTCCTGCAGCCGATCCTGGTGGCCGTTGCGCGGATGACGCCACCCGCACCAAGGGCGGGTGCGGCCGTCACCAGGCGGCACGCGTCATCGGTCGTGCGTGGTGCCATGGCATTGGCTTGACTCCCGAGCGCTAACAGAGCCGTGAGGCACGCTAATACTGTCAGATATCTTCGCAAGGCTTCTCCTGTGGCGTGTCTGCGCAGGATGGCTCCGTCGATCGACGCTTTTGCGGAGGTCGGCGCTCTGCGAACTGCCGAGCCGCTGGATCCGGCGATGGCCGCAACGGATGCGGTCTCGTTCGCGCGCCGACGTCGTGCACATCCTGCGTCGATTTCCGCCTCACGGTATGAGGCGCGGATGAGCCTAGCGACGCGCGGCGGCGGACAATATCCACGGTACGTCTGATCTACTGCGCATTCGGGATAGCTGAAGCACCGCCGGCAATGCTTTGACACGTTCATGCCATCGTGCGCGGTGGGTCGAGCGGTCACGACGAACTCGTCCTCGTCGTGACCCGGCGGCAGGCGCCTCGGTGGAGGGATCGCCAGGCCAGGGTCCGTTACCGCCTGCCCACGAACCGGCCGATCTCCGAGTCGGCACCTGCGGCGGTCTGCATGTCGTCGAAGGGGAACGTGCACTCGCCGATGATCTGGTACGGCTCGGCGCCCTTGCCTGCCAGGAGCAGGACGTCACCGGCTTTTGGCGACGTCCAAGGCTCGTTCGATCGCCTGACGGCGGTCAGTGATCCGCAGGACGTCGGCGCCGGTGGCGTGCACGCCAGGCATAATCTGGTCGATGCCGTCAGGGTTCTCGGTGCGCGGGTTTGTCTTCGCTGGTGACGACCACCAGGTCGGAATGTGCCCCGGCGACCTCGCCCATCGGGGCCCGTTTGCCGGCGTCGCGAATCAGTCGGCCGCCAGTGAAGGTACGGATCGTGGTCAACACCGCCGTAACGGGCCTCCGCCGGCTGGCAAGGTGGGCGATCCTGCCTCCCGGCGAGCAGCCAGAGGGGCACCATGGGTTCTCTCACGCGCCAGCCAAGCGCATCTCGTGGAGGACCGCCGAGCAACGCTCGCGCTCCGCGCACTCGTCACCTGGACATCGTGGAAGTCACGTCACGGGCAAGGGGGCTGGTAGGGGACGTCGGCCACGTGCTTGCGCCACTCCGTCTCGGTGATCACGTCTCCCGACTCCCGGCAGATCCGGGCCGCGACGCGCGCCGGGTCAACCTCCCACAACCGCACGTCGCCTCCCGCGCCTGCCAGCATGCTGCCGTCCCCGCTGAAGGCCAGCTCGGTGTAGCTCTCCCCCGAGCCGTCGAGCTTGATGTGGGCCTGCGGACGCGTGGGCTCCGCGATGTCCCAGAGCCAGATCTGCCCCGCTCCGGTGCCCACCGCCAGGAAGCCGTCGCGCGGGTCGAAGGCCATTGCGAAGATCCGTCCATCCGGTCCGGTCAGGGGCGCACCCACGGGGGTGGGCCGCGTCCTGGGCGTCACCTGCCACAACCGGATGGTCCCTGACGCGTTGCCCGTCGCGAGCAGGGTTCCGTCGTGGCTGAAGGTCACTGATCGCACGTCGTCCCCCATCGCCGTCATGAGCTTCGTGGGCGGCGCCGGACTGCCTGGGCGGGTGACGTCCCACAGAGTCACCGTCCCGCCCTGGGTCGCCGCGGCGAGCCGCCGCCCGTCGGGGCTGAACGCCACGGCGAAGACCTGGCCGGAGCCGGGGCTGAGCGTGCCGAGCGCGGCCCAGGTGCGCGCGTCCCACAGCCGCACCGTGCCGTCCCTGCTTCCCGCCGCCAGCAGCCTGCCGTCGGGGCTGAAGGCCACGCCTTCGACGAGGGCGGCCGGACCGGTCAGGGCCGCACGGCGTGCGGGCCGGCGCGGGTCGGTGATGTCCCAGACGAGTACGGCGTTGCCGAGGCGGGTGCCTCCCGCCAGGGCGCGCCCGTCCGGGCTGATGGCCACCGTGCCGCCCATCCGGTCGAAGGGCGCGGGCGCGGTCAGCGGCGGGCCTACTGCCATGGGACGGCGTCCGGCCACCTCCCAGAGCCTGATGTCGCCCGCGGCGGAGGCCAGCAGAGTGGATCCGGGCCGGAACATCACGTTGTCGATCGGGTGCTCGCCGGCTTCGATCACCGGGCCGGGCAGGTCCCATACCCTGGCGACGCCGTCGGCGCCGTTGGTGATGACGAGGCGGTCGCCGGCCCTGAACTGAACGGTGGTCACGGGCGCCGGGTGCGGGAGGGAGCTCACGACGCGCCCGGTGGCCACGTCCCAGATCCGCGCCGTGTCCGCGCTGCCGACCCCGAGCAGGCGGCCGTCCGAGCTGAAGGAGACCGCGTTGATCCACACGCCGGTCTCGGCCGTGAGCGGCCGTCCGAACGCTCGCGGCCGGCGAGGACGGGTGGTGTCCCAGATCCGTACGGAGCCGTCGTTGCTGCCCACGGCCACCAGCGCGCCGTGGTAGGCGATGGCGTTGATCCGGCTCGGCAGCGGTTGCGGCGGACCGGCGGGCCGGACGCCGGTGAGATCGCTGGTGTCCCACAGTTGCAGCGTCCCTGCCGTGTCCGTGCCGTTGCCCGCGGCCAGCACGCGCCCGTCGGGGCGGAACGCCAGCGCGCGGACCGCGCCGTCCGGGCCGGTGAGCGGGGCCGCGAGCTCGGATGTCCTCATGTCCCAGAGCCGGATCGTGCCGTCGCGGCTGCCGATGGCGAGGATGTGCCCGTCGGGGCTGAAGTCGAGCGCGTACACGGTGTCGGCCGGACCGGTCACCGGCTCGCCCAGTGGCCGCGGCTGGGCCGGATCGGCGACGTTCCACAGCCGTACGCTGCGGTCCTTGCCTCCGGTGGCGAGGATGCGGCCGTCCGGGCTGAGCGCCACCGCGTAGACGGGGCCGGTGTGCCCGGTGAGCGCGGGGCCGACCCGGGAAGGGTGCCGCGGGTCGGTCGTGTCCCACAACAGCACGGTGCTGTCGGTGACGGCGGCGCCCGCGGCGGCCAGCAGCCGTCCGGAAGGGGATACGGCCACCGCCTGGAGCGCCCGGCCCGGGCGGACCATCCGGGTGACCGCGGGCGAGCCGGTGATCTCCACGAGTCCGGACCGCGCCTCCAGGGTCGGTGCGATGCGATAGGCGGCAACCGCCAGCTGGGCGGCGAGCACGGGATCGGTGCCGCGGAGCCGGGCCGCCGTCATCGTCATGGCCCGGGAGATCGCCAGATCCCGGGCCTGGTCGGCCTCGGCGCGTTGCACCTGGGAGTAGACCGCCAGGCCGCTCGCGAGCACGACCAGCGCGGCCAGGGCCGCCAGGAGCTGGAGCAGCCGGCGTTGCCTGCGCCGGTGCTGCTTGCCGCTCACGTGCAGAAACTGCTGCTCCAGCGGGTTCAGCGCGGCGCGGTGGCCGGGGTCGGCGGCCCATTCCCGTGCCGCCTCCAGCCGGCCGCCCCGGTAGAGCATCTCGGAGTCCCGGCCGTTCGCCTGCCACGACTGCGCGGCCTGGGTGACCTGCCGCAGCAACCGCAGCCCGGTCCTGTCCTCGTCGATCCACGATCGCAGCCGTGGCCAGGCCGACAGCAGCGTCTCATGGCTGATCTGCACGGTGTCGGCGTCCACGGTCAGCAGGCGGCGCTCCACAAAGCGCTCCAGCACCGGCTCGACCTCGTCGGCGAGCTCGTCCCGGGTCACCCGCCGCCGGGTGTCGGCGGTGTCGGTCCCGATGTGGGTCAGCCGGAGCAACAGATGCCGGGCCAGCTCCTGCCGGCCGGCCGTGAACTCGGCGTAGACGGATTCGGCCGTGTGGGCCACCGCACCCTGCAGGCCACCGCTGGCATGGTAGTGCTCCACGGTCATCCTGCGACCGCGGCAGTTCTCCCAGGTGGCCAGCAGCGTATGGGACAGCAGCGGGAGCGCGCCCGCCTCGTGCGGGGCGATCTCGCGCAGCAGGAGTTCGACCAGCCCGGTGTCGATCTCGAGGCGGGCGAGGCGGGCGGGTTCCTCGATGACCTGCCGTAGCTGGCTCTCGGTCAGCGGGCCGACCACGAACTGGCGGTGCTGCAGCGCGCTCGCCAGTGCCGGGTGGCGTAACGCGTGGGGATAGAAGTCCGCCCGCATGCCGACCACGACCGGGGCCGCGTCGGCCAGTTCCGCCAGCTCGTCGATGAAGCGCAGCCGTTCACCGTCCGGCATGCCGGCGGTGAAGATCTCCTCGAACTGATCGATGATCGCGATCCCGTCCCCAGGCGTGGGAAGCGAGCCTTCGGCGGGCGTCAGCAGCACACAGGGCGACAGGGCGGGGATCAGCCCGGCCCGTAACAACGACGACTTCCCCGACCCGGACGGCCCCACCACCATCGTCAGGCCCGGCGTCACCTGATCGACGAGCCGCCGGGTCAGTTCCTGGCGGCCGAAGAACCAGCCGGCGTCCTGCGGCCTGAAACACTCCAGCCCCCGGTAGGGCGGGACCTGGTCGCCGGACCTGCGGCCGGGGGCACGCCGTACTCGCAGCAGCGCCGCCACCCATCGCTCAAGCGCTTCCGGCTCGGTGACGCCGCAGGTGACCAGGACCTTCTCGTACTGGGCGGTCTGTGAGGCGAGCGGCACGTTCGCCCCGCGGAACCATCCGCCCAGCGTTCCGTACGGCATGTCGACGGCCTTGCCGAGCTCCCTGATCGTTCTGCGCGCCTCGTTGCGCAGCAGGGTGAGCTCGCGAGCCAGGTCCTCCCGGGTGACGACCCGGTCGGGGTCGGGCCGGGTGAGGTCGGGCCGGGTGAGGTCGTTCTCGGAACCGCTGGCCAATGCCGTCCTCCTGCCCGAGTTGCGCAACATCGGCGTCAGGTGAGGCTCGCCGACACTGTGCGACCTTGTGCGGAGAATACATCGCCCGTGGCCGCGCGCCTTCCCGGTGCCCTTCAATGGCTTCGATCGGCGGCCCCGCGCGGAGCGGGAGCCGGCCACGGGGAGAGCAACGCCCTGCGCCATCAGGTGCGCCGTCGCGTGCTCGCGGCCACGCCGCCGTTCACCACCACTGCGGCAAGGAGGGATGGAGATGCGTTTCCGGATCGAGAGACGTCGGTTACAGATGTGGCTCGCCCTGCTCGTGGCGCTGGCGGCATCGGCGATCCTGCCTCAGGGGACGGCACGGGCCCGTACGGCCCTGTCCGTCGCGCCGACGATCGGGATCGTCCAGCACGAGTGGACGCACGTCAACAGCTGCCAGCCCAGCACGTCCCAGTACTGGAGCCATCGCTCGAACATGCGGGTCGGGCGGCAGTGGGACACCACCTGCAAGTGGCGGTCGCTGATGAGGTTCGACCTCGCCCCGCTGGTGGGGGCGACGATCATCGACGCGTACGTCAAGGTGACCGCGGATCACACGGGAGCATGTGCGGGCGCCGACATCGTGTTGTGGCGTTCGGAGGAGAACCAGTATTTTCCCGGCGTCACCTGGAACAACGCCGCGTGGTACAACGCGATCGAGGGCGAGCACTTCTCCGCCAACCAGGGGAGTTCCTGCCCGAAGCCGGACGACGAGGGGCTGTTCGACGAGGGCGGCGGCCGCTATCTGGAGGGTGAGCTCGCACGGTACCTGGGCAACGGCTGGACCCAGATGGCACTGGGGCTGCGCGCGCAGGACGAAAGCGATCACTTCGACTGGTCGTACTACCACCCGGGCAGCGCGGTGCTGGTCGTGACGTACAACCATGCCCCCACCCCGCCTGCCGGGCAGCGGATCACCGCGGGCTGCGGGTACTCGTGCGACGCCACCGGGGCCCAGGTCCGCACGGGAACGCCGACCCTGGAGGCCATGCCGGGCGATCCGAACGGGGGGACGCTCGACCGGCTGGAGTTCGAGGTCTACGACCGGGCCACCAGGAGCGAGTTGAAGGCGGCGTCGGGCATGGCGGTGAGCCGGCCCGCCGTCGGGGAGCCCCGCGGCTGGCAGGTGACGCCCGCGCTGCCGCAAGGCGACTACTCCTGGCGGGCACGCGGCTGCGACAGCGTCGTCTGCGGCCCGTATTCGCCCTGGTTCGACTTCACAGTCGATCTCACCCCTCCCTCCGCCCTGACGGTCTCGTCCGCCGCGTACCCGGCGAAGCCGAGCGGGAAGTGGAGCGGCGGCATCGGCGTGCCCGGCGCGTTCACGCTGTCGGCCTCGGGCGCGTCCCGCTTCGAGGTGGTGCTCAACGGCGTCGGCAAGGGCTGGTTCGACAGCACCGGCACCTCCCCGACCGGCTACCAGATCTGGACCGGCGACCTCACACCTGACCGGGACGGAGTGAACGCCCTCCGGGTGAAGGCGGCGGACCAGGCGGGGAACGTGACCGCGAGCGCCGTCGCCTACGACTTCCTGGTCGCGCCCGCGGCGACGAGGAGCTGGGAGTGGGGGCTGAACGAGGGGGCGGGCACCTCGGCCGCCTCCTCCCCCGCCGGCCGTCCGCTGGCCGTGACCGGCGCGGCGGCCTGGACCGCGGGCAGGGCCGGCGGCGGAGCGCTGTCCCTGAACGGCGCGACCCGCTGGGCGGGCCAGCCCGTGGTCGACACCACCAGGCCCTTCACGGTGACCGCCTGGGTGAACCGCGGCGCCTCAGCCGCGGCGCCGATGACCGCCGTCTCCCAGGACGGGGCCGCCGGGTCGGGCTTCCGGCTGCAGTACCGGACCGACCTCGACCTCGACCCGGACAATCCAGGCACCGATCCGGCCTGGTGCTTCACCATGTTCGCCGGTGACGGCGGCGCCGAGACGGCCGCCTGCTCCGACGAGGCGACGGCGGCCGGCTGGGTTCATCTGGCAGGCGTCTACGATCAGGCGAACCGCCTCATCCGGATCTACGTCAACGGGCACAATTTCGACGGCTCGGACCGCAAGACGTACGAGGGGTCCTGGTCGGCGGCCGGCGACTGGGTGCTGGGCGCGGCCAAGGGCGGCACCGGCCGTACGCAGTTCTGGTCCGGCGCGATCGACAGAGTCGCGGCCCACACCAGCGCGCTCAACCAGAGCGGCATCGCCGACGACCTGTCCCGGCCCTAGGAAGGGGAGCCAGCCATGCGTGTTCACCTCGTGACGGCGATGGTGCTCGCCCTGATGACCGGGCCGACCCCGGCGGACGTGGCCGAGCCCGAGTGGAAGGCCCCCGTGCCCCAGGACGTGGCCGGCGTGCCAACGAAGGACTCGACCGGCGGCACCCGCCTGGACGTGAAGGAGCCGCCCCGGGTGACAGGGACGGCCGACGTCACCTGGCCCATCCCGGCGACCGGGCTGAACGGGGTGGCGGCCGTCGAGGCGCGGCCGCAGGTTCCCGACGGCAAGGTCACGGTGCAGATCCACGACCGCGCCGCGACGGAGGCGGCCGGGGTGGCGGGCGTGCTGGTCTCGCTGGCCCCGGCCGGGAGTGTGAAGGCCGGTGACAAGGTCGAGGTGTCGGTGGACTACGGCGCGTTCGCGCGGGCGTACGGGGGCGACTGGGCCTCGCGGCTGCGGCTGGTGCGGTTGCCGGAGTGCGCGCTGACCAAGCCCGATCAGCCGGGCTGCGGCGCGGGCGAGCCGGTGCCCAGCAAGAACTCGGCCGCCAGGCGGACGGTGTCCGGCGAGGTGGAGCTGGCCGGCGGCGGGAGCACTGTGGTGGCCGTGGCCGCCGAGCCTGCGGGCGACAACGGCGACTACACGGCCACGTCCCTGTCTCCGGCCGCCGCCTGGCAGGTGTCGCAGCAGTCGGGGGCGTTCTCGTGGAGCTACCCGCTGCGGTTACCGCCCGGGGTGGGGGGACCGATCCCCTCGCTGTCGTTGTCGTACTCGTCCCAGACCGTGGACGGGCGGACCGGCGGCACCAACACGCAGGGCTCCTGGATCGGCGACGGCTGGGACCTGTGGCCCGGGTACGTCGAACGTTCCTACAAGCCCTGCGCGCGGGACACCGGCGGCAGCCCCAACAACAAGAATGTCAGGACCGGCGATCTGTGCTGGTGGAAGCCGAACGCCACGTTGTCGCTGAACGGCCGCGCCACCGAGCTGCTGGAGGTCGCGGGCGGCCGGTGGAAGGGCGTGTCGGACGACGGCTCCAGGACGGAGGCGATCGACGACCACTGGCGGGTCACCACGATCGACGGCACGCAGTACTACTTCGGCCAGAGCGCCTCGTCGGCGTGGAAGGCGCCGGTCTACGGCAACCACGCCGGGGAGCCGGGCCACGTGCCGGGCGACTTCGCCGCCTCCCGCAAGGATCAGGTGTGGCGCTGGAACCTGGACCGCGTGGTGGATCCGCACGGCAACACCATGACCCTGCACTACCAGAAGGAACAGGGCGCCTACGGGCGTGAAGGAGACCCTGGCAAGCGCACCACCTACGATCGCGGCGGATGGCTGAGCCGCATCGAGTACGGCACCCGCACCGACCAGCCCCAGGCCGCCGCGCAGGTCGTGTTCCAGGAAGCCGACCGGTGTGCCTCCGGCGCCACCTGCTACGACGCCGCCGGCGCGCCCATCGGGGCGTCCTGGCCCGACACGCCGTGGGACCAGTACTGCCGGGAGGGGACCCGGTGCGTGAACCAGCTCGCACCGACGTTCTGGACCGGTAAGCGACTGGCGGAGATCAAGGCTCAGGTCAGGGGCGGCGGGCAGTTCCGGACGGTGGAGTCGTGGAAGCTGCGCCACTCCTACCTCAACGCCGGCTCCACCCACCTGGACGGCATCCCGATGTGGCTGGACGGCATCACGCGCACCGGATCCGGCGTGGCCGGCGGCACTGCGGTGTCGGATCCGGAGGTGATCCTGTCTCCTGGGGCCCACCCGTACCCCAACCGGGTGGACGGCCCGGCTGACGGCCGGACGGCGCTGAACCGTTTCCGCGTCACGTCCATCACCACCGAGAGCGGCGCCCAGATCGGCATCACGTACCTGCCGGGCGACTGCACCCGCGAGTCCCTGCCCGCCCCCCACGACAACGGCAGGCGTTGCATGCCGCAGTGGTACGCGCCGACCGGATCGCAGCCGACCCTCGACTGGTTCCACAAGTACGTGGTGTCCCGCGTGGACGTCTACGACAACACCGGCGGATTCACCCACGAGCAGACCAACTATGACTATCTGGACGCGCCTGCCTGGCGTTACTCGGACTCGGAGCTGGTGGAGGAGGACAAGCGCACCTGGGCGACCTGGCGCGGCTACGGCCGGGTCCGGGTGCGTACCGGCCTGGAGTCCGATACCCAGTCGGCCGTCGAGTACCGGTACTTCCGCGGGATGGACGGGGACAGGCAGCCGTCCGGGGTGCGGGACGTGTGGGTGTCGGATTCGCTGTCGAACGACGCGCACTCCAGGCCCTTGGAGGACCACGACGCCCTCGCGGGGAGCCTGCGCGAGCAGACCGTCTTCAACGGTTTCCAGGGCGAGTGGGTGTCGGGCACGCTCAACGAGCCCGCCTTCCGCCAGACGGGTTCCGACGTGCGCGGCGGGCCGCTGAAGGCGTACATGGTGCACACGGCCACCGGCTACGGCCGCACCCACCTGACCCCGGGCGACCGCACCCGGTGGACCAAGACGGTGACCAGGGTCAACGACGACAACCTGCCGATCGAGGTGGACGACCTGGCCGACGAGTCGACCCCGTCCGACGACCTGTGCACCAGGACCACGTACCTGGTCAACGAGGCCGCCTGGATGCGCGACAAGGTCGGCCAGTCCGAGACGCTGGGCGCGGCCTGCGCCGCCTCCGGCGAGGTGGTCAGCCGCACCCGCACCTCCTACGACGACCCCTCCGCTCCGTACGGCACCGCCCCCACGCGGGGCCTGCCGGTCAGGACGGAGGAGTGGCAGGGCGGCGCGTCTACCTGGGTCACCACGGCGACCAACGCCTACGACGCCAACGGTCGTGTTCTGCGCAGTGCCGACGCGCTCGGCCGTGCGACGACCACGGCCTACACGCCACCCGCGGCAGGTCCCGTCACCAGCGTAAAGATCGTCAACCCTGCCGGCCATGCGAGGACGGCCGGCATGGAGCCCGCCTGGCAGCAGCCCAGGCAGGTCGAGGACGCCAACGGCGGCAGGACGGACCTGACCTACGACGGCCTGGGCCGCCTGAAGGCGGTCTGGCTGCCCGGGCGCGACCGCGCCCTGGGCGCGAACCTGAAGTTCACCTACCAGGTCCGCAACAACGCCCCCACGGCCGTCACCATGCACAAGCTCCTGCCGAACGGCACCAACAAGTACCTGACCTCGGTGGCGCTGCTCGACGGCCTGTTACGCGAACGTCAGACCCAGACCCAGGCGATCGGGGGCGGCCGGCTGATCACCGACACGGTCCGCGACTCCCGCGGCCTGACGTCCTGGACCTCGGCGCCGTACTACCACGACGCCACCCCTCCGACCACCACACTGGCGCTTCCCACGGCGGCCATCCCCTCGGTCACGCAGACGGTCCACGACGGCGCCGGCCGCCCGATCGAGGAGGTCTTCAAGGGGAACGGCACCGTCAGATGGAAGACCGTCACCACGTACGGCGGCGACCGCGTGATGGTGACCCCGCCGACGGGCGGCATCAAGACCGAGACCATCACCGACGCCCGAGGCCGCAAGATCGAGCTGCGCCAGCACTCGCCCGCCGGTTTCGAGCGGACCACGTACGCCTACACCCACCGTGGCGACCTGGCCACCATGACCGACGCGGCGGGAAACACCTGGAAATACCTGTACGACCAGCGCGGCCGCAAGGTACGGGCAGAGGACCCCGACAGGGGCGTCACCGAGTCCGCCTACGACGACGCGGGCCAGGTGGTGACCGTGAAGGACGCCCGCGGGAGCATCTTGGCCACCACCTATGACGAACTGGGCAGGAGGACCAGTCTCCGTGACGGCTCGACGACCGGGCCCAAGCGCGTCGAATGGCTGTACGACACCTCTGCCAACGGCATCGGCAGGCTCGCCAAGGCGATCCGCCACGACGGCGGCAGCCAGTACGTCACCGAAGTCGCCGGTTACGACCAGACCGGCAACCCGCTGACGACGCGCATCACCATCCCTCCCGCCGAAGGGGCGCTCGCGGGCACCTATGCCTTCGACACCACCTACAAGCAGGACGGGCAGGTGGCGACGACGAGCACGCCCGCCGCCGGTGGCCTGCCGGCCGAGACCCTGGAGTTCGGCTACAACGCCGTCGGCTCGCTCGGCTATCTACGGTCGCAGGCGCACACCTACCTCAACGAGGTCGTCTACAACCAGCGCGGCGAAGTGATCCAGCGGATCGTGGGCCAGGGCGACCGACGCGTCTGGCAGACCACCACGATCGACGAGCCGACCGGCCGGACCACGGCCTACTCGGTCGTGCCCGAACTCAAGCAGGAGGTTCTCGACTTCGGCTACCGCCACGATCCCGCCGGCAACGTGACCCGCATCTCGGACACGCCCAACGGCGGGCAGCCCGCCGACCACCAGTGCTATGCCCATGACCACCTGCGACGGCTCGTCCAGGCGTGGAGCCCCGCCTCGGGCGACTGCTCGGCCGCGCCCTCGGTGGCGGATCTCGGGGGGCCGGCGCCTTACTGGCATGCCTACAGCTACACCTCGACCGGCGGACGTGACACCGAGACCTGGTACGGGGCCACCACCACGAAGCGGGTCTACGCGCATCCGGCGCCAGGCGGCGGAGCAGGCAGCAAACCTCATGCCACCACCCGGATCGACAGGACCGGGGGCGCGGACACGTTCGCGTACGACGCCGCGGGCAACATGACCAGGCGCACCGTGAACGGTGTGGTCACCGACATGACCTGGGACAGTGAAGGACGCCTCGCCGGCTCAGGTCAGACGACGCATGTCTACGACGTGGACGGAGCGCGCCTGATCCGCCGGGACCCTGGCGGCACGACGCTGTATCTACCAAATGGCCTGGAACTACGGCGCGCCGGAACGACCGTGAGCGGCACGCGCTACTACAGCCACGCCAACTCGACGATCGCCGTGCGTACGGCGGCGGGCCTGACGTGGAGCATCCAGGATCATCACAACACCACCGAGGCGTTGATCAAGTCGGCCGACCTCTCCCCCGCACGCCGCCGCACCCTGCCCTTTGGCGGGATCCGCGGCACCGGCCCCGGATGGTGGGCCGGAGACAGGGGATTCGTCAACGGAGTCAACGACCCGAGCGGGCTCACGCACATCGGCGCCCGTGAGTACGATCCCGCGCTGGGCGCGTTCATCTCTCCGGACCCGCTGATCGATCCCGCCGATCCGCAGCAATGGAACGCCTACACCTACGCCAACGCCAACCCCGTCACCTACTCCGATCCCACGGGTCTGCTCCGTCCTCGCGACGAGGACGGCGGTCCGGGCCCGGCCGTGGCCGCCGGCGCCGTCGCCGGTGCGGCTTCGGCCGACAAGGCCGCGAAGCGGGCCGGAAGATCGTCCGGCTGCACGGGGACCCCGGACCGCTGCGCCGACCGGGCCGGACTGAACGGTTCGCTGTCGGCCGGCATCTCCGGTGGCGGCGCGGCAGGCGGGCGGCCAAGGCCCTGCACGGGAACCCCGGACCGCTGCGCCGACCAGGCCGGCTTGAACACCCCGCCCGCCTCCGGATCGGGCGCGAACCCCGAAGACGGGCCGAGCGGCTCGTCCAAGGGCCCGAACCAGGCCCACTACTGCCTCAAGCATCCCGCGAACTGCGGCGCGCTCTACGATGCGGCGGACCTGGCCAAGACCCTCACCGAGAGGCAGATGGTTCACGACAAGGAACGCGGCGTGACCGTCAGACCAGGCGTCTACAACGCCCTGCGGCACGCGTTGTGGATGGCGATGGCCGTGTACTTCGGGCTCACCGCCGAAGAGGCCCTCGACTTCGGCAATGCCCATGAACTGGACGGGGACCAGGCCGGCAACCTCTACGGGTCGCGAGAGTCGAACATCGACTTGACCAACAACCGGGTGGGTGCCCAGGTGGGCGCGGATACCGTCGCCCGGATCGGCCACCGGGATCCGTTCTCCAGCGATCCCAGCGGCGTGCAGCACATTTACAGCACGATCGTGCACATGCTCAACACCGGCGCGTGCAACTCGGCAGGTTGTCTGGACACGTCCAGCGACCAGCCATAGACCGGCCGAGCGGAAGGCGCGCCGTCTCCCTTGGGAGGACTTGCCTTTGGGGGCGTGCCCGCGCGGTCGCGCATCGACTGTGGCACGGACTTCCTCTCGGCGACGGTAGCCACGGCAATAGCCCGGTTCGCGGTCGTGGTGAAGTCCACGCGGGGCTACTCTCCCCACGTGGCCGAGTGCGAGCTCGATGCGCGGGCGACCGCGGCGCTACGCCTGCGCTGCTGGAACACCGAGATCTGCGAGGCGTCTATCGATGGGGACAGTGAGAGTGCGGTAGAGGTTGAGGTGGTGGCGGGCCGCGGTGTCCCAGGTGTGGCGGGCGGCGAGGGAACGCCCGGCGGCCCGCCGGCCAGGGTCATCGGACGCGAGAACGCGGCCGAGTTCGGTGGCCAGCTCGTAGGGCGTGGCGGCCACGCGGGCGGCGTGGCCGAAGACCTCGCGCAGGACGGGCAGGTCCCGTACGACCAGCGGGACGCCCGCGGCGAGGGCTTCCATCGCGGCCAGGCCGAAGCCTTCCTTGACGGAGGGAAAAGCGAAAGCGCCGGCCTCGGCGACCAGCGACGGCAGCTCTTCTTCGGCGACCTGGCCCAGTACGACCGGCTCGATGCCGAGTTCGGCCGCACGGCTCTGCCAACGGGTGCGGTAGTCGCGGTAGTCGAAGAGGGTTTCGCCGCCGGCGATCACCAGCCGGACGTCGGGATGCTGGGAGCGTAGGAGCGCATACGCCTCCAGCAGGTCCAAAGATCCTTTACGAGGTTCGATGCCGCCGACGGTGAGGACGTAGCGGCCAAGACGGGAGCGCCAGTTCGCGCGGGCGGCCGGATCGGTGGTTGCGAAACGGTCGTAGGCCACTCCGTTGGGGATGACCTCCGCTTCGATGCCCCAGCCGTCGGATAGTTCTGTGGCGACGGCCGCCGACACGCAGATGTGCGCGTACGGTTGGACGATGGCTCGCTCGTGGCAGGCGGCCAGTTCGGGGGTCGTGAAGTGGTCGATGTGGTGGACCGTGCGGATGCAGCGTCCACCCACCGCGTTGGCGCTGATGCAGTCCTGCGCGTGCACGATGTCGTACGGTGCTGGGTCGAAGGCGTTGCCGAGGACGGCGATGGAGCGCAGGATCCGTTCGCCGACGGTCTCCTGCGGTGGGCCGTCCGGAAAGGGGACGATCCGGAGCCGTACGGCGGGATCCACGGGCCTGAAGAAACCGGAGTCGCCGCCACGGCCCAATGTCCATACCGTGACGTCCTGCCCGGCCACGGCGAGCGCTTCGGCGAGAGCGAGGGTGTGGACGACGCCGCCGCGCGGTTTGGTGGAGTAACTGAGCAGGGCGATCTTGAGCTGTGTCATGCGAGGTTCCCCCGGTAGGCGTCCGGCCGCCGCTCGCCGAGGTGGCGCAGGATGCGGCGGGCGCGGTCGATCTCGATGGCGACGTCGACTTCGGCGACGGCGAGGCCGGCCTTGGCCCAGGTGCGGGCGAGGATGTCGCCGCCGGGACCGACGACCTTGGATTGGCCGAGGAAGCGCATGCCGCCCATGGCGCCGGTCTGGTTGGAGGAGGCGAGGACGACCTGGTTCTCGGCGGCCCTGGCCTGGTCGTACAGGTCGAACAGCTTGGCTTGGCGGTCCTGGGCCATGCGTGGGGCGCGGTTGGTGATGCTGGTGGGCCACGCGGACAGGCAGGCGAGGATCTCGGCTCCGTCCAGGGCCAGGGAGCGGGCGGACTCGGGGAAGGTCTTGTCGTAGTCGATGAGCATGCCGAGGCGGCCGACGGGTGTGTCGAAGGCGTCGAAGCGGTCGCCGGCGGTGTAGGCGGCGGTCTCCCCGGCCGGGAGGTGGACCTTGCGGTGGCGGCCGAGGATTCCGTCGCCGGTGACGCAGACGGCGGCGTTGTAGCGCTCGGTTCCGCCGTCCTCGCAGTAGCCGACGCACACCACCATCTCGGCGGCCAAGTGGGCGACCTGGAGGATGAGCGGGTCGTCGGGCTTGAGGGCCGGGGGCAGGGCCTCGGGGTCGGGGTGGCGCAGGTCGGCGAGGTAGCCACCGAGGGCGGCATCGGGCAGGACGAGCAGTCCGGCGCCGGAAGCGCGCGCGTCGCCGATGAGTTTGGCGATGCGGGCCAGGTCGAACTCCAGGTCGCGGCCGAAGTGGGCGGCCGCGGCCGCGATCCGGATCGTGCTCATGTGGTTGCTGCTCCTGCGGGTCTGTAGGTGTCCGGGCGCCGGTCGCGCAGGTGCCCCATTGACCGGCGGGCGGTCTCCAGGGCCTGGCGGATGTCGAGTTCGGCGACGGCGATTCCGGCCGTGACGCCGGTTTCGGCGAGGATCTCGCCGCCGGGATCGACGGCCTTGGCACTGCCCACGAAGCGTAGCGACCCGAAGATCCCCGCCTGGTTGGCCGACAGCCACACGATCTGGTTCTCCAAGGCCCGGGCCCGGTCGAACAGGTCGAAGCGGCGCTTCCAGCGGTCCTCTTCCAGGTTGGCGGCCTTGTTCGTGCGGGATCCGGGCCACGCGGAGACGCAGACCCCGATCTCGGCGCCGTCGAGGGCCAGGGCGCGGGCGGACTCCGGGAACGCCTTGTCGTAGCAGATCATCATGCCGATCCGGCCGACCGGGGTGTCGAAGGCGTGGAAGCGGTCGCCGGAGGCATAGCTGGCGTCTTCGCTGAGCGGCTGGTGGACCTTGCGGTGGTTGCCGAGGACTCCGTCGCCGGTGACGCAGACGACGCTGTTGTAGCGGCGCCCGTCTGTGGCCGCTTCGCAGTAGCCGGCGACGACGGTCATCTCCCCGGCCAGGGCGGCCAGCCGGCGGATCTCGGGGCCGTCGAGGGCGAGCGGGGGCGGGCCCTCGTCGAGGACCGTGTCGTCGTCGAGGCTGAGCAGATATCCGCCGAGGCATGCCTCGGGCAACGCCAGGAGTCGTACGTCCTCCTCCCGGGCCTCCTTGATCAGCCGTTCGGCGATCTGGAAGTCCTCCTCCAGGTCGCGGCCGAACTCGGCGGCGACGGCCGCCATGCGCAGGGTGGTCATGCGGTTCCCATCCCGGTCACGGTGGAGGTGACCCCTTCGGTGGTGTCTCCGTCTGGCCAGCGCAGCCCGACGCCTTCCCCTTCGGTCAGTTCCCCGCAGACGGCGCCCGTCGCGGGCCCGGCGGGCAGCGGCGGCGCGTCCTCGGTGTCGGCTGTGAGCATGGCGAAGCCCGGAAAACAGGTGAACCAGTCCCCCACGGTCGCGCCTCGGGGCCGGGGCACGGCCGCCACGTCGAGCACCGCGCGGCAGCCGCTCGCCTCGGCGAGCATGCCGAGGGTGCCGGCGATCCCGGCCATGGACACGTCCTTGGCAGCGGCGGGCCGGGCGGCGGACACCGAGCCTGTCATCGCGCGGAGTTCGTCTGCACGGCGGTGAGTGGTCGAGTCCCACTGGCGGCCCTGGTAGCCGGGGCGCCAGCCGCCGCCGAGGTCGGCGGTGAGCCGCAGGACGTGCCCGGCACGTCCGCCGCCGCCGGGCACCGGATATCGGGTGCGGCCCAGAGCGGTGACAGACAGCGCGGCCGGTATCCCCAACTGGGTGTGCCCGCCGATCACCGGCACGCCGTACGCCTCTGCCGCCCGCCGGAGCCCGGCGAGGATGCGCGCGGCGTGCTCGGCGTCCTTCGCGCCGACCGCGTCGAGCAGCACAAGTGGTGAAGCACCCATGGCTGCGAGGTCGTTGACGTTGACGAGGACCGCGCACCAGCCTGCCCACTCCGGGTCCCGCTCGACCATCGACGGCACGATCGCGTCGCACGCGGCGATCACGTCCGTGCCGGGGACCGGAGCGCCGTCATCGCCGACGAAGCCCGCGGGAGCGGGTAGCGCGGCGAGGAGGGGGCCCAGCGCGGCTTTCGTGGCCGCCGCCTGCGCCGCGATCCGGCTGATCGGCCACCGCATGAGCACGTGCGGCACGCCCGCGAACGTCGTGTCCCGGACCCGCTGCCAGCCGAGGCGTTTGAACAGCAGCTCGTTGCGGGTCTGGACGGTCGCGTCGAACCTCAGCACGCCCTCGGCTTCCGCTCGGGCACAGGCGGCCCGGACGAGCATGGCGCCGATGCCGTGCGGGCCGCGGGCACGGCGGGCGACGACGAGGCGGCCGCCCTGCCACCAGCCGATGTCGGGACCGTCGTGGACCGGGCAGAGGCGTACCCCGCCGACCACGGTGCCCTCCGGGTCCTTCGCGACCAGGACGATGGTCCGAGGGTCGGTGTCGCGGTCGTCCAGGTCATTGCCGGCGAAGAGTTCCTGCTCGTGGACGAAGGCGTCACGGCGCAACTGCCGGTAGGCGGCCACGTCCGTTGTGCCTTCCGCCTCTTCGATGCGGAAGGCGGGCTGCCGGGCGAGCGTGTTGCGGTCGCCCAGCAGGGCCAGGATGTCCTGCGGCCCGTCCGCGGCCGGCGCGATGACGGAACCGTCGAGGTACACGGCGTTCACCCGCCTGCTGCCTGCAGCACACTGCATGCCCCGCAGGCCGCGCAGCCGGCCTTCTGGTCCATGCCACTCATTCCGGAGGCGCGCAGCTTCGCGGCGACGCCCTCGGTGACGTACTGCAGGAGTTCCGTGGTGGGCGCCCGGACGCCGTCGCGGGCGGCGAGGGTGCCGCTCATCGGGCGGAAGGGGACGATGAACGGGTACACCCCTCGCTCGATCAGCCTGCCCGCGCCTGCGATGAGTTCGTCGGGGTCCTCACCGAGTCCCACGAGGAGGTACGTGGAGACGCGGTTGGGTCCGAAGACGCGCACCGCCTCGTCCCACGCGGCCTCGTACTCGGCCATCGGGACCGTGGACTTGCCGGGCATCCAGCGTCGGCGCACGTCGTCATCGAGGGACTCGACGTGGATCCCGATGGCGGTGGCACCCGCATCGCGCAGCGCGCGGACCCAGGCGAGATCGCCGGGCGGTTCGCACTGCACCTGGATCGGCAGATCGGGTACGGCCTTGAGCACCGCCCGGACCGACCGCAGGAGGTTGCGGGCGCCGCGGTCGGGTCCGGTGGTGGTGCCGGTGGTCATGACCATCTGCTTGATGCCGTCCAGCCGTACGGCGGCCTCGGCGACCTCGGCGAGTTGCGCCGGGGTCTTCGCGGCCACGGTGGCTCCGGAGCGCAGGGACTCTTCGATGGTGCAGAAACGGCAGCGGTCGGATTCGGCGTAGCGGATGCAGGTCTGGACGACGGTGGTGGCCAGGACGTCTGACCCGTGCAGGCGGGCGATCTGTTCGTAACGGGTGCCGTCGGCTGTGGTCAGGTCGTAGAACTTGGGTCTCTGGACGGGTGTGAAGGAGATCCCGGTGTCCTCGTCACCGAGCCACACCTTGCCGTCCCGTACGGAGTAGGGGCTGTCGGGGTTGCGGGGAAGAGCGGCGCTGGCACCGTCGATGAGGACGTGTCCGTCGTCGCTGGGCCCCGCGCCGGTCGGCCGCTGTACGGGTGCGTCGAAGGCGACACCTCGCAGGGCGAGTTCGGCGCGGGTCGTGATCCGCACATCCACCGCCGTCGATCCGGTGCCAACGCTCACAGCGGCCGCCTTACAGCTGGTAGGTGGAGTTGATGATGGCGCCCTTGCGCGCGTAGTGGATCAGCGCGTCCTGGACGTCCAGCGGGTGGGTGGGGATGACGCCTTCGATGAGGTCCTCCTCGCGGGCGCCGTGCAGGGACAGTCCGAAGCGGCAGCAGTAGACTTTGCCTCCCTCGGCGATGAACGTCTTGAGCTGGTTGTTGATGTTGTGCTCGCCGGGGAAGGCGGAGTTGCCGACCGTCGGGAAGCCACGGGTGGCCAGGCAGTTGAGAGAGCCCGGGCCGTAGAAGTAGATGGCGGTCTCGAAGCCCTTGCGCAGGGCGCGGGTGGCCTGCAGCACGGCGACGAAGGACACCGAGGACTCGTGGGCGATGCCGTGGACGAGGGTGAAGTAGGTCTCGCCGTTCTCGGCCTGGTAATCGGGGAAGACCTTGGTGGAGCCGTAGATGTTGGAGCCCTCCGGCAGGGAGGGGTGCGGGATTTCGTTGAGGGACTTCTGCTCGACGTCGGAGAGTTCGGCGGTGACGGTGGAGTCGGACATGGCTGTCTCCTTGCATACGGGATGGTGAAGGGGGAGGTCAGTCGTAGAGCGCGGCGAAGGTGTCCCGGAAGACGAGCGCGCCGAGTTCGCCGCCGCCGGTGGCTTCGGCGAGCCGGGCGTACTCGCCGGTGAAGTCGCCCCATGGCTGGTCGCTGGCGAAGAGCACCCGGTCGTGGCCGATGCCGCGACGCTCGATTTCCTGAGTCAGCCAGCGGGGCGTGAAGCCGATGGCCCAGGACAGGTCGGTGTAGACGCGTTTGCCGGCGGTGATCCAGTCGAAGAACCGGGAGCCGGCGAGCTTGATGTGGCCACTCATCCCGCCGCCGAAGTGCACGAGATGGACGGGGACCTGGTCGGCGTACCAGTCGACGAGGTGGCCGACCTCGTCGATGTCGGAGGCCGCGCCGGGAGAGGTGTGCACGTGAACCACCAGGTCGCGGCTAGCGGCCTCGGCGAAGATGCGGTCGAGCAGCGGTCGGCAGGCCGGATCCGTGGGGCGGCCGCCCAGCAGGAAGCTGAGCTTGAGCGCTTTCACCCCGGGCTCGCCCGCCAACGTCAGTGCCTGTGTGGTGCGCTGTTGGTCCTCTGGCCGAGGCGAGACCCACAGGCCGGCACGGATCCGGTCGTCGCTCTGGGCGGCTTCCACCGCCAACTCGTTGAAGGAGAAGGCGATGTCGGGGTCGGGGACGCCGTAGTTGGGGATGACCAGGGCGCGTTCGGTGCCCTCCGCGTCCAGGTCGGCGATCAGCTGTTTGACCGTGGCGCGGGCGGTGGTGTCCGGGTTGACGGGCGGCCCGCCGTAGAAGGGATAGGCGGGCAGGACGCCGATGTGACGGTGCGCGTCGTGGACCATGGCCGTCAGCCGATCGGGAGGGCTGAGGCGAGCTCGCTGGGCGCGCCGGTGAGGGTGCCGCACACATCCGCCAGGCGGCGCGAGGCTTCGATGTGGTCCGCCAGGAACTCCGCGTCGCGGCCCACCGCCTCGAACCGTCCCGAACCCCACGAGTACTGCCAGGGCAGGCCCAGGAAATACAGGCCGGGGACACCGCTCGCGCCCCGCCAGTGCATCGGATAGCCCCGGCCGTCGAAGACGGGAGCCTCGATCCACCGGTGGTCGCGCCGGAACCCGGTCGACCACACGATGGAAGTGATCCCGGCGGCCTCCAGATCCACTGAGTCCGGCTTCTCGTCCGGCTCCCACACCGGTACGTACCGAGGCTCTTCCGGAGCAGCGATGCCCACGGCGGTGATGTACGCGTCAATGGCGTCCTTGATGCCCTCGGCCACGGCGTCGGCGTGGTCCAGGTTCACTTTCAGGTCGCCGGCGAACTCCAATGCCGTACCGCTGATCGCGCTCAGCCGCCCGTACAACCGCATGCCGTCGCGGGCGAAGGCGCGCAGATCGATGTCGCGGCCGCCGTCGCGGCCGGTGACGTAGTGGTTGACCCGCATGCGCACGGCGTCGACGTCGTCGAACTCGTCGATGCTCCTGGCGTAGTGCCCCATGCGGTCGAGCCAGGCCACGCAGTCGCGGCCGCGGTAGAAGCGGGCCACGCGTGGTGCGCTGCCGACGGCCAGGTGCACCTGGCGTCCGGCGAGGTGCAGGTCTTCGGCGATCTGGCAGCCGGACTGGCCGGTGCCGACTACCAGGACCGCGCCCTCGGGCAGTTGGTCCGGGCTGCGGTAGCGCGAGGAGTGCACCTGCGTGATGCCGTCGGGCAGGCGCTGGGCCATCGGCGGGATGGACGGCTTGTGGTACGGGCCGGTGGCGACCACCACCTGGTCGGCCGTGAAGGTTCCTGCGGTTGTGGAGAGTGCGAACACCCCGCTCGTGTCGCGCCGCAGCCGGACCACGGACACACCCTCCACCAGCGGCGGCCGGAAGAAGGCCACGTAGTCCTCCAGGTACCGGACGATCTCGTTGCGGACCATGAACCCGTCCGGATCGTCCCCCTGGTAGGGGAAACCGGGCAGCCTGCACTGCCAGTTGGGGGTCACCAGACAGAAGGAGTCCCAGCGGCGCTCGCGCCACTCGTGCCCGGCCCGGTGCGCCTCGATGACCAGGTGTTCGATACCGCGTTGACGCAGGCAGTAGCTCACCGAGAGTCCTGCCTGGCCACCGCCGACCACGGCCACCGGGTAGTGGCGGCCGGCCAGACGTTCCGCCGGGCTCACCGTGTACTCCCGCCGTCGGCGGTCAGGGACTCGACCGTCACCCTGGCCCCACTGACGGAGGCATACGCCGCGGCGGTCTGTTCGATCCGCGTGAGCTGGTCGGAGGCGCCGGTGCAGAAGAAGCCGAACCTCTCCCGTACGCGCTCCCCGGCGATGCCGAGGGCTATACGGCTGCGCTCGACAAAATCCGCGAGCTCGTATTCACCGCCCGGGGCGAAATAATCCCCGACTACCGTGGAGGGAGAATAGCAGCGCTGGGTCACACCGTCGGGCCAGCGCACATCGAAATACATCTCGGGCATGACCGCCTCCATGCCAGGCGCCGAGGTCTTGACACCTCGCCGCTGCCTGTGGGGCCCAACTCCAGCCCTTGCAGATTGCCAAACGAAGTCATCCGGAATAAAGGGGGGTTGCCAATACCTCACATCGGTCGAGTCCCAGATGAAACGCTGGTGTCACGGGGCAACGGTTCTGGCTGGATACAATTTAACACGGCCTCATTACGGGCGATATAGAACGAAAACACCACACCCATGAATGCGCTCCGCACATTCCGGACCCCCGGTATGGAGTAGGGCTCCGTCATGTCCAACCAAACCGTACCCTTGACCGTCATCGACACCACTACTGCGGATCGGGGGAGGTTTCCCATTCCTCAAATCAACGCCGAACTGGACACGCTTCCCCTGATGTCCGACCCCGATACCGGCATGCCGGTCATGAAGCTTGTTTACCGCGCCGGCTTCACCAACCCCTGGCACACTCATCCCTGTGCGCACGGCATCCACGTGCTCGATTTCGCCATGAGCATCAGCAGCCAGGCGCCCTGCTGTCCGGGGTGGGTCAGCGAGGAGTGCCGCCACTCATGCAGGTCCCAGCCCGTTCCGGGGCTCGCGCACCGCGGTCTGCTCGTCCAGCAGCGCGCGGGCCTGCCCGTAGGACAAGCGAGGCGTCCGGCAGCGGGTGTCACCGTGCGCAGGCGACAGCCCTGCTCAGGCCCTGGGAGGCGACCAGCCGCGCGCTGCCGCCGGCCAGCCGGTAGGACAGGCCCGCCACGGCGAGGCGTCCGGCGGCCACCCGCTCGGCCAGGACACGGGAGCGGTCCAGCAGCAGGTCGACGGTGTGCCGGATGTGTTCGTGGAGGATCTCCTCGGGCTGGTCGCGTCCGGCGGCGCGGGCCGCCAGCACGCTCGGCATCACCCGCTCGACGACGTCACGGACGAAGCCGGCGGGGGCCTTGCCACCGTCGGCGGCGGCGCAGGCAGCGGCGATGGCCCCGCACGAGTCATGGCCCAGGACCACGACCAGCGGGCAGTTCAGCACGCTCACCCCATACTCGATGCTGCCCAGCACCTCCGCACCGGCCACATGCCCGGCCGTGCGGACCACGAACAGATCACCCAGTCCCCGGTCGAAGATGATCTCGGCGGCCAGCCGGGAATCGGAGCACCCGAACAGCACCGCGAAGGGACTTTGAGCCGGTGTGGTCTCGGTGCGGCGTGCGGCGTGCTGGTTGGGGTGCTCGGGCGAGCCGGTGACGAACCGCTGGTTGCCCTCCAGCAGCATCTCGAAGGCGTCATCGGGAGTCGGCGTCAGTATCTCAGTCAACTGGTATCAGGCGACGGTCGGCCCAGTGGAAACGCGCGGCCAGGTCCAGGGGCGGCGGCTCTTTGACCAAGGCGGTCACACAGCCCCACTGTGGCAACGTGGGCGCGGTACAAGGAGTGTGCTCCGTGGTGGCCGTGGTGGCCGCAGCAGGGAAGAGCCACTGGCCCGCCTGCTGACCGTTACACAGCTGGTCGACCTGTTCCCGCCGTTTCGCAGCCTGACGCAGGCCACCAGCCGGCCGACGCACCGACAGCGCCGAGCAGTCACCACGAGCTCCGCTCAGACCAACAGGAGGCGGCGAAATCACGTGTCACCCGAGTTAACCGTCCGAGGGCGGGGCGGTGGCACGCTGGACATCGCGGCGGGCGTCGCGGCGGTTGGCGTGCACGCTGGTGATCGTGACGGTCGTCAGGACCACGATGATGACGCCGAGTGAGACCAGGGTGGGGATCTGCGGGATTGTGGGCCAGATGCCGTGCGCCCAGTGCAGGGCGAGTTTGACTCCGATGAAGCCCAGGATGACGCCGAGCCCGTGGTTGAGGTGGCGTAGCTTCTCCAGCACGCCCAGCAGCACGAAGTACAGCGCCCGCAGGCCCAGCAGGGCGAAGGCGTTGGTGGCGAAGACGAGGAAAGGATCTTCGGTGACGCCGTACACGGCGGGCACCGAGTCGACCGCGAAGACGATGTCGGTGGCGAAGACGGCCACGATGGCCAGCGTCAGCGGGGTCAGGGCGCGCCGACCATCCTCGCGAACCGTCAGGCGGGAGCCGCAGTAGTCGCCGGTGACCGGCATGAAGCGCCGCAGCAGCCGGATCGTGCGCATGGAGGAGATGTCCACTTCCTGTTGTTTGCCGCTCAGCGCGTCGGCGAGGATCTTGCCTGCGGTGACGATCAGGATGGCGCCGAACAGCAGGAACGCCCAGGTGCCGCTCTGTAGCGCGGCCGCGCCCAAAGCGATGAAGACCGCGCGCAGTGCCAGTGCCCCGATGATGCCGTACAGCAGCACCCGCTGGGCGAGCTCGCGGGGCACCGCGAAGGCCGACAGCAGCAGCATGAACACGAACAGGTTGTCCACTGAGAGCGACTTCTCCACCACGTACCCGGTGTAGAACTCCACCGACGCCTGCGGCCCGAACCCGCGCCACACGTAGAGGCCGAACAGCAGGGGAAGCGCCAGGTAGAAGACCGACCAGCCGACCGCCTCCCGCATCCGCACCTCGTGCGGCCGCCGCGTCAGCAGGAAATCCGCGCCCAGCAGCAGCGCGAGGCAGCCAACCGTGATCGCCCACAGCTGCGGCGAGCCGATCGTCTCCAGCGGGGCGGCTGTCATCAGACTCATCAGGGCGGGCATGGAACCTCCTCGAACGCGGCGGGCCGTTCGAGGTCTCCTTCACCCACGACCGTGCGGGCGGCCGCCCGGGGACGAGGTCACGCCCGTACTGACCGAGCCGGCTCTTGGGAAGTACTCCCCTCGCCCTTCCAGGGTAGGCGAACCTCCTGGTCAGCTCCAGTGCGGCGGCTGCCTTGAGGGCGATCACCGGCGTTTGACCGGCGCCGCAAGCCGGGCCGATAGTGGAAGGAGCACGCAAGGGGAGTACCCGCCATCCGGCATCCCGGTCGTCATCACGGTCTGCACGCCTGGACAGGCCCGGCGGGATGGCCCTCCTAAGGTCCGGCCGGCGCGGCCTGGCCGACAGGGAGGGTGCGGGAAGACCTTCGTCCTCGTGACCGCCTCCAGGCGAGGCCGAGGGGGGAGTCCTCATGTCGATCACCGTGCTGCTCGAGATCCTGGCGGGCATCCTGCTGATCTTCTCCGCGCTCGTGGCCGCCGCTGTGCTGTGGGTTCCACCACCGCGGTCCCGCGCCGCCGTCCGCCACCGCACCGCCTCTCGCACACAGCCAGTCGAGGACCGCCCAGAGTGGCCGGGAAGGCGTGACTGACAAAAATGCCGAGCCTGTCTATCTGCCAAAGCGCCCACCGGCACCACCAGCAGCAGGGGCAGGAAGCTGAAGCCCGCCGCGTCAACCTTGTCGTCGATGCGCGTCGTGATGGCATCACAGCCTTCCATAAGCACGGCCGGTGATCCGCCGGGCGGCTGCTGCGGCCCCGGCGCCGAACGCGATCCCGCCCGCCAGGACGGGCACCCAGTCGCCCAGCCGCACGTACGGCGTCTCCTCGGCCGACAGCGGCACGTCCACCACAAACGCGCCGCGGTACTCGGGCGGGAACCAGGCCAGCCGTCCGCCGCGCGCGTCGAACGCCGCCGACGTGCCGTCCAGCTCGACCAGCACCGCCGGCCGGCCCGACTCGACCGCCCGCAGCGCCTCCAAGCTCGCCTGCTGCGCGTGCGCCCAGCTCCCGTGGAACGTCGTCAGCGACCCCTGCGTGATTGTCACGTCCACGCCCCTGCGAGCCAGGCCGCGCCGCAGGTCCGGAAAGGTCGATTCGTACGAGATCAGCGGCCCCACCCGGCGTCCGGCCACCTCGAACACGGCCGGCCCGGCGCCGGTGATCCGGTCCTGCTCGGCCGCCTCGGTATGCCCCGCGATCCAGCCGAGCACCGGACGCAGCGGGATGTACTCGCCGAACGGGACCAGTCGCCGCTTGACATAGGTGTTCACGACCCCGTCCGGCGTGTACTGGTAGGCCGACTTGGCGATCCGGCCGGAGGGATCCGCGGCGTCCACGTTCACCAGCAGATCGGCGCCCACATCGGCGGCTGCCCGGCGAAGCAGGCGGTCCACGTCCGGACGCCGGGCGGGGTTGAGGGCGACGCTGCTCTGCCCCCAGACCACCACGTCGGGGTTACGGCCGGCGAGCTCGCCGGTCAGCCGCAGGTGCGCGGCCACGCGCCGCTCCGGGCCGGGCACAGGGCCAGGCTGCACGCCCGCCACACGCATCACACCCGTCACGGCGGGCTCGGGCCGTACCAGCCCGGAGCACACGGCGAACGCGGCCAGCACGACGACGGCTCCCCCGCCGGCCAGCCGTACCCGCCGCCCCGCATCCGGCAGCACGGCGATCGCGAGCCCGGCGTTGACCGCGACCAGAACGAAACTGAGCAGCCACACCCCGCCGAGCGCGGCCAGCCCCAGAACCGGCCGCACCTGCCACTGGCTCGACCCGAGCAGCCCCCACGCCCCGCCGAGGTGCTGCCACGAACGCAGCGCCTCGACGACCACCCACACCGAGGGCAGTACCAGCAGAGCCACGCCCGCTCTGGCCGGGGAGAGACGCCGCAGTAGCCCGTAGGCGACCAGCCCGAACGGCACCCACACCAGCCCGATGACCAGCACCGCCAGCGGCCAGTACACGCCCAGGAACGGCAGCACCCAGTGGTGCAGCGTTGCGAAGAAGCCCGCCGATGCCCACCAGCTCCGCCATCCCGCCTCACGGAACGTCGCCGCGCGGGCTACCAGGAGCAGGAACGGCACGAGGCCGAACCACGTCCACCACCAAGCGTTCACGGCGGGGAAGACGAGGGCCAGGCACGCGCCGGTCATGGCGGCCATCAGGCGGGGGGCCCAGCGGCGCGCCAGGCCGGCGCGGTCGGCCGGGGTGGTGACGGACGCGGTCGGCACACCGCCCCGCTACCCCGCCCGGCGCCCGTCATCGCCCCCGGCCGCTGCACGTGCGCGACCAGACCGGCAAACTCCGGGCGGACCGCGGCTGGGGAGTTCAGTTTCGGCGGCTCAGACCAGCGCGCCGGCCAGCAGGAAGATCGCGATTCCGTGCGCGAGGGCGGCGATGACGCCGCTGCGTAGTCGCAGGAAGGCGCAGATCAGCCCGCGCACGGCGGCCAGGTCCTCGCGGAGGCGGGGCAGGGCGGCGTCCAGGTCGCGGCGGCGGGGCCTCCCTGTAGTCCGGGAGAAATTTTGGTCGGATTTCGCTGACCTGCACTGATGCCGATTCCTGGGGCGCGGAAGCCACAGCGCGCCTGGATGCGGGGCGATGAGCGACGAGCGGGCAGACCACGTAGGTCAGAGCAGGGCAATTCTCCCTTCTCTTCAGGAAAAGAGCTGGTCAGTGCGTACGGCGCGGCGGCGCGAGGTGGGTGGTGACGGCCGCGATGGCTTCGGCGCCGGGTTTGACGTAGCGCATGGCGGTGCGGGGATTCTTATGCCGGGTCTTGCCCATGATGAGCTGCAGCGGGACTTCGGCGTCGCCGAGGTGGGTGGCGGCGCTGTGGCGCAGTTGGTGCAGGTCGAGGCCGGCGTACTTGTTCAGCAGGACGCGGGCGCGGTCGTAGCCGAGGCGGGCGCGGCCGGTGTGCGGGCAGATGTCGCCAGCCGCCGGGCGGCGAGCGGGGACCGGGCGGCGTTCGGACAGGAACAGCGGACCGTGGGTGCGCGTGCTGCCGTCGGGGAGGCGGAGGAGGCGGGGCAGCAGGTGGGCGGTGCCGCTATCCCAGTACACCCACTCGATCGCGCCACCCTTGGAGCGGACGGGGGCACGCCGGTACTCCAGGTCCAGGTCCTCGACGTTGAGCGCCAGGATCTCGGCGGCCCGGGCCACCGTTTCATAGAGCATCTGCCACAGCGCCCGCTCCCGCAGGGGGATGTCGCGGCGTGACAGCAGCCGGTGCATGGTGGTCTTGGCCACGGCGCGGGTCTCGTCGGCGGTTTCCTTGCGGCGTTCGGCATCGGCTGGGACCGACGGGGCGGTCCAGCGCTTCTTGGCCTGGCACCAGGAGAGCCAGGAGGTGACGGCAGCTCGGTTGCGGTTCCAGGTCGCCGGCGCGCATCGGCCCCACAGCTCGGTGAGCGCGGCGCCGATCTCGGCGTCGGCGACATCGGCGAGCGGACGGTCGCGGCCGAGCCGGGCGGTGACACGGTCGATGGCCGAGGCGTAGGCGCGGTGGGTGTTGGGGTTGGCCGTGCGCGCGGTGGCGAGGAAGGCGTCGGCGGCCGCGGCGAGGCTGACGTCCCCACCCCGTATCGCGGCGATCTTCGGGACGGCGCTCATGCTGGCCGCTGCGCGACGGTTGCGGCGATGTACCTGATAACGTGCATGAGTCGCGCACCGCTCCGGTGACGAGTTCCCCTGGTCGCCGCGCCGCCATGATCGCTCATGTACGTGATAATAGGCCTTTATCACGTACATCTCCGCGGATCTCCGCCAGCGGTAGTGCCACCCAGGCGGGACGGGGATCTTGCCAGCAGGCGTGACCAACGCGATGTGCCCAGGATGCGCGGCTCAGATGGCAAGGGTGCCGATGTCGGCGGCGACTCGGGCGAAGGCCCGGATGGGGTCGTTCTCGGTCTCGGTGCGCCACACGAGTGCATACGGCAGGGCGGCGATGTCAGTGACGGACAGGTAGGCGATGTCGGGCCGGCTCCAATAGCGCCTCATGTGGGCGGGGAAGAGGCTGACGAGGTCCCCGGTGCTGGCCAGGGTGAGAGCCTCCTCCGTGTTGTGTACCAGCGGGCCGCGTTCGATCCGCCGCCCCGAGCGGGTGTGGGACGGGACGTAGCCGTCGGCCCAGTTGTCCGTCCACGTTGGGGGGTTCGCATGCTGGAAGTCGGCGACCATGTCCAGCGAGACCGTGGTAAGCCGGGTGAGTTCGTGGTCGGTGGCCACGGCCACCACCCGCGGCTCGGCGAACAGGACCGGGCCACCGGATCTGCAGCTTCCACTGCGGGTGGCGGGTGCGGAAGGTGTCCCAGTAGGGGCGCAGGTCGTGGACGTGATAGGGAGCGGACGACCTCGTCACGCTGCGGGAGTGTGTGCGAACCTTCGGCGTGGGCGCCGGGCTGACCGGCGAGCGGCTGATGGATCTGGTGATCGCGGCGAGCGAGGCCGCCACCAAAGTGCTGGAACACGGCGGAGACGGCACCTTGATCGCCTGGAGCGACAACGACGGGGTGAGCCTAGGTCGTGAACGCGACCGGCGTGCTGGCCAAGGCGGTCCTGGCCGACAAGCCCGCCCCGGACGCGTTCACCTGGCGGGGCGTTGGGATCTGGTTGATGCGCCGGCTGAGTGACGAGGTCAGTGTCGACCTCAGTGATGGCACCACCCGGTTGTGCCTGCGCTTCCGTAGGACGGGCAGGACACCCGCTGCTTTGCCGGTGTAAGTCTTAGTGGTCGTCTGCGTAAATCTCTCGGGGGTTACGCGGCTGCGTCGAGTAAGGCAGGCTGATGGTCGCAGCCGGTGAGCTGCTGGGAGTTGCGCTCTTTCTGTTCGTGTCGCTCGATCCGGGTCAGTAGGTCCTCGAGGTCGGCCGGGGTGAACTTCCA
>NZ_JBITJQ010000049.1:0-82962 GCF_044460125.1 Nonomuraea sp. NPDC050153
CCGCCGGTGCGGGTGCTGTTCGGCAAGGGCTTCTACCCGCTGATCCAGCAGGCCTACGCCGACCGGCTCAAGACCTGGGCCGACTGGCAGGACCTCTCGATCGAGGCGCACGGCAACGCTCGCTGACCCCGGTCAGAGGTCGCGCCGGTGGCGAGTGACAATCCCGGCGACATCGTCGATCATCCCCGGGATACTGGGCGCCCATGGATGAGGTCGAAGTCGTCGTCGCCCATTCCGAGCGCGCGACCCTGCGCGTCGGCGACGTGTTCTTGAAGGTGGACGCCGATCAGGCGCGCATCGACGTCGAGGTCGAGGCGATGGCCTTGGTTCCGGTCCCGACTCCGGAGGTCCTGTGGCGCAAGCCGCCCGTGCTCGCGATCGCCGCCATCCCGGGGACGGTGCTCGGCCGTCTCGGTGAGCCGTCGACCGCGTCGTCGGCGGCGTGGGCCGCGGCGGGTGCCGCCATCCGGCAGTTGCACGAGGCGCCGTTGCCGCCCTGGCCCGGCCGGCGCCGCCGGGGTCCCGACGAGTTGGCGGCGGAACTCGACGGCGAGTGCGAGTTGCTCGTGGCGAACGGCGTCCTGCCCGCCGACCTGGTCACCCGCAACCGCCAGGTCGCCGAGGCCGCGATCCGGCCGTGGACTCCGGTGTTCACGCACGGCGACCTGCAGATCGAGCACGTCTTTGTCGACGGCGACGAGGTCACGGGCATCATCGACTGGTCCGAGGCGGGCCGGGGTGATGCCCTGTTCGACCTGGCCACCTTGACGCTCGGGCACGAGGAGCACCTCGACGACGTCATCGCCGGTTATGGCACCGACGTCGACCTCGACGTGATTCGCGCGTGGTGGTCGTTGCGAAGCCTGCTGGGGGTTCGCTGGCTGGTCGAGCACGGCTTCGACCCGTCCGCGCCGGGCTGTGAGGTCGACGTGCTGAGATCCCGGATGTGAGGCTGCGCGAGCCCGACTGCCGCAGGTGCGTTCTGACGCATCGAGCAGGCCGTCCCCTGGGGCGCATCGCCTACCCTCACTCTCGGCAAAGTGCGGTGCGCAGTCGTCGCCAGCAGATGGCGGCGCAGGCGAGGGTGACGAACGCGTAGCGGCTGTCACGGGCAGCAGTGACGGCACGGTGCGGGTATGGGACCTGGCCGCGGGCGAGCAACTCGGCGGTCCGTTGACCGGTCACACCGCCGCCGTCTGCTCGGTCGTCGCCACGTCGGCCACCGGGCAGCTTCTGGCCATGACCGCCGGCGACGAGCTGCCGGCCGCGGAGATCGTCGGACGCGCCCTCCCGGTACTGCTCGGCGGCCTGCCGAGTCGCACGATGTTGCGAAGGCGGCGGTCGCCCGCGTTCCGGCAGACCGAAGCCACTCAGCGCAGTACGGCCGTCAGCAGGTCGGCGCCCAGCGCCGTCAGATCGGGAAGATTGAGCGTGTGACGGACGTGACGACCGTGCCGCCGGGCCGTGAGCAGGCCCGCGCGGCGCAGGACAGCGAGGTGGCGGGAAACCTCCGGGGGTGAGAGTTCCCAGGCGTGGGCCAGCTCACCGGTGGTGTGCGGGCCGCGGGCCAGGGTGCGCAGCAGCCGCAGCCGTACCGGATGCGCGAGTGCCTCCAGCCGTAGCGTGACCGTTTCCAGCGATACCGGTTCCGATGGACTCGCCTCGGCCACGGGGTACTGCACCACCGGCTGCCACCCGGGCGCGTGGACCACCACCAGGTGCGGGCGGCCGAAGACGCTGGGGAGGAAAGTGACCCCGGTACCGTGGGCGGCGGTCGCGTTGTCCTGCAGTTTGTCCACGATGATGCAGTTGCCGTCCGGCGCCAGGGTGACGGCGCCGGAGACCGACGCGAGTGCCGCCCCGATGCCCTGGCGCTTCAGCAGGTCGTTCTTCAGGCGCAGGTCGGTGGCGAGTTGCACGGCGACGCCCGTCCAGGCGGCGTCGAAGAAGGCCTCGGCGCACTGTTCGAGGGTGTGACGCACCCGTGCCCGCACGGCGGCCGGGTCCGCGAGCAGCCGTTCCGCGAAGGCCTCTTGGAGCGCGCCGCGGGCCTGGGCCAGGTCCAGGGCCCGCTCGCGCGCCGCCGCGTCGGCGAGCGGCGACGGCGCGGCGAAGTGAACCCGGTTGCTGCCGCACGTGGTAATGAGCGCGGCGGTCACATAGGTTTCATCGTCGATCCGGTCCACATCGTCCAACTCCTCGGCGAGGGTCGGCCGGGGACGAGCGGGGACCAGGAAGTCGGCCCGTGAGGAACGCCAGAGGAACTCCGCCTCCCTGAGCCGCTCGGCCAGCTCCGGCCGCAGCCCAGCCCAGACGTCCCCGGCCCAGCCGGCGAGCTGCGGGTGATGCGCGGGTTCGGCCAGCACGTGCAGCATCGCGGTCAGCTCGGCCAGCGGGGAGGCAGCGAACCGCAGTCGCCCGGACGGCAGGCCGCCGATGTCGATCCTCAACGTCATCCCCTCATCATCGCTGGTCGGATGGCCGACGACCGCGTCGATTGACGGTGTCCGTCAACTGACACAGTCGGCCCGGCGGCCGAACGCATCGTTGACGCCATGGCAACCACCACCAAGATCCGGCCGCGCGCCCTCGTCCGTGCCTCCGGAGGCCCCCGCTATGCCGTCGCCCTGGCCGTGGACGCGCTCGGCACCGGCTTGCTGCGGCCCTTTCTGCTGCTCTACGGGCTGACGGTGCTGAGGCTGTCCGCGTCGGCCACCGGCATCGCCATGACGGTCGGCGTCGTCGTGGGTCTGGTGTGCATGCCCGCGGTCGGCCGATGGCTGGACCGGGGGGCACGCAGCACGGTCGTGGCAGCGTCGATGCTGGTGCGGGTGCTGGGCGTGGCGCTGCTGCTGGCCGCCCCGGCGGGGCACGTCTGGCTGTTCGCGACGGCGGCACTCTTCCTCGGCATCGGCAACCAGGCATGGCCGGCCGCCCACGCAGCCCTCGTGGCCACGGTCGCCCACGGCCGCGAACGTGACGCCGCTCTGGCGGCAGGCCGCGCCCTGCGCAACGCCGGCCTGGGCGTGGGCGCCCTCCTCGCCACCGCATGCCTGGCGGGCGGCACCATCGCATTGCAGGCGCTGGCAGCCGTCACCGGGCTCGCCTATCTCGCTGCGGCGGCCTTGGCATGGTCGGTCCACCTGCACACGCATCCGGCCGCTGCTCCGGCCGCTGCTCCGGCCGCTGCTCCGGCCGCTGCTCCGGCCACGGACAGGGCCGGCGGGCCCGCACCTCGGATGCGCGCGCTGCTGGCCGCCAACGTGGTCTACGTCTTCTGCCTCAACGTCCCCGAAATCGCGCTCCCCCTGGTCCTGGTGACCCAGTTGCACGCATCCCCGGTGTGGTCGGCAGCCATCTTCGTGGCGAACACGGTGCTGGTGGTCACCCTGCAGGTTCCGGTCACCGTCCTGATGTCCCGCTTCTCCCGGCGGACCGTGCTGGCTCTCGCCGGCGTGGTACTCGCCGTGTCCTACCTCGGCTTCCTCGCGGCCACCTCACTGGGACACGGCTGGGGTGCCCCGGCGGTCGCCACGGTGTCCGTGGTCTGCACCATCGGCGAGATCATCTATGCCGGCAGCGCCACCGCGCTCGTCACCGCCCTCGCCCCTGCCCATGTCCTGGGACGCACCCTCGCCCGCTTCCAGCTCTCCACGGGCTTCGGCCTCGCCGTCTCCCCGGCGGTCATCACCGCTCTCGCCTCCCACGGCTCGGCCGCCCTCTGGGGCAGCCTCGCCGCCGCGACGCTCCTCTCCGCCTCCGCCGTTGCCACCGAGAAGGACCAAGGAACGCGGCTCGGCGGGTGCTGCCGCCGGGCGCGAGCAGCCTCGTGAGCTCGGCGATCGCCTCGGGGACGGCTTGAAGTAGCGGCGGACGTTCTCCGGCTTCTTGTGCCGGGACTTCGCCATCAGCATCGACAGCGAGGCGCTCTGTTCGCCGAGATGAGTCGGGGCGGAGTGGGCGGTACTCGTGCAGGTCCCAGCCCGTGTCCGGTCCGCGCAGGGCGGTGTGCTCGTCGAGCAGCAGGCCCTGACCGACCTCGCGGACGCCGTCCTCCGTGCTCAGCGCTGCCCTCCGTACGCCGTCAATGAGACCGGACGCCAGCAATCTCGACAAGCTGTTCGCGGGTGGACGGCCCCCAGAGCCGCCCGGCCTTCGATGGCCCGAGCTCAAGAGTCGTTGTCACAGGACAACCGCTCCGTGATTCCGCAGGAGCGTTCGCCGGTCAGTCTGGACAGCGCTTGAGGGCCGGTCGGACCAGGAAATGCCGATGAGAATCAGCAGCACCCGGTAGCGCCACCAGCGGCCTGAACGGCGATGCCGTTGGCCCGCTCCGGAGCGAGGCATCCCTCGTTTCGGGTGGTCTTACATGGAGGTGGCGCCGGAGGCGAGGGCGATGACGCCGACCACGGTCATCAGCAGCGCCGAGCCGGGGTGCATGGCGATCGAGATGCGGATGTCCTGCTTCTTCCAGGCGAGCCAGATGCCCGGGTAGAGGAAGACGAGCTTGGACAGGACCGTCCAGGGGGCCCAGAAGTGGTACACGGAGAAGAAGAAGGTGTTGAAGAGGGGGGCCCACTTGCCGAGCTGGGGGAGGCGGGGCAGCAGGAAGCCGCGGAAGTAGTACTCCTCGAGCAGGGGCAGGGTGAAGCCGGTGAAGGGTGCGCAGATGAGCAGCGTGGTGAGGACGAGCTCGGGCGGGTAGCCCTGGAGGTAGGCGGTGCCGTCGGGGCCGGCGCCCTGGTAGTTCACCCAGGTGAAGAACCAGTCGTAGACGAGGTTGTCCAGCGGGGTCAGCGAGAGCGAGACCACGGTCATCCAGACGAGGCACGCGGCGCCGAGCCAGAAGACCTTGCGGCGTGAGAGCGGTTTGTCGCGGTAGTGGACGATGCCCTTCATGGTGTAGCGGCCGGTCTGTTTCTTGCCCAGCCACAGCAGGAAGAGCTGGAGTGGGAAGAGCACGACCGCGAGGGCGATGGCCCAGGCCAGGAAGATCGGGAAGTTGATCGCGCGGACCAGGGGGGCGGCGATGAAGGCGTACACGGCGACGATGGCCGCGCCGGGCACCAGGTGCAGGGCGATGGAGAAGGGGACGGAGTGGCGGCCGGCGAGGAGTTTGGCGACGAAGCCTTTCGGCTGGGCGCTTCGGGTGTCGGCGGGGGGCTGCATTGCTTTGTCCATGTCGAGAATCGTGGCCCCGCGTCCCTACACGGACCTGACATCGCTCTGATACGGCTTCGAGTCACCGTGAAAGGCGCAGGTCACGGCAGGTGCGGGCCGGGCGGGAGTCTGGCCAGGCCGAAGCGAGCCAGTAGCGCACAGATGCATCAGCGGATCCGGGACCGGCTGCCCCGCCTGGGTGCACTCGTCGGCGCCGCCGAGTCCGCACGCGCCCAGCGACAGCGCCTGCTCGCCGCCGCGCCGGCCGCCTGCGCGGCAGACACCTTCGAGCACAAAGGACACGTCTACCAGCGGTTCGTCCCCGAGGTCCACACCGCCGCCTGCTGACCGGCCAGTTCACGGTCCGGCGGATGAACCTGCTCACCCCCCGCATCGAGCAGATCACCAACGAGGCGCTGACGCAGATACAGCAGGTGGGCCCCCGGCGAACCTGATCGAATCGTTCGCGCTGCCCATCCCCTCGCTTGTCATCCGCGAACTGCTCGGCGTGCCATACGCCGATCGCGAACGCTTTCAGCAGGCGACCCGGACGATGTTCACCCTGCACGCCACGCCGGAGCAGGTGCTGGCCGCCAGGCAGGAAATCAGGACCGCCTCCGCCGAGCTCGACCGCACGGGGTAGGCTGGACGCTGCACCAACGCCGCCGCAGTGCCCTACAGGAGGGCGATCACCGGCTCGAGCTTTTGGCACTTCACGTTCGGCCAGTTCATGACGACTACGAGAAGCAAGATCGTTCTTACGGTAATGGCTGTTCCGCTGTTCCAAGCGCCGGATCCGACGGCCGGCGTTCGTACCCTTCGATGCCGACCACCTGGACGTCCTGGGCGTGACCGTGGTGGGGGAGTAGCGTGAGGGAATGGATCGTCGCATCTTCGGCCTGGAGAACGAGTACGGCGTCACGTGCACTTTCAGGGGCCAGCGCAGGCTGTCCCCCGACGAGGTGGCCCGGTACCTGTTCCGGCGGGTCGTGTCCTGGGGCCGATCGAGCAACGTCTTCCTGCCCAACGGCGCGCGTCTCTACCTCGACGTGGGCAGCCATCCCGAGTACGCAACACCCGAGTGTGACAACGTCATCGAGCTCGTCACCCACGACAAGGCGGGCGAGCGCATTCTCGAGGGCCTGCTGGTCGACGCCGAGAAACGGCTTCGCGAAGAGGGCATCGCGGGTGACATCTATCTGTTCAAGAACAACACGGACTCAGCCGGAAACTCCTACGGCTGCCACGAGAACTACTGTGTGGGCCGGCACGGCGAGTTCGGGCGGCTGGCCGACGTGCTGATCCCGTTCCTGGTGACGCGGCAGATCATCTGCGGGGCGGGCAAGGTGCTGCAGACCCCGCGCGGCGCGGTCTACTGCGTCTCGCAGCGGGCCGAGCACATCTGGGAGGGCGTGTCGTCGGCCACCACCCGGTCCCGGCCGATCATCAACACCCGCGACGAGCCGCACGGTGACGCCGAGCGGTTCCGCCGCCTGCACGTCATCGTGGGCGACTCCAACATGAGCGAGACCACGATGCTGCTCAAGGTCGGCGCCACCGACCTGGTGCTGCGCATGATCGGGTCGGGCACCGTGATACGCGACCTGTCGCTGGAGAACCCGATCAGGGCCATCCGCGAGGTCTCCCACGACATGACCGGGCGGCGGCGGGTGCGCCTGGCCAACGGGCGGGAGGCCTCCAGCCTGGAAATCCAGCAGGAATACCTGTCCAAGGCGAAGGACTTCGTCGATCGCCGCGGCGGCGACGCCATCGCCCACCGGGTGCTGGAGCTGTGGGAGCGCACGCTCAACGCGGTCGACACCGGCAACCTGGACCTGGTCTCGCGGGAGATCGACTGGGTGACGAAATACCAGCTCATCGAGCGTTACCGGAAGAAGTACGACCTGCCGCTGTCCTCGCCCAGGGTGGCCCAGCTCGACCTGGCCTACCACGACGTGCACCGCAAGCGGGGCCTGTTCTACCTGCTACAGCGCCGCGGCGCGGTGGAGCGGGTGGCCTCCGACATCAAGATCTTCGAGGCCAAGTCGGTGCCGCCGCAGACGACCAGGGCGCGGCTGCGCGGCGAGTTCATCCGCAAGGCGCAGGAGAAGCGGCGCGACTTCACCGTCGACTGGGTGCATCTCAAGCTGAACGACCAGGCCCAGCGCACGGTGCTGTGCAAGGACCCGTTCCGAAGCGTCGACGAGAGGGTGGACAAGCTCATCGCCGGCATGTGACCGAGCGACCGGCCGGCATCGCGTCAATGGCCACGCCACTCTGCAATCCACCATGGCGGGGCCTGCGGCCCTGAGCAGCGCGCCGTGCCGGCCGGCACCCCTCCCCCCCTCGACCCGGCGACATCGCCGCCGCTACATCGAAGACCTCTGACAGACCACCTCCAGCGGCCCAACCCAGCACCGGCTCATCCGCAACAGCCTGGTGGGACGGCGATTGATCGACAGGGAAAGATCAACCGGGTCCGGGGCCGTGTGACAGCGTTCTTACCAGCACCCATAATGTAGCCGAGTCGGCCGCGCGGCGGCGGAGGCCGAGCTGGGCGGACGCAATCCGCCGAGGGCCAGTGTGACAGATAATGCAAATTCTGTGTCACATCGCCAGCATGCGGCTCTCCAGGGGAGGTCCGGACGTTCTCTCGCCCTCGCGACAAAGTCCCGGCCAGATGATTGATTCCGGGTGACCTGCTCACGTTCAGTGATCGTAGGCAAGCAGGGATCGCTTGATGGGCTGGTCGTTCTTGTCGTTGTGCCAGATCGCGGTGGTCAGCGCCAAGATCCGCGTCAGCACCCGGACGATGACCCCGCCATGGTTCGGACACCGTGTCGTTCCAGGTCAAGCTGGCCTTTGAAGGTCTGGTTGATCGACTCGATAACCTGCCGTAGCGGTTTGAAAAAGCGCGCCCCGGCCCGCTCAGGTTCCCCCCTTGCGGGCCGGACGCAGCAACCGCACCTCACGCTCGGTGAGCTCGTGCTCAAAGCCGGCTCCGAAGTAGTTCTTGTCCCCGATCACCGTCTGGCCGGGGCAGGCGGCGGCCAGATCCGACGCGTCATCCAGCATGCCGAGCAGGACCTCACGCTCGTCGGCCTTGGCGCCGGTCAGAGCGAACAGTACCGGCAACCCGCCGAGCGTGGCCACCAGGCGTAGCCGCAGCCCCCAGAAGAACCGCGAATGCGACGCGCAGTAGCCGTACTCGGCCCAGCCCGCTAGAGCGTGTCCCGTGATCATGTGATGGCGGTGGGCAGGAGGTCCCCGCCAGCAAGGTCACCGACTTCGCCGGTGAGGCGGCGGTGCCGCCGTGTTGCGCGATTACGGGGCGGAAGTCGTAGCTGCACGGTTCGGGATAACACCAAGGAAACACGTCCCGCCCTAGAACTGTGGCTCGACATCTGATTTTTCTGACTTCCACAGAGGGAGACTTCATGCTTTCGCGTCGAGCGGCAGTGGCTCGCGTCGCCTCGGTGGCGTGCGCGGCGCTGGCTCTGAGTGTGGCCGCGCCCGCGACCGCGTCGATATCTGCCGACCCCGTCAAGGTCGGGGACGTGCAGAAGGCGATGGAAGACTTGGTGAAGACGGGCCATGTGGTGGGCGCCATCGGCGAGGTGTATGTGGACGGCAAGCGGGTCGGGAAGGGATCGGCCGGGTCCCGCTTGCTCGACGGCAAGGGTGGCGCGATCCCGTCTACCGCCCGCTACCGGATCGGCTCGCAGACCAAGGGCATGACCGCCACCGTGGTGCTGCAGCTGGTCAAGGAGGGCAAGCTGAGCCTGGATGACAAACTCAGCGCGGTCCTGCCGGAGGTGGCGGACAAGGACCTGGTGGAGCGGGCCGACGAGATCACGGTACGCAACCTGATCCAGCTGACCTCGGGTATCCCCGACTACATCGGCGCGGACGTGAATCCCCTGGACCCCACGCGCAACTACCGCCCGACCGACCTGCTGGCGGCCTCGCGCAAGAACCCCCGGCCCGTGGAGATCGGGACCTTCAACTACTCCAACACCAACTACATCCTGCTCGGCATGATCATCGAGAAACTGGCCGGGAGGTCACTGGCGGCTGAATTCAACCGCAGGCTCTTCGCCCCGCTCGGAATGCGCGATACCTACCTGCCCATGAAGGCTTCGGTGGGCATCAAGGGCCCGCACGGGCACGGTTACGCCCCGGACGAGACGGGCAAGCTGCACGATGTCGACAAGCTCAACGTCACCACCATGCTCGGCGCCGGCGGCGTGGTCTCCACCGCGCGCGACGTCAGCGCCTTCCAGCGCGCCTTCCGCCAGGGCAGACTCCTGCCGGAGTCGCTGCGCAAAGTGATCACCGATCCGGCGCCTGGCATGCCGCCGCTGCCTTCCGGGGGTCCGTGCGCCGGCAAGCCCGAGTTCGCCTCAGGAGGCGGGGGCAGCGCCCCCGGCTTCACCGCCGCGACCTACACCTCCTCCGACGGCCGCCTGCAGTTCGCCGTGTCCGTGACGGTGGCCATGGACGATGCCGAGCGCATGACCACGCCGCAACGCATCACCAACGCTCTCAAATCGGTGTTCTGCCCGGCGACATAAAGCGTGTCCTGTTATCACGTGACGGGGTCCCGAAGCCAGATCCGGATCGAGGCGACATCGAGGGTGCCCTGGTAGATGCGCTCGCGCTTGTCGAAGCGGGTGGCCACGGCCCGATGCTGGCGGAGCTTGTTGACGCAGCGCTCGACGGTGTTGCGCTCCTTGTACCGCTCAGCGTCGAAGTTGGGCGGGCGGCCTCCGGCCGAGCCCCGCTTGAGGCGGTTGGCCTTCTGATCCTCCTTGACGGGGATGACCGCCTGAATGCCGTGTCTGCGCAGGTAGGCGCGATTTCCCCGGGAGGAGTACGCTTTGTCGCCCATCGTGCGGGTGGGCCGCTTGCGCGGCCTGCCCGGCCCGCGCCGCCGGATGCGGATGGACTCCATCAATGGGATGAAGCGGGGCGAGTCGCCGTGCTGGCCGGGGCTGGTGAGCCGGTGATCGGACGGCAGCGCCGGTCGGCGACCAGGTGAATCTTGGTCGACAGGCCACCTCGGGAGCGGCCCAGCGCCTCCCGGCTCGACGCCACCCGTTCGTGATCTTTATCGGCCCCTTTGACCGGATGTCCAAGGCTGGGGCATGCCGCGCCCCGGCCGCGTGCTGGTGGGCGCGCACCACCGTGGAGTCGGCGCTGACCGTCCAGTCCTCGCCCTCGGCCTCATCGCACCCCGCCCGTAGCTCATCGAGGATCCGTGCCCAGGTCCCATCCAGTGACCAACGGCGATGCCGGTTGTAGACCGTCTTCCACGCCCCCTAGCAGGTCGGCAGGTCCCGCCACGGGGTGCCCGTCCGTGTCCGGTGAAAGATCCCGTTGATCACTCTCCGGTGGTCGTTCCACCGCGCGCCCCAGCCCGTGCTCACCGGCAGCAGCGGCTCCAGCCGCCCCCACTCCTCATCGGTCAGATCATGACGTTTCAGACGTTCCTCATCCACGCTAATGATCTACACCAAACCGGCACCAAAGATCACGGGACACGCCCTAGGTCGCTGCGCTTGACCGTTTCCCTGGAACGACCACATTCCACCGGGGTGGAATCGACCACCCACACGTCGTCATGCCACAGCGATGTGTCGGCCGCCAGGATCCGGATCATGCGCAGGACCAGGGCGAACGCAGAGCGCAGCCGTTTGTTGTAACCGGACTGACCGGGCAGATAGGGGAACATGCCGGTCAGTCCGGTGCGGGCGTGGCGCAGCCAGCGCCGCTCGGAGGTGTAGTCCAGCAGGGCCGATAAGACCGCCAAGGTGATCAGCTCGGCGTCACTGAGCGTAGGGGGGATACCGCCCTTCGGCCGCTCCGGCGCGAGGTCAGGCCGGGCCTTCAGTACATCGTCGATCTTCACATAGAGTGCGGTCGCGAGGGTGTTTCAGTTCTTTGCTCACACATCGATCTTGGACACCCTCGCCTCATTCCAACAGGAGATCATCTAGACGGTTACCACGCTGTCGGCGTACTCCTGGATGAGTCGGAGATCGTGAGAGGCGAAGATCACGGCCGTGCCCTGTGTTTCCCGCAGGCCGGTCAGGAGGTCCATGACCGCGCGGGCGGTGCCGTCGTCCAGGGCCGAGGTGACCTCGTCGCAGATCAGGACGTCGGGTTCGGCGGCCAGGGCTCGTGCGATGGAGACCCGTTGGCGCTGGCCGCCTGACAGCTCGTGTGGATATCGGCCGGCGTGGTCGGGGCTCAGGCCGACCTGTTCCAGTAGTTCGCCTACGCGCTCTGGTCCCGCCGAGCGCGGGCGTCGGTGGTGTAGCCGCACCGGTCGAAGCAGGGCGGCGCCTACGGTGGCCGAGGGGTTCAGGGCTCCCATGGGGTTCTGTGGTACGAACTGCACCCGGCGCCGCAATTCCTGCCCGCGGCGTCGCACGTCGGGGTGCAGTGCGAGGCCGTCCAGGGTGAGGGAGCCGCTCGAGCGGGGATGCAGGCCGACCAGGGTGCGCAGCAGCGTGGTTTTGCCCGAGCCGGAGGGGCCGACGACGCCGACCGTGGCCCCCGAGGGCGCGTGCAGGTCGACGCCGCGCAGCACGTGCAGGCGCGCGGGCCCCACATACGCGGCCAGCCCTTCGGCGCGCAGGCCCGCTTCATGACCAGGTGCCTTGGAGCGGCTCGGCGGCCGGAGGGCGGACGGCTGAGAGGGCACACCTCCGGGTAGTTCCAGGACGTCGTCGGCCACCTGGGCGACCAGCTCCCGGTCGTGGCAGGACATCACCACAGCGATTCCCTGTTCCCTGGCCAGACGCCGGAGCAGCGCGCCGATCTCCGCGCGCGCGGTCGGGTCGAGCCCCGCGGTGGGTTCGTCCAGGAGGAGCAGATCGGGCCGGCGGGCCAGCGCTCTGGCCAGAGCGACCCTGCGCTGCTGGCCGCCTGAGAGCTCGACGGTCCGGCGCCTGGGTAACCCGGGGACGCCGGCCAGGCCGACCTCGCCGAGCAGGCCGGCGACGTCGTCACGGGTCAGGCCGGTGCCGGTCTCGGCGACGACGGCGGCCACGCGCATCCTGGGGTTGAGCGCCGAGCCCGGGTCTTGCCCGACGAAGGCCACGCGTCTGCGCCGCAGCTCGCGTAGCGCGTCCGGGTCGCAGCCGAACACGTCCACACCGAGCACCCGTACCTCTCCCGCCTGGCGGGCGGTGCGCGGGGGCAGGTCTCCGAGCAGCGCGCGCAGCAGGGTGGTCTTGCCCGAGCCCGAGGCGCCCACCAGGGCCAGGACACGCCCGGAACGGGCGGCCAGGTCGACGCCCACCAGCAACTCGGGCCCGCCGGGGGCGGCCACGGTCAGGCCGGTCACCACCGCATACGGGGTCACAGGAGTGCCACCTCCGACGTACGCACCTTGGGGGCGAGTGCGCCGGCGGCCAGATTGACGCTCATCGCCAGCGCGGCGATCGCGATGCCGGGCGCCAGCACGGCCCATGGGTTGAGGACGAGCCCGGCACTGTTCTCGCGGATCATCAAGGCCCAGTCGGCGGCCGGGGGCTGGGGGCCGATCTGGAGGAAGGCAGCAGTGGAGATCACGTAGACGCCTTCCACGAAACGCAGTCCGAACAGGGCCAGGACCGTGGAACGCAGGTTCGGCAGCACCTCTCGGATGATGAGATGCCAGGTGCGCTCGCCACCGGCGATGGCGGCTTCGACGTAGCCGGTGGCCACGACGGGCGCCGCGGCGGCGGTCATGAACCGGACGGCGAAGGGGACGCCGAGCGCGACGGCGGCGGTCACGAGGGCGAACGGGCCACCGCGCGGCCACGCCTGGGTGACCAGCAGGATGCCCAGGACGGCGGGCAGCAGCATGAACACGTCTGTCGCCCGCTCGATGAACCGGCCGAAGGCGGGACGCAGCGCTCCGGCCACGCCCAGGACCGCCGCGATGGTGGTGACGAGCAGCGCGACGACGATGGAGGACAGGACCAGGTCGCGCCCCCCGTACAGGAGCCTGCTCAGGACGTCACGGCCGAGCTGGTCTCCGCCGAGCAGCGCGCCGCCGGCTCCGGCGGGCCCGTAGGGGATGGTGACCGGCTGGTCCATCGGCAGGGGAGCCAGGAGTGGTCCGCCCAATGCCAGCAGGAGCAGGACCAGCGCGGGGAGCAGACGCATCACAGGCGGCCTCCTGTGGCCCAGGCGCGGATCAGGTCGGCGATCAGCAGCACACATGTGATCGCGAGCCCGGTCAGCGCCACCACGCCGGCGATGATCGGGGTGTCGCGGTCTGCCACGGCTCCCGCGAGGAGCGTGCCGACCCCGGGATAGTTGAAGATCGTCTCTACCGCGACCGCGCCGCCCAGCAGCATGCCGGTGGAGGTCGCCGCGCCCACGGCGATGGCGGGCAGCGCGCCGGGCAGCAGGTGGTGGGTGAGGATGCGCCGGGGCCGCAGACCGTCGAGGACGGCGGCGACCACGTGCGGCGCTCGCGCTTGGTCGGCGATCGCGCCGCGCACGATCCGGGCGTTCCACCCGATCTGCGGGATCGCCAGCGCCAGCACCGGCAGCACCAGCATCGTCCATGAGGCAGGGGAACCGTCCGCCCCGGCCAGCGTCGCCGCCGGAAGCAGGCCCGTCCACAGCGCGAACACCAGCACGAGCGCCACCGCGATCACGAACTCGGGCAGGGCCAGCACGGCCGTGGCAGCACCCGAGATCACCCGGTCGGTCACCGATCCCGGGTGCAGTGCGGCCCAACAGCCGACGGCGAGCGCGGTGGCGACGGTGACGGCCAAAGCGACGCCGCCCAGCACAAGCGTGTTGGGCAGCGGCCCCGCCAGCAGGTTCCAGACCTTCTCCCCGCGAGCGGAGACGCCGAGGTCCCCGGTGGGCAGCCCGGCCATCCAGCGCAGGAACCGTACGAACACCGGCTGGTCGAGGCCGAGCAGGGTGCGTCGCCGGGCGACGTCGGCGGCGCTCTCCCCGCGCTCGGCGGTGGCGTCGGCGGCGTCGCCCGGCAGCGCCTCAACGACGGCGAAGACCAGCGCGAGCAGGGCCGCGAGCAGGCCGGCCCGGCGGGCGAGAAGCCAGCCGAGCCGCAGCGCCGTCAACGAGCCAGCCATACCCGCTCAAGTTGTACGCGTCCGTACCCGGGAAGCTTCGGCAGGTCGCGGACGGCCGCTCCGGCCAGGTCGATGCCGTCGGCCATGCCCCACAGCACGTAGCCGGAGCGTTCGTGCTCGATCTCCTGCAGCGTGCGCAGTGCCTTGGCCCTGGCGGCATCGTCCAGGGTGCCTACGGCCTCCTTGTACGCTCGGTCGAACGCGGCGTCGCTCCAGCCCGACTCGTTCTGTCCCGCACCGGTGAGCAGAAGCTTGCTGGCGAAGAACAGCACCGAGTCGTTGGTGCCCCAGTAGGTGGTGTACAGGTCACCCTTGAGCCAGGTCTTGTCCCAGAACGCGCCGGAGTCCTGCTTGACGACCTCGATCTGCACGCCCGCCTCCCGCACCTGGGTAGCGAACAGCGCGGCGGACTCGGCCAGGCCCGCAATGTCGTCGGTGGTGTGCAGCGGGTAGGTCTTCGACAGGTCGAAACCGGCCTCCTGCAGCAGCTGCTTGGCCCGGGCCAGATCACGCGCGCGCTGCGGCAGGTCCTTGGCGTAGACGGGATCGCCGGTGCCGAGCACGTCATTGGCGACCTTGCCGTACCCGCTGAGGACCTGCTTGACCATCGCATCACGGTCCACGGCGAGCCGGAGTGCCTCGCGGACCCGGGGGTCGGCGTACGGGCTGCCCTTGGAGGTGCGCATGACGATCGGCATCGCCATGTCGTCGGGCCGCCGGAGCACCTGCACGCCGGGCCGGCCGGTGGCGATACGGGCGGCAACGGCGCCCACATTGGAGGCGATGTCGATCTGCCCGGCCAGCAGCGCGTTGGCCATGGCCTGCGGGCTTTCGAAGATCTTCACTTCGATCGCGTCGAGGTGCGGCTTGCCCCCATGCCAGCTGTCATTGCGCACCAGGCGAGCGTTGCCGTCCCGGTACCAGTCGAGCTTGAACGGGCCGGTGCCCGGCGCGCCGGCCACCTCCGTGGTGTCCTTCTTCATGACGAACGTCGTCAGCCGCATCATCAGGGGCAGGTCGGCGTTGGGGTAGTCGGAGGTGAGCACGACGGTGTCCCCGTCCGCCTTGATGTTCGCGGACGTGACGCCCGGCAGCCGGGCGGGACCGGCGGGGGTGTCACGCAGGCGGCGCAACGACCAGACGACGTCCTCGGCGGTCACCGGTGTGCCGTCGTGGAAGGTCGCGCCCGGCGCCAGCGTGAACCGCCAGGTCTTGACGTCCTTGTCAGCCTTCCACGCGCTGGCCAGGCGGGGCGCGGTGTTGGCGGTGGCGCCCGGGACGGTCAGCGTGTCGTAGACCAGACTGAGGATCAGATAGTCGCTCTCGTTGGCCTGCGTGCCGTGGGGGTCGCGGGTGATCGCGCTCGCTTTGCCCAGCGCACCTATGCGCAGGGTGCCGCCAGCGTTGGGTTTCGCCTGAGCCGGCTGGGTCGCGGGGGCGGAGCCGGGCTGTGACCCGGTGCCGCAGGCCGCGAGCAGCGCCGCTAGGCTCGCTCCTCCTGCTGTCATGAGAAGCTGACGCCTGCTCAGGTCCACTTCATCCTCATTCGCGACGAAAGTCTTACTTAGGTTTGCCTATCCTAAAGGGAGAGTAAGCGGCGTGACAACGTCCCCCCTGCGCCACGACGCACGCGAACTGGCCGGACTCGCCGTACCCCTCGCCCTCACCCAGCTCGCCCAGGTGGCGCTGACTACCACCGACACCCTCATGCTCGGCATGAGGGTGTCGGTGCTGGCCGCACTGGTGGCGGAACGCGCGGCCCTCCCTTGCCCGACACCGAGTTTCCCCGCGGTGAGTGGTAAACGATCGGCTACCGAAGCGGAACGCCCCCTTTGCCCGCAGGTCGCCGGCGTGTACGCAGAAGTGCACGTCGGGTCCGGTCTTTGTACGTGCAACGAACCCTCGGAACGAGGGATCTTTGCCGTACGGGCGGACCAGCCGTCCCGAGGACCCGCACCGCGGGGACGACGGAGGAACAGACAGATGACGAAACACTGGGGCACACGCTTCAGGACCGGCGCGGGGGCGGCGGCACTGCTGCTGGGCGGGACCGGAATCTTCCTCGGCACAGGGGCCGCGCACGCCACCTCGCTGATCGTGGAGTGCGGCGGGATGACGGAGGCCCAGGCCATCACGGCGGGCTACAACACGATCAACGACAGCGCCCTGCCAGGACCGGTGGTGGAGAACGGTACGGGCGGCAACGACTGGATCTATGGAACCGTGGCCGCCGACACGCTGAGCGGAGGGGGCGGCAACGACGTCATCTGCGGCGGCGACAACGCCGACACCATCATCGGCAACACGGGGGACGACAAGTTGCACGGCGGCGACAACGCGGACACCATCTACGGCGACGACCTGTTCAGCGGCGCCGGCAGGGCCGGGGACGGCGGCGACAAGCTGTTCGGGGAGAACGGCTCCGACACGCTGTACGGCAACGGCGGCGAGGACACGCTGCGCGGCCAGGACAACCCGATCGGCGGCGGCGACGGCGGTGACGGCGGGAACGACGCGGACACGTGCACGACCTTGGAAGGCTCGCCCGCCTCGCCGACCAACGGCGCCCCCATCAGTTGCCCGTAGCTCGATGCCTTGGGTCGTGCACCGCGTGCTCTGCGACGGTCCTGCTCCGGATCAACCGCGACTCCAGGCCCGCGGCGGATCTCGTTCAGCGCCTCGATGACCGCCCGCACCCGGTACAGGGTCCGGCTGCCCCGCTGCTCGCGATCCTGCACCCGGGCCTCGATCGCGTCCTGGTACTGGCTGATCGTCTTACCGTCCACGGAGCTCGCCGTGCACACCATGACGACGAACTGGGTGCTCGCGGCGCAAAATGAGGGCTTCCCCCTGATGTACCACTGGCGGGTGCTGCCGGACTCGACAACTGGCCGACATCGACCGGGCGGTCGCCTATTGGGGCGGCGGATCGCAGGTACGCCGCCGGATCCAGGCTCTTCAGCAGTCCTCGGCGAGCGTCGCACTGTTCCTGGAGTACATTCCGCAGAACCTGCACCAGTGGCTGGGTGCCCAGATCGAGGCAGGCGACCAAGCCGCCAACCGAGCCTGCGCCATGGTGGAGAGAGAACTGGCAGCCGGCATCTCGTTCATGAACAGCCGCGGACTCCTGCACTTCGACGCGCACTTCGAGAACATCCTGACCGGCGGCCAGCGCCTCTACTTCGCCGACTACGGCCTCGCGGTGAGCGCTTACGCCATGACCATCAAGCTCCGGCCTCGCGACCGGCAGCCCAGCCGGGTCCACTGATGAGTGCCCGCGCCGGACGCCGCTCCCCCGAGCGGCGGTGCCGGGCCAGCGCGGTGGGGCCCACGACGATGCGCGCGGACTCGCGCGGGGGTCGGCCGGCCGAGTGGTTGCAGCAGACGGTCGACGGCTGCGCGGCCGGCTTCGAGCGCGGCTTTGAGGGGCTTGCCGCTGCGGGTGAGGCGGCCGACTTGCGGGGCGTCAGGTGCGGGGCGCACGGACAGCACCGCCGGATCGGGCCGGGCCGGGCCGTTCGTGGGCGGGCGGGTCGTCGGGGGCACGGGTCGGTCGTACTGCGCGAGCAGCGCGTCGTCGTCCAGCAGGCGGAGGTCGCGCGCGTAGAAACTTCGGTGCAGTGCCTCCGGACAGTCCCGTAGGACGGTCGCGGCGATCAGGCGCGCCCCGTAGGACGGTCGCGCGGCCGGGCCGGCGGCCGGTGTTGCGATCGCGGTCGAAGGCGCGGGGCGGGACCGCAGCACGAGGACGTGGCTGGCGCCCTGGGCCAGGGCGGTGCGGTAGGGGATGGACTCGGCGAGCCCCGCGTCGTAGAAGAGCCGCCCGGCCAGTTCGACCGGCGGACCGGCGAGGAACGGCAGCGCGGCACTGGCCCGCAGGGCCAGCCGCAGTTCGACGGGGCCGGTCAGATGCGGGCGCAGATCGGTGGACTGCCCGGTCTGTACGTCGGTGGCCAGCGGGTGGTACTCGATGGGGTTGGTCAGGACGGCGTCGAAGTCCATGCGGGTCACCTCGCAGTACAGGTACTCGACCAGGTTCCGCACATCGACGATCGGGCGGCCGCGCAGGAGGTTGGACGGGCGGATCATCGCTCTCGCGTAGACGGGTTCGGCCCAGCCGGTCAGGTTTTCGGGAGTCCCGCTGAGCAGCCAGGCGCCGGTGATGGCGCCTGCCGATGCTCCGTAGACCGCGTCGAAGGCGTGCGCCGCTCCGGCCTCGTGCAGGGCCAGGGCCATGCCGGCGGAGACCGTGCCGCGCATGCCGCCGCCCTCGATGGCCAGTGCCACCCGGTAGCCGTCCTGGCGGGCGCCGGGACGGCTGCCGTGACGGAGCCGGTCGGCGATGACGCGCAGCACTTCGTGTTCGCCGGTCTCGCGTGGCATATGTCCTGCCTCGTGTTTGTCGCTGGTCACGATGCCTGAGTGTCGGCGCCGGACAGGTAGGAGCGGGCCTGGGCCCAGACGTCGGGGTCGGGTTGGGTGGTCGTCCACGTGGTGGACCTGAGCCGTCCCCGCCCGCGGTAGCGCCGCACGATGGCGACGTGGTCCGGCCAGGCGACGAACTCGCGCAGGGCCTGCTCATCCTGCCAGATCGACACCGAGCCGCACCTGCCCCGCAGCGGCTCCGTCCACAGCCACATGCCGACCGCGCCGGGCAGGTCGGGCCACGCCCGGCCCAGGGTGAGCCCGGCTCGGTAGACGCCCGGCAGGTCGCGCAGCCGGCTGATCCGGAAGTCGGTGACGCTGACCAGCGCCGAGCCGGTGGCGCCGGCCGCTGATCCAGGAGTCCAGCGGGACCTCAGCATGACGCCACCCACGACAGGGAGAGCAGTCATCGTCAACCTTTCTTTGTACGAACGTTCGTGCCGAGAATAGAGATGCATCAAAGACGACGTCAAGCCGCTATCCTGGTCCGAACGTTCGTACGCAGAGGGGTGGAGATGGCGGGAAGGCCACGGGACGACCGGGCACGCAACGTGATCCTGCGCCGGGCGGCGGACATCGCCTCGAAGGACGGGCTGGAAGGGCTGTCGATCGGCCGGCTGGCCACGGATCTCGGCGTGAGCAAGAGCGGCCTGTTCGGCTACTTCGGCTCCAAGGAAGAGCTTCAGCTCGCCACGATCCGCACCGCGATGAGCGTGTACTTCGACGAGGTCGTCCAGCCCGCGTTGACCGTGCCGCCGGGCCTGGGGAGGTTGCGGCGGCTGTGCGAGAGCTGGTTGAGCTACTCGCAGCGGCGGGTCTTCCCCGGCGGCTGCTTCTTCTTCACCGTCACCGCGGAGTTCGATGCCCGCCCGGGCCGGGTACGGGATGCCGTCGCCGCGGCCGACCTCGACTGGACCCGCTTCGTGGCGCGTACCATCGACGATGCCCGCCAGCTCGGCGAGCTCGCGGACGACACGGACGCCGATCAGCTCGCCTTCGAGCTGATCGCCTTCATGGAGAACGCCAACGCCACCTCCTTGCTGCACGACGACCCGAACGCCTACGAGCGAGCCAGAACCGCCATCCGCGACCACCTGGCAGGCAGGGCGGGAGCCGAGCCGGGCGCGTGAGCATGCGTGGCTCCGGCTGCCGGAGCCCGGAGGGGGCAGGTCGACCCCGGGCACTCCATGCCCCAGGGCCGGAGGGGGCCGGGGGCCTGGGTGGTCAGGTTCGCAGGCGGGATGAGGGGGTGGTGGTGGATCTCGGGCGGCCGACTCTGGCTATGTGGAGGAGGGTGCGGGGGTCGGGGACGTTCAGCCGGTCCGCCAGGGTCTTTCTGGTCGGCTCGCAGTCGATGATCTGGCTCAGCGGGTGCGTGGCGTAGCCGTGGGCGGACAGGGTGAGCCAGTGCCGCATCAGCACGCGCCCCATCTCCAGCTCATCCTCGACCGGCCCCACCAGCACCAGCACGTCTCCGTCGTAGTCCAGCAGGTCCCGTGAGGCCCCGGCCAGCGCCCTCGGCAGGCCCAAGGGGCGCAGGGCCGGGTAGAGGGCCAGGGACGCGCGCAGGCCGATCGCCTCCGCCCGGCTGAGGGTCAGGGCGCGGTCGGTGAGGCCGTCGAGCAGGTAGCGGCGGTGGCGGCGGGTGAGGCGCAGCCAGGCGCGCAGCTCCCGCGTCACCTCCCGGTCGCCGAACTGGTGCAGGTCGGCCGCGTGCAGCAGGTCCGCGAGGTCGCGGCAGGCCAGCCGCCGCATCCCGGTCAGCTCCGCGACCAGGGAGTCCGGCAGGCGTCCCGGGTGGTACTCGCCGCGGTTGGCCCCGCGCGCCCGGACGTCCGCCGTCGTGAAGGGCGTCCGGTACAGCTGCGCGGCGGCGTACAGGACGCCCACCCGCCGCGGCCCCGGATCGGGGCGGAAGCCGACCGGCAGGCCCGCGTCGGCGCAGACGATCAGGCAGCACTCCACGAACGCGCCCAGGCTCAGGCGCAGGTCGCGGCCCGTGGGGTCGCTGATGGGCAGGGCACGCGACGGGTCCCAGCCGACCTCGGCCCCGTCCGCCGTGTAGGTGAGGGTCCAGGGCTGGGTGTTGTGGGCGCTGGGGGCGCGCCAGAAGTCCGGCTCCAGCGGCCGTAGCCGGTCCTTCACGACGTCAGGGCCCTTCTGTAGAACGTGTAGCCGTGCAGCGGGCGGCCGCCCATCGCCGTGTACTGGGCGGCGGAGCCGGGGTTCGTGCGCTCCACGTACGTGCTGCGCAGCGCCCGGTAGCCGCCCCGGCGCAGCCCTTCGTGCAGCTCCCGGGACAGCAGCCGCATGTAGCCGTGGCCCTGCTCGCCGGGGACCGTGCCCTTGATGATGAGCACGGCCTCGCTGCGGTAGCGGGATCGGGTGGCCAGGAGGCGGAGCTGGTTCAGCAGGTGCAGGTTTCCACGAATTTTCACGATAAATCGGGAAATATCGGGGAGGCACAGCACGAACGCGACCGGCCGCTCCCCCTTCGTCAGGTACAGCAGCAGCGACTCGTCCAGCAGGTACGCCAGCCCGTCCGTCTGCGCCGCCAGCTGCTCCGCCGAGATCTCCGTGTAGTAGCCGAGCTGCGCGAAACTGGCGTTCAGCATCTCCCGCAGGATCGGCAGCTGCTCCGCCACGCGCCGCCGGTCGCCCCGGTGCACGCGCAGCCCCTCGGCCGCGATCCGCTCGTCGTCGAACGCGAACACCGGCTCCTCCGGCACCGGGCAGATCCACGTGTCGGACTCGAAGCGACGGGCGAACCCGTGCGCCTCGTAGGCGACCGGGTAGTACGGGTGGTTCCAGGCGCTGTCGATGAAGCCGCGCTCGCCGAAGCCGGAGGTGATGACGCCGCCCGACTGGTTGGGCAGCAGCGACACCGGCCCGAACACCGCCTCCTTCCCGGCGGCGCGCCCGGCCGCGAGGATGCCGTCGAACAGCTCCTCCGCCGCCTCCTCCGCGAACTCGGTCAGCCCGAACAGCTGCGTGGCCCGGCCCAGCTTGGCGTCCAGCGCGGCGTCGGTGTGCAGCGTGGTCCGCGCGACCACCGTCCCGCCCCGCCTGAGCAGGAACAGCCGTACGCCCTGCCGGTGCCACGTGCGTACCTGCGTGTGCAGCGGCGGGATGAAGCGCGGCTCGCCCGCGTAGACGCGGTCGGTCAGCGCGAGGAAGTCGCGCAGGTCGCGGCGGCTCTCGACGGGATGCAGCCTCACCCGCGCCTCACCTGGGGCCCCTCGCCGTTCTCCGTCGACAGCGGGGTGAAGGTCTCGATGTGCGCCATCGGCCCGCCCTCCGCGCGCCAGACCCCGTTGCTGTAGCCCTCCGGCTCGGCGTTGTAGAGCCGGATGTATCCGCCGGTGGCGTTCCTGGTGCCGTCCGTCACCCACTGCATGAGCCTGCGGTGGTGGCGGCTGCGGGCGAAGCGCAGCAGCGCGTCGCGGTCCTCGAAGAACGCGAGCGTCCCCAGCGTGAACGGGAACTCCCAGTAGACCTTGTGCCAGCAGTAGCCCCGCATCCGCTTCATGTCCCGCACCATGCGGAACCACGTCAGGGTGAGCGTGACTATCGACAGCGGTCCCCGGTAGCGGGTCGCGCCGACGAACATCGCCGTCGCGCGCCCCTGCGGCGGGGCCTTGCTGAAGTCCGTGGTCCTCATGCGTCCTTCACCAGGTAGACGTTCTTCATCTTCGTGAGAGCGGCGAACGGCCCCTCGCCCGGGTCGAAGACCTTGACGCGCAGGTCGGCGGCCGTCGGGTCCTCCTTGAGCGACTCGGCGAAGTCGCGCGAGACGGCGCTCAGGTGGGCGACCACGCCCTTGCGGCAGATCTCGGCCAGCTCGCCGCGGTCGGCGGCGTCCGGGCCGCGGAGCTCGATGTTGATCACCGGGCGGTACTCCAGGCCCGGCAGCTCCTCCAGCGACAGGCAGAACCGGTTGATCGCGGCGGCGTACGGATTGCCCTGGTAGAGGCCGTACTCGACGTCCTGCGGATACAGGTTGGCCCCCATGTAGGAGATCGTCGAGTCCTTGCGGCCGAACAGGAACAGCAGCGGCAGGTTCATCCGCTCGTCGGTCCACGCGCGCTCGTACTCCTCGGCGCCGACGGCCCTCTTGACCTCGGCGAGGGTGTGCAGCCTGGCCTCGTCGCCGACGTTGTAGCGGAGCTTGGGCTGCAGGCAGCTCTTGGTGTTGATGGTGCACAGCAGCTCGCCCGCGCCGTTGACCTCCAGGAACGTCTCCAGCGGGTTGTAGTGGAAGATCATCGGCAGCCGTTGCTCCCCCGAGCCCAGTAACAGCTCGCGCAGCCGCCGGTCGGTGGCCAGGCGCCGGCGCAGCCACACGCTGAACCCGCTCTCCGCCCCCATCCCGATCGTCAGGTCGCTGGCGCCGTAACCGGAGCGGACCTCCTCGAAGCGCTCCTCCAGGTAGTCGCGCAGCGCCTCGGTCATGCCCTCGCCGCCGACCATGCCGCGGATGCGGTAGTCCCGCCACGGGAAGCCGCTCTCGTCCAGGCGGTCGCGCAGGTGCTTGAGGAACGGCGGGTACGCGGCCACCACGTAGTCGTAGCCGGGCCCGAAGTGCTCCAGCGTGTCGGCGATCTTCTCCAGGTCGGGGCCGGTGTTCTTGACCATCGCGACGCGCGCCATGGCGGTGCCCGTGGTGGTGCCGGTGGCCCAGGCGCCCATCGAGTACGCGTTGATGACGAACAGCCGCTTGCCGGGGAAGACCAGCTCGATGTATCCGGCCGCGTTGCGGTAGATGCCCTTGAGCTCGCGCGGCCCGCGCACCCAGTTGTACGGCTTGCCGCTGGACCCCGACGACTCGTCCACGATCACGCCGGGCCGGTGCAGCCTGCCCTCCTGGCAGCGGCTCTCCTCGTCGTACGCGGCGGCGTAGTTGTGCTTGGCGGTCTCGGGGAAGTCGGCCAGCCTCCTGGCGTGCTCGGCGCCGTTCGCCCGCAGGAAGTGCCGGTAGGCGGGCACGTCCACGGCGGCGAACTGGCAGGCCAGCCGGGCGTGCCGGGCGGCGAGCCAGTCGAAGGCGGGGTGGTAGCTCCGGGCGACGAGCCGCCAGATGGCGGGGTGCAGCGCGCCCAGCCGGTACGCGCCGGTCAGGGACCAGGAGTAGGCCTGGAGCCGGGCCCTGCGCCAGCGCTGGCGGACGGTGAGCGGCCCGAGAGCCGGACTGAGGCGGGTCATGAACGGTGAGACTAGTGGGCCCAGTAGAAGATCGCTTTACAGCCGCTTTCATCGCTTTCATCCCCGTTCGCGACTCGATCGGCGTCGTCCAGAAATCTTCCCTATCCTTCCCCATCGTGTGCCATCATAGGGAACAATATGGAGCATTACACCGTCGAACAAGTGGCGACCCTGCTGGGGTTGCACGTCAAGACCGTCCGCAACTACGTACGGGACGGGCGGCTGCCGGCCGTGCGCATCGGCAAGCAGTACCGGATCGCCAAGGAGGACCTCGCGGCGTTCACCGGCACGCCGCTCGGCGCGCCCCGCCGCGCGGAGGTGTCCAGCATCGTGCAGATCGACGGCATCGCCAGGGGCGACATGGACCGGGTCAGCACGATGGTCCTCGGATCGCTGGCGGGCCGGCCCCATGGCCTGCGCGTGGAGTTCGTCTACGACGAGGAGCGCGAGCACCTGAAGGTCATCGTGCTGGGCGGGCTGGAGGACAGCGCCCAGGTGCTGAGGATCATCGACGCGCTGGTGCGGGAGTGAGGGCCATGGCCGGGATCTACGCCTCGCCGGAGGGCGCGCGGGCCGTGGAGCGGCGCTACCGGGAGCTCCTGGAGCGCTGGCCGGTGCCGGCCGAGCACGTACGGGTGCCGACCGGGCAGGGGGAGACGTTCGCGGTGGCGTGCGGCCCGGCCGGGGCGCCGCCGCTGCTGCTCCTGCACGGGTCGGGCGCCAACAGCGCCATGTGGACGGCCGACGTCGCCACGTGGGCCCGGCGCTTCCGGGTCTACGCGGTCGACCTCATCGGGGAGCCGGGGCTGAGCGCGCCGTCCCGGCCGCCGCTGGAGCCGGGCGCCTACGCCGGCTGGCTGGCGGAGGTGCTGGCCGGGCTGGGCGTCGAGCGGGTCTCCGTCGCCGCGACGTCGCTGGGCGGGTGGATGGCGCTCGACTACGCCACCCGGTGGCCCGATCGGGTCGAACGGCTCGCGCTGATGTGCCCGAGCGGCATCGGCCGCCGGCGGTGGCTGCCGCTGCTGGGGGCGCTGCCGCTGCTGGCGTTCGGCGGGGAACGGGGCCGCCGCCGGGCGATGAGCCTCGTCCTCGGCCCCGGCGCCGGTCCCCCGCCCGCGGGCGACGACTTCGCCGAGTTCGCGCTGCTGATCCATCGCAGCTTCCGGCCCCGCCGCGGCAGGCTGGCGAGCTTCCCGGACGCGGCCCTGCGCCGCCTCACCATGCCGCTGCTGGTGATCGCCGGAGGCCGTGACCGGATGCTCGACTCGTACGGCACCCGCCGCCGCCTGCTGAGCGCCGCGCCGCACGCGGACGTACGGCTCCTGCCCGGCACCGGCCACCTGCTCCCCGCCCACACCCGAGAGATCATGGACTTCCTGGAGAACGCACATGCCTGACGACCGCGTATACGTCTGCGAGCCCCACGGCGAGCCGCTGCGGGAGACCCGCGACGCGCTCGACCTCCTCGGCGAGGCTTTCGGCAGGGGCGCGACCTGGGTGGCCGTGCCCGCCGAGCGGCTCCACGACGACTTCTTCGCGCTGCGCACGGGCGTGGCGGGCGAGATCGCGCAGAAGTTCGTCAACTACCGCGTCGGCCTGGCCGTCGTCGGGGACATCTCCCGGTTCACCGCCGCCAGTTCGGCGCTGAGCGACTGGGTGCGCGAGTCGAACCGGGGCGGGCACATCTGGTTCGTCGGCGACCTGGAGGAGCTGGCGGCGCGACTGCCGGCCCGCGAGGATCCCGCGAGCCGGCCCTGAGCCGGGCTCAGCGGCGGGCGGCCACGGCGGCGAGCAGTTCCCAGGCCGCCTCGGGGCGCAGCGTCTCGTCCGGGTCGCCGTGGAACGGGTCGAGGACGACCGTGTCCGCGCCGAGCCGCCGCAGCTCCTCCAGGTCCGCCATGACCTGCTCGATCGTGCCCTCACCGGCGAGCCGCTCCGCCGGCGGCGAGTCGGTGAGCCGGAGCAGGATCCGGGGCGCCAGGGCGGGCACGGGCCGGCCCTCCTCGGCGGCGATCTCCTTCAGCCGCGACCAGTGCTCGCGCACCCAGGGGACGGTGTTCCTGAGCGGGTGCCAGCCCTCGCCGTAGCGCACCGCCCTGCGCAGCGCCGCCTCGCTGCCGCCGCCGACCCAGATCGGCACGCCGCCGGAGCGGTAGTCGCCCTCGTCGGCCCAGGCCGCGCGGATGGCGGCGAGGTGTTCGTCGGTCACCTTGCCGCGCCGCTCGTACTCCACCCCGAGAGCCTCGAACTCCTGGCGCGCCCACCCGATCCCCACGCCCAGCACCAGCCGCCCGCCGCTGAGATCGTTGAGGTTGGCCGCCATGCGGGCGACGAGCAGCGGGTGGCGGTACGGCACGATGACCACCGTGGTGCCGAGCCCGATCCGGGTGGTGGCGCCGGCGAGCCAGGCCAGAGTCGTGAACGGGTCGTAGAACGGCGCGGGATACTTCGCCGCGACGTCGGGAGTGATCGCCACATGGTCGGAGACCATCAGCAGGTCGAACCCGAGCCCTTCGACCGTCTGCGCCCACCTGCGCAGCACGTCGGGGTTGGTGCCGGGCCCGAAGTTGGGAACGTTCACGCCTATTCGCACCGGATCAGGCTATCCGCAGGCGGCTCGGACGTCCGCCACCAGCCCCGCCGCGGCGTCGATCGTCCGGCCGATCTCCTCCGGGGTGCGGCCCACCTCCGCCAGCAGCGCCTGGGCCCGCTCGCCGAACCCGGGCGGGGCGGAGGGGAGCCGGGCGGCCGAGGCGACCATGCCCTTCTCGTTGATCAGCCAGGCGCCGTCGGCGGCGTGCAGGGCGTGGCAGGCGACGCCGAGGGCGCGGAACAGCGCGCCGGCCGCGTACGCCGGATCCCGGCCCTTGGCGCCGTAGCCGCCGATCGTCAGGGCGAAGTCGGCCTCCCACAGCGCCCTGACCAGGGCCTGGCGCAGCGCGGGCGGGTATTCCCGCGTGACCTCCCGCCGCAGGGCGGCGAGCTCGCCGGCGGGGTCGGCGAGGACCTGGCACAGGGCGACCTCGCCGGCGTAGGCGTGGGAGTAGAAGCCGAGGGGATGGCCGGCCTGGAAGCCGATCTCGTAGCGGCCCTGCCGGCAGTCGGCCCAGACGCGGCGGACGCGGTCGAGGTCGCGGTAGATCCAGTCCACCCGCCGGCCGTCCACGGTGAGCCAGCCGCCGCCGTCCACCCACGGCCCCCAGCCGCCCGGCTCGGTCACCTCGGTCGGCTCGCCCGTCACCTCCCGCGCCAGGGCGCGCAGGCCGTCCACGTCGAGCGGGCCCCGGTAGTAGAGGCCGAGGTCGACGTCGGAGTCAGGCCGGTGCGTGCCGCGCGCCCGGCTCCCGCCCAGGACGACGGCCACGACCCCGCGGACCTCGACCAGTCGGGCGGCTATGGCGTGGACATCGGGCTCCCGCACATGTCGATCTTAGCTCGTCCCGGCGCGCGAGCCGCGCCTTCGTCCCCGGCCGCCGAGAGCCGAGCAACGCGGTTGTCTTGACGATGATTTTTTTCGGTGCCATCGTTCCTTCATGCATGAAGTAGCGGTGATCGAAGACCCCGCGGCGGCCGAGGCGTCGCTCGATCCCATGCGGTCGAGGCTGCTGGCCGAGCTGGTCGAGCCGGGCTCGGCCACGTCGCTGGCGGCCAAGGTCGGGCTGGCCAGGCAGAAGGTCAACTACCACCTGCGCACGCTGGAGCGGCACGGCCTGGTCGAGCTGGTCGAGGAGCGCAGGAAGGGCAACGTCACCGAGCGCGTGATGCAGGCCACCGCCGCCTCCTACGTCATCTCCCCCAACGCGCTGGCCGCCGTCCAGCCCGACCCGGCCAGGTCGCCCGACCGGCTGTCGGCGCGCTGGCTGCTGGCGCTGGCCGCGCAGCTCGTCCGGGACGTCGGCACGCTGGTCACCGGGGCCGCGAAGACGCGGAAGCGGGTGGCGACGTTCGCCATCGACGGCGAGGTACGGTTCGCGTCGGCGGCCGACCGGGCGGCGTTCGCGGAGGAGCTGGCGCAGTGCGTGACCTCACTGGTCAGCAAATATCATGATGAATCCGCTGAAGGCGGGCGCGATCATCGCGTGATCGTCGCCGTCCACCCCGCCGTGAAGAAGGAGCGCTGAGCGTTGGGCCACTCGTTCGAGCTCCCCCATGAGGCCGTGGTCGACGCGACGCCGGAGCAGGTGTGGGAGGCCATCTCGACAGGGCCGGGCATCGACTCGTGGTTCATGGGGCGCAACGAGGTGGCCGGCGGCGTCGTACGGACCGCGTTCGGCGGGATGGACCTGCCCGCCTCCCCCGTGACCGCCGCCGAGCGGCCTGAACGCTTCGCCCACGGCGGCGAGGAGGCGGAGGACGGGCGGTTCGTCGCCTACGAGTTCCTCGTCGAGGGCCGCGGGCGGGGCAGCGCGCTCGTCCGCATGGTGACCAGCGGGTTCCTGCCGGGGGACGACTGGCAGGACGAGTTCGAGGCGATGTCGCACGGGATCGCGATGTTCTTCGCCACGCTGGTCGAATACCTCTCCCGCTTCCCGGGCCGGACGGGCACGCCGGTCACGGAGTTCGGGCCGCCCGTGGACGACTGGCCGCGCGCCTGGAAGGTCCTGTACGACTCGCTCGGCGGCCCGCCCTCCCCCGGGGACCGGGTGCGGTTCGGCCCTTCATCGACGGAAGGGGTCGTGTACTTCCGTGACGCCCAGGCGCTCGGGATCCGCGCCGAGGACGGTCTCTACCGCTTCCTCCAGGGGTTCCACGGCCCCATGATCGCCGCGCACGTGCTGTTCGGCGGGCCGGACGAGGGGCCGCGGTGGCGGGCCTGGCTTGAGGAGCCGTACGCGTGACCGCGCGGGTCGATCGGACGAGGAGCGGGCAGGAAGACGGTCGTGAGAGTCGTCGCGTTGTCGGACACGCACGCGCCCAGGCGCTGGCGTTCCTGCCCGCCCCGCGTCGCCGAGCACCTGCGCGGCGCGGACGTCATCCTGCACGCGGGTGACGTCTGCGTGGCCTCCGTGCTGGCCGAGCTGGCCGCCTACGCCCCCGTCCACGTCGTGAAGGGCAACAACGACGGCCCGGACGTGGTGGCGCCGGAGACGCTGGAGCTGACCCTGGACGGGCTGCGGATCGGCATGATCCACGACAGCGGCCCGGCCAAGGGGCGCCTCGACCGCCTGCGGCGCCGCTTCCCCCAGGCGGACCTGGTCGTCTTCGGCCACTCGCACATCCCGCTGGACGAGTCGGGCGCGGGCCTGCGCATCTTCAACCCCGGCTCCCCCACCGACCGCCGCCGCCAGCCGCACGGCACGCTGGGGCTGCTCACCATCGAGGACGGCGTCCTGACCGGCGCCGAGATCGTGCCCGTCACTTGACGAGGTCGTCGCGGGCCTTCTCCAGCTCGGCCGCCAACTCCTCCATGACCTTGGCGTACCCGAGGTAGCTGTAGCGCTCGGCGGCGTGCCACGGGTAGAGCTGGCCCGCCTTGACCGCCGGGAGCTTGGCCCAGGTCGGCTTCCTCGCCATCTCCTCGATCTTCATCGACTGCGAGCGGGCGTCCACGAGGATCACGTCGGCCTGGTACTTGTCGGCGTTCTCCCAGCTCACCACCTCCCAGAAGCCGCCCTCGCTCTCAGTGGGCCGGGCCGGGTAGACGACGTTCAGCCCGAGCTCTCCCCAGTACTTGATGTCCGGATGGTCCGGCAGGTAGGCGACGTAGAGGTTGTCGGGCGTGGCGGTGACCACCATGACCTTGAGGTCTGGCTTCCCGGCGGCGACGGCCTTGAGCGCGGCACCGGCCGCGTCGAAGCGCTTCCTGGCCTCGACCACAGGCGCCGCCTTCGGGTCCGCGCCGAGCGCGGCGGCGAGCTGCCCGTACTTCTCGATGATCTCCACGAGGGGCTTGCCGCTGAGCTGCACGCCGACCGACGGGGCGATCTGGTCGACGGCCGAGACGGACTCCTCGGGGACGTACCAGAGGGTGTTCTGCCGGTACATGCCCGCCACCAGCAGGTCGGGCTGGAGCGAGGCGTACTTCTCGACGTTGAACTCCCCCCACACGTTGCCGATCGACTCGACCTTGGAGATGTCCACCTCGCCCACCTCGGGGTCCCGGCCGCCGTCCTTGAGCCGGTGCGGGCCGAACACCGCGACAGGCCGCACGCCGAAGTCCCACAGCGCGGCCGCCGCCCCCGCCTGGGCGACCACGCGCTGGGGCCGCCGCGGGAGGGAGATGCTCTTGCCGCGGTCGTCGGTCCAGGTCCAGGCACCCTGCCCCGCGGCCGTGGCGGCCGTGGCGGCGGGGGCCGGCGGGGCCGTCCCACCGCAGGCGCCGGCGCCGATCAGGGTGGCGACGCCGACGGCAAGCAGGGTACGTCGCGGGACAGCGGGCATGAATGCTCCTCGCTCGGCAGGCTTCTCGACGGAATATTAGATTAGCCTTACCTAACTTGGAAGTCTTCATGGCACCCGGCCGTACAACCGGCGGAGTAGGACGGGTGGCGGCGGCGCGCGGGATCGTACGTCCCGCGGCGTACCGGAGACGGAGACGGCGGGCGGATTCTGTCGCCCCTGCTCGCGAGGATCCTCGGGACTTAAGGGCCGCGGTAAGCCGACGGGAACGAAGCCGTAAGCGCCCTCCAGCACAGTGATCTCAGATCACAGGAGAGAAGGGCCGAGAGATGAGCCAGCCGTACACCGTCCAGGACGAGATCGCGATTCCCGGGTTCGCCGGGACCGTGCACCTGCCGGGCGAGGCCGGGTACGAGGAGCTTCGCCGCTCGCTCAACCCGAGCGTGGACGCCCGACCGGCCCTGGTGGCCGAGGCGTACGGCGTGGGGGACCTGCGCGGCGCGCTGCTGGCGGCGCGGGGGCACGGGGTGCCGTTCGCGGTGCAGGCGACCGGGCACGGCACGCACGCCGCGTGCGACGGCGGCGTCCTGGTCAGGACCGGCCCCATGGCCTCGGTCCTGGTGGACCCGGACCGGCGGATCGCGCGGGTGGGGCCGGGGGCGCGCTGGGGCGAGGTGATCGCGGCCGCCGCGCCGTTCGGGCTGGCGCCGCTGTCGGGGTCGTCACCGTCCGTCGGCGTCACCGGCTACACGCTCGGCGGCGGGCTCGGGTGGCTGGCGCGCAGGCACGGGTTCGCGGCCGACAGCGTGGTGCGCGCCGAGGTGCTGCTGGCCGACGGCCGGCACGTCGTGGCCGGCCCGGACAGCCACCCCGAGCTGTTCTGGGCGCTGCGCGGCGGCGGTGGCGGGTTCGGGGTCGTCACCTCGCTGGAGTTCCGCCTCTACCCGGTCGAGCGGGTGTTCTCGGGGTTCGCCTACTTCCCGATCGAGGCGGCGGCCGAGACGCTGACCGCGTACCGGAGCTGGATCGACGGCGCCCCCGACGAGATCAGCACGGCGGTGGTGCTCAGGCGGATGCCGGAGGACGCGCCGGAGCCGGTGCGCGGCAGGCACGTCGTCATGGTCAAGGTGGTGCACGCCGGCGAGGCGGCGCAGGCCAGGCGGCTGCTCGCGCCGCTGTGGCGGGCGGCCGGTCCGGCGCTGCTGGACGAGACGCGCCCCAGCACGTACGCGGCCACCTCCATGGGCGGCACGCCGAACCGGCACATGGACATGTTCGAGACGGTGCCCGACGAGGTGATCGGCACGCTGGTGCGGGCCGCGGAGCACGCGCAGACCGTCGAGATCCGCCACTGGGGCGGCGCCATGGCCCGCCCGGGCCAGGACGCCGGTCCGGTCGGCCACCGCGGCACGAAGCTGTCGGTCATCGTGGACACCGTCGTGCCGGGGCTGGCGGAGGAGCTGCGCCCGTACGCCAACGGCGGGACGTTCCTGAACTTCCTGGCCGACCCCTCCAGGACGGCGGCGGCGTTCACGGCCGACGACTACCGGCGGCTGCGCGAGGTCAAGCGGGCCTACGACCCGGACGGCTTCTTCCGCGTCGGCCACGTCGCCTCATGACCGGGCGGGGGCCAGGCCGGCCATGACGAGCGCGAAGAGGTGGTCGCGGCGCGAGGTGAGGGACGGCGCCTGGTCGGTGATCCAGCTGAGCGCGTTGGCCAGCGCGAACACGTCCGTCCCGTCGACGTCGGCCCTGATGCGGCCGGCCGCCTGGGCGCGCTCCAGGAGGCGGCCGGCCGCCGAGCGCATCGCCGAGCAGGACGCGTGCAGCGGTGACCCCTCGTCGCTGATCGTGGCCATCATCGACGCGGCCAGCCCCCGGTAGACGCCCGCGCCCCCGATCAGCTCCCCCAGGAACTCCACCAGCGCCTCGTACGGCGTCGCGCTCTCGCCCAGGGCCTCCGCCCTCTCGGCGAGCCGGTCGAAGCTCTGCCGCAGCAGCGCCTCCAGCAGCGCCTCCCGGGTCGGGAAGTGCCGGTAGAGCGTCCCGAGCCCGACCTGCGCGCGCCGGGCGATGTCGCGCAGGGACGCCTCGGTCCCCTGCTCCTCGACGACGACCCGCGCCACGGCGAGGATGCGCTCCCGGTTGCGCCGCGCGTCGGCGCGCAACTCGGGGGACGGTTTCGGCGCAGCGGTATCCGGTGGTTCGCCCGGCATGCACAATCCTTCCCATTGACAATCGGAGCAGTGCTCCAGTTACGATTCGGAGCACTGCTCCGCATCATAGCCGGAGCCGATTCGGAAATGGGAGAGATCATGCCCGCGACCATGCATGCCGTGCGCGTCCACGCTCCGGGGGGACCGGAGGTGCTCGCGTACGAGGAGATCGCCCGGCCCGAGCCGGGGCCCGGCGAGGTCCTGGTCCGCGTCCACGCCGCCGGGGTGAACCCGCCGGACTGGTACGCCCGCAGGGGCTTCGCCGACATCCCCGAGGACATGCGGCCGGAGCTGCCCCTGCCGTTCACGCCGGGCACCGACGTGTCGGGCGTCGTGGCCGCGCTCGGGCCCGGCGTCACCGAGTGGCAGGTGGGGGACGAGGTGTTCGGCCTCCTCCGCTTCCCGAGCCTGGGAGCCAGGGCGTACGCCGAGTACACCACCTCGCCCGTCGGGGACCTCGCCAGGAAGCCCGAGTCCGTCGATCACCTGCACGCGGCGGGCGTGCCGATGGCCGGGCTCACCGCGTACCAGTTCCTGTTCGACCTCATCAAGCCGGCGCCGGGCAGCCGGATGCTGGTGAACGGGGCGGCCGGTGGCGTGGGGCACTTCGCCGTGCAGCTCGCCAAGGACGCCGGCTGCCACGTGATCGGCGTCGCCTCCGGGCGCCATGAGGCGTTCCTGAAGGAGCTGGGGGTGGCCGAGTTCGTCGACTACACGCGGGAGGCGGCCGGGGAGGCGGTGCGGGACGTGGACTGCGTGCTCGACTGCGTCAGCGGGCCCCGGGCGTACCGGCTGCTGCCGGCGATCAAGGACGGCGGCGTGTACAGCCCCGTCTTCCTCGGGGAGTACGGCGAGGAGGAGCTGGCCAGGCGCGGCATCGAGAAGCGCGGGGGCCAGGTGCGCTCGGACGGGGCGCAGCTGGCGGAGCTGGCCCGGCTGATGGACGAGGGCCGCCTCCGCGTCGGCCTCGACTCCGTCTTCCCGCTCCGCGACGCGGCCAAGGCGCACGAACGGGCCGAGCAGGGGCACATCCAGGGCAAGATCGTGCTCCAGGTGGCCGACTGAACGGCCGATACGGCCTTAGCATTTCGCAGGTGACCACCTACGACGACGCTGACCCGTTCGAGTACCTGGACGTCTCGTCCCTGCCGCAGCGCCAGCAGCGCATTCTGGCCATGATCCGGGACTGGGTGGTCAGGCACGGATACCCACCGAGCTCCCGGGAGATCGGCGACGCGGTCGGGCTGCGGTCGTCCTCGTCGGTGTCGAAGCACCTGAGGAGCCTGGAGGAGCAGGGGTTCCTGCGCCGGGGGGCGACCATGACCCGGCCGATCGACGTGCGCCTGTTCCTGCGGGCCTCGGCGCCGGAGCCGGCCGGCGACCTGGTGAGCGTGCCCGTGGTCGGCGACATCGCCGCGGGCACTCCCATCCTGGCCGACGAGCACATGGACGACATGCTGACCCTGCCCCGCGACCTCACCGGGCGCGGCAACGTGTTCGGCCTGCGGGTGCGGGGCGATTCGATGATCGACGCGGCGATCTGCGACGGTGACATCGTCGTGGTGCGGCAGCAGCCCGAGGCGCACTCGGGCCAGATCGTCGCCGCGATGATCGACGGCGAGGCCACGGTCAAGGTGTTCCGCCGGCGCGGCGGGCACGTCCTTCTCGAACCGCGCAACCCCGCCTACGACGTGATCGACGGCGACGGCGCCGTGGTGCTGGGCATCGTGGTCTCGGTCCTGCGCAGCGTGTGACCCCCAGGTCCAGCGCCGACCGGCTACCGGGTCTGCCCACCGGCCTGGACGAGAATCTCGTGGACGATGAAGGAGACCACCTCCGCCATGTCCTCCGACCGCAGCCGTTCCATGCTCTCCGTCTGGCGGATCACGTTCTCCCGGAGGCCGTCCCGTATGTGGGAGACCAGCTCCGTGGCGACGGTGCGCGCGATCCGTGCTCGCACGGGGACCTCCTGGAGGAGCCCGAGATTACGGTCGCGACCGTAATTTGAGTGGGATGCCGGTCAACGGATTCTCGACGCGCCTCCGCGGGCTTCGCCGTACAGAAGGAACCAGCGCTGCCCACGGCAGGTTGGCGGCGTGGACCTGCGCGCGGCGCGTTCGGTGCGGATCTCCATCATGCCGAGGATGGTGGCATGGCCGGACACCACGGGCGTGGCGTCGAGCCGATTTGGGCACGTCCACGTTCAGAGTTGGTTCCTGATCGCGACCGGGGTGTCGGGGACGGGCTGGGCCAGGAGGGCGGTCGCTTCGCTGCGGGCGAGGAGCCGGGCTTCGCAGAGCAGGTCGAAGCACTGCCGCCACGACTCGCGCGCCTGCTCCTCCCGCCCGAGGTCATGGAGCGTGTGGCCGAGCCACCAGTAAGTGGTCGCCAGCCCCACGGAGTGCCCGAACGCGTGCTGCAGTTCGATTGCCGTGCGGTATTCCTTCACCGCTTCGGCGAGCATCCCGTGGGCGCGGTAGGCGTCGGCCAGGGTGTCGCGGTTGGTGCCGGCGAAACTGGACATGTCCGGCATGTCCTTCACGAAGTCGACAACGTGGCGGGCCTCGGCGACGGCTTCGGCGGTTCTGCCCTGTCGACAGAGGACGTGCACCCGGTTGTTACGGACGAATGCCTCGAGGTCGGGGCGCCCGTCCTCCACGGTGATGGCCTGGGCGCGGTCGCAGGCCTCCAGGGCCTCCTCGAGGCGGCCCATCATGGCGTAGGTGATGGCCAGGTCGTTGTAGATTCCGGCCGCGCTGCGCCCGGTGTGGTGCCAGAGCTCCAGCGATTCCTTCAGGACGCGCACCGACTCCTCGTTCCGGCCTAACTCCTGGTAGTGGGAGCCCAGCGTTTGCAGGATCGAGGCCCGGTCCCCCAGCTCGGTGCATGCTTGCAGCGCCAGCTCGGTGGCCTCGATCGCCTCGGCGAACCAGCCACGGGCCGAGAACGGCCAGCGGATCGCCTCCGCCAGGCCGGCGGCGGCGTCGTCGGCCGCGGTCTGCCGTGCGAGGGCGAGCAGGTTCTCGCGCTCGGACTCGGCCCAGTTCTGGGCCTCCTCGGCGGAGGCGAGCTCCAGCCCGGGCTGCTCCACGTGGATCGTCAAGGCGTGGGCGGCGGAGCCGGCGATGCAGACGGCGGAGCGCTGGGCGGTGGCCAGGTAGTGGTGGAGCACGCGACGGACCGCGGCGGCGGCCTCGTCGGCGGGTTCGTCCTGTTCGGCCTGTTCCCGGGCGTACAGGCCGACCAGGTCGTGGAAGCGGAAGCGGTCGAGGCCGGCAGGTTCGAGCAGGCGGGCGGTCAGCAGCCGTTCCAGGGCGGCCTCCGCGCGGTGAGCGGGCCAGCCGGCCAGGGCGGCGGTGGCGGCCGGGGTGTGGGTGGGCAGGTCGAGCAGGCCGAGCAAGGTCAGCAGGTGGGCGGCGTCGCGGCCGGTGGGTTCCTCGCGCAGGTGGTGGTGGCTGACGGAGATGCTGGCGCGCACGGCCAGGTCGGCGTATTCGAGCATGTCCATGCGGCGGGTGGCGTCGGCCAGCCGCGTCGCCAGGTCGGCCGGCGTCCAGTCGGGGCGGGCGGCCAGACGGGCGGCGGCGATGCGCAGGGCCAGCGGGATGCCGCCGCACAGCCGCACGATCTGCGCGGCCGCCTCCGGTTCTGCGCGGGCGCGGTCGGGGCCGATGAGGCGGGCCAGCAGGGTGGCGGCGTCGGCGTCGGCGAACGGGCCCAGCCGCAGATGGCGGGCGTTGTCGAGGGTGACCAGGGGGTCGCGGCTGGTGATGAGGGTCCGGCAGCCGCGGCCGGCCGGGATGAGCGGGCGGACCTGGGACACGTCGCGGGCGTTGTCCAGGATGATCAGGGTGCGGGAGGCGGTGGTGAGGGAGCGGTAGCGGGCGGCCGCCTCACCGGGATCGGCCGGCACGGCCGAGCCGTCCAGGCCGAAGGAGCGCAGCAGGTGACGCAGCGCCTCCATCTGGGTGAGCGGTGCCATGCCGGACGTGGAGCCGTGCAGGTCGACATAGATGACGCCGTCGGGGAAGCGGCCGGCGGCCGCGTGCGCGACGTGGACGGCGAGCGCGGACTTGCCGATGCCGCCGGGCCCATCGATCACGATCACGGCCGGACCGACGAGGGCCTCACGTAACTGGGACACTTCGCCGGCACGGGCGGTGAAAGCGTGGATGTCGCTGGGGAGTTCGGCCGGGACGGAGGGCTCGCCCCCGGTGATTTCCGCGCGGGGGGTGGTCAGGTCGAGGACGGGTTCCTTGACGAGCATGGCCTGCTGCAGGCGGCGCAGCTCCGAGCCGGGCTCGACGCCGAGCTCGTCGACCAGGGCAGTGCGGGTGCGCTGGTAGGCGGCCAGGGCCTCGGAAAGGCGACCGGCCCGGTAGAGGGCGAGCATCAACTGGGCGGCGGGGCGTTCGCGCAGCGGGTGCGTGGTGACGTGGACGCCGAGTTCGGCCGCGACGGCGTGGTGGTCGCCGGCGGCCAGTCGTACGTCGATGTGGTCTTCCAGGACGGCCAGGCGTTCTTCTTCGAGGCGGGCGGCTTCGATGCGGGCCCAGGGTTCGGCCAGTTCGCCCAGCGGTGGGCCGCCGCGCCACAGGCCCAGGGCCTGGCGGAAGAGGGCGTCGGCGGCGGCGGTGCCGCCGTGGGCGCGGACGGTGCGGGCGCGCTTGGCCAGGCGGGCGAAGAGCAGCGCGTCGACCCGGTCGCGGTCGAGGTCGAGCCGGTAACCGACGGGCGCGGTGGCGATGAGCTCAGGGGAGAGCGTCTCGCGCAGCTTGGAGATGACGATGTGGAGCTGCTTGGTGGCGGTGGCGGTGCCGCCGTCGCCCCAGATGTCGCTCAGGAGCTGACCGGCGTGGACGGTCTGGCCGGCGTCCTGGGCCAGGCGGGCCAGAACGCCGACGCGTCTTCGTCCGGTGAGTCTGACCGGTTGGCCGTCGTGGATGACCTCCCACGGGCCTAGAAACCTGATCTCCCAACCCATGCGGAGCGCTCCCATCCTTCGTCCGAGTTGGGAAGTGTATCCGGTGAGGGCGGGCCCTACGGAGGTTCCGGTCAAGTCCGTAAAGGGAGCCCGGCCCTTCGCCCTCGATGACTCGACGGTCGGCTTCTGAGCACCCGAGCCCGGCGCGCACAGACAGCACTGCGGGGATGCTCAGGCCGGAAGAGGGTAGCATCTCAGGTTGACGATCACGACCGCGAGATGTTCCCCAACAAAGATCATCGGCGCCTGTCCGAAGGTGGGCTGGGTGGTTCGCCGGCGCGTACGAGGCGCTCTGGACGGAGATCCTCTCCCCCGACTGGCCGCGCCTGCGCGCGATCATGCAGCGGGACGTGGCCCATCGGGCGGGCCGGCCGGCGGCCTACGGCTGGGCGTACGCGCGCACGCCGCTCGGCGACGCCCTGGTCAACGGCTGACGCACGTGCACATCCTTGGCGTCACTGCCAGCCCGCATACCTGATTTAACGGGCGGTATTGTGGGGAAGATCGTCAACCCGGGTGCGGACCCGGGCCTCGGCCGTCCTGGCCAGCGCCGCGCGGGCCTCGGGCCGCCGGCCCCCGGACGGCCCAGGCGGTACGGGGGCGAACAGCGTCACTTCGACGACCAGGTCGCGGGTCGAGGCCACCCGGACGATGGAGGCGAGCAGCGAGTCGTCCCCGACGAAGCTGGCGCGGGTCGAGGTCTCCGTCCCTTCGCGGTAGCGCAGCCTGGCCGGGCGGACCGCGACATCCGCGTCGACGGCCGCCTGGAACACGGCCGGCCGGAACCGCCCCATCCCCCGCCCGCACCACGTGGTCCCCTCAGGGAAGGCGACCACGGTGTCGCCTCCCCTGAGGGCGTCCGCGACCGCCCCGACCGTGGACGGCAGCGCGAAGAGCCGTTCCCTGTCGATGAACAGCACCCCCGAGCCCTTCGCGAGCGTGCGGATGACCGGCCACTCGCCGATCTCGCGCTTGGCCAGCGGCCGCGAGGGCAGCGTGGCCGCGACGACCAGCGGGTCGAGCCAGGACACGTGGTTGGCCACGACCAGGGCGCCCCCGCCCGAGGCCACCGGGGCGCCGGTGATCTCCAGCCGGATCCCGAGCGCGCGCAGGAGCAGCCGCGCCCAGGCCATCGTCAGCTTCGCCCGCCACGCCACCCAAAGCCGTCCCACGACGGACACCGGCACGCCGGCGAGCACCACGAACAGCGCGGCGCACAGCCGGGCCACCAGGCGGAGGGGCCCGGTCACGCCGGCGGCGGGCGCCACGCAGGCCTGCGCGGTGCATGGGCCGAACGGGCGCCAGGGGTTGAGGCTGTCGGCCGGGTCGAGGGTGCCGACCACTTTGTGGGTGCCGGCTGGTTCGAGGGTGCCGGCCGGTTCGAGGGTGGCGGCAGGCACCAGGACGTCGACGGCGGCGTTCACAGTGGCTGTCCGAGGAAGTGGCGCAGGTAGCGGGTGTTCACGTTGGCCATCGAGAGCAGGACGAAGAAGTCGGCGGTGCCGAAGTCCCGGTCGTGCGCGGGCGCCCCGCACACCCACGAGCCCAGCCGCAGGTAACCGCGCAGGAGGGCGGGCAGCACGAACCGGTCGGCGTGCGCCGCGCCCCGGGAACGCCACGGCGTGCGCGGCGTGACCCGGTACTCCTCCGGCCCGAGCGGCACCCGGTCCACCACGGCGGCGGCCACCGCGCCCCGGTCGTCGAGGGGCACCGAGCAGCAACCCGCCAGCCACTGGTGACCGCCGGAGACCATGTAGCGCGCGATGCCCGCCCACATCAGCGCGACCACCGCGCCACCCCGGTGGTCGGGGTGCACGCATGTTCGGCCCGCCTCGACCAGCCCCTTCCTGATGGGCGCGAGGTTGCCCAGGTCGAACTCGCCGTCGGAGTAGAGCCGCTCCGTACGCCCCGGGGGAAGCAACCGGTAGGTGCCGACGACCTCGCGGCCGTCGCGTACGAGGAGGTGGTCGCAGTAGGCGTCGAATCTGTCCACGTCGAGGCCGGAGACCGGGCTGTCGAGCCGCGCCCCCATCTCCTCGGCGAAGACCTCGTGCCGCAGCCGCTGTGCGGCCTGGACGTCGGCGGGGCCGGCGGCCATGCCGATCGTGTAGCGACCGGTGTCAAGAGAGATCGTCATGGGCGCGGGGTCCTTCCCTGAAAGCGTCTCACGCCTATGTCGACATGCGGAAATGACGAGTGAGCCGCACATCGGGGTCAGCGAGGCGACCGCGTGGTGAACCTCGCACACCTTCGACAAATCGCTTTCTTCGCCCGCCCTCGTTCACTACACTCGCCACTGATCATCGACGAGGGAGAGGAGTACGGCCGTGCGCAACAGCACCGCTGCCGTCGTTCCCCCGTCGCGCTACGAGGTGATCCTGGTGTCTCCGTCGTCCCGGTGCCGGCTGCGCGGCCGCCACTGGACGACGCCCTGACGACACCCGCCTCCTGGCCTTCCGTCAGGGGAATCGCGCTGTCCTGCTGAAGAAGCTTCCCGAAAGGGTCTTGGGCTGTGCGTACCCGAATACCTGAAAACTCCCTTGCCGTCGTCCGCAACCTCGGCATCCTCGCCCATGTCGACGCCGGCAAGACGACCGTCACCGAGCGCATGCTGTACCTGGCCGGCGCCACGTACAAGCGCGGCGAGGTGCACGACGGCACGACCGTCACCGACTTCGACCCCCAGGAGCGCGACCGCGGCATCACGATCTTCGCCGCCGCGGTGAGCTGCGTCTGGGACGGGCACCGCGTCAACCTGATCGACACCCCCGGCCACGTCGACTTCTCCGACGAGGTGGAGCGCTCGCTGCGGGTGCTCGACGGCGCGGTCGCGGTGTTCGACGCCGTCGCGGGCGTCGAGCCGCAGAGCGAGTCCGTGTGGCGGCGGGCCGACCGGTACGGCGTGCCGCGCGTCGCGTTCGTCAACAAGCTCGACCGGGCCGGCGCCGACCTGGACACGGCCGTCGAGTCGATCCGCCGCCGGCTGCACAAGGCGCCGCTGGTGGTCCAGCTGCCGATCGGGCAGGAGGACGGGTTCGCCGGGGTCGTCGACCTGGTGCGGATGCGTTCGCTGGTGTGGGCCGGCGGGGTCTGCTCCGCCGGGCCGGTGCCGGAGGACCTGCTGGCGGAGGCGCGGCGGCGGCGCAGGCTGCTTGAGGAGTCGGTGGCCGAGCTGCACGCCGACGCGATGGAGGAGTTCTGCGTGCGGCCGTCGATCTCCGACGAGACGCTGGCCGGCGCGCTGCGCGACCTCACGCGCAGCGGCGCCGGGCTGGTGGTGCTCTGCGGGTCGGCGTACCGCGACCGCGGGATCGAGCCGCTGCTCGACGCCGTGGTCGCGTACCTGCCCTCGCCGCTGGACGTGCCGCCGGTGCGCGGCGGCGACGGCGCGGAGCGGGCCGCCGACCCGCGGGGGCCGCTGGCGGCGCTGGCGTTCAAGGTGAACGCCACCGCCACCGGGCGGCTGACCTACGTGCGGGTGTACTCGGGAACGATGCGGAAGGGGGACACGGTGCTGGTCACGGGGCTGGACACCGGCGCGGGACGCACCGAGCGCGTCAGCCGCATCCTGCGCGTGCAGGCCGACCGGCACACCGAGGTGGACCTGGCGGTGGCCGGGGACATCGTCGCGGTCGTCGGACTCAAGTCGGCCCGCCCCGGGACCACGCTGTGCGCGCCCGGCGCTCCGCTGGTGCTCGAACCCCCGGCCACGGCCGAACCGGTGGTGTCCGTGGCGGTCGAGGCCCGCAGGAGCACCGACGCCGACCGGCTGGCCTCCGGGCTGGCGCGGCTGGCCGAGCAGGATCCGTCGCTGACCGTGCGCACGGACGCCGAGACCGGGCAGACGCTGCTGTCCGGGATGGGCGAGCTGCACCTGGAGGTCGCGGTGGAGAAGCTCCGGCGCGACCGCGAGCTGGACGTCGCCGTGGGCCGGCCGCAGGTGTCCCACCGGGAGACGGTCGTACGCGGGGTGTCCGGGCTGCTGTACCGGCACGTCAAGCAGGACGGCGGCGCCGGGCAGTTCGCCCACGTCGTGCTGGACGTGGAACCGCTGGACGGCGAGCCGGACGGCGACGGCTTCGAGTTCGCCTCGACCGTGGTCGGAGGCCGGGTGCCGCGGGAGTACGTGCGCGCGGTGGAGGCAGGGTGCCGCGATGCCCTGACCGACGGCCCGCTCGGCGGCCACCCGGTGACCGGCCTGCGGGTCACGCTGACCGACGGGGCCACGCATTCGAAGGACTCCTCGGACCTGGCGTTCCGCACGGCCGGGCGGCTCGCGCTGCGCGAGGCGCTGCGGGCCTGCGCCATGGAGCTGCTGGAGCCGGTGGTGGAGATCACGGTCACCGTGCCCGACGACGCGGCCGGCGGCGTGCTGGGCGACCTGGCGGCCCGGCGCGGCCGGGTCTCGGGCTCGACGGCGCGGGCCGGGACGGTCGTGATCACCGCCGTGGTGCCGCTGGCCGAGGTGTTCGGGTACGCGACCCGGCTGCGTAGCCGTACGCAGGGCCGCGGCACGTTCACCACCAGGCCCGCGGGTTACGCCCCCGCGCGTTAGGGGGTGGCCCCGTCCGCACGCGGGCGGGGCCACCTGCCTGGAACGAGATCCACACGTCGGGCGCCAGGTCCGGCCGGTCCGGCACGGCCCTGCGCTCCTCGGTCCAGCCGGTGCCGGCGAGTTCGGTGGCCACGCGCCGCCAGAAGGCCACGGCGCCCGCGTTGGCGTCCTGGAAGGCGACCTCCCAGGGGCCGGGGTGCCGGGCGACGACCTCGCGGACGGCCCGCAGGCCGACCCCGGACCTGCGGGCGCCGCGTACCACGAAGAAGCTGTTCAGCACCCGCACCGGCCCGGACAGGCCGCGGACGAACGCCAGCCCGGCAGGGCGCTCGGCGCTCGTGATCAGGTACGCGGCCCAGCCGGGGTCGTGGAAGGCGGAGTGGAGGCGTTCGCTCCTGAACGTGCCGTCGGAGTTGGGCAACTGGCCCCCGAACTCCGACATGTCATGACGGAACATCAGCCAGAGGCGCTCCACGGCGGCTCGATCGGCGGCGGTCGCGGGCCGCACGGCGGGGTGAAGGTGGGATGAGGGCATGAAAAAAGCCTCCCGGGCCGGATGCGGGATCCTTGGCCGGAAGGCTTGAGCAGTGCCAAGATCATAGCAGAAGCCCGGCGGTCCACGTCTTCAGCGCCGCAGGGCGACCAGTTCGCCCTTGCCCACGTTGATCGTCGTGCAGGTCAGGCCCGGCTCCCGAAGGAGCAGTTCGCGCAGCGGGGCGATCTCCTCGGGGTGGGACAGGGCGTTGTCGGCCACGAGCAGCCCGCCCTGGCTCAGCACCCGGTACGGGTGCGGCCACCAGGAGGGGTATTCGACCCGTTCGGCGTCGAGGAAGAGGAGATCGACGGAGCCGTCCGGCATGCGGGCCAGCGCGGCGCCGCCGTCCTCGACCCGGAACTCGACGTGATGGGCCAGTCCGGCGTCGGCGACGGTGCGCCGGGCGTGCCCCTGGGCGTCGGCGTCGGTGTCGAGGCTGAGGACGTGACCGCCGACCGCCCGGGCGGCGTCGGCCAGCCACAGGGTGGACACGCCGCGAGAGGTGCCGATCTCCACGATGATGCGGGCTCCGGCGCTCTGGGCCAGGAACCAGAGGAACTCCCCGGCGTCGGGTTCGAGCACCCGCCACCGGTCCAGCCGGTCCTGCTGACCGGCGTCGTGCCGGGCGGCGGCCTCGTTCAGCTCAGCGATGATCTTGCGCAGTGCGGCGTCCATGGACCGATTCTGCCCCGGTGGACGGCTTTCCGGGCGGGACGCCTGGCGTTCTTGGATACTTGGCCCATGTCCATGATTGCCAGGGTCTCGTTAGGGATGACGCTCCTCGGCGGCCTGCTCACGGGGTGCGGTGCCGGCGGCCCTGCCGCGACCGGCTCACCTGCGGCGTCCGCCACGACGACCGGCTCACCAGCGGGGTCCGCCACGACGACCGCGCCGACCGCATCGGCCACCACGGCCGCGCCGGCCGCGCCGGCCACACCGGCACGGGCGTTCGCTCTGCCGAAGGACTGCGACGACCCCCGGCTGGTCGCGGCCATGGGGGCGTTGATCAAGGGCAAGAAGTTCGGCAAGCGGTTTGACGAGGCCGACAAGCTGACCTGCTCGTGGGGGAAGAAGGTGCCCACCGCCGCGGTGACGATCGGCCTTCCGTCGGCGCCGCCCAAGTACAAGGACTTCCCCGAGGTCGAGGTCCCCGAGCTGACCGCGCTCGGCGTGAAGGCGCAGTCCGGCGGCACCGAGATCGCCCTCGGCGCCCGATCCCTGTACAACCAGGTGTTCGTGGTCGTCGCCCCGCAGTTCCGGCTCACCGTCGATCAGTTGAGCGAGGAGCGCCGCGACGACGATCTGCGAGAGGCCGCCGTCGCCTTCACCACCTGGTTGACGTCATAGCGGCTCAGGACGTCCCGAGTTCCCGGCTGCTCTCGACCCGGAAGGAGCTGCCGTCGGGGACCAGGTTGAGCCTGCTCACGGTCCCGTCCGTGCCGAGGCGGAACACCCGTGCGCCCGCGGAGGTGACCGCCTCCAGCGCGACGGCGCGCGCGCCGTCGCCCGATGCGGCCGACAGCAGCGCCGTCGCCCGGCCGGACGGCCACTCCCCGGTGGTCATCTCGGCCGAGTCCGGCTGTGGACTCGGCGGCCAGACGTGCTCCAGCTTCCACATGGTCCCGACGCCGCGCATCTCCATGACCACGCCGCCGCGCTGGTAGCCGCTGGTTTCATCCCTGGTCGTGACCGTCTGGCCCCAGACCAGCACGACGACCCGATCACTCCGTGCGGCGACGATCCCGCTCTCGGACGCCACCGCCTTCTGCACGATCTTCTCGTCGCGGATCCGCCGCGCCTGGTCCTGGAGCCGGCCGGTGTACTCCACGCCCGCGCGTCCTGTGGTCGCGTCGTCCACAGCCCGAAGGTCCTGGTCAAGGGTCTTGTACCCGAAGCTGTTGATGATGCCGAAGGCGCCGCGTGCCGCTTTCTCGGCCTCCTGGGCATAGAGCGGCGGCGGCAGCACACCCCCTGCCTCCGCGCTCGCCTGCCCGCCTGCGCCGCCGGCCCGCCCTTTCCAGATCGCCGCGCCGCCCCCACCCGCGAGCACGACGGCCGCCACCACCGCGGCGATCACCCACCGCCGCCGGCCACGCGCCCGCGCCGGCACCCCGGCGGGCTTCATCGGGGCGCGGTCGACGAGGTGATAGAGGAGGTCCTGGGCGGACGGGCGGAGCACCGGGTCCTTGGCCAGGCAGGTCTGGAGGATCGTGCGCAGGAAGCCGCCCAGCTCGGTGGGCGTGCCCAGGTCGGGTTCCTGTTGGAGAACGCGGTAGACGACGGTCGGCACCGCGTCGTCGCCGAAAGGAGGACGGCCTGTCGCGGCGTAGGCGAGTGTCGCGGCCCAGGAGAAGACGTCGGCGGCGGTGGTCGGCGGATGTCCGGCCAGTTGCTCGGGCGCGATGAACGCGGGAGTGCCGGCGACGAGGGCATCCGCGGTGGGGCCGCGGACGGCGCGGGCAAGGCCGAAGTCGACGACGCGGGGCCCGTCCGGGCCGATGATCACATTGCGGGGGGTCAGGTCGAGGTGGGCGACGCCCGCGCGGTGGATCGCGGTCAACGCGGTGGCGGTGGCGACGGCCAGCCGCTCCAGCGCCTCACCGCGACATGGGCCCTCGTGCCCGACGAGCTCGGCCAGCGACGGGCCGGGGACGTACTCGGTGACGATGTGCGGCAGGTCGGCGGTCAGATCGGCGTCGAGCACCTGGGCCGTACAGAACCCGGAGACCCTGCGAAGCAGGTCGAGCTCGGCGGCCATGCGGTGCCGCGCGGCCTCGTCGGAGATCCGGGGCAGCGTTTTCACGGCGACCCGCCGTCCGTCGTCGCCCACGGCGAGAAAGACGACGCCCTGGCCGCCCGCGCCGAGCCGTCCGAGCACCCGGTATCGTCCGATCCCTTCCGGATCACCTTGACGAAGCTGGGCTAAAGGGCTCATTTCGTACGCCGCTCGAACATGGACCGGTTGTCCTTCGGTGACGTGACGTCCTCCAGCTTCCATCGCCCGTCGACCCGGCGCAGGTGCAGGCGATAGGCGACGACCTTGTGGTCGGGGGCTTTGGCCGAGTCTCCGAGGTGGATCAGGGTCGCGACGCCGGGCCCGTCGAACCGTTCGAAGGCCGTGCCGATCTCCCGGTACTGCCAGGTCCACCAGTCGGGAACCTGAGCGTCGGGGATCGCGGCCAACTCTCGCCACCACTGCTCGGCCCGTCCCGTGGTGCAGCGCTCGAAGAAGTCCGGACGCTCTTCCAGGCGGGGCCCGTTGATGAAGGCTTCGGTCTGGCAGCGGGCCGCGTCGGCGATCATCCCGCGGACGTCCGCGGACGGCCAGGCTGCGTCGGCGGGAGCCGCGGAGCTGGACGGCGTGGTCCGCGCGTAGTCCATCTTCCAGCCTGCGCCCGAGGGCACCATCTCGGCGAACAGCAGGGGATCCTCCGACTGCGCGGGAGTTCCGTTCCGGGTGATGGCGCTCAGCCCGGTGACGATGACCGAGACCCGCTGCGGCGAGGCCCAGACGATGCCCGCGGCGGTCGCCCGTGCCGTCTGCTTCGCCTTCGCGGCCACCACCGCGTTCTTGGAATTGCCGGCCAGGTGCTGGTAGTCCTGCGCCGCCACCCCGGACAGCAGTGCCAGGGTACGCCGCGCTCCGCCGTCGTAGTCGGTGTAGTCGAGGCTGTACCACGCCTCGAACGCCGTCCGTGCCGCACCCGCCGCCGCCTGGGCATACCCGGGAGGCTCGTCGGTCGTGACGGTCTGCGTGACCGTCGGCGGCTCCTTTCCTCTCCCCAGCCAGACCGCGCCCACCGTCAGCGCGATCGCCGTGACGATCGCGCCCGACGCCAGCATCGCCCGGCGCCACACCCGTGGCGGCTTCGTTCGCGTCGGTAATCGTTCGGTACGACCCGGCTCGGCCTGGACGCCGAGATCCATGATGGACAGCGGGAGCTCGGAAGCCGTGGGGCGGTCGGCGGGGTCCTTGGAAAGGCAGCGCCCTACCAGGGAGCGGAGATGACCTGGAAGGAAGCCGAGGTCGGGCGGCTCGTGGAGCACGCGGTACAGGACGGCCGGAAGCGTGTCGGCCTCGAACGGGGAACGGCCGGTGGCGGCGTAGACGATGGTGGCGCCCCAGGCGAAGACGTCGGCGGCGGGGCCGAACTCCTCGCCCCTGATCTGCTCGGGAGCCATGTATCGGGGGGTGCCCACGTGGGCGCTGGCCAGGGCGGCACCGTCCTGGAGAACGCGGGCGATGCCGAAGTCGATGACGCGCGGCCCGTCGCGCCCCAGCAGGACGTTCTGCGGTTTGAAGTCGCGATGGACGATGCCCGCCCGGTGGATCGCGATGAGAGCCGTGGCCGTCGCCACCGCGAGCCGGTCGAGCTCGCCTCCCGCGAGGGGCCCGTGTTCGGCGACGAAGGCGTGGAGAGATTGACCGGCGACGTACTCGCTGACGATGTAGGGCGGGTCGGCCGTCACATCGGCGTCGAGGACCTGCGCGGTGCAGAAGCTGGAGACGCGCCGCAGAACGGCGAACTCGCGCTCGAACAGACGGCGCGCATCAGAGCCGACCTCGGCGTTGATGACCTTCAACGCCACCTGGGCGCCGTCTGGCGCGCTGGCCAGATAGACGATGCCTTGGCCGCCGGCTCCCAGCCGTCCCGTCAACACATATCGCCCGACGTGCTTCGGGTCGGCAGGATGCAGCCCTTCAACACTCATCACCGCACAGGGTAGTGGTCGTTCAACCTACCGGCCAGAGTTGCACCATAGTGGCGGCATGAGGTTGTTGCTGGCCGGGGTCGACGTGGGGACCACGCATGTCAAGGTGGGCTTCTTCGACGAGCGCGGCGGCTGCGTCGCGGCCGTGCGGCAGCCGACGCCGCGCGAGCTGCCCGCCCTCGTCGGCGCGGTGACGGCGGCGCTCGGTGAGTGCGCCGCGCGAGCCGGGCGGGGGCCGGATGCGATCGGGATCGCGGGCATGGCCGAGACCGGCGTACCCCTCGACCGCTCGGGGCGGCCGCTCACCCCGCTGCTGTGGTGGAACGACCCCAGGGCCGCGCGGGAGGCCGCCGAGCTGGGCCGGGACGCCGAGGCGCTCTACGCGCTGACCGGCCGTCGCGCCGACCCCAAGGCGCCGCTGGCCAAGTGGCTCTGGCTGCGCGCCCACTCGCCCGGGGTGCTGGAGTCGATGCGGTGGTGGGCGCACATGCCGGACGCCGTGGCGTACGCGCTCACGGGGCGGCTGCGGACACACGAGACGCTGGCCGCGCGCACCCTGGCCTTCGACCTGGGGGCCGGGGGTTACGACGCGGAGCTGCTCGCGCGGGCGGGGCTGCGTACCGGGCAACTGCCTGCTCCGGCCGGGGCCGTAGAGCCGGTGGGGCCGCTGACGGCGCAGGTGAGCGGGGTGGCGGCCGGCGTCCCCGTGGTGATCGCGGGCCACGACCACGCGGTGGGGTCGTGGGCGGCGGGGGTGCGGCGACCCGGCGACGTGGCCGACTCCCTCGGCACGGCCGAGGCGGTGATGGTGTTGTCGGGCTCCCGCCCGGAGCCGCGTACGGGGCTGGCGCTCGGCATCACGACCGATCCGTCGCTGGACGGAAGCCGCAAGGTGGTGGTCGGCGGCCTCCCCACCAGCGGCGCCATGCTCGACTGGCTGCTCGGCCTGCTGTCCCCAACGAGCCAGGGCGAGAGCACGGGCGCAGACACAGGCACAGGCACGGGCGCAGGCCAGGGCACGAGCACGGGTGAGGGTGGGTATGCGGCGTTGCCTGGACTGCTGGGTGGGGTGCGGTTGCCGACGGGGATCGTGGTGGAGCCGTACCTGCGGGGCCGGGTCGCCCCCGCGCCCGACCCCGCCCGGCGCGTGACGGTGTCGGGGCTCGGGCCCGAGCACACGCCGGGCGACCTGCTGGCGGCGGCCATCGAGGGCACCTGCCTGCATGCCCGCTGGATGCTCGACGAGCTCGCCGCCGTGACCGGCACCGCTCCCGAGCGGCTCGTGGTCCTGGGCGGGCAGGTCAGGATCCCGCTGTGGATGCGGGTCAAGGCCGCGCTCTCTCCCGTCCCGGTCGAGGTGGTGCGTTCCGATGACGCGGTGTGCGCGGGTGCGGCGCTCATCGCCGGGCAGGCGGGCGGGTCGCTGGACGACGTCCCCGTGCTCCCCCGCGAACGCCGGCCGCCCGAACCCGACCTCGCCACCGCCTACGTCCCCATCTACGAGCGATTCCTGTCCTCGGCCCGCGCGCCCCGGTGAGGCCCGCCCCTCTCGGCTCCATGGTCGAAGCCGACAAGCGCTCAGCGGTGGCACGACGCCTCAACCGGCGCGGAGACGGCGAACATCGACGGCCGGGGGTGCCGGGCCTCAGGTGATGCGGAGGACGATCCGGCCGCCGGCCGTGCCTGCCGCCTGGCGCTGCCAGGCCGATCCCGTTTCCTCCAGTGGCACCACCTCGTGCGCGACCGACAGCCGTCCCAGCGCCGCGTGTTCCGCGATCAGCATCATGGCCTGGGCGCGTTGCTCGCGGGTCAGCTCGTTGTTGGTGTAGCCGAGCACCCGCAGCGACCGGCTGCGCAACGTGGACGAGTCGAGGGGGCACGTCTCGGCGGCCGAGCTGCCGAGGTTGACGAGCCTGCCGCCCGGCCGGAGGGTGCGGGCCGCCGCGGCGGCCGGGGCGCCGAAGAGCGGGTCGAGCACCAGGTCCACCGGCCCGTCGCAGGCGGCCGAGAGGCGGGCGGCGAGGTCGGCCACGTCCTGCGTGTCGAGCGCCACCACCGCGTCCGCGCCCGCCCGCATCGCCCGTTCCCGGGCCTCGGGCGAACGGGCGCCCGCGACGACCCGGCGCGCACCGGCCAGGCGGGCGAGCTGGACGGCCGCCTGGCCCACCACGCCCCCGCCTCCCAGCACCACCACCTGCTCCCCCGCCGCGAGCTCGCCGCGCCAGGTCAGCGCCATGTGGGCGGCCACGGCCGACAGGCCGAGCGCGGCGACGGCGTACGGGTCGGCGCCGGCGGGCAGCTCCACCAGCTCGTCGGATCTTGCCACGGCCAGCCCGGCCATGCTCCCGTCGCCCGCCGCCATTCCGGCCGAGGTCGGGAACCACACGGCCCTCTCGCCCACGGTCCCGACGCCCTGGACGCCGGGCACGTAGGGGACGGCGGGTGCGCCGAAGTAGGAGGCGCCGCCCGCGCACAGCAGGTCCAGCGGCGTGATCGGGGCGGCGCGCACGCGCACCAGGCTCTCCCCCGGCCCGGCCACCGGCACGGGGACGTCACCCACCACCGGCGGCCGACCGCACGTCTCGATCCGGGCCGCGCGCATGCGGCCGCGTGCCTCGTCTCCGGTCTCCGCGACACGCCTCCGGTCGCCGCCACCCGTCTCGTCGCCGACCTCCGTAGCACCCGTCCGGTCGTGGTCGCCCGCCTCGGTGTCGGCCTCTGTGGCGTGCGTCCGGTCGTGGTCGTTCGGGTCGGTGGTGGTCATCAGGTCGCGATGTCCGGGTACGGGAGCCGGAAGTGCGCCAGCCGTCGCGCGTACTCCATCTGGAAGCCCAGCGGCGGGTGATCGCGTTCGAACATCGCGATGAACAGGGTCAGCGTGAGGAACGGGTGCGCCCCCATCTCGAACAGCTTCGGGTAGTCGTGCGCGGCCAGCGCCTCGCGTTCGTTGTCGTCGAGGCGCAGCCAGGTGGACGACTCGCCGGTGTGGCAGCCGAGGATGCGGTTGGCGTACTCGGACTCCCACCACTCGACGGTGGCGCGCGGCTCCTCGCGGTAGCGCTCGACCAGCTCGGGGTCGCGGTCGACGGTGAAGAGGAACTTGTTCAGCAAATACCTGCTCACGAAGAACCTCCGCTCGGATACCAGGTGAAGTACGCCTCCATCGTGTGGAACAGGTCGTACGTGTCCACGTAGTCGGCTTTGCGGCCCTCCCCCGCCACCCCCATCATCAGCATGAAGTCCATGAACCCGTGGGTGGCGTTCCCCGGCAGGTGGAGGCTGTCCAGGGTGACCTCCGACAGGCAGCCCTCGATGTCCCCGGTGGAGATCCACTCGACGGCCTTGCGGTCGAACTCCGGGTCGGGCCCGTGCGGCCCGAACTGGCGCGGTCCGCCGAGCTCCAGCGACAGGTGCCCGGTGCCGATGACCGCCACCCGCAGGTTCGACGGCCAGGATTCCACGAGCTGCCTGATCGTCCGCCCGAGCTGCACGAACCGCTGGGGACGCGGCAGCGGCGGGGCGAAGATGTTGGTGTAGACGGGCACGATCGGCAGGTCGGCCTCGGGGCGGAGGGTGATGATCGGGCAGGTGATCGAGTGGTCGATGCGCAGCTCGTTGCTGAAGGCCAGGTCGAAGCCGGCGTCCAGGCCCTCGCGCAGGATGTACGCCGACAGGTCCTCCTGCCCCTTCAGCAGCATGCGCGGCAACCCGAACTCGCGTTCCTCGTTGTAGAAGTTCGCGTCGTAGAAGGGCGCCTTGCCGACCAGGAACTGCGGCATGTTGTCCAGCCACAGCTGGTGGAAGTGGTCGGAGCCGACCATCACCAGCACGTCGGGCCGCGCCCTCGTGAGGGTCTCCCTGAACGCCTCCACCTTGCGCACCCACTCGTCGGCGAACGGCGGGCGGTCCTCGCCGGTCGAGGTGCTGGCGCGGTAGTAGAAGGGGTGGTGGGTGGATGCGATGACCGCGACGAGTTCAGCCATGCGTACCTCCGTTGGCGGCATACGGCTCGGGCGGAATGGAACGGTTGTTGAGGTCCACCGACAGGAAGATGTCGTTGGCCACGGGACGGCGCAGCTCCTCGGCGAGCTGCCCGATCAGCCCGGCCGTCCTGGCCAGCAGCGCGAAGCCGCGCAGCAGCTCCAGCGGCAGCCCCAGGTCGGCCAGCGCCGCGCCGCACGCGCCCGCCCCGTTGAGCGGCAGCGTCCGGTCCAGGACCTGAGGGTGTACGCGGCCGACTGCGGCGAAGAGCGACAGGTGCGGCCCGAACAGGCCCTCCTCGGCCGCGATCTCGAACAGCCGCGCCGTACGCGGGTCGCCGTCCTTGTGCACGTGGTGGCCGAGGCCGGGGATGCGCCCGCCCGTCTCGCGCCGGGCCCGTACGGTCTCCAGCGCCAGCGCGTCCCAGCCGGCGTCGTCGGCCGGGAGGGGGTCGCGCGTCCGCAGCACGTCGGCGAGGAACCGGCCGCAGTCCTCGGTGACGCCCAGGAAGCGGGAGCCGCCGCCGAGCAGCCCGGCGGCCAGCGCCCCCTGTACGGAGTCGGGAGCCGACAGGTACGTCAGCCGCGTCACGATCGCGGTGGGCGTGAACCCGTGGTCGGCCAGTGCGGCCAGCACGGCCTCGAACACCCGCACCTCACCGCGTGCCGGGCGCCGCTGCGTGGCCAGCCAGAACGCCAGCTCCCCGAAGCCCACCTCGCCCATGACGTCGGCGGCGAGGTCGTGCCCGAGGAGGGTGATCGTCTTCAGCGAGGACGCGCCCAGCGCGGTCGGATACTCCTTCGGCTCCCCGGCACGACCACCGCCCACACCGGCTCCCTCCTGCGCGTCCCCGCCCCTGCCGACCGCGTCCCCGCCGCTCACGACCGCCCCTCCTCGGAAGGGTCGGCGGGGGCGCTCTCAGGCGCGGAACCGGAAGAGTCGGTGGGTGGCTCGGTGAGCCATTTGCGGAGTTCCGTGCCGTGTTCGTCGAGCTCCGGCGGCGGCAGCCGATACCCGGCGGGCGTCTGCGAGAACCGGATCGGATGCCGCGTCGTCGGCACCGCCCGCTCCCCCTCCCCCACCACGACCACCGGCTCCAGCCCGAACCGCTCCGCCACCGCGAACCCGCCGTCGATCGTGTTGATCGGCCCGCTCGGCACCCCCGCCTCCACCAGCAGGTCGAACCACTCCTCCGCCCGCCGGGTCACGAGCCGCTCCACGAGGATCGGCTTCAGCTCCTCCCGCCGCGCGGTCCGGTCGGCGTTGCGGGCGAAGCGCGGGTCGTCGGCCACCTCGGGGATGCCCAGCACCTCGCACAGCTTGCGGAACTGCCCGTCGTTGGCGGCGGCGACGATCAGCTCGTGGTCGGCCGTCGGCAGCGGCTCGTACGGGAACACGCTCGGATGCGCGTTCCCCATCCGGAACGGCACCACGCCCCCGGCCACGTACGCCGAGCTCTGGTTGACCAGCCCCGTCAGCGCCGACGACAGCAGGTTGACCTCGACGTGCTGCCCCTGCCCGGTGGCCTCCCGGTGCCGCAGCGCGGCGAGGATGCCGATGACGGCGTGGTTGCCCGCCATCACGTCGAACACCGAGATCCCGGCCCGGTACGGCGGCCCGCCGGGATCGCCGGTCAGGCTCATCAGCCCCGACATCGCCTGCACCATCAGGTCATACCCCGGCACCCGCGCGCCCGCCCCGGCTCCGAACCCGCTGATGGAGGCGTACACGACGCCGGGGTTCAGGGCCCGGACGGCCGGGAAGTCCAGCCCGTACTTGGTGAGCCCGCCGGGCCGGAAGTTCTCCACCAGCACGTCCGCGCGCCGGGCCAGCTCCCTGGCCGCCTCCGCGTCGGCCGGGTCGCGCAGGTCGAGGGCGATCGACCGCTTCCCCCGGTTGACCCCGAGGTAGTACGTGGACGCCTCGCCCCGCGCGGGCGGCGTCCACGACCGGGTGTCGTCCCCGCCGGGCGACTCGACCTTGACGACGTCGGCCCCCAGGTCGGCCAGGAGCATCGTCGCGTACGGCCCCGCCAGGACCCTGGAGAAGTCGGCCACCAGCAGGCCGGACAGCGGCCCCTCAGGCACGATGGAACTCCCCTTCCCACGTCCGTCCAACGGACAAATGTCCGTTGAAGCCGATCCCATCACCGACGCGAGCCCGCGTCAACCGTCTTGACATGCGCCCGTCCGCTCATCACAGTGACTGTGACCGTATAGCGGACAATCGTTCGCAAGGAGCGTGCCATGAACGAGTTCGAGGCCGGACGGCCCGTGGTGCTGCGCGGCGGCACCGTGCTGCCCATGTCGCCCGGCGGGAGCAGGCGGGCGCTGCCCCGCACGGACGTCCTCGTCATCGGGGACACGATCGCCGCCGTCGGCCCCGGCCTGGAGGCACCCGAGAACGCGGTCGAGATCGACGCGTCCGGCGGCCTCGTCATGCCGGGCATGATCGACACCCACCGGCACATGTGGCAGACCGCGCTGCGCGGATACGGCGCCGACTGGACCCTCACCCAGTACTTCGTCTGGTTCTACCTGGAGCACGGCAAGCTGTTCAGGCCCGAGGACGTCAACGCGGGCAACACCCTGGCCGCGATCGAGGCGCTGGACGCCGGCGTCACCACCGTCGTGGACTGGTCGCACGGCCTGCGGACCCCCGACCACGCCGACGCCGCCGCCGACGCGCTGGAGTCCGTGCCCGGACGGTACGTGCTCGCCTACGGCAACATCCAGCAGCCGCCCGCCGAGTGGACGGCCGCGCCCGAGTTCAGGGACTTCGTGCGCAGGCGCGTCACCGGCGGCGACCGGCTCGGCTTCCAGATCGCCTTCGACGTGCTCGGCGACCCCTCCTTCCCGGAGAAGCCCGCGTTCGAGGTCGCCCGCGAGCTCGGCGCCGCCGTCACCACGCACGCCGGCGTGTGGGGCGCCACCAGCGACGACGGCATCCGCCTGATGTACGAGCACGGCTTCATGACGCCGGAGACGATCTACGTGCACGCCGCGTCGCTGTCGGCCGACTCCTACCATCGCATCGCGGCCACCGGCGGCTCGATCTCGGTCTCCACGGAGAGCGAGCAGAGCGCCGGCCAGGGCTACCCGCCCACCTGGGCCATCCGCGCCCACGACATCCCGGTGTCGCTGTCCATGGACACCAGCGTGTGGTGGAGCGGCGACCTGTTCTCCGCCATGCGGACCACGCTCGGCGCCGACCGCTCGCGCGAGCACATGGAGGCGCACGCCAAGGGCGACACGGTCACGCACTGCGGCCTGCGCGCCGACCAGGTCGTGGAGTGGGCGACCCGCGGCGGCGCCCAGGCGCTGGGCCGCGACGACCTGGGCGTCATCGAGCCCGGCAAGAAGGCCGACCTCGTGCTCATCAAGAACGAGCACTCGCCGGTGTCGTTCCCGATCCTCAACCCGTTCGGCCACGTCGCGTTCCAGGCGCAGCGCGGCGACGTGCACACCGTGATCGTCGACGGCCGCGTGGTCAAGCACGAGCACCGCCTGCTCGGCGTCGACCTCGCCGCCGCCCGCGCGCAGGTCGAACGCACGGTCGAGCACCTGCGCTCGACCATGGGCGAGGAGGCCTGGGAGAAGGGCATGAACCCGGACATCCCCTCGGCGAAGGTCCTCGACAACCCGTACACGTACACCGACTACCGGAGCGATGCCACGCACCGCCTCTGATATCGGCCGCTGTGCGGACGGGCGACCGTCTAAAGTCGGATCGGACGGATTCCGAGCGAGGCGAGGGCGTACATGGCACGTGGTGACACCGGACCTGACTTCATCGAGGCGCTGGCCCGCGGCCTCGATGTCATCAGGGCATTCCAGCCGGGGCGCCCGGTCATGTCCCTGACGGAGGTGGCGACCGCCGCCGGCCTGGCCCGGCCGACGGCCCGCCGCATCCTGCTCACCCTCCAGGAGCTGGGCTACGCCAGAGCCGAGGGGGGCGGGTTCGCGCTCACGCCGCGGGTGCTGGAGCTGGGCGTCACCTACGTCCGCTCGATGGGGCTGTGGGAGGTGGCCAGGCCGCACCTGGAGCGGCTGGTCACCCAGACGAACGAGTCGTCCTCGATCGCCCAGCTCGACGGCTCCGACATCGTCTACGTCGCCCGGGTCGCGGTGCCGAAGATCGTGGCGCTCCAGGTGCAGATCGGCACCCGCTTCCCCGCGCTCCAGACCTCCCTGGGCAAGGTGCTGCTGGCCGCGCTGCCGCCGGCCGAGGTGGAGCGGGTGCTGGCCGAGCCGAGCCGCTCGGGCATCGAGCCGCGCTGGCGTCCCGACGCCAAGGAGCGCGAGGCGGCGCTGCGCGCGGTCCGCGCCAAGGGATGGGCGGCCACGGACGAGCAGCTCGCGCTGGGGATCCGGTCGGTGGCGGCGCCGCTCAGGGACGGGCTCGGCAACGTCATCGCGGCCGTGAACGTCAACGCCCACGCCGCCGAGACCTCCATGGAGAAGCTGACCGGGGAATACCTGCCGCTGCTGCTGACGACGGCCGGTGCGATCAGCGCCGACTGGGCGCTCTACCAGGCGGTCCCGCACGTCACGGCGTCCTGAGAACCGGCCTGAGAACCGTCCTGGGAGCCGGCCCGAGAATCGGCCCCGCGCCGGGCGCGGAGCCGGCTGGGTCTTGCCGGTTGGGGCAACTCCGCTTTGAATGTGCCCCATACGGATGATCCAGGAGGGGCCGATGCGTGGTTTACGGGCGTCCGCAGTCGTTCTGCTGATCGTTCTCACGACGTTCGTCGCCGCGGAGCCGTCCGTCCCGGCGGTCGCCGGGCCGGCCGACCCGGAGCCGGCCTCGCTGGTCACGCTCTCCGTGCCCGACCGCGCCGCGATGGAGCGGCTGGTGGCCTCGGGCGCCGACCTCACCGAGCGGGTGCGCCCGCAGGCGGACGGCAGCGTCCAGGTGGACGCGGTGGCCACGCCCAGCCAGCTGGCCGCCTACGCCGCGCTCGGCGCGACCCTGGCGCCGGGCACGCCGCCCCAGGCGAAGACCAGGGCCACGCCCGCCCAGGACCGGATCGTCATCGAGCGGGCCGTCTGGATGAAGTCCCGCGACGGGTACTTCCTGTCGGTGGAGGCCTCCAGCGGCGCGGGCGAGGCGGCCACGCTCACCGTGACGTGGAAGGGCAGGGGCGGCGCGACCGGGCAGGCGCCGATGGTCGCGTACGTGGACGCGGGCGCGTACCTGGGCCACCAGTTCAGCACTCCGGTGCCCGCCGAGAGCCGCCCGCAGTGGGTCACCGTGACCTCCGCCGGCGGCGGCACGGCCGAGGCCAAGGTCAGGGAGTGGCCCGACGGCGAGCGGCCGGACCGCGCAGGTCCCGGCTACCAGAAGGACTTCGTCACCCAGTACATGCCGCCCGCGCAGCTCAACGAGCGCATCAAGGCGCTGCACCAGCGCTACCCCAAGCTCACCGAGCTGATCACGCTGCCCTACCCCACCAACGGCTACCGGCGGCACGCCCAGGCCCTGATCGGCACGCCGCCCGCCGCAGCCGTCGTGATCACCTCCGACGCGTACGGCTCCGAGGGCGGCAACGACCTGGCCGTCGAGCTGATGAACCCCGGCGCGCCCGGCCGCCCGCTGCAGGTCACCGTGAACGGCAAGCTCATCACGGTCGGCCTGGCCACCGACGGCTCCGGCACCCTGACCAGCACCGCCGCCCAGGTCGCCGCCGCACTCAACGCCACCGCCGGCACCGGCGTCAAGGCCACGACGTACCGCACCAACGCGGGCGACGGCGTCATGGCGCCCGCGCCGCTCACCCAGCTCAGCGACTTCCTCAACGCGCCCGCGAGCGTCTCCCGCGCGCCCGCGCGGGTGCTGGCCCTGCGTGTCGGCGCGCACCGCGACGGCAGCCGCACCGGCGTGCTGGCCTACGCCCAGGAGCACGCCCGCGAGTGGGTGGCGCCCCTCGTCGTGGTCGAGGCGGCCGAGCGGCTGCTGCGCAACCACGCCCGCGACAAGGCCACCCGCAGGCTGCTGGAGCGCACCGACGTCTTCATCGTGCCGACCGTCAACCCGGACGGCGCCAACTACAGCTTCTACGACTTCAACAGCCAGCGGAAGAACATGACCAACCACTGCCCGCCGCAGCAGTCCGACCCCGCGCTGCGCAACACCTGGGGCGTGGACGTCAACCGCAACTACGCCGTCGGCTCGCTGTCCGACGGGTACTTCGGCGCCTCGGCCGGTTGCCAGAGCGGAACGTACGCGGGCCCCGCCGAGCACTCCGAGCCCGAGAGCCGCAACGTCATCTGGCTGGCGCAGAAGCACCGCAACATCAGGTTCGCGATGAACGTGCACAGCTACGGCGGCTACTTCATGTGGCCGCCGGGCGCGTACAAGCTCGACGGCCGCGTCACCCTGCCCAGGCCCACGGCCCGGCAGGAGGCGTACTTCATGCGCTCGGCCCGCACGATCGAGCAGGCCATCGCCGCCGAGCGCGGCACCGTGATCTGGCCCCAGCAGACCGGGCCCGTGACGGACGTGCTCTACTCCGCAGCCGGCAACTCCGCCGACGAGCTCTGGTACGACCACGGCGTCTACGGGTGGGACTTCGAGGTGGGCGCCGATCTGTGGGACCCCGGCACGCGGAGGTGGCAGAGTGTGGGCTTCCAGCCGCCGTTCGCGGAGGGGCACGCGGAGGCGCTGGAGTTCGCCTCCGGGCTGATCTCGCTGGTGGGGATCGCCGCCGACTTCCGGGAACCCTGATCCGCAGCCTCTGGAGGACTCCCTTGCGCCTGCCCCCTGCCCTGCTCGCCGCGCTCCTCGTGATCCCGGTGGTCGTCCCGCGTGCGGTGTCGGCCGACCCGGTCGCGCCGCCTGCCCCGGCCGTGCGTGACTTCGGCAACGGCCCGGAACGCAACGAGGTCGCCGCCGACGTCCCCCAACAGGCCGAGGCGCTGAAGGCCGCCCAGACCGAGCAGCCCGGCACCCTGTCGCACGACCGGGGCTACCCGCGCCGGACCCGGCTGCCGGTGCCGCCCGCGAACCCGGCCGACGCCTCGATCAAGCTCGGCCTGGTGCCCCACCACGGCATCGCACCCCGGCTGAACGACCTCCAGCAGCGCGGCGACCGGGTCAGCGCCCAGGTGATCGGCCGCTCGTACGGAGGCCGCGACCTCTACCTCGTGACCGTCACCGCGCCGGAGAGCGCCGCCGAGGCCCGCGAGCAGGAGCGCATCCGCGAGCGCATCGAGAACGACCCGGCCGCCGCCGCCCGCGACCGGAAGCTGGTCAAGAGGTACAAGGCGCCCGTCTTCGTCAACGCCAACATCCACGGCAACGAGTGGGAGGGCACCGACGCCGCCCTGCGCGTCATCGAGGAGCTGGCCACCAGCAAGGACCCCGGGATCGCCGCCCTGCTGGCGCGTACCCGCCTGTACTTCAACATCACCGCCAACCCCGACGGCCGCGTCAACGGCGCGCGCCAGAACGGCGCCGGCTTCGACCTGAACCGCGACTTCGTCACCGTCTCCCAGCCCGAGGCGCGGGCGATGCGCCAGATCATGATCGACGCCCAGCCGGTCACCATGATCGACCTGCACGGCTACGTCAACGGCACGCTCATCGAGCCGACCACGCCGCCGCACGGCGCGAACTACGAGTACGACCTGTTCATCCAGAACACCTACGCCAACGGGCTCGGCATGGAGAGCGCGGTGAACGGGCTGGGGTACACCCCCGAGAAGGACGGCGTGTACCCGGCGCAGATCCCGTTCCGCGACTCCGACGAGGGCTGGGACGACTGGCCGCCGATCTTCACCCCGCAGTACGCGCCCTTCCACGGGGCGGTGGCCGCGCACACCGTCGAGATCCCGCTGCGGGTCAACGGCTCCGACTACACCCAGCTGCCGGTCGAGGAGCTGCGCCGCCGCTCCGCGATCAACACCGACGTGGCCGCCGCCGCCATCCGGGCCACGTACGCCTTCGTGCGTGACCGGCACGACCGGCTGATCGCCGACCAGATCGAGGTGTTCCGGCGGGGCTCGGCCGGGGAGCCGTCCAGGGCCGTGCCGCTCGGCATCGTGCCCGGGTTCGGGCCGGAGGACGTCTACAACACCACCTTCCCCCGGGCGTACGTCATCACCGGCCGGCGCTCGGAGGCGGCGGCCGCGCGCCTGGTGGACCACCTGATCGCGAACGACGTGCGGGTCGAGCGGGCCAGGCACGCGTTCCGGGCGGACGGCAGGACGTATCCGGCCGGTTCGTACGTGGTGGACATGCGCCAGCCGAAGCGCGGGCTGGCCAACGTCATGCTGGAGGCGGGCGCGGACATCTCGCCCAGGGTGGACGCCATGTACGACATCTCCGGCTGGAGCCACGGCCTGCTCTGGGGCGCCGGCGTGGACGGCGTCTCGTCCCTGCGCGTGCAGGCCGACCCGGTCAAGGCCGCCGCGCCGACCGGGTCCGTGCCGCGTACGGCCGGGGCGCTCGCGCTCAAGGTGGCCGACGCCAAGGACGTCCTCGCTCTGAACGACCTGCTGGCCCAGGGCACGGCGGTGACCTGGGCGGACGGCGCGGCCATCGTGCCCGCGTCGGCCAGGCCGGCCGCCCGCGCGGTCGCCGACCGCTACGGCGTCGCCTTCACAGCGGCGGGCACGGCGGCGGGCGCGCCGCTCTCGCCGGTCAGGATCGCCGCCGCGACCTCGGCGGACGAGCTGTTCACGCTGCGCGAGCTGGGCTTCGCCGTCACCCCCGTCTCCACGGCGGTCCTCAACGCGGGCTACGACTGGAGCGGGACCGACGTGCTGTTCGTCTCCAGCGGGCTGAGCTACGCCGCGCTCAACCCGGCGGCCAGGGCGGCGCTCGACGCGTTCCTGGCCACCGGGGGCGTGATCACGCGCGGCGGCACCGGAGCGGCCTTCAACGCCGCCGCCGGGCTGCTCACCGCGACCGCCGTCGCGGGCCGCGGCGACGCCAACGGCGTGGTACGCGTGCTGTCCACGGGCGGCCAGGTGGGCGGCCAGGTGGGCGGCCAGGTGGGCGGCGGATCGCCGGACCACTCGTTCGTGTACTCGCCGCGCTGGTTCACCGGCCTCGGGCCGGAGGTCACGGTCGAGCAGTCGTACGCGGCCGAGGGCCCGCTGGTCTCCGGCCACTGGCGGCCCAACGCCGACGGCACCGGCGGCCAGGACGCCGCCAGGGGTCACCCGGCCGTGGTCAGCGGCAGGGACGAGCGGGGCGCGGCCGTGGTGCTGTTCGGCACGGAGCCGATGTTCCGCAACCACCCCAAGGGGCTGTTCCCGCAGGTGGCGCGGGCCCTGTACTGGGCCTCCTCGGTCACGGGCGCGGCCGTCACGCGGTAGTGACCTGGTCCAGGAGCTCCAGGAGGTGGTGGTACGGCCTGCCGGTGGCGCGGGTCAGGCCGAGCTCGCAGGTGCGGTTGACCGAGGCGTGGGCGGCGAAGTCCTCCCGGGCGACGGCGGCGGCCTCCGCGCGGGTGGCGGAGGCCGTCAGCTCGGGGTGGAGCAGGCCGCGGTCGCCGGCGAAGGCGCAGCACTGCCAGCCGTCCGGCACGACGACCCGTTCGGCGACCGTCTCGGCGACGCGGGTGATGGCGGCGTCGAGGCCGAGCCGGGTCGAGGAGCAGGTCGGGTGCAGGGCCAGCGAGGGCAGGCGGCGGGCGGCGGGCAGGCGCGGCAGGAGGTGCTCGGCGGTGAAGGCGACCGCGTCGAGCACCCGGACGGCGGGCGAGGCCGCGGCGGTGAGGCGTTCGAAGCCCTCGGTGCAGGAGGCGGCGTCGCTGACGACCGGGATCCGGCCGCCGTCCGTGGCCGCCGCCAGCGCGTCGCGCACCCGGCGGCCCATCACCTCGTAGCCGTCGGTGAGGCCCTTCGACGACCAGGGCGTGCCGCAGCACAGGCTCCCGATCCCGTCGGGGACGCGCAGCCGCACGCCCGCCCGTTCGGCCAGGCTCAGGAGCGCGGCCATCGCGCCGGGGCCGCCCTCGGCCGGGGCGAACAGGGTGTTCAGGCAGGACGGGACGAAGACGGCGTCGGCGTCCTCGACCGGGGCCGGGCGGCGGGGCTTGCCGCCGCCCGGCAGGTCGCGGCTCCATTGCGGGACGGCGTCCGGGCCCGCCACGGCGCGGGCGGCCTTGGCGGCGCCCTCCGCGAGCGGGGCCGGCGCCGCGGCGGCGGCGTCGAGGGCCAGGTCCAGGGCGCGGGTCACGCCGTTCCAGTGCTTGGCGGCGGACTTCCAGCCCGCGCGGGCCAGGCGTCCGTGGCGCTCCTCGCGCAGGCGTTTCGTCAGGTCCCCCGTGTTGATCAGCACGGGGCAGGCGGTGGCGCACATGCCGTCCACGGCGCAGGTGTCCACGGCGTCGTAGCCGTACTCCTCCTCCAGCCGTCTCGCGAGCTCGTGGTCGCCGGCCGCCTGGGCGGCGGCCAGCTCGCGGCGCAGCACGATGCGCTGGCGCGGCGTGGTGGTGAGGTCGCGGCTGGGGCAGACGGGCTCGCAGTAGCCGCACTCCACGCACCGGTCGACCTCGGGCTCGACGGTGACGACGGACTTGAGGTCGCGCAGGTGCGCGTGCGGGTCGTCGGTGAGGACGACGCCGGGGTTGAGCGTGTCGCCGGGGTCGCACAGCCGCTTGACCTCGCGCATCACCTCGAACAGCTCGTCGCCGTACTGGCGGCGGACGAAGGGGGCCATGACGCGGCCGGTGCCGTGCTCGGCCTTGAGCGTGCCGCCCCGGTCGAGGACGGCGGCGACCATGTCCTCGGTGAAGTCGGCGTAGCGCTCCAGGCCGGTGTCGAAGCGCTCGTTGAGCATGAAGTGCAGGTTGCCGTCCTTGGCGTGGCCGAAGATGACGCTGCGCTCGTAGCGGTGCTTGGCGAACAGGGCGGCCAGGTCGTCGCAGAGGTCGGCCAGGACGGGCACCGGGACGGCGACGTCCTCCAGGAGCGCGGTGGTGCCGCTGGGGCGGGCGCCGGCGACGGTGGCGTACAGGCCCTTGCGGATGTGCCAGAGCGCGGCCCGGCCGGCCGCGTCCCTGCTCAGCCGCGCCGGGGCAGCCAGGTCGAGCGTGGCGAACAGGTGCTCGGCCGCGCGCTCGTGCCCGGCGAGCTGTTCGGGGTCCGGCTCCTGCCACTCCACCAGGAGCGCGGCGTGGTCGCGCACGGTCAGCGTGCGCAGGACGTCGTCGGCCCGCGGGTCCTGCTGGGCCACCCGCAGGGACTCGGCGTCCAGCAGTTCGACGGCGGCGGGACCGGCGGCGACGATCTGCGGCATCGCCGCCATCGCCCGGCGCAGCGTGGGGAAGACGAGCAGCCCGGTCGCGGCCAGGCGGTGCGCCGGGACCGTGCGCAGGACCGCCTGCGCGACGAAGCCCAGGGTCCCCTCGCTGCCTACCGCGAGGTGGGCGAGGATCTGCGCGGGCGTGTCGTGGTCGAGGAAGCTGTTGAGCCCGTACCCCATGGTGTTCTTCAGGGAGAACTGGGCGGTGACGCGGCGCACCGACTCGGGGTTGCCGCGGACCCGGTCGCGCAGCCGCTCCAGGCCCCGCGCCAGCTCGGGCTCCAGGGCGCGCAGCCGCGCGTCGGCGTCGGGGGCGGCGGTGTCGACGACGGTGCCGCTGGGCAGCACGAGGACCAGCGAGTCCAGGGTCTGGTACGTGTTGGCGTGGGTGCCGCAGGTCATGCCGCTGGAGTTGTTGGCGACGACCCCGCCGATCGTGCACGCCGACTCGCTGGCCGGGTCGGGGCCGAGCTTGCGCCCGTGGGCCGCCAGCCGGGCGTTGACCTGGCGCAGCACGGCGCCCGGCTGCACGCGGACCCGGGCGCCGCCGTCGAGCACCTCGATGCCGCGGAAGTGCCGCCGGGTGTCGACCAGCAGGTGCTCGCTCACGCCCTGCCCGCTCAGGCTGGTGCCGCCCGAGCGGAACGTCAGCGGCAGCCCGGTCCGCATGAGCGCCGCCACCTGCTCGGCGCTCTCCGGCACCAGGACCGCCTGCGGGGTGAGCAGGTAGTGGGAGGCGTCGTGGGCCATGCCGAGCCGGTCGGTGGCCCGCGTACGGGTGATCCCGGGCACGGCGGCCTCCACCGCCGCCAGGACGGCGGGGTCCGGTGCGGCCGGCCGCCGCGGCTTCTCGGAACGGGTGACGCTCATGTCGATCCTTTTATCGCGGGCCCAGGACGTGCTGGCGCTGCGCGCCCAGGCGGTCGATGCCCAGCTCGATGATGTCGCCGGGCTGCAGCCAGATGGGCGGCTTGAAGCCCATGCCGACGCCGGGCGGGGTGCCGGTGTTGATCAGGTCGCCCGGCTCCAGCACCATGAACTGGCTCAGGTGGTGCACGATGAAGTACGGGTTGAAGATCATCGTCTTGGTGGAGCCGGTCTGGCGGCGCACGCCGTTGACGTCGAGCCACATGCCCAGGTTCGTGACGTCGGGGATCTCGTCGCCGGTGACCAGCCAGGGGCCGGCCGGGTTGAAGGTCTCGGCGGACTTGCCCTTGCTCCACTGGCCGCCGCGTTCCATCTGGAAGGCGCGCTCGCTGACGTCGTTGACCACGCAGTAGCCGGCGATGGCGCCCTCGGCCTCCTCGACCGAGTCGAGGTAGGAGGTGCGCCTGCCGATGACGATGCCGAGCTCGACCTCCCAGTCGGGCTTGGTGGAGCCGCGCGGGATGCGCACCTCGTCGTAGGGGCCGATGAGGGTGTTGGGCGACTTGGTGAACAGGATCGGCTCGGCGGGGACGGCCTGGCCGGTCTCGGCGGCGTGGTCGCTGTAGTTGAGGCCGATGCACAGGATCTGGTGCGGGCGGGCGATCGGCGCGCCGACGCGTTCGCCCGCGAACGGGTGCACCTGGCCGCGGGCGATGCGGTCGGCGACGGGCTCGGCGAGCAGGGCGATGCCCCCGGAGCCGAAGAACTTCTCGTCGAAGTCGGGGGTGAGGTCGCTGACGTCGACGTAGTGGCCGTCGTCCAGGCGGACGACGGGCTTCTCGGCGCCGGGCGCGCCGATGCGCATCAGGTACAACGCGTTCTCCGTGTTCGGATCGGGAAGGTACGGGCGGCGGTGCGGTTCATGGGCTCTCCCGCCCGGCGACGATGCCGCGGATGGCGGGCAGGTCGTCGACGAGCGTCTTCAGCGGCGTCCGGTAGGCCAGGCCGCTGACGCTGACGGCGCCGCTGGGCACGGTGGGCGAGGTCAGGTAGGCCGGGACCGCCACGCAGTTGACGCCCGGCTCGTTCTCCTGGTCGTCGACGGCGTAGCCCAGCTCGCGGATGCGCGTGAGCTCGCCGTGCAGCTGCTCCACCGTGCCGATCGAGCGCTTGGTCGGCAGCTCCAGCCGCCGGTCCCCCACCCACCGGCGGACCGCGTCCTCGGTACGCAGGGCGTCGGCGAGCAGCACCTTTCCGACGGCGGTACAGTGTGCGGGGTTCCGGCCGCCGACGACGGAGGTCAGCCGAACGGCGCCGTCGGGCGGGTCGAGCTTCGACCGGTAGACGACCGAGGCCCCGTCCAGCACCGCGTAGTGCACGGTCTCGCCGTAGCGGTCGCACAGGGCCTGGAGGATCGGCGTGACCCGAACATGGTCGGGCCGGGCCTCGTGGTGGGCGAACGCCATCCGCAGGAACTCGTCGCCGAGCACGTACCGCCCGTGGCCGTGCTGGGCCGCGAAGCCGGCGCGGCGCAGCGACGCCAGGGCACGGTGCACCGTCGGCTTGGGGCTGGCCACCGCGCGGGCCATCTCCTCCAGGCCGATCCCGTCGGGGTGGCGGGCCAGCTCGGCCAGAACCGCCAGCACACGGTCGGATCCGACGAGCTTCGACTCGGCGGCCATCTCGGACATGTTCCGAACGTTAGACTATCGTTCCGAAAAGTGAAAGTTGACCCCCTCCGCGGGCCCGCACTTCCCCCTCACCGCAATCGCTGATAGTCAAAGCGGATCACCCAACCTTCAGGGCGACTGAAGCCTGCGCTAAGCTTCAGCCACCCTGAAGGTTGGAGGTCTGAGGAATGTTGGAGCATGTCCTGCTGTCGGTGCACGTCCTGGCCGGCATCGTGTTCGTGGGCGGCTCGGCCGTGGCGACGAGCCTGTTCCCCCGCTACGCGCCGGTCGCCGCCGCCGGGCCCGGCGATCCGGCGGATCCGGGCGAGCGCAACCGGGGTGTGGCGGTCGCGCTGCACCGCATCACCGGCGGCTACGCCGCCTTCGGGCTCGTGGTTCCCTTCGCCGGGATCGTCCTGGCGAGCGTGCAGGGCCGGATGGGCGAGATCTGGATCATCATCTCCATGATCCTCACCGCCGTCGCGGGCGCCCTGCTGGCCACCCAGATCCACCCGCGCCAGCGCGCCGCGCTCGACGAGCCCGGCGACGAGCGGCGGCTGCGCACGCTGTCCATGCTGGCCGGTTTCTACAACCTGGCCTGGGCGGTCGTCGTGGTCCTGATGATCGTCCGGCCCGGCGCGGGAGACTGACCCGCCATGCGCCTGCTGCGAGTCGCGGCCGCCGTCGAGGCCGCCTCCCTCGTCGTCCTGTTCGGCAACCTCCTCACCGTGCACGCCAAGGCGATCACGACCTTCTGCGGCCCGCTGCACGGCACCGCCTATCTCGCCGTGATCGCGGCCACCTGGACGGTCCGGCCCACCGCCCGGGGGCGGGCGTTCGTCCCGGGGATCGGCGGGCTGCTCGTCCTGCGCGCCCGCGCAGGAGGCTGAACGCGGGGTGGCCGTCTCCCTGGGCCCGTGTCAGATCAGGCTGTCGCGGCGGGCCGTCGTGGCGGCCTCCACGCGGGAGGCGGCGCCCAGTTTGGCGAGGATGTTCGAGACGTGCACGCCCGCGGTCCTGGCCGAGATGAACAGCCGCCCGGCGATCTGCCGGTTGCTCAGCCCCTCGGCGACCAGCTTGAGCACCTCCAGCTCGCGGGGCGAGAGAACGGGTTCCGCGGTGAGGCTGACCCGCAGCGTCGCGGCGGTCTGCGCCACCTGCCGCCGCAGCGCCCGCGCGCCCAGGCCCGCGGCCGTGGCCGCCGCCTCACGCAACGGCTCGCGGGCGTTCGCGGGGTCCTGCTCGGCCGCTCCGACCAGGGCCTGCGCCAGCGCGTACGGCTGGCCGACCGACCGCCAGCGGGCCACCGCCGCCTCCCAGGATCCTCCGCACTCGGCCTCGAACGTGGCCCGGTAGGCCTGCTGCACCCGTCCCGTCGTCGCGAGGCCGTCCGGGGCCTCGCGCACGCGTCCGATGCGGGCCGCCAGGGCCAGCAGCGGCCAGGCGTAGCGGCGGCTCAGCGTGAGGTCGTGCTCGTTCAGCACGTGGTCGACCACCCGCGCGGCGCGGCCGGGGTCGTCGCCGGCCACGGCGAGACGGCATTCCAGCAGGTCGGGCTCCAGGCAGGAGTCGTAACCGCGCGACCGGCCGCGCATCAGCGGCCTGGCCAGGCGGACGACGTCCTCCGCCTCCTCGAAGGAGCCCTCCCACACGGCCACCGTGCCCAGGACCATGAGCACCCAGGCGCGGTGGATCGGCGGCGGGTCGAGCGCCAGCGCCGATCGCACGACCTCGCGGGCCTCCTCCCACCTGCCGAGGGAGGCGAGCGGTTCAGCGAGGTTGGCGGCCAGGTGAGCGCCGCGGGAGCGGGTCAGGCCCAGGCGTCTCGCCCTGGCGACGCCCTCGCGGGCGACCGACTCCGCCCTGGCGTGCTCGCCGGCCGCCTCCAGGACGTCGGCCTGGCTGGCGTACGAGACGAGCAGCGTGTCGTCGTCCGGCGCGCGCCTCCTGGCCTCGGCGTACAGACCCGACGCCGCCTCCAGGTCGCCGTCCAGGGCCGTGAGGGCGGCCAGGGTGACCAGGGACCTGGCGTCGCCCAGCGCCCGCGCCTCCTCGGCGAGGGCGCGCGCCTCGGCGTCCTGGCCGTTCCAGGCCAGGGTGGTGGCGAGCGCGCCGATCAGCCTGGCCTGTCTCGGCGCCAGGCGTACGGCCTCGCGCAGGTCGTCCAGGCCCTCCTCACCGAGCAGGTCGCGGATGGCCACGCGGAGCTCCAGGAGGTGCGCGGCCCGCAGCGGGTCGGCCACCTCGTCGAGGGCCCGGGTGGCCAGTTCCTCGGCCCGCTCGGCCTCACCCGCGCACAGGGCGTCACGCGCGGCCATCTCCAGCACCCAGGCGCGATCCCCGCCGGCCGCCCCGGCGTCGTCGTCCCAGAGTTCGAGCACGCGGTCCCAGCGGCGGGCCTGCCAGGCGGACTCGAAGGCCAGGCGGCGCTCCCCCGCCGCGTACCAATGGTCGGCGGCCCGTTCGGGCTGGGCCCGCGCGCAGCGGGCGTGCAGGCGTCGCCGCTCTCCCGGCAGCAGGTCGTCGTAGACGGCGTCGCGGATCAGCGCGTGCCTGAACACGTACGCATCGCCGTCCACGAGCAGCAGCCGCGCCCGTACGACCGGTCGCAGCGCCTCGTCCAGCGCCAGGTCGTCGTCCAGCCCGGCCACCGCCCGCAGGACGTCGTGCGGCGTGCTGCGGCCCGCCACGGCGGCGATCCGCAGCACCTCCAGGCTTTGCCGGCCGAGCCGTTCCGCCCCGGCGAGCAGCAGTTCGCGCAGCGTGGCGGGGGTGGTGGCGCCGGCTCCCGCGTCGGCCAGCGCCTCGACGAACAGCGGGTTGCCCTCGCTGCGCGCCATGATCAGGTCCAGCTCCCCGCCCCGCTCGGCCCCGTGGAGCGGCAGGCCGGCCCGCCCGAGGCCGGTCCACGCTCCACGACGACCGTCGGCGTGGCCGGGCGAGCCGTCTGCGTGGCCGAGCATGCGGGCCACCTCCGCCCGTCCCAGCGGCGGCACCTTGAGCACCTCGGCGCCCGGCAGCCGCAGCGGCTCCCGCGACGTGACGACGAACAGCACGCCAGGGCGCATCGCGTTGCGCAGCAGGAACATCAGCAGATCACGGGTGGCCTGGTCGGCCCAGTGCAGATCCTCAAGGACGAGCGCGAGGGGGCGCCGGGCGGCGGCGCGTTCGACCAGGAGGAGCACCTCCTCGAAGAGCCGCGCCCGCCCCAGCTCGGGGCCCGTTTCAGCGCCCGTTTCGGGGCCCGTTTCGGGGCCCGTTTCGGGGCCCGTTTCGGGGCCCGTTTCGGGGCCCAGCTCGGGCAGCAGGTGCGCGAGGCCCCGTCGGCCGCCGCCCGGCACCAGGTCCGCCCCGTGCTCCCTGACCAGGCGGCGCAGCACCGGCACGAAGGGCGCGTACGCCGTCCCGCCCGGATCGGCCCCGCCCTCCGCCACCATCGCGTCGAGCCCACCGGTGAACTCGCGCACCAGCCGCGACTTGCCGATCCCGCCTCTCCGACGACCAGCACGGCGGCGGGCGTGCGGCCCCAGGCGGCGGCCAGCCGCCCCAGCTCGGCCTCACGTCCGACGAACACCCACCCATTATGAAGAGGCGGCTAAGCATGATGCCCGATGTGCCGGATACGTCGCTCCGGCAGCGTCGGGATCATGATGTCGCGCTCGATGAACCTGATGATGGCCGCCTCCGCGGCCGGACTCCTCGGCTTCTACCTCCTCTACGCCACCGTCCCCCTGTACGCGGCGACGGGCGGCGCGGGCGAGATCGGCGCCGGCGCGGCCACGGGCGCCATGATGCTCGCCACGGTCCTGGCCGAGCTCGCGGTCCCGTGGCTGCTCTCCAGGATCGGCTACCGCGCCGCGACGGGGCTCGGGCTCGTGCTGCTCGGCCTGCCCGCCCTGCTGCTGCCCCTGTCCCCCGCGCTGCCCCTGGTCCTCCCGGTCGCCCTGCTGCGCGGAGCCGGACTGGGCATCCTCGTCGTGGCGGGCACGGCGCTCACCGCCGAGCTGGTGCCCGCCGAGCGCCGCGGCGAGGGCCTGGGCCTGTACGGGGTGGCCGTCGGCGTCCCGTCGATCCTGGGCCTCCCGGTCGGCTTGTGGGCCGGCGGCGCGGCCGGGTTCACGGCCGTCTTCGTCGCGGCGGGGGTGGTGTCCCTGGCCGGACTGGCCGCCGTGGCCGGGCTTCCGTCCACCAGGCCCGCACCGGTCGGAGCGCGTCACCTGGGTGGGCGGGGGCTGGCGGGGCCGGCGCTGGTGTTCACGGGGGTGACGGTCGCGACCGGCGTCATGGTGACGTTCCTGCCGCTCGCGGGATCGCCCGAGCTGGCCTCCGCCGCACTGCTCGCCCAGTCGCTGGCGACGCCGGTGGCGCGCTGGCTGGCGGGCAGGTACGGCGACCGGCACGGCTCGGGCCGCCTCCTCGCACCCGGTGTGCTGGCCGCCGCCGCCGGCATCGCCCTGCAGATCGGGACCGGGGACGCCGTGCCGGTCGTGGCGGGGATGGCGCTGTTCGGGGCGGGGTTCGGGGTGCTGCAGAACGCGACGCTGGCGGTGATGTTCGAGCGGGGCGAGGCGTCGGGCGTCAGCGCCCTGTGGAACCTGGCCTACGACGCGGGGATGGGGGTGGGGGCGATGGGGTTCGGGCTGGTGCTCGGGCACACGGGCTACCCGATGGGGTTCGCGCTGGTCGCCGCCCTCATGGCCGCCACGTTGCCGCTGACCCGGACCAGGGCCGTACGGCGCGAACCGTCGATGCGGTGATCGCCGTCCCGCCGGCGAGTGCCCGGCCCCCGACCAGGCGTCCGCCGCCCCGCTCGCGGTCAGGCGCTCACCGCCCGCCCGTGCTCAGGCCGTTCGCCGCCCCGCTCGGGCCCAGGCGCTCGCCGCCCCGCTCGCGATCGGGCGCTCGCCCCCGCTCGTGGTCATTGGAGTGGTTCCGCGATACGCGCTAGCCTTCCATAAAGCGGAACAGGGAGGCGAGGACCGTGGCCGACGGGCAGTCCCCGGTGGGCAGCGTCGATCGTGCGCTGCTGATCTTGCAGGAGATCGGCAAACACAGCAGAGGCGTTACGCTCGACGAGCTCGCCACCAGGCTCGGCCTGCCGAAGAGCTCGTTGCACCGGCTGCTGGGCGCGCTGAAGCACAGGGGGTTCGCCGCGCAGCCGGAGCCGAGCGGGCCGTACTTCCTCGGCACCGAGATGCTGGCCACGGCCTTCAGGTTCTACGAGACGATGGACCTGCGCAGCCTGGTGCGGCCGCTGCTCCTGCGGTTGAGCGAGGAGTTCGCCGAGACGGTGCACATGGCCATGCTGGACGGCGGCGAGGTCGTCTACCTGGACAAGGTGGAGGCGGTGCGCACGATCACGATGACGTCCGTGGTGGGCGGCCGTAACGCCGCCCACTGCACGGGCGTCGGCAAGGCGCTGCTGGCCTGGACGTACCCGACGGACGAGGCCCTCAAGGCGTGGGCCGCGCAGTACGGCCCGCTGGCGAGCAGGACCCGCAACACCGTGACCAACCCCGCCAAGCTGGCCACCCACCTCGACCAGGTGCGCCGCCGCGGCTACGCGCTCGACCTGGAGGAGAACGAGCCGGGCGTGCGCTGCGTGGCGGTTCCCGTCTTCCTGGGCAGGACCGCGCCGGTCGCGGCGGTGAGCGTGACGGCGCTCAAGGACCGCATGTCGCCGGCCAGGATGGAGGAGATCGGCCACAAGCTGCGGCAGGCGGTCGCCGAGCAGGTCTGACGAGCGCGTGACGCGGCGCTCTGTTGCAGGAGGATCGCGGAATGACATTCCGCCATACGGACAAGGAGTGAAGATGAGGCTGGAGGCGGTGCCGGTCCCGAGGGCCCGGCTGGGCGAGGGGCCGCGGTGGGACGCGGACACGGGGACGCTGTTGTGGGTGGACATCCCGGCGGGGCTGGTGCACCGGCTCGATCCGGCCGGCGACGAGCAGGAGACGATCGACGTGGGCCGGCCGGTGGGCGTGGCGGTGCCACGGGTCCCCGGCGGGCTGGCCCTGGCGGTCAGCGACGGCTTCGCCGTACTGGACGGGGGGAAGCTCGAGGTGGTGGCGGCGGTGACGGCCGCCGAACGGCCGGGCAACCGGATGAACGACGGCGCGTGCGACCGCGCCGGGCGGTTCTTCGCCGGGACGAAGGCCGAGGACGACACCCCGGGAGCGGGCAACCTGTACCGGCTGGACCCCGATCGCGGATGCGAACGCGTCGTCGAGGGGGTGACGATCTCGAACGGCATCGGCTGGAGCCCCGACGAGCGGCTGCTCTATTACGTGGACACGCCGGCGAACCGGGTGGACGTGTTCGACTACGACCCGGCGACCGGGGGGATGGCCGATCGCCGGACGTTCGCCGAGCTGCCGCAGCCCGACGGGCTCACCGTGGACTCCGCAGGGCACGTGTGGGTCGCGTTGTGGGGCGGCGGCGCGGTCGTGCGGCTGCGGCCCGACGGCGGCCACGACCTGACCGTGGAGGTGCCGGCCACCAATGTGACGAGTTGCGCCTTCGGCGGCCCTGACCTCGACGTGCTCTACGTGACCACCGCGTGGGACGGCAGGACGGGCGGGGAGCTGTGGCGCTGCCGTACCTCCGGCACCGGGCTCCCCGCCAATCCGTACCGCGACCTCAGCCCTTGACCGCCCCGGTCAGCGCCTGGACGAAACGGCGCTGGCCGAACAGGAACACGGCCAGCACCGGCAGGGTGGTCAGCACCGTGCCCGCCATGATCGCCGGCCAGTCGGCCCGGTGCTGGCCCTGGAAGGTCGTCAGCCCCGCCTGCACCGTGAAGTTGGCCTCGGAGTTGATCGCCACCAGCGGCCAGAACAGATCGTTCCAGGCCGTGATGAACGTGATGACGGCCAGCGCCGCCATCGCCGGCCTGGCCACCGGCAGCACGACCCGGAAGAACACGCCGAAGCGCGAGCAGCCGTCGATCCGCGCGGCCTCCTCCAGCTCCTTGGGGAACGACTGGAAGAAGGAGGTCATCAGGTAGATGCCCACGGCGGAGGCCAGCGACGGCACGATCAGCGCGCCGAGGGTGTCGGTCAGCCCGGCCTCGCTGAAGATCAGGAACGTCGGGATGACCGTGAGCTGGAACGGGATCAGCGCGGTGGCGATGACCAGGACCAGCACCGTCTTGGAGCCGGCGAACCTGATCCTGGCGAAGGCGTACCCGGCCATGCTGCACAGGACGAGCTGGGCCGCCACGATGACGCCCGAGACGATCACGCTGTTGAGGAACCAGCGCGGGAAGTTCGAGCGCTCGATGACCGTGCGGTAGCCGCCCAGGTCCACGGCCTCGGGCCAGATGGCCGGCGGGAACCGGTTGAGCTCGGCCTGGGTCATGACCGAGCTGAGCAGCAGCCAGACGAACGGCAGCACGACCACCGCCGACATCGGCACCAGCACCAGGTGCCACTTGCTGGGCGGTCTCATCCGGTGGCTCCCCTCCGCCGCGAGATCAGCAGGCCCGTGACGATCAGCACCAGGGTGCCGGCGAACAGCACGTACGCCACGGCCGCGCCGTACCCGGCGGTGTTGAAGGTGAAGGCGAGCTGCCAGACGTAGTAGACGATGGTCACGGTCGCGTTGGCCGGGCCGCCCTTGGTGGTGGTCATGACCAGGTCGAAGAACTGCAGCGCGTCGATCACGCCCCAGACCGTCAGGAAGATCGTCATCGGCCGCACCGACGGCACGATGACGTGCCGGAAAGTGGCCCACGAGCTCGCTCCGTCGATCGCGGCGGCCTCCAGCACCTCCTTGCTGATCTCCTGGATGGCCGCCAGGTAGATGACCACGGCGAATCCGAACCGCGTCCAGAAGAAGATCGCGGTGAGCACCAGCATGGCCTGCGACGGGTCGCTCAGAAGCCCCTGCACCGGCAGCCCGAGCTTGACGAACAGCCCGTTCATCAGCCCGAAGTCGCGGTCGAAGATGTAGCCCATGAGCAGCCCGGTGGCGGTGGCCGAGACGATGTACGGCACCAGGAAGCAGGTCCGGTAGAACCCGATCCCGCGCACCTTCCTGTTCAGCAGCACGGCCACGACCAGCCCGGTGATCAGAGAGGCCGGGATGTAGAGCACCAGCAGGAGCCCGGTGTTGGCCACCGCCTGGAGGAACACGGCGTCGTCGAGCAGCGCCCGGTAGTTGGCCAGCCCGACGTTCGTGCCCGGTGTCATCAGGTCGGAGTCGGTGAACGACAACGCCAGCGCCCAGGCCATGGGCACGAGCGAGAACCCCAGGATGACCAGCGACGCGGGCCCCGCGAACGACCAGCCGGCGACGTTGTCGCCGAGCCTGCGGCGGTCGCGGGGCTGCCGGTGCCCGGTGCGGGCGGCGCCGAGCGCGGTGCTGCTCATGATCCCGGTACGGCCAGCGCGGCGTCGGCCTTGCCGGCCGCCTGGTCCAGGGCGGTCTTCGCGTCGCTCCTGCCGAGCAGCGCCTGGGCGATGGCCTCGGCCACGAAGGCGGACACCCGGGGGTAGCGGGTGGTCGGCGGGCGGACCCGTTTGGCGTTGGCCAGGTTCGCCGAGATCACCTCAATGCCCGGATATTTCGCGACATAGTCCTTATAGCCGGGCAACTTGGTGATCGACTCGCGGATCGGCAGCGAGCCGGTGTCGCTCATCCACTCCAGCTGCTGCTCGGCCGCCGTCAACCAGGCCAGGAACGTGGCCGCGGCCTTGACCCGGCCCTCGTCGTGCTCGAACACCATCCAGTTGTCCGGCCCCGAGATCGTCTCGTGGTTGCCGTCGGTGCCGGGCAGCTGGGCGACGCCGTAGTCGATCTTGGCCGCCTGCAGGTCGGGCAGCACCCAGGGACCGGACAGGAACATGCCGAGCCGCCCCGACTCGAACAGCTTCTGGCCCTTCTCCGCCGGGCTGGAGTCAAGGTAGACCGATTTGTCGACCACGGCCATGTCACGCAGCCTGCCGAGCGCCTGCTGTCCGGCGGCGGAGTTGAAGGCGGCCTTCTTGTGGTCGGGCGTGAGGATGTCGCCGCCGGCCTGCCAGAGCATCGGCCACAGTCCCCAGACCGCCTCCTCGCCGCCGCTGATCGGCCAGGTGGCGCCGAAGACGCCGTCCTTGGCGCTGGTGACCTGCTTGGCCTTGACGCGGAAGTCGTCCCAGGTCCAGTCCGGGCCCGGCGCCTCGACGCCGGCCTTGGCCAGCAGTTTCTTGTTGTAGAGGACGACCATGTTGTCGACCACGGCGGGGAAGGCGATGACCTTGCCGTTGACCGTGACGGACTCCCGCTCGTTGGCCCAGAAGTCCTGCCACTTGATCGCCGGGTCCTTGGTGAACTCGGTGAGATCGGCCGTCTTGGGGTTCCTGGCGATGTTGGGGGTCCAGGAGCCGTACAGGTAGGCGATGTCGGGATAGGCGTCGGAGGCGAGCGCCGCGGTGAGCTTGGGCAGCATCCCGTCGGCGGTGGCGCCGCCGGACTCGGTGTTCACCTTGATATCGGGGTGGCTCTGGTTGAACCGCGCGACCAGCTTCTCGATCGACTTGGCGGAGGTGTCCTCCTGGCCGTGCCAGATCGTGATCTCCACCGGGCCGCCGGCCGCCCGCTCCTGACCGCCGCCGCCCGAACAGCCGGTGACGAGCCCGGTGACGAGCACGGCGAGGAGCAGGGCGGCGATCGGCGCGCGCCTCATCGGACGCCCTCGGGCAGCAGGTCGCCGTGGGCGGCGATCATGTCGTCCACGAGATCGTGGATCTGCTGGAGCGTCAGCGTGGCCGAGGCGTTCGGGTCGAGCATGACGGCGTGGTAGACGTGGTCGCGGCGGCCCTCCAGCGCCGCGCGCACGGTCAGCTCGCCGACGTTGAGGAACGTCCGGTTCAGCGCGGCGAGCTGGGGCGGGAGCGCGCCGATGCGGGTCGGGCGCATCCCGGCCCGGTCCACCAGGCACGGCACCTCGACGCAGGCGTCGTCGGGCAGGTTGGAGATCAGGCCGCCGTTGCGCACGTTGCCGTGCACGACCCTGGGGGTGCCGGTCTCGATGGAGTGGATGACCTCCGAGGCCAGCTCCCCGGCGGGGGCGATCTCTACGCCCTCGCCTGCGGCCAGCCGCCGCCTGGTCTCCTCGTACGTGTCGAGGTTCTCCTCCGACCAGCGCAGGTAGATCTCGACGGGGATGCGGAAGTGCTCCACCTGGTCGTCATGGTGCAGGAACCAGGGAAGGTACTCCGAGCCGTGCTCGCTGCTCTCGGTGGGGAAGTGCCCGAACCGGCGGTACATCTCCACCCGTACGGTGCGCCGCAGCTCCGGGTCGCGGGCGATGACCTCGTCGAGCACCGGGTACAGGTCCCTGCCCCTGTGCTCGAATTTCAGCACGAACGCCTGGTGGTTGGCCCCGGCGGTGACGAACGACACCTCCTCCTCCGGCACCTCCACGAGCGAGGCCAGCCGGGCCTGGGTGTCGCGCACGGAGTGGCAGAGCCCGACGACGTTCGTGAACGCGGTCCCCTCGTAGACGGCGCGGGGGATCATCGCCATCGGGTTGGTGTAGTTGAGCAACAGCGCGTGCGGGGCCAGTTCGGCCAGGTCCGCGCCCAGGGCGACCATCACCGGGATCGTCCGCAGCGCGCGGAAGACACCGCCCACGCCGAGGGTGTCGGCGATCGTCTGCCGCAGCCCGTAGCGGCGGGGGATCTCGAAGTCGACGCGGGTGGCCGCGTGCCCGCCGACCGCGATCTCGTTGATCACGTAGTCGGCGCCGTCCACGGCGGCCCGCCGGTCGAGATGGGCCTCCACCTTCGCGCCCAGCCCCAGCTCGGCGACCATCCAGCTCGCCATGGCCTCGGCCGTGGCCAGCCGCCCGGCGTCGATGTCATGCAGGACCAGGGTGGATTCGCCCAGCTCGGGGAAGGTCAGGATGTCGGAGAGGACGTTCTTGGTGAACTCGACGCTGCCCGCGCCGATGAACACGATGCGTGCCATGGGGCTGTTTCCCTCCATTGAGCACGGCGGGCATGAGCCCGCTGCGTGCGGGTGAGTATAACCAGGTATCCACCATGCAGACTAGGATTCCATCATTCGGAAAATGCACGTTTGGCGGATACCGCTGGCGAGGTGTCTGCTCTTATGGGATTCTCAACGTCACGATCGGATCGATCACCTCGTCAGCCACGAGTTTTCTTGAGAACGGAATAGCATTCCGTATTACGGAAGGAGCAATGCGTTGGACCTCCGAACTCTCTTAGCCCGGTGCGCCGTGGCCACGGCCCTGATACCGGCCTCCATGGCGGGCCTCGCGACCCCAGCCCAGGCGGCCCCGTCGACGGCCCAGGCGGCGGCAGGGGCGGCGGCGATCTGGCGTCCGCCCGTGGACAGCCGCTGGCAGTACCAACTCCAGGGCAGCAAGTCCTTCGCCGCCACCGGCGGCGTCAACGTCGACATCTGCGGGGTTCCCCAGAGCGGCGGCGCCTGCGTGCGGCCGAGCGTCTTCGACATCGACCTGTACGCCGCCGAGGAGGTCGCCGGCGACAACAAGACGCTCAACACGGCGGCCGTCAAGGCCATCCACGCCAAGGGGTCCAAGGCGATCTGCTACATCGACGCCGGCTCGATCGAGGAGTTCCGGCCCGACTACCAGGAGTTCGTGGACTTCCACAAGAAGAACGGCAACTCCCTGCTGGGCAAGCCGTTCAGCCCGGAGTTCCCGAATGAGCGCTGGGCGAACATCAACAACGACAAGGGCCAGCGCGACTTCCTGCTGAAGATGATGGCCGCCCGCGTCGACAAGTGCGTCCAGGCCGGGTTCGACGGGGTCGAGTTCGACGTGGTCAACGCGCACGAGGAGGGCAAGTCGGTCACCGGCTGGAACATCACTCCCGCCACCCAGCTCGTCTACAACCGGGCGCTGGCCGCCCTGGCCCACGGCAAGGGCCTGTCGGTGGCGCTGAAGAACGACCTCAGCCAGGCCGAGGAGCTGGTGTCGTCCTTCGACTACGCGGTCAACGAGGAGTGCTTCCAGTTCGACGAGTGCTCCGAGCTGAACGTCTTCGTCAAGGCGGGCAAGCCCGTCTTCCACGTGGAGTACGAGACCTCGCCGGCGAGCTTCTGCGCCAAGTCGAAGACGCTGAAGTTCAACTCCCTCAAGAAGCCCGAGGACTACTCGCTGTACGACAAGCCGTACGCGCCGTGCCGGTGACGGCCCGCGCGACGTAACGGCGGCCCCCAGGACCCGGCCCGGCTCTTCGACGGCCGCGGCACGTGGCCGCGCCGCCGATCGGCAGGCCACCGCGCCGCGCGGCCGACCGCAGCCGGACGCGCAGGCCGGTCGCCCGCCACAGCCGGGCCGTCCACCGCCGAGTCTCATACCTGCTCCTCATTCTGCGATGCGGAATGGCATTCCGAATCCGTGCCAGAACACCAGGAAGCGAGGTCACTGTCAAGAGTCCACCTGGATTCCATATGTCGGAACGCTGGTGCGCGATTCGGAATCGGTGCTATTTTCGGGGAACTCTTCCGAAGGGGCGGTCCATCGATGTACCCCGAACTCGACACTCCGGCGCTCGTCATCGACCTCGACGCGGTCAGGGCCAACATCATGGAGATGGCCAAGGCCGCCGCCAAGCACGGCGTCAGGCTGCGGCCCCACATCAAGACGCACAAGATGCCCGAGCTGGCGCGGATGCAGCTCGACGCCGGAGCCGGCGGCATCACCTGCGCCAAGCTGGGCGAGGCCGAGGTGATGGCCGACGCCGGCGTCGACGACATCCTGCTGGCCTTTCCCGTCTGGGGCGAGCCCAAGCTGCGCCGCCTGGCCGCGCTGCGCGAGCGGGCCAGGATCCGGGTCAGCCTCGACTCGCCCGAGGTGGCCGCGGGGCTCGGCCGGTTGGGCGGAGCGCCGGTGGAGGTGCTGGTGGAGGTGGACACCGGTCAGCACCGGCTGGGCCGCCCGCCCGGCCGCCCCACCGCCGACCTGGTCGCCGAGATCGCCGCCGTCCCCGGCGTCGAGGTCGTGGGGCTGCTCACGCTGGCCGGTCACGCCTACCACTCGCGCACTCCGGCCGAGCTCGCCGAGACCGCCCGCCGCGAAGGCGCCGACCTGGTCGCGACCGCCGAGCTGTGCGCGCGGGACGGCATCGAGCTGCGGGAGATCAGCGTCGGCTGCACCCCCACCGCCCGGCACGCGGCCGGAGTGGCCGGCGTGACCGAGATCCGGCCCGGCACCTACATCTTCAACGACACCGCGATGATGCGCCTGGGCGTGGCCACCGAGCAGACCGCGGCGGCCCGCGTGCTGACCACCGTCATCGCCAGGCCGACGCCGGAGCGGGTCGTCTTCGACGCGGGCACCAAATGCCTCACCTCCGACGGAAGCGGCACGCCCGACTGGATCAGGGCCGCGGGCCTGCCGTACCTGCACATGGAATTCCTCAACGAGGAACACGCGGTCGCCCACCTGGAGCCCGGACATCAGGGCGAGCTGCCGGTCGGCACGCGGGCGCAGCTCATCCCCAGCCACGCCTGCTCGGCCGTCAACCTCTTCGACCTCGCCTACGGTGTCGAGAACGGGCAGGTCACCACCGAACTCCGCGTCGCGGCCCGCGGCGCGGTCCGCTGAGGAAAGGGACGTCATGCGGGGACTCTCCGGCAAACGAGTGCTGATCAGCGGGGGGAGCAGCGGCATCGGCGCCGCCACGGCCCGCAGGTTCCTGGAGGAAGGCGCCAGGGTGGTGCTCGGCGGGCTCGACCGGGCCGAGGTGGACGGCGCGGTGGCGGAGCTGTCCGCGCTGGGCGAGGTGCACGGGCTCGCCGGCGACGTCAGCGCGCAGGCCGACGTGGCCCGGCTGACGGAGGGCGCGATCACGGCGCTGGGCGGCCTCGACATCCTGGTCAACAACGCCGGCACGGCCTGGCGCGAGCCGTTCCTCGACATCACCCCCGAACACTGGGACAGGATCATCGCGGTCAACCTGCGCGGCATGTTCCTCGTCGCCCAGGCCGTGGCCCGCCACCTGGTGGAGCAGGGCACGGGCGGGGTCATCCTCAACATGTCCTCCACCAACGGGCTGGGTGGCGAGGCCGACTACGCCCACTACAACGCCTCCAAGGGCGGCGTTCTGCTGCTCACCAGGACGATGGCCGTCGAGCTGGGCAAGCACGGCATCCGCGTCAACGCGCTGTGCCCCGGCTACATCCAGACCCCGCTCAACGCCTCGATCTCGGCCGAGCTGGCGGGCGACTTCGTCACGGCGTACGAGCGCGACCACATCCCCCTCGGCCGGGCGGGGCTGCCGGAGGAGGTCGCGGCCGGGTACGCCTTCCTGGCCTCCGACGACGCCGCCTTCATCCACGGCACGGAACTGGTCATCGACGGGGGCCAACTCGCGATCATGTGACGGCGCTCACGGGTGCGACGTCCGGGACCGCCGGCACGCGCCCGTCCGGGCCCGGCTTCTCCCCTATCCCTGGGGCGGGCCGGGCTGATCGCCCTCCTCCAGGTTCGCGATCAGGCGGTCGAGCGTGCGCATGAACGCGTCGAACTCCTCCCGGTCGATCCTCCGCAGGGCGCGGGCGTTGGCCTCCCGGGCGCCCCGGGTGAGCTCGGCCTGGATCTGGCGGGCCCGCTCGGTCAGCCGGTAGTGGGAGCGCCGCCGGTCCTGCGGGTCGGCGGTCCTGACGACCAGCCCGTCGCGCTGCCCGTTGCCGAGCAGCCTGGCCAGATGGTTGACCTGGAAGCCGAGGGACGACTATCGGGGCAGCGAGGTCACACCCGTTCCTTTGCGCGGAGCAGCCGGCGGATGCGCGGCCACTGCCACATGGCCACGCCCGCGGCCACCAGAACGGGCACGATGACCCAGCGTATCGCCGTAAATGACCCTGGATCACCAGGCCCAGCCGGGGTGGCCGGGCTGTGCGAGAGTCTGGACGTGGCCAGGAGCAACATGAGCGTCGCGCCGGGACAGCTTGAGCGGGGCGGGCTCGCCGAACGCTTCCGCCCGTGAAGACCGCGCGTACGATCCGGGGCTGTCACACGCCGGGACTGCCGGACATTACCCGCATGTGACATTCCTCAATCGGAAGGACCACGACGTGGGAGTGGCGGAGTCGCGGCAGCGCTTCGAGGAGATCTACACGGAGCACTACGCTGCCGTCTCCAGCTTCGTCCGGCGGCGGGCCGACCACCCTGAAGACACCGCCGACGTGATCGCCGAGACGTTCACCACGGCCTGGCGGCGGCTGGCGGACGTGCCGCCCGGCGACGAGGCCCTGCTGTGGCTGTACGGCACGGCCCGGCGGACGCTGGCCAACCACCGCCGGGGCACGCTCCGCCGGACGGCCCTCGCGCTACGGCTGCGCGAGGAGCACTCCGCGTACGCCGACCCGGCGGCGGACCGCGCGCCGGAGGGCGCCCGCGCGGCGTTCGCTCGCCTGTCGGACGACGACAGGGAGCTGCTGTCGCTGGTGGGCTGGGAAGGACTCGGCACCGCCGAGATCGCCAAAGTGCTGGGCTGCTCCCACATGGCGGTCCGCCAGCGCCTGCATCGCGCGCGCAAGCGCCTGGCGGCCGAGCTGGCCGCCGACGACATCGACCTGAGCACGTACGGCCGGCGTGCCGTGAGCCTCGCCAAGGAGAGCGCATGACCCTCGACCTCGACGACGTCGTCAAGAGCCTGGCCCCGGCCCCCGGCCCCGGCCTCACGCCCACCGCGCGGGAGCTGATGACCCAGATCATGGACGCCGCCGAGCCCGCGCCGAAGGTCCGTCTCCGAAGGTGGCGGCCGCTGGTGGCGCTGCCGATCGCGGCGGCGGTCACCGCGGCGGGCTGGGCGGCCGCGGCCGTCCTCGGCGCCGCGCCCGCCTCGGCGCTGAACATCAAGGAGGAGGGCGACCACTACCTCATCGAGGTCAAGGACCTGTACGCCGCCCCCGAGGTGTACGAGAGCCAGCTGCGGGCCGCAGGCATCCACGTCTCGCTCAGGGTCGCACCCGTCACTCCGAGCTTCGTCGGCGAGATCGCCACCGACACGACGGGCTGGAGCTCGGGCCCCTTCCCGTACGCCGACAAGATCAAGACGATCGACCGTCCCGGGGGGTGCGGCCTCGGGCGCGGCTGCCCGATCGGCCTGACCATCGCCAAGGACTTCACCGGCACGGCCGAGATCACGCTCGGCCGCGAGGCCCGGCCCGGGGAGGAGTACGAGATCACCGGAATGCTGCACGCGCCGAAGGAGCCCCTGCACTGCGCCCCGTTCTACAACCGCCGCGTGAGCGAGGTGCGGGCGAGCCTGGCCAAGCTCGGGCTGACCATCAGCGGGTTCGCGGTCAAGAAGCCCGGTGACCCCGACGCGGAACCGGACCTCAGGGCGTCCGTGCCCGACTCCATGTACGTCCACGGCGGCGGGCTGTCCGAGTACGGCAAGGCCGACCTGGTCGTCAGCGAGGAGCCGATGCCCGACGCGCTGGTCCGCACCATCCTGACGAAGGAGGGCTGCCCGGCGGACCCGGGACCCACCTCGTGATCACCGCCGGCGAGTAGACGACGTTCAGCGTGCAGGTACGCGGGGGCGGCCTGCACGCGACCCCGTCCAGGGCCTGGCAACAGCCCTCAGCGCAGTCGGAGGGTGGCGGCGGCGTGCTCGGCCCAGGCGGTGAGGAACCGCTCCGGGTCGAGGTCGCCCGGCGCGTGTCCGATCATGGCCTGCAGCAGCGGACAGTACGTCAAGGACGCCGGCAGCACGGCCCCGGCCGCCTCCGGATCGTCGACGTCGGCCTTGCCCAGCGCCTTCTGTGCGGCGACCCAGGCGGCCCCTTGGGCGTACACGCCGGCCGGCGGGCGACTGACCCCGGCCCGAGTGCGGCGGGGTTTCGCAACATCCACCCGGCAACGCCGAGGCTGTCGCAGAGTTGTCGATCTCCGCCTGTCAAGGTGATCTTTGAGGTCGGGAGAACCGATTCTTGATCGTCATTTCGGTTGGGTCAGTCACAGTGATCACACGCGCGTCGTGCATGCGTGACGTTTAACCTCATCCCCCGCGCCGTGGAGCGCGGGTTGGTGTTTCCGCCGAACATCCGGGACTGGCTGCCGCCGGAGCATCTGTGCTGGAAGATCCAGGCGGTGGTGGAGGAGTTGGACTTGTCGGGGTTCCTGGCCGCCTATCGTGCCGATGGAAGGGCAGGCGCGGCGTATCACCCCGAGGTGCTGCTGGGGTTGGTGCTGTACTGCAACAGCAAGGGAATCCGCTCGTCGCGCAAGATCGAGGCAGCCTGCTGGGACGATGTGGGGTGCCGGATCATCACGGGCAATCACCGCATCGACCATGCCACGATCGCTCGGTTCATCCGGCGGCACCGCCTGGATCTGAAAGACCTGTTCGTTCAGGTGCTCGCGTTGTGCGCCCGGCGGGGATTGGTGGATCTCAGCGCGGTGGCGGTGGATGGCTCGCCGATGGAGGCAAACGCCGGTCGTGAGGCGAACAGGAGCCTTGATCAGCTGGAAGTGGTCATCGCCGAGGGCGAGAGCACGATCGAGGCGCTGCTACGCGAGGCCGCCGACCGTGCTGCAGGCGAGGAGCAAGCCAGCGATGACGCCGAACCGCTACGGTCCGCCTCGGACCAGATGCCCACCGGCGCTGCGGCGGTGCGGTTGTTAGCCCGCGTGAGCGACCGGGTCGTGCGCGCCCGGTCAGCCCAGGCCAAGCTCTACCAGCGGGCGTTGCCGTCAGCTGGTGAGATCACGATCAAGGTCGAGGCCGCTGAGCGCATGGTCGCCAGGGCCGAACGCCGCCTGGCTGCCGTGACTACCGCGCAGCAGGCCCGCTTGGACGATCACGCCCGGCGGGCCGGCCAAGACCGGCAGGCGGGACGCCGCGGCGCGAACGGGCGCCCCCCGGTGCCGCTGGAGAACAAGACCGTCGTGGTGCGGCAGCGCGCACGACTGGCCAAGGCCATCGCTCACCTGGAGCGCGCCCGCACCCCCAGACC
>NZ_JBITJQ010000050.1:0-79500 GCF_044460125.1 Nonomuraea sp. NPDC050153
CCCGCAACCCACCGATCTCCAACTCCATCTCCTGGACCTTCTCGACATCGATCCACGAGACCTACGCTGAAGATCACGCACCTGCGGAAAACGGGCCTAGCGGGGGAAGACGATCGTCTTGTGCCCGTCCAGCAGGACCCGCTGCTCGGCGTGCCACTTGACCGCCCTGGCCAGGGCCAGGCACTCCACGTCGCGCCCGATCGCCACGAGGTCCTCGGGAGAGTGGCTGTGGTTGACCCGCGCCACCTCCTGCTCGATGATCGGCCCCTCGTCCAGGTCGGAGGTCACGTAGTGGGCCGTGGCGCCGATCAGCTTGACGCCGCGGTTGTAGGCCTGGTGGTAGGGCTTGGCGCCCTTGAACGACGGCAGGAACGAGTGGTGGATGTTGATCGCCCGCCCGGCCAGCTTCTCGCACAGTTCGCCCGAGAGCACCTGCATGTAGCGGGCCAGCACCACCAGGTCGACCTGGTAGTGCTCCACCAGCGCCAGCACCTCGGTCTCCTGCCTCGCCTTGGTCTCGGCGGTGACCGGCAGGTGGTGGTAGTCGATCCCGTTCGACTGCGTGAGCGGCCGCAGGTCGGGGTGGTTGGAGACGACCGCGACGATCTCGATGTCCAGGGCCTTGGACCTGACGCGATAGAGCAGGTCGTTCAGGCAGTGGTCGAACTTGCTGACCATGATCAGCACTCGCGGCTTCCTGGCCACGTCGCGCACCTTGAACTCCATGGCGAAGTCCGGGGCGAGCGTCGCGAAGGCGCCGTTGAGCTCGTCCTCGCTCAGCGGCCCCGCGAACTGGACCCGCATGAAGAAGCGCTGCCCGACCCGGTCGCCGAACTGCTGGCTCTCGATGATGTTGCATCCGTGCCGGGCCAGCACGCCGGAGACGGCGGCCACGACACCGGGCCGGTCGGGACAGGACAGCGTCAGGATGTATTCGGCGGGGCTGGGCATGCTTCACTCTCGCGGGCGTGGGATCGTCGGTCACCGTAGGGCTGATCTCGGCAGCGTACCTGGCCGGTGACCATCACAGAGAGTACCCGACGTACGCTACGCGTCCGATCGTCCCATCATCCACCTGATCCCGGGTAGTTAGGGGACATCCCCGGACTTCCGTCACGGGGTTGTCGTCTCGCGGATTGGGATGGAGCGCGGTCCTTGGACGTCGTCGTGCTGATCGTGGTCGCCGGCCTGTTCGCTGTCGTGACGGGGGTCAACGACGGCGGCGCCCTCCTCGCCACCGGGCTCAAGCTGCCCTCGATACGCCCGGCCACCGGCATCCTCGTGCTCGTGGTGCTGGCGGCGGTGGTCCCGCTGATCACACATCGGGTGGCGGTGACGTTCTCGACCAGGCTGGCCTCGTTCCACGAGCCGGGTGGCAAGATCGCGATGACCGTCGCGGTGATCTCGTCGCTGGCCGTGGTGACCGCGCTCAGCCTGAAGGGCCTGCCGACCAGCCTCACGCTCGCCATCGTGGGCGGGCTCGCCGGTGCGGGGCTGGGCTGGGGGCTGGCGGTGTCGCCCGGGTCGGTGCTGCTGGTGCTGGCGTTCGGGGTGGCGGCGCCCTTCGTGGGCGGGCTGCTGGGCTGGGTGCTCATCCGGGTGCTCGTGGCCGTGACCTCGGCCCGCGGGCTGCGGCGCTGGCACCAGGCGGGGTTCCTGCTGCAGAGCGTCGCCTACGCGGCCAACGACGGGCAGAAGATGCTGGCAGTGTTCATGATCGTGTTCGGTTTCTCGGACGCGCGGCTCCCGTACACCTCGCTGGTGGCCGTCCTCTTCGGGCTGGGCACCATGTACGGGCTCCCCAAGGCGGGCCGCACCCTGGGCCGCGAGCTCATCGCTTCCCGGCCGCCGCACGGAGTCGCGGCCGAGCTGGCCGCGGGCACGGCGGTGATCGCCTGCGCGGCCGTGGGCATGCCCGTGAGCATGACCCAGGCCATCGCCGGCGGGCTCATCGGCGCGGGCGTGGCTCAGGGCAGCGGCCGCGTCCGCTGGTACGCCACCGGCAAGATCATCGCGGCCTGGCTCCTGACCCTGCCGGCCAGCGCCCTGCTGAGCGCGGGGCTGGCGGCGCTGGTGAAGGGGATCGCGAGTGTTGAGCTCTCATGAAGGGAACGGCGGACGTGAAGCACCATGACTCCTCGGCGGAGGCCGGGCCGTGAAGCGGCTGCGGCGGATCCGCGACCTCATGACCGGTCGCATGGACAGCGCGCTCACCGAAGCCCTGCTCGGCCAGCTCCGGGCCACCAAGGAAGGCGCGTGGCTGGCGATGTCCATGATCGGGGGCGAGGTGGGCAGGACGGGCGCGCACGAGCAGATGCGCTCGATCGAGCACATCGGCGACGAGGAGCGCGCCTGCCTCGTCGAGGAGCTCAAGACGGCCCTGGTCACCCCCATCGACCCGGAGGACCTGTTCCGCCTGTCCCGCTCCATCGACGACGTGCTGGACTCCTTGCGGGACTTCGTCCGCGAGTCCCACCTCTACCGCGTGCCGGACCAGATCCGCTTCACTCCCATGCTCGACCAGGTCCTCGTCGGCATCGAAGCCCTGGAGAGCGCGGTCCGCGAACTCGCCTCCCACCCCACCGCGGTCGTCCATGCCGCACTGGAGGCGAAGAAGGCGGGCGGGTCGATCCGGCGGATGTACCAGTACCAGATCTCGCGCATCTTCTCGGGCGAGGTGACCGCGGAGGCGCTGAAGGAGCGGGAGCTGGTACGCCGCCTCGAAATCGTCGGCGTCGCCATCGGCAACGCCGCCGACGCCATCACCGACGGCGCGATGAAGCGCTGAGCGCCGCCGGGAGTCAACCGGCGGCGGGGAAGGCGTTGACGCCGGTCAGCTCGGCCGACAGCGCCCACAGCCGCGCGGCCTGCTCGGGGTCGATCGCGTAGCCGCGCACCCCGGGCCCGACGCCCGCCTCCGTGGTCGGCTCGGCGATCTCGCAGTCCTCGCAGTAGACGCCGCCCATGCCCGCCAGCTGCGGCGAGGTGGCCGCCCACACCTGGGTGGCCGCGCCCTGCTCGGGAGTCTTGAACTCGGGGTTGAGGGCGTTGCCCTCCTCGTCGATCCACCCCGCTTCGACCATCTCCTCCTTGGCGAGGTGGCGCTGCAGAGGCGTCAGGATGCCGCCCGGATGCAGCGCGAACGCCCGCACCCCCGCGTCCCGGCCCAGCGCGTCGAGCTGGACGGCGAACAGGACGTTCGCGGTCTTGGCCTGCCCGTAGGCCTGCCACTTGTCATAGCCCCGCTCGAACTGGAGGTCGTCCCACCGGATGCCCGCGTGCCGGTGCCCTGCCGACGAGACGGACACCACGCGGCCCCGGCCTCGCTCGATGGCCGGCCAGAGGCGGTTGACGAGCGCGTAGTGGCCCAGGTGGTTCGTGGCGAACTGCGCCTCCCACCCCGGGCCCACCCTCGTCTCCGGACAGGCCATGATCCCGGCGTTGTTGATGACGATCTCGACGCTGCGGCCGGTGGCCAGGAAGCGCTCGGCGAAGTGCCGTACGCTCCGCAGATCGGCGAGGTCGAGCTCGTCCACCTCGACCCCGCCGATGCCCCCGACCGCTTCCTCGGCGACCTCACGGCGGCGGGCGGGAACGACGACGCGCGCTCCGGCGCGGGCGAGCGCGCGCGTGGTCTCCAGCCCGAGGCCCGAGTAGCCACCGGTGACGATCGCCAGCTTCCCCGAGAGATCGATCCCCTGGAGCACGTCGTCCGCGGTGCTCCTGGCCCCGAACCCCGACCCGATCTTGTGTTGTGGCGTTGTCATGGGACTCACGCTACGAGTTGGAGCACACTCCAGGTCAAACAGGGCTACAGGCCGAGGGGCCCGGCCAGGTCGGTCAGCTGGGTCAGGGCGTGGGCGAGGTCCGGGGCGTCCGGGGAGAGGGGCTGGATGACGACGTGGCTGGCTCCCGCCTCCAGGTGGGCCCGGACGCGCTCGGTGACGGCGTCGGCGTCGCCCCAGGCCACGATGGCGTCCGCGAGGCGGTCGCTGCCGCCGTCGGCGAAGTCCTCGTCGGTGAAGCCCAGCGTGCGCAGGTTGTTGAGGTAGTTGGGCAGCTTCAGGTAGTAGAACATGTGGGCGCGGGCGATCTCGCGGGCCCGGACCGGGTCGGACTCCAGGACGACCGCCTGCTCGGGGATCAGGAGGGGCCCCGGGCCCAGGATCCGGCGGGCCTGCGCGGTGTGCTCCGGCGGCACGAAATAGCTGTGGGCGCCGTCCGCCCGGTCTCTGGACAGCTCCAGCATCTTGGGCCGGAGGGCGGCCAGGATCCTGGGCGCCGGGGTCGAGGGCTTGGGCAGCCCCTGGTCGGCCTGGTCCATGGCCTCCAGGTAGGTGCGCATCGCGGTCAGCGGCTTGGCGTAGTCGTGGCCGCGGCCGGAGACCAGCGGGGCATGGCTGACCCCTATGCCCAGCAGGAAACGGTCGGGAAAGGCGTCGGCCAGCGCGACCGCGCCCGCCGCCATGGCCGTGGCGTCGCGCGCCCAGAGATTGGCGATGCCGGTGCCGACCGCGATGCGCCGCGTGGCCGCCAGGACGACCGCGGAGACGACGAGCGGCTCCTTGCTGCCCAGGCCCTCGTTGACCCAGAGCGAGCCGTAGCCCAGCGACTCGATCGTGGCCGCCGCGCGGCGCGCCTCCTCGGCGGGCGCCTTGCTGATCGACGGATGCCACACTCCGACTCGTCCGATGTCCACGGCCGCTCCCTTCACCTAGAATGTTCGATCGAGATGGAACACTACATCAATGTTCGATCGCGATCGAACAGGACACGCGGTCCGACGCACACGTCCCCGATCGAGGTCTCGCTGCAGGCCGCCCTCGACGCGCTGGGCGACCAGATCCGGCGCCGCATCGTGCGGGAGCTGGCCGACGTGCCCGACTGGACGCGTGCCTGCGGCACGTTCTCCCATCTGCCGGTGGCCAAGTCCACGCTCAGCCACCACTTCACGGTGTTACGGAACGTGGGGCTGCTGGAGCAGCGCGACGAAGGCGCCCGCCGGCTCAACCGCCTGCGCCGCGAGGAGTTCGATCGCCGTTTCCCCGGCCTGCTGGCCCTCGTGCTGGACGAGGAGCGGCAGGGCGACGACGATCGGCCCGAGCGTTGACCGCGCAGGCCGGGGCCCAGGCGGGCAGCAGCGACCGGCCCGCGGCTCGGGTCGTCTGCCTGGATCGCGACGGCCGGGTGCTGCTGATGCACTGGTACGACCCCGTCAGCCGCATGCACGTCTGGGAGCCGCCCGGCGGCGGGATCGACGCCGGCGAGACGGCGCTGGAGGCGGCCAGGCGGGAGCTGGGCGAGGAGACCGGGTTGCCCGCCTCGGCCGTGCGGGAGCGGTTCGTCGAGGTCGCGCGCGACTTCTCGTGGCTGGGCGTGCGATACGTGAAGACCGAGCCGTTCTTCCTGGCCATGTTCGAGGAGACGCGGCCGGAGGTGGCCCCAGGGGAGCTCACCGAGGAGGAGCGGGAGGTCTACCGGGGGTACGCCTGGGTCGAGGAGTTGCCTGAGAGCGTGGAGCCGCCCGAGCTGGCGGAGGTGATCGCGAAGCTCACGGCTGATCCGGCCGTCACAGGTCCAGCGTGAGGCCCGCGGAGGCGACGGACAGCGGGCCGTCGTAGGACTTCGCGGCGGCCGCCAGCGCGGGCGCCGCGGGCGTGTCCGGCCACAGGTGGGTGAGGAGCAGGTGGCCGGCGCCCGCCGAGGCCGCGGTGCGGCCCGCGTCCAGGGCGCTGGACAGGTAGGGCGCGTCCTCTTCCGGGACCCGTTCCGGATAGGTCGCCTCGGCCACCAGCAGGTCCGCGCCCTCCGCCAGCGCCACCAGCGCGGCGGACGGTCCCGTGTCGCCGGTGTAGGCGATCACCCGGCCTCCCGCGCCCAGCCGCAGGCCGGCGTTCGGCACGTGGTGCGGCAGGTCGAACACGTCCAGGCGGAAGGGACCGAGCTCGTACGGCACGCCGGGCCCCAGGTCGCGCGACACGAAGCTGCCCGCCAGCATGCGCGGGTTGTCCAGGGCCAGGACGGCCTCCAGCGCGCCCGGCGGCGCGTACACCGGCAGCGCGGGGGCGGGGACGTCGGCGAGTGCGCGGGCGCGCAGCAGCGGGTTCAGGTCGGCGCAGTGGTCGGGGTGGCCGTGGGTGACCAGCACCGCGTCCACCTCGTCGGCCCGCATGCGCGCGAGGAGCCTCGGCAGGGTGGCGTAGCCGGGATCGACGAGGACGCGGAACCCCTCGGCCTCCACCACGTACCCGCTGCACGCCTGCCCCACCGCAGGCCAAGCGCCGCATCCCCCCAAAACGGTAAATCTCACGCTAATCCTCAGATCTATTTGCCGGGGCCGTCGCGGAAATGGCCCAGTTCGTCGAGCGTCGTCACCAGGAGCCCGCGTAGCATCCGCCCCGCCAGCTTCTCGTGCTCGGGCTCCACGGGCACGCCCTTGCCCACCTTCTCGGCGTACACCTCGCGCTCCCTGGCGTCGGTGTACGGCAGCGCGGTCATCCCCACGGCCACCGTGACCCGGGTGCCGCCCCGGGGCACGATGGCCACCGTGTGCGTGCGCAGGCACGTCTCCTCCGGCGCGCCGTACCAGCCGCTCTTGACCCCGGCCCCCGGCGACCGGATCGCCTCCCGGACCCCGAACGCCTGCGACGCGCTGACCTGCCGCATCCACCCCAGGATGGTCTCCGCGACCGGATCACCGGCGACGGCGGCCTGGGCGAACACCGCGTACGCGGTCGCGACCTCGTCGGCGGCCACCTCGACCGAGCCGAACCGGGAGGGATCGCCGTTGGGCGGCGACCAGGCGATGCCCGTGCGGCTGCGCAGGTCGTCGAGGATGACCCGGGGGCCGATGGCCAGCCACAGGTTGAGCGTGTCGGCGTTGGAGGAGACGATCACGGCGGGCTCGGCGTGCCGCCGCCACCGGTCGGCGTCGGGGATGTGGGCCGCGCTCACCCACGCGTACAGGGGTTTGAGCAGCGAGGCGCAGCGCAGCCTGGCCAGACCCGCGGTGACGCTCACCGTGCGGGCGGGTGGCCCGCCGTAACCGCGCCTGATGCCCGCGGCCTGGACGCTGGCACTCTGATCGAGGTCTTTGAGCAGCTCGTTGAAGCCCACGCCCCCACCGTAGACCTACGGGGCACTCCCCCAGCGACCTTCGTACCACTCCGAACTCGGCGGGTCGCCGGGCAGCTCGGTGGCGCCCGGCGCGCGCAGGCCGTCGAGCGCGATGGTCAGCAGCCGCTCCTTGGCGTGCGGATGCTCGCCGCCCGGCGCCGGGCGGCTGAACTGCTCCATGAGCAGCGCGATGTCCAGCGCGGTGACGTCGCCCCTGAGCACGCCGGCCGCACGCGCCCTGGCGATCAGCCGGTCGGCCAGCTCGGTGCCCTTCCTGGCCGTGCGCCACATCTCGTCGGTGACCTCGATGGTGCCGGCGACCGGCGCGAGGGCGCCCGACCTGAACCCGACGCACGCGCGGATGTAGGAGGCCAGCCCCTCCCACGGGTCCGGCTCGGCCAGCCCGGCCTCGGCCGCCTCGACCCCGCGCTCCATGGCGATCACGCACAGGCGCTGGAGCAGCTCCTCCTTGGTGCGGTAGCGGCGGTAGAGGCTGCCCATGCCCACGCCCGCCGCCTTGGCGATGGCCGACACGGGCGCGTCGAACCCCTGCGTCGTGAACACCTCGTGCGCCGCCCGCAGCAGCCGCAGGTCGTTGCGCGCGGCCTCGGCCTGCCTCCCGCGTGTGCTCATGCCGTACAGCCTATTAGTATTTTCGGAGCGAATCGCTCCGATAGAGAGAAGGGCTGATCATGCGTGCGGTGGTCTTGAGGCGGTACGGCGGGCCGGAGGCGCTGGTCGTGGAGGAGGTGCCGGCCCCGGTGGCCGGGCCCGGGCAGGTGCTCGTGGACGTGGCGGTGGCGGGCATCACGTTCGTGGAGACGCAGGTACGCGCCAACCGGGGGCCCCGGCAGGCCGAGCTGCCCGCGATCCTGGGCAACGGCGTCGCGGGCACGGTGGCCGCGACCGGCGAAGGCGTCGACCCGGCGCTGGCCGGCGCCCGGGTGGTCAGCACGCTCGGCGGCCAGGGCGGATACGCGGAGCTCGCGGTGGCGAGCGCCGGCGACCTGATCCCGATCCCCGACGGCCTGTCGCCCGAGTTCGCGGTGGCGCTGCTCGCGGACGGGCGCACCGCCGTGGGCCTCACGCGGGCCGCCGCCCCCCAGCCCGGGGAGTGGGTGCTGGTGGAGGCGGCCGGCGGCGGCGTCGGGAGCCTGCTGGTGCAGCTCGCCACGGCGGCGGGGGCGCGCGTGGTGGGCGCGGCGAGCAGCGCCGCCAAGCGCGACCTGGCGGGGGGCCTGGGCGCGGAACTGACGGTCGACTACACCGACCCGGGCTGGACCCGGCTGGTACGCGAGGCGACGGGCGGCCTCGACCTGGTCTTCGACGGGGTGGGCGGCGAGGTCGGCGCGGCGGCGCAGGGGCTGCTGAAGGACGGCGGCAGGTTGAGCGTGTACGGCATGGCGGGCGGCCCGATGACCACGCCGGACCCGCGCGTGACGGCGGTCGCCTGGCCCGAGGCGGACCTGCGCGGGCTGGCCCGGGAGGCCCTGTCGCTGGCCGCCGCCGGACACCTGCGCCCGACCGTCGGCGCCACCTATCCTCTGGAGTCGGCCGCCGAGGCGCACGCCGCCATCGAGGCCCGCGCGGTGACCGGCAAGAGCCTGCTCATGATCTGACACGCCTCAAACGCCGAACCGCGCCCACGACACGCCTCAGGCGCCGAACCGCGCCCACGACACGACGAGCGCGGCGGGCACCAGCGCGACCACCCCCAGCGTGGTCAGCACCTTCCACCGCCGCGCCACCCCCGGCTCCGTCACGAACGCCGCCACGGCCCCAGCCCCGGCGAAGACCGCCCCGGCCGTGACGGCGTGCGCGAGCGCGGACGTCCACGACGGCAGCGCCTCGCCGACGAGCCTGAACACCACCAGCACCCCGGCCGCCACCAGCGCCACCCGCCGCCCCGGCCGCACGTCCACCCGCTCCAGCACGAGCGCGGCCCCGGCGAGCAGGGCGAGCGTGATCACCACCACGACGCCGACGGAGGGCGCCAGGCACCCCCAGTCCGCACAGCCGATGCCCGCCCAGACCAGGCGTACGGTGGCCCACCACAGCACCCCGAGAGCGGCGCACACGGCAGCCGCCCGCCCCATTCGCCCCCGCATAGCCCAATAGTCGCACCTCGACCGGCAGCCGTCAGGAGAGATGATCGGCCCGCCGTTCGTCCGCCTCCGCCTCGGCGGCGCGGCCGAGCGCGCGCAGGGCGACGGCCCGGTTGGTGTACAGGTCGCGCTCGGGCTGCAGCTCGATGGCCCGGCTCAGGTCCTCGACCGCCCCCGCCAGGTCCCCTGCCGCGTACCGCAGCACTCCCCGGTTCCCCCAGGCGGCCGCGAGCCCGGGCGCGCGCTCCACCGCGCGGTCCAGCGCCTCCCCGGCCGCCGCCAGCCGCCCCGCCGCCGTCTCCATCTGCCCCAACACCGTGAGCAGGTGCGGGTCGCCGGGCTCCAGGGCGAGCCCGGCCGTGACGTCGGCCAGGGCCTCCCCGTCCCGTCCCGAGGCGGCCAGCAGCCCGGCCCGGTTGATGTACGCGTCCAGGCAGGCCGGGTCCAGCTCGATCACCCGCCCCAGATCGGCCAGCGCCTCCTCGATGTCCCCCCGCACGATGTGCAGCTCCGCCCGGTTGTAGTACGCCTCGGGCAGCGGCGGCCCGGCCCGCATGGCCCGCTCGAAGTCGGCCAGCGCCTCCTCGTGGCGCCCGAGCTTGAACAGCAGGTTCCCCCGCTCCAGGTAGTAGTCGGGAAAGGCCGGGTCCAGCGCGATCGCGGCCGCGTAGTCCTCCATCGCCTCCTTGACGTGGCCGAGCGCGGCCAGCAGCTGCGCCCGGTTGGCCAGCAGCACCATCCGGTGCAGCGGATGCCGCTCCCGCAGCTCGCGCGCCAGCTCGATGGCCGACTCGACCAGCGACAGCGCCGCGCCCGGCCGGCCGTGCCGCAGCTCGATCAGCGCCAGGCCGTTGAGGTCGAAGCCCAGCTTGAACGCCCGGTCCGAGGGCTCCGGCAGCAGGGTGGAGATGGCGATGGCCTCGTTGATCCAGCGCCGGGCCCTGCCCAGGTCGCGTTGCGCGGGGTCGGGGTGGCGGGCGTCGAGCATGGCGGTGCCGTACGCGCCGGCGGCGTGCATCGCCGGATCCTGGCTGGCCGAGCGCACCCGGTCCCAGACCGCCCGGGCGTCGTCGGTGCGGCCGAGGCCGCCGAGCGCGGTCGCCGTGCGCTGCGCGAAGCGCCACCAGGGCGCGCCGCCCGGCTCGGTGCGCGCCATGCCGCGCTCCCCCAGCTCGACGGCGGAGTGCAGGAAGCCGTCGCGCATGCACCGGTCCACCAGGGCCCAGAGCTCGTCGGCGCCACGGGTGTCGGGCGGCGGGTCGGGGCCGCCGGAATACAGCATGATCGTGAGGAGGTCCGGCGGGATCCGGCGCATCATGACGTCGAGCAACTGGATGTCCGTCGGGTCGGCCTCGGCGCCGTTGCACACGGCGATCGCCCGCCCGGGGCGTACGGCGTCCATGAAGAACTCCGCGAGCCCGTTGGCCAGCCGCAGCGTGCGGCGGGGCGCGGGCACGAGGATGCGCTCGTCCTCGGACAGACCGGCCTCGATCGTGACCCGCCGGACCGGCACGAGAGGGGCCAGTTCGGGCGCGGCGGCGCGGATCTCGATGTCGTGCGCCGCCACCAGGTCATCGTCCCGTTCCAGAGCCTGCGGCACCAGGTGACGCAGCAGGGCGGCGGCGACAGTGTAGGGGCCGCGCGGCCGGCGATGCCCGTCGATCAACGGTGTCAGCAGCCGCACGGCCCCCCATTGAGCAGGTGGTTCGCCGTGAACCCTGAGATGGGACCTTGCCTCGCTCACCCCTTGTGAATGACGCTGGAGGTCCCCGCAAGCCGCGCGGTGCCAGGCTTGCGGACGATGATGCGCTTCATGACTACCTCTCACCTTTAGGGCTATTTTCCCATTATTAGGGCGCCCCGCCGAATATCAAGATTTATGGTGAGTAAGTGGGAGGTTAAAGCACGAAAAGCGCCTGCCTTTTGATTGACACCTGTAACCTATTGGGGCCGAAACCAACGTGGGAGGGCTTTCGTTCGAGCCTGCTCTGCCTCCCCCATAAGATCGCACAGGCACCGCCCGAGCAACGTGACCGAACGACAGCACCCCGGCCCCGGCAGACTCCGCGCCCGGACGATGACCGTGGCCCGCTCGATCAGCCGCTCCAGGCTGGGCTCCCCGCCGCCCTTGAGCGAGCGCGTGTGCCAGGGACACGACTCGACGTTCGCACAGGCACCCCGGTCGAGGTACGGCGTGTGGTCGCCGCCCAGCGGCAGCGGATCCTCACGTTTTATCCGCAGATCGGCCAGCGTCCTGGCCGCCCGTGCGGCGACGGTGAGCAGGGCCCGGTTGGCGTTGACGCGTTCTTTTCCCAGCGCGGCGGTCCTCGCGGGGAGGGCGAGCAGCATCGCGCCGGCCATCAGCCCGCCGCCGACGACCATGCTCCAGCCGATCTGCTCGTGGAACCAGATCACCGCGATCGCGGCCACCCAGAGCGGCTGCGACGACATGAGGATCGCGCTCGGCACGGCCGAGACGTGCGCCTGGCCGTACGAGCGGGCCAGGAACCCCAGCGCGCACGACACCACGGCCAGATGCCCCAGGATCAGCCAGTCGGACCCCTTCGACGGCACCACGATCCCGTCGCGGACGGCGACGACCCCCGTGGACAGGCCGATGGTGAACAGCTGGATCACGGTCAGCGCGTACGCGTGGAAGCTCTCCCCGCGCTTGGACAAGTGCGCCAGCAGGAGCGTGTGACCGGAGTAGAGAGCCGCGGCGGAGAGCGTGACCCCGAGCGCGAGCACCGAGATCTCGTGATCCTCCACCCCGCGCAGCAGCGTGAACACGGTCATCCCGGCCAGCGCGAGCACGACGCCCGCCCAGATCCTGCGCGGCACCTTCACCTTGAACAGGACGAGCGCCAGGATGGGTGTGATCACCACGCTGCAGCCGACGGCGAACCCCGACAGCGACGACGGCAGGCCGTGCAGCGCGACGGCCTGGCCGGTCTGACCGACGCCGAACATCACCCCGAGGATGACCCCGTTCATCCACGTCCTGCGCGGCAGCCTCCGAAGGCAGCCCGGCCTGATGGCGAGCAGCGTGAGGGCGGCGATCAGGTAGCGCTCGGCGAGCAGATCCTCCACCGGTAACCGGTGGATGAGATCCTTCATCAGCGGGAACGCCGACCCCCAAGCGGCGCTGACGAACAACAGAAGCACAGCTCCCAGGAGGGGTCGGGGAGCGGGCACGACTGCCATGGCAAAAGCATCTCACTACTATTCGCAGCCACTGATGTACAGGGAGCAGCCGGTGAGGTTCCTCTACAACTCGGTGTTAAGAGCCTCACCCGCGGGTTTGTACATCAATACCGCAGCGCCCAGAACTGACCGTTTCCTGGAAATGGACAGTCGTCGCCGCGTACTGCGGGTGACGGAAGGAATATCGGCGGTGAAGTCACGCCGGAGCCCGGGACGGATCACCGGGTTGGGAGGAAAGCGGCCCCTGGAGGGGTGAGGGGGCCGTGCGCGGGAGACTCTAGAGCTCGACGACCGCGGGAGGCGCCAGGCGTTTCTCGAGGAACACGACGGTGTGGTCACCGACCTGCTGCCTGGAGAGCTCGCGCCATCCTTCCCGCTCGTAGAGCGCCAGAGCGGCCTCCTGAACGAGTGTGGTGTCGCCTCTGACGCGTTCGAAGCCGAGCTCGACCGCGCGTCGTTCGAGTGCCAGCAGCATGGCCGCGCCGAAGCCGCGCCGTTGGAAGTCCGGGTGCACTCTCAGCCGGCACATCTCCGCCGTGGCCGTGTCGACGGGTTTCAGCCCGCCCATGGCGACGACGCGAGAGCCGACCTCGCCCACCAGGAAGTCACCGCCGCAGCCCAGGTAGATCTCCTGGATGCGCGGGAAGTCGTCGTCGTAGTAGACGCCGTCGCCCGGCACCAGCCCCACCTCGGCGAGGGAGATCCGGTGGAGTGCGAGAAGGGTGTCGAGATCGGACCACCGATAGCGCCGGATCTCCAAGTTCATGCACCGCCCCCTTTCACGTGGGCCCTTGGCCGGCGCAGTTCGGCCCTGTACTCCTCGAGCTTCTCCTGGTTCGCGCCCTTGCCCGCGATCGCCTGTTCGAGTGCCAGGGCGGGACGCATGATGAAGTCGGTCATGTACTCGTCGCCGAGCATCCGCAGCGCTCTGGTGCCGAGGTCCAGCGCGGAGTCGAGCTCTCCGTCGATCATCCGGCACTGGGCCTGGTCGAGCCTGATCAGCGTCTGGTCGAGGATGTGGTCCTCGTACTTCTCCAGCGCCTGGTCGAGGACCACCTCGGCCTCCAGCGTCTGGCCGAGCTTGGTGAGCACGTCGCCCTGGTAGAAGTAGAGCTGCTTCTCCGTGTAGCCGAAGGCCATGTCCTCCTGGTGCTCCGGCCGCATGTGGGAGAAGGCGTTCCTGGCCCTGGCCAGCGCGCGTTTCGCCTGGTCGACGATCTCCTTCTTGTTCTCGGCGCCCGCGAGCATGGCCAGCGCCCTGGCCTCGACGACCGGCGCCATGGCCTGCGCGGGGCAGGGCATGGCCCCGGCCAGGTCGCGGCTCTTCTTCGCCAGGTTGAGCGCTTCCCTGGCGTCTCCGAAGTAGAGGGGGACGAGCGACTCGCGGGCGCTGATCCACGCGCGCAGCGCGCGGTCGCCCGTCTCGTCGGCCGCGGTGCGCCCGGTCCTGAAGAAGGAGCGGGCCAGCCGGTGGTCACCGAGATTGATCATGATCATGCCGCTCAGCCCCGCCAGCTGCGCCGCCATCCGCAGCAGGCGGTCCGCCAGGTCGATGGGCTGACGGCGGGACATCGCCGCGCGTACGGCGCTCATCTCGAGCAGCACGTCGCACAGGAGCCGCAGCGGGGGCGTCGTCGTGTACTGGCGGCCGAAGCTCTGCGTGGTCTCTTCCCACTGGTCGAGCATCGCGGCCGACACCGTGGCCGACACGAGCGTCTCGTCCATCCGGCGCCTGATGCCCTCGCACGCGCCGAGCACCGGCCCGTCGAGCTCGGCGGCGACGTTGGCACCGGGGTTGAGCAGGTTGAGCATGGTCCGCCGGAGGATGTTCTCGTCCTCCTCGGCCTCGGGCTGGGGAGGCGGCGGCTCGCTCAGCAGCTCACGCTCCTCCAGCGCTAACGGCCGCTCTTTGCCGTCCCCGAGCAGCAGCACCGGCATGCGGTGCCCCTGGCCGCAGATGCACGGGCCGTCGAAACCGAGCTCCTGCGGCTCCACCCGGTAGACCGTGCACAGATAGTGCATGTACTCGGGTCCCGGACGCTTGAGCCCGCTCTCGTAGGCCGACAGCAGGGTCTCGCCGATGCCGGGCATCGACTTCTTGTCACGTTCGAACAGGGCCCTGATCTGCTCGATGACGTCGGCCAGCGCGATGCCGTAGGAGAGACGGTGTGACTTGATGCGGCTGGTGCCGAACTGCGGAGTGCACTGCTCATGGATCTCGTCAGCTATCTGGGCCGAAGTGCGCCCGGCGGCCAGGCCCTTGGCTCTGATCCGCCTGGCGATCTCCGTTTCCCTGTGCTGTCTGCCGGACATCCCGGCCCCTCTCGCGCGTGTCTCGACCGGTCCACAACTGGTGACTCAGCGTAGCGTCCGCGTAGCTGTGCGCCTACCCATGAGTGTGAACCAATGTCGCCAGCTTGAAAACGTCCGGCATCCAGCGTACGGATAAGGATCGTCCACCGAGGGACTGTTTCTTACATCCCATGAGGGAGAAGCAACTCCCCGTGACCGGGAAGCCGGCGTTGCGCCCGCCGTTGACATGAGCCATCTTTGGCCCACCAGCCAGATTCCCAACGAGGAGGGGACGAAAGGTGGGGGACGACAACTTCGAGCATCTGAAGCGTCTCGTATCCGAACTCGACGCTCACGGCTTGCTCGCGAGAGTGGTCCAGACTCAAGGTGGGCGCATGTTCGCACGGGTCATCAACCCGAACGCGACGAGCCTGTCGGAGAACGTCACCTGTCGGTCGACGAGCGCATCCGACGTACAGGACTGGTGGTACTGCTGGTCCTGGGGGGAGCGGATGCACAAGGCCGATGACCCGGCTGGAGCGGCCACAAAGGTCGCGCGCGTGCTGGCCGCCGTGGGGGAGTGACAAAACGGTGACCCGGGTGGAGCGCAGCCACCACGGCTCACCGTGCCCACGACGGCGTCAACGGAGCCGGCGGGGTGGCCGGTGCGGAGGGTTCCCGTATGCCGGAGCCCTGGTCGCCCCGTCGGTTCCGGCCAGGCACGGTCTCGCATGCCGTGCCTGCCCACAGCCGCCCGCCCGGGTGTTCCGGGCGGGTGTTCGGGGGGATCCCTCCCGGAACCGGGACGGGACACGCTTCCGGGTGCGTGGCCCGTTCCGAGTCGTCCGTCATCGGAGCGTCCGCTCTCGCCCTCCGCGGCCCAGAGAGCAGGCGTCCCCGTCTTCCCCGGCGTGATGTGACGGCGGGCGGTCCGGTCGGCGGTATTTTGGATCGAATCGGTCCAAAGCAGCCGACCGTACCGCTTCCGGAGGGGGATCTACCCAGTGTTACTGCTGGTGACAGCGTCGCAACCACCCACTTCTCAGTTGGACTTCGAGAAGTTGACCCAGCAAATGGCTGGGAGCTGCGAGAACGACCCGGCGGGCATTTGCTCTACCCTTGTCGGGATGTTCCAGAATGCGACCTGGGCGCCCTTGGTTGCCAGTCTGATCACAATCGTCCTGATCCTCGTGCTCGCGTTCGTGCTCCGCAACGTCGCACACCGGGTCATCACGAGAGTGGTCAACCGCGCGGCCACGGGTGGTTCGATTACCAGCAGGTTCCGCAAGACCGCGGTGCCTGACACCATCGACGCGCTGCTGCACGAGCGCCGCAAGCAGCGCGCCGAGACCATGGGCTCGGTGCTCAAGCACGTGGCCTCGATCGTCATCCTCGGCACCGCGGTGCTGACCGTGCTCGACCGGCTGACGATCCCGATCGCACCCCTGCTCACCAGCGTCGGCATCCTCGGCGTGGCCATCGGCTTCGGCGCCCAGGAGCTGGTCAAGGACTTCATCGCGGGCATGTTCATGCTGCTCGAAGACCAGTACGGCGTGGGTGACGTGATCGACGCGGGCGCCGCGGTCGGCACGGTCGAGGCCGTGACCCTGCGCGTCACCAGGCTGCGCGACGCCGACGGCCGCGTCTGGTATGTCCGCAACGGCACCATCACCCGGGTCGGCAACGAGTCGCAGGGCTGGTCGCGGGCCTACATGGACGTCCCGGTGGCCTACGACGCGGACATCATGACCGTCCGGGTGCTCCTTGAGCACGTGGCAGAGGAGATCTGGGCCGACGGCGAGTTCCGCGAGACCAAGATCGTGGAGCAGCCGCAGGTGTACGGCGTCGAGCAGATGTCCGACAGCACGCTGGTCTTCCGCATCACCGCCAAGACGCTCCCCACGGCGCAGGCCGAGGTGTCCAGGGAGCTCAGGTACCGGGTCAAGTCCGCGCTCGACTCCGCGGGCATCCCTATGGTCGCCTCGGCATAGGCTGAGACCGTGACTGAGACCTCCTTCTACGACGCCGTCGGAGGCGACGAGACCTTCCGGCGCCTCGTGCACCGCTTCTACGAGGGGGTCGCGGAAGACCCGTTGCTGCGGCCGCTCTACCCGGAGTCCGATTTCGAGGGCGCCGAGGAGCGGCTGCGGGGCTTCCTGATCCAGTACTGGGGCGGCCCCAACACCTACAGCCAGGAGCGCGGCCACCCTAGGCTGCGCATGCGGCACATGCCGTTCGTGATCGGCGAGCCCGAGCGGGACGCCTGGCTGCGGCACATGCGTGACGCGGTCGACTCGCTCGACCTGCCGGAAGAGCTGGAGACCAGGCTCTGGGACTATCTGGTCTACGCGGCCCACAGCCTGGTGAACTCGCCGACATAGCGGGCATGACACGCCACATGGATATCCCCTGGTGGCGTGATGCCGTCGTCTACGAGATCTATGTTCGCAGCTTCGCCGACGCCTCAGGAGACGGCGTCGGCGATCTGGCCGGAGTGCGCGAGCGCCTGCCGTATCTTCGGCGGCTGGGGGTCGACGCCATCTGGCTGACGCCGTTCTACCCCTCCCCCATGGCCGACGGCGGCTATGACGTGGCCGACTACCGGGGTGTCGATCCGCTGTTCGGCACGCTGGCCGACTTCGAGTCGCTCGTCGCGCAGGCGCACGACCACGGGCTGCGGGTGCTGGTCGACATCGTGCCCAACCACAGCTCCTCCGCGCATCCCTGGTTCCAGGCGGCGCTGCGGGGCGAGCGGCGCGACCGCTACCTCTTCCGCGACACCACCAACAACTGGCAGTCGACGTTCGGTGGGCCCGCCTGGACGAAGGTGGCGGACGGGCAGTCCTACCTGCATCTGTTCGCCCCCGGGCAACCCGACCTCAACTGGCGCGATCCGGAGATCCACGCGGAGTTCCTCGACATCCTGCGGTTCTGGCTGGACCGGGGTGTCGACGGGTTCCGCATCGACGTGGCCATGGGCCTCTACAAGGCCGAGGGGCTGCCCGACGTGGGCGACCAGTCGTTCGCTTCGGTCTCGCCGATCTGGGGGCGGCCCGAGGTGCACGGCGTCTACCGCGACTGGCGCCGGCTGCTGGACGGCTATCCGGGCGACCGGATGGCCGTGGGCGAGGTGTGGACGGACAGCTCCGAGGACCTCGCCCTTTACGTGCGCCCGGACGAGCTGCACCAGAGCTTCAACTTCGCCTGGTTGCAGGCGCCGTGGTCGGCGGCGGCGTTCAGGAAGGTCATCGACGACACCCTGGCCACCGTGCCGTTCGCCACGTGGGTGCTGTCCAACCATGACGTCGTACGCCACCGCACCCGCTACGGGACCGCCGACCCCGGCACGGGGCTCGCGCGGGCCAGGGCGGCGCTGCTGGCGATGCTGGCCCTGCCCGGGTCCGCCTACCTCTACCAGGGCGAGGAGCTGGGGCTGCCCGAGGTCACCGACCTGCCCGACGAGGCCAGGCAGGACCCGGTCTTCTTCCAGACGGAGGGCGAGCAGCCCGGGCGCGACGGGTGCCGGGTGCCGATCCCGTGGACGGTGGACCCGCCCTCCCACGGGTTCTCTCCCGGCGGGGTGGAGCCGTGGCTGCCGCAGCCGGCCACGTTCGCGGAGCTGAGCGTGGAGAAGCAGGAAGGGGACGCCGGCTCGACGCTGGAGTTCTACTGCCAGGCTCTGGCCTACCGCCGCGACCTGGGCGGATCAATTCCTTATACCTTGGAGTGGCTGGACTCACCCGAGGGTGTGCTTTTCTTCACCCGCGGCCCGCTGACCTGCGCCATCAACTGCGGGCTCCGGCCGGTAAGCCTGCCCGAGCACGACACCGTGCTCCTGTCGAGCGGCCCGCTCCGGCGGGGCCTGCTGCCGCCCGACACCGCCGTGTGGCTCATGGCCTCCCAGGACGCTCGCCACGGACGGGAATGACGGGCAGCGAGAGCAGCGCGCACGCCAGGCCCCCCGCGAACCCCGCCCAGAACCCGGCGTGCTCGATCAGCACGCCGGCCAGCGGCGTGATGGCGAGGGAGACGGTGTTCTGGATGGTGTTGTGGGTGGCCAGCACCCTGCCCGCCCAGGCGGGTCCGGCCAGCTCGCCGGCCGAGAGGTAGGCGAGCCCGTTGCCGGCCACGGTCACCACCGCGGCCAGGGCGAGCATGGCGGGTCCGAACGCGCCGCGGGTGAGCGTGCCGGCGACCAGCAGCGCCAGCACGCCGAGGGTGGCGATGGTGATCAGCAGCAGGGGCCGCATGCGCAGGCCGGACCTGTCGGACCAGCGCCCGGCCGCGATGCGCACCACCGCCCCGCCGATCGCCGCCACCCCGAACAGCTGGCCCGCCGCCACGCTGTCCCAGCCGTACAGGCGCACCAGGCAGGTCACGCCGTACGTGCCGACCACCATCTGGGGCACCACGTGCAGGGCGCTGGTGGCGTGCACCCGCCACAGGGCGGGCTGCCGGTACGGCGTGCCCGCCGGCGCGGTGCCCGGCCCGGAGATCGTACGCGGCGGCTCGGCCAGGAAGATCGCGGCCAGCACGGCGGCCACCAGGCTGACGGCGGCGCAGACGGTGAGCACGCCGGTCAGGCCGTGCGCCCGCGCGACCGGCGGGAGGACGAAGGCGCTGATGGCCATGCCGAGGGTGAAGGAGACCTGGCGCACGCCCATCGCGACGCCGCGTTCGGGCGGCTCGAACCAGCGCAGCACGATCCGTCCGCCGCCGACCAGCGCGGCCGAGCCCGCCGCTCCCGCCAGGGCCAGCAGCGCGATCACCGCCCAGGTGCTGTCGACGACCGCGACCGCGGAGAACAGCACCGCAGCCAGGCCCACGCCCGCGCCCAGGACCACCCGTTCGCCGTGCCGGTCGGCCAGCGCGCCCCAGGCGACCAGGGCGAACAGGATGCCGAGGCCGGGGGCGTTCGCGATGATCCCCGCGACCGGCAACGAAACTGCGAAATGTCGCTGTATTTCGGGCAGGATCAGGGGCAGGCCGCCCAGGCCTAAGGTGATGCTGGTGTGCGCGTTGACGCCCAACGCCAGCATCAGCCAGCGCTTCACGAGAAGCGTTTGAGGTAGGCCAGTTCGCTCTCGGTGAGCCTGCGCGGGGCCGCCCGCTCGACGTCGTAGGCCGCGAGGACCGAGGTGGCGGTGACGTACACCGCGCTGTCGTCGCGGATCTCGTACCGGAGCGTGAACCGCACCGATCTGATCTCGGTCACCCACGTCTCGACCAGCACCGGCTCGGCGCGGAAGCCGAGGGGGCGGCGGTAGTCGATCTCGTGGCGGGTCACCACCAGACCCTTGAACGGCTCCTCGCCCGCGTTGTACGGATCGATGTGGAACATGCCGAATCGGGCGTCCTCGAGATAATCGAGGAAGCGCACGTTGTTCACGTGCCCTTGGGAGTCGATGTCGGCAAATCTCACCGTTCTGGGGTATACGTGCCGCTGGGCTTGGGAGCGTTCAACCACGTCCGCCACCGTACCCGCCCCGGTCAGGTGTCCCTGCGCCGGGCCAGGCAGGCCGGCACCGTGAGCGCGGAGACGGCGGCCATGGAGGCCGGCGCCCAGCGGTAGCCGGTCATGAGCTGCCCGACCGCGCCACCCGTGAGCTGGGAGAGCGTCCCGGCGAAGACGCGGGCGTGCAGGGCGGCGGGGAGCGGCGCGTTGATGATCGACAGGACCAGGGCGGTGCCCACGACGTTGCCGGTGTTCTGCAGCATGAGGCGCATGGCGTTGACGATGCCGGGCCGGGCTGAAGGCAGGCCGTGCAGGATGGCGGTGTTGTTGGCGGGCAGGAAGACGCCCGACCCGAGGCCGATGAGCACGAGCGCGACGGCCATGGCGGCGTACGGGGTGGCGGGTGACATCGTGGCGAACAGGACCGACAGCTCGCAGGTGGTCGTCGAGGCCCCGGCCACGGCCAGCGTGCGCGCGCTCCCCCGCGTCGGGGGGGCTTCGGCCTGAGCACGAGCGCGCCCCAGACGAGGCAGACCAGGCCGACCGGCACGTTGAACCAGAACACCCAGCGCCAGCCGAGGCTCTCCACCAGCACCCCGCCCAGCGTCGGCCCGATCAGCCCGGCGATCGAGAACGACGCCACGTAGACGCCCATCCCCTCCCCCAGCCGCTCGCGCGGGAAGGCGTCGCTGACCAGGGCGGCGCTGTTGGTGAGCAGCATGGCGGCGCCGGCCGCCTGCACCACGCGCAGGGCCACGATCACCCACGCGCCGGGCGCCGCCCCCCGCCAGCAGGGCGGCGGTCGTGTAGGTGGCCAACCCGAGGAGATACATCCGGCGCCTGCCGAACATGTCGGCTAAACGACCGAATACCACCATGAGGACGGTCGTGGTCAACTGGAAGCCGAGGAGGATCCAGCTCGCGGACGTGGCGTCGGCCCCGGTGTGCCTGACCACTTCGGGGAGCGCGACGTTGATCGCGCTGCCACTGAGCCCGGTCAGCACACCGGCCAGGCTCACGACCGACAGTGTGCGCCAGGCGTCACCTATCATTTCTAGATTTTAATACTAGAATCCTATTCGCACAGCCCGTCAAGGATCGAGGTGTCTGTCGTATGAGCGGGATAGTCGAAGGCCGCGTGGTGATCGTCACGGGTGCGGGCAGGGGGATCGGGCGGGGGCACGCGCTCGAGTTCGCCAGGCAGGGGGCGAAGGTGGTGGTCAACGACCTGGGCGCGGACGTCGACGGCACCGGCACGTCCGCCGCCGCGTCCGAGGTGGTGGCCGAGATCGAGGCGATGGGCGGCGAGGCCGTCGTCGACGGCGAGGACGTCTCCGACTTCGACGGCGCGCAGCGGCTGGTCCAGACCGCCGTCGACCGCTTCGGCGGCCTGGACGTGCTGGTCAACAACGCGGGCATCCTGCGGGACCGGATGCTGGTCAACATGACCGCCGACGAGTGGGACGCGGTGATCAGGGTGCACCTGCGCGGCACGTTCGCGCCGCTGCGCCACGCGGCGGCCTACTGGCGGTCCAAGGCCAAGGCGGGCGAACCGGTGGACGCCCGGATCATCAACACCACGTCCTCCTCCGGGATCTACGGCAATCCCGGGCAGGGCAACTACGGCGCGGCCAAGGCCGGGATCGCGGGGCTGACCGTGATCGCGGCGAAGGAACTGGAGCGGTACGGCGTGACCGTGAACGCGATCGCCCCCGCCGCGCTCACCCGGATGACCGAGGGCCTGCTGCCGCCCGGCGCGACCGGCGCCGACCCCGACGACATCGCGCCCCTGGTGGTCTGGCTGGCCGGCGCGGAGGCCAGGGGGATCACCGGGCGGGTCTTCAACGTGCGCGGGGGCGCGATCAGCGTGGCCGAGGGCTGGCACGCCGGCCCCGGCGTCGACAAGGGCTCGCGATGGGACCCGGCCGAGCTGGGCGCCGTCATCCCCGCCCTGGTCGGCAAGGCGGCCCCCAACGCGCTGACCAGCGGCCGCATCCCCGGCCGGGAGGACTGACATGGCGCTCGACCACACCCTGATCGGGGTCGACGGCCCGGCGCACGAGCGCACCTGGACCGCCAAGGACACCATGCTGTACGCGCTCGGCGTCGGCGCGGGGACGTCCGAGCTGGAGTTCGCGACGGAGAAGGGGCAGCGGGTGCTGCCGACGTTCGCGGTGCTGGCGGCCCAGGCACCACCGGGGCGGCGGCTGGGCGACTTCGACCCGGCCATGCTGGTCCACGCCGAGCAGTCCTTCGAACTGCACCGCGAGCTGCCTCCGGCCGGGGGCGTGCGCACCACGTCCCGGGTGACGGGGATCTACGACAAGGGCTCTGGGGCGCTGGTGACTCTCTCGGCCACCGCCGTTGACCTGCGTACCGAAGAGCCGGTGATCACCTCGCGGAGCGCGGTGTTCATCCGGGGCGAGGGCGGCTTCGGCGGCGACCGCGGCCCCCGGAACCGGTGGACGGTCCCCGACCGGGCGCCCGACCACAAGGTGACGTACGCGACCCGGCCCGAGCAGGCGCTGATCTACCGGCTGTCGGGGGACTACAACCCGCTGCACAGCGACCCTGAGTTCGCCGCCCGCGCCGGCTTCGACCGGCCGATCCTGCACGGGCTGTGCACGTACGGGGTGACGGGACGGGCGCTGCTGCACGCGGTGGCCGGGTCGAATCCTGGGCGGTTGCGGGGGATGTCGGGGCGGTTCACCAGTCCGGTGTTTCCTGGGGAGTCGCTTACGGTGTCGGTTTGGGAGGAGGGGGTGGAGGTGCTGTTCAGGACGTCCAAGGACGACGGAACGGTAGTCCTGGACCACGGCCGCGCCACCATCCTCCACCCCTGACCGCCCACCCACCGGTCACAGACACCACCAACGACCACCGCCCCACCCGCACTCTCCAACCACCGCTCCACCCGCGCCTTCCGACCACGGGGCGGCACCGCCTTCCCGCACCCTCCAACCACCGCCCCACCCGCACCCTCCAACCACCGCCCCGCCTGCACCCTCCGACCATGGAGCGGCACCGCCTTCCCGCACCCTCCGACCACAGGGCGACACCACCATCCCGCTCTCCGGGCTCACAGAGCAACGTCCACCACCATCCCGCTCCCAAAGCGACGGCGACGACCTCCATCTCGCTCGCGAGGCTCCAGCGATGACCGCCATCGGGTTCGCGGAGCGACGCCAACCACCGCAATCCGGCCGGAGGACGGCACTGACGACCGCCCTCCGGCCACGGGGCTAAGCCGCCGCTATCCCGCTCGCGGAGCGACCCCGACGACCGCCATTCGGTCGCGGGACGGCCCTGACGACCGCAATTAGGACGCAGGACGGGCCTGACGACCGTAATTAGGACGCAGGACGGGCCTGACGACCGTAATTCGGACGCGACCCACCCCGTCCGATCGGCCACCTCACGCGCCGCCGATTACCCAGCGTGACCATTGCTCCGATCACTCACCGCCCAGCGGCCCCACAATCCGGCCCCGTTACCAAGCGCACCCGCCACCCGCCACGCCCGTGCCCGCGCCCCGCCTACGTTTGCCCGGCCTATCCACCGCCCAGTAGATCCCCCATCCGGGCCCGCCCGCTGTCGCAACGCGCCCGCCCACCGCACAACCACCCAGTTGCCCGGCACGTCCACCGCCCGGCACGTCCACCACCCGGCACGTCCACCATCCCAGAACGCCCACCCACCGCACAGCTACCCAGCTGTCCAGCGGCCCGCCATCCCGGCCAGGCCCGGTCAGCCCTCTTCGAGGACCTTGAGGGGGTCGAGGCGGTGGATCAGGGTCATGGCAGCCTCGATGACCTCCTGCGCCTCCTCCTCCGTGTCCGAGGTGGCGACCTCCCGCGCGGCCTCACCGATGATGCTGGTCAGCACAGCCACGGTGAACCGGGCGAGCGGATCGCTCCCGGCCCCCAGCAGCACGGCGTTCTGACGTACCCACTCCCGCCCCCGCGTGCGGCGGATCAGCTCGAACCCCGGCGGCCCGTCCCCATCGATGAAGAGCCGCACCAGATCGCGCCGGTCCCAGGCCCCGGCGAGGTACGCGCGAGCCCCCGCGATCAGCAGCTCGACGGGATCGTCCACACCGGCCTTCTTGGCCCTGGCCACGCTGGCGGCCGACGCCTCCTCGTGCGCCGCCTGGTGATCCTCGTACAGGGCCAGGAACAGCTCGGTCTTGCCCCCGAAGTGGTGGTAGAGGCTGCCGACGCTGGATCCGGCGCGGGCGACCACCTCGGAGACGCTGGCCTCGGCGAAGCCGTGCTCGCCGAAGACCTCGCGAGCCGCCTGCAGCATGCTTTTGCGGGTCTGAGCCGTACGGCTCCACTCCCACGAGGACTTACGTGCCACGCAGCAAAGTATAGACCCGGCCGATTCTAGAATCCGATTCTTGACACTCCCCACGGTCGCTAGAATCCCTTCCTAGAGAAGGATTCTAGAAATTTTGTCCAAGGAGGCGTCCGATGGACTTCTCGCTCACCCCCGAGGAACGCCAGATCCGCGACACCGTACGGTCCTTCGTCGAGAAGGAGATCATGCCGCTGGAGCCCGAGGTGCTGCGGAACGAGCGCCAGGGCCGCCCGGCGCTCGCGCCCGAAACCCTGCGCGACCTGCGGGCCAAGGCCAGGAAGTCGGGCTTCTGGGGCATCAACACGCCCGAGGAGTACGGGGGCGCGGCGCTCGGCCCGGTCATGTCCGTGATCGTCGCCATGGAGCTGGGCAGGACGTTCGTGCCGTTCATGTTCGGCGGCAGCGCCGACAACATCCTGTACGCGGGCACGGACGAGCAGAAAAGGCGCTACCTGATCCCGACCATCGAGGGCGAGCGCCGCTCCTGCTTCGCGATCACCGAGCCCGGCGCCGGGTCCGATGCCCGCAACATCCGTACCAAGGCCACCCGCGACGGCGCCGAGTGGGTGATCAACGGCGAGAAGACGTTCATCACGGGCGGGAACGAGGCGGACTTCGTCATGGTGTTCGCGGTGGCCGAGGAGTACGGGGCGACCTGCTTCCTGGTGGACCGGGACATGGGCTGGAAGTCCGAGCCGATCCCGACGATGGGCGAGTGGGGTCCGGCGTCGCTGGTGTTCGAGGACGTACGGGTGCCGGAGGACAACATCCTGGGCGAGCTCGGCAAGGGCTTCGAACTGGCCATGCAGTGGATCGGGCAGGGCCGCTACATGATCCCCGCCCGGGCCATCGGGTCGGCCGAGCGCATGCTCCAAATGGCCATCGACTACGCCAAGATCCGCAAGTCCATGGGGCAGACGATCTCGGAGTACCAGGCCATCCAGTGGATGATCGCCGACTCCCAGGTGGAGATCGAGGCGGCGAAGTGGCTGACGTTGTACGCGGCCTGGCGGGTGCAGGAGGGCATGGACGCCCGGCACGCCTCCTCGATCGCCAAGCTCAACGGCGCCGTGATGGCGAACCAGGTGGTGGACCGGGTCCTGCAGATCCACGGGGGCATGGGGTACACCAAGGAACTGCCGATCGAGCGTTGGTATCGGGAGCTGCGGCTGCTGCGCATCTTCGAGGGCACCGACGAGATCCAGCGCCGTACCATCGCCCGCAACCTCATCAAGGGCCACGCCAAGCTGGGGCTCATCGGGGAGTGATCGAATGTCGGTCCAGTCGCTGTTCAACCCGCACTCGATCGCGCTGGTCGGGGCCACGGACAAGTCGGGGTGGTCGATCAGTACCCTGGTCAACCTGCGTACGCACGGCTTCTCCGGCCCGGTCCACCTGGTGAACCCGCGCGGCGGCGTCGTCCACGGCGTCCCCGCGTTCCGGAGCCTGACGGAGATCCCCACGCCGGTGGATCTGGCGTACGTCATGGTGCCGACGGCCTCCGATCGCTGCCCGCCCAGGGTCGGGAGCGGAGCGCGCCGAAGCGGGAGCGCCTTCTCGTCGCTCGCCTCCGCCCCCACCCCGGATGGCTCCCCACGAGACTCCGAGCCTTCAGGGGCTGGGTACACCGTTGCCGTTTCGCCCCCGGCCGGCCAGCACCTCCTCCAAGGTCGGCCGGACGTCGCCCGGCTCGCGCGGACCCGGCTGGGCCAGTTGGATCAGGACGCCTTGAGCCTCCTTCGGGTGCAGGAAGACCTCGCGCCAGCGGGGATCCGCCTGGTTGAGGCCGTGCAGGCGGTAGCCGCGGGCGGTCAGCAGGGACACCGCGGCCGCCAGGTCGTCGACGTGGAAGTTCAGGTGGTGGACGCCGCCTCGCCCCCTGGTGAGCTCGAAGAAGCTGTCGAAGAACGTCGACCCGGCCAACGGCTCCATGAGCTCGACCTTGCCGCCGTTCGCATAGGTGAGCTGTAACGTGCGGTAGCCGGCGGCCCGGTTGTCGCCACCGCCGCCCAGGTGCCGGCCGCCGAGCAGGTCGCGGTAGATCGGCAACAGGTCCCTGATCCGGGGAGCGGCCACGGCCGTGTGGTCGAAGGAGACTTCGAGGCCGTCGAGTTCAAGATCCAACACACGACTCCTTACTCCAGGCGATCCTAGAATTTGATTCTAGCCACAGTCGAAGATCTCACCCTTGACGACGGGCACAGTGAGGAGCAGCATCACAGAAATGAATTCTAGAGCTAGCTTCTAGAACGCATGGCGGGGGTCCAGCCCACAGAAAGGCAAGCCATGAGGCTGTCCTACGTCCGCGAGCTCGACGAGTACCCGACCGGCGCCCGCCGCATGAAGATCCTCACCATGGCCGTGCTGGCGATCCTCATCGGCTCCTACGAAGGGCAGATCGCGCCCGTCGTACCTCTCCTCCTCAAAGATCTCCACATGTCGCTGGCCACGTACGGCGCCGTGTCGGGCGCCGCGGCGGTGGCCGGGGCGATCGCCTCCATCCTGGGCGGCAGACTCACCGACCGCCTCGGCCGGGTGCGGCTGCTCATCCCGCTCATGGGCCTGACGGCCGTGTGCTGTTTCGCCATGACGCTCGTGCACAGCCCGCGCGACCTGTTGATCGCCAGGATCGTGCTGGCATTCGTGGACGGCGTGGCCATGGCCAGCACCGCACCGCTGATCCGGGACTTCTCACCACGCCTGGGGCGGGCTCAGGCGTTCGGCTTCTGGACGTGGGGACCCGTCGGCGCGAACTTCCTGGCCGCGGCCATCGCAGGCTTGACCCTGCCGATCTTCAACGATTCGTGGCGCTCGCAGTTCGTCATCATGGGCTGCTTCTCGCTCGTCATTTCGGCGGTCATCGCATTCAACATCGCGGACCTGTCTCCGGAGCTGCGGGCCCGGATCCAGCACACCGAGCAGGCGGCGGCTCAGGTGGTGGATCTCGAACGACCGGCGCGCGTGCGCTCGCTCTTCGTCAGGCGGAACATCTGGGCGCACGTCATCGGCATCTCATTGTGGCTGGTGCTCTACATCACGCTGTCGCTCTTCGGGCAGACGATGCTGGTCGACGCGCTCGGTATCAGCAGTGCTCAGGCTTCGACGATCATGGCGGCGTTCTGGAGTCTCAATCTGCTCACGCTGATCGTAACAGGGCGCCTGTCCGACCGGACCCAGCTGCGCAAGCCGTTCTCCCTCGGCGGAACCATCGCCGCCGTCCTCGTCACCGCCTACCTGGCCGTCTCCCTGGGCCAGGAAGGCGTCTCCACCGGCATGCTCATGGTGGTCGGCGCGCTGCTCGGCGGCTCGCTCGGAGTGGCGTACGCGCCCTGGATGGCCAACTACTCCGAGGACGCCGAGGACGCCGACCCGCGGCTGCAGGGCACCGCGTGGGGGCTGTTCGGGTTCCTGACCAAGGCTATCGCGGTGGTCGGGCTGCTGGTCATCCCGCGCGTTGTCGCGGCGACGGACTGGCAGACGTGGCTGTTCGTGGCGCTGGGCTGTCTTGTCCTGTTCATTCCCGCGATCGTGATGTTCAATGGGCCGTGGCGCCGACCTGCCCGCACGCCCGTCACCGTCGCCCTCGGGGAGGCCGAAGGATGACCGAACTGTCCGACGTCGCCGGCTCCGACCTGCGCGGGATCCGTCACCTCGACATCGACGACGTGCTCGCGTACGTACACCGCGACCTCAAGCGGCTGCCCGACTACACCGAGCTGTACAAGCGCTACCTGCGCCAGCGATGGGACGTCTACGAGCTGGACTTCTCCCAGGACGTCATCGACTGGCGCGAGCGCATGTCGCAGGAGGAGCGGGACGCGTTCGTCGGGATCTCCGCCGGGTTCCATCATGGGGAGCGGCAGGTGGAGGTGGAGCTGCCGGTCTTCATGATGGGCGGCTCCGAGGAGTCCAAGATCTACATGTCCAGCCAGATCGAGGACGAGGCCCGCCACACGGTGTTCTTCGACCGTTTCTACCGCGAAGTGGTCGGCATGCCGGGCGACTCGGTGCAGGAAGTGCTGGACGCGTCGTTCGAGCACGTGTCGGAGACGTTCGTGGGGCCGTTCGGGCTGCTCGCCTACCAGGCCGACGAGCTGCGGAAGGACCCCGAAGACCCGGCCGCCCGGGTCCGCTACGGCACGACGTACTTCCTGTGGATCGAGGGCGTGCTCGCCCTGTCCGTCATGAAGATCACGCTCACGTACTGCCGGGAGCGGGGGTTCCTGCCCGGTTACTACACCGGCTTCACGGCCACGTGCCGGGACGAGGCCAGGCACGTGCAATTCGGGATGCGGTTCCTGCGGGACTCGGTGCAGGAGGATCCGCGGCTGCTGCTCCAGATCCACGAGACGCTCCGTACGATCCTCGCCATCAACGGCGCCACCAGCCGCAGGCTCGCCCTCGAGTCGCTGGGCTGGTCGCCGGAGGAGGTCAGGCGCCTCATGATCCGCCAGCTCCACATGAAGCTGGTGGACGTGGGCATCGCGCTCCCTCCGGACATCCAGGACATGGTCGCCCGCATCGCACCAGAGCTCGCCGGAGGCTGACGCATGCGCTTCTTCACCCCGGAATGGGCCGAAGCCGTCCGCGCCGCCGTGACCACGGGACCTCCCCAGAAGGGCAAGCTGCCGGCGTACTGGGATTGGATCGAACGTGCCCGCGCGGGCTACACCGCCACGTGGGCCCTAGGCGTACGTGAGACGGGCACGTACCTGGTCCTGACCTGGAAAGACGGCAAGTGCGCCGAGGCGGCGATCACTTCCGACCCCGGAGATGCCGACTATGTGCTGGCGGCCGGGGAGTCGACGTGGCGGGAGCTGCGAGAGGGCGCCGATCCCGGACGGGTGGTGATGTATCGGGGGATACGCCTGGAACGCGGGGACGTGTTGGCGTTCTTCCGGGTCATCTACTTCTTCGTGGAATCACTCGCCGCCCTGTCCCACGTCACCGTCGAGCCCTGAACGCCCGCTACGGCCGATCACCGCCGAGCATGTGCGAGCCTGCCCGGCGGCCGCCGAAGGGTGACGTCACGCCGCGCTCCGGCGGAGCAAGCGAGACGTCCGGCCGCAGTGCGGCAGACGACGTCGCCCGCGCTCCGCCGTTCGGGATCCCATCCGGAACGGCGGAGCGCGTGCGGGTCAGTCGCGGTGGAGCTTCCGGTACGTGACGCGGTGCGGGCGAGCGGCGTCGGCGCCCAGTCGCTCGATCTTGTTCTTCTCGTAGTCGGCGAAGTTGCCCTCGAACCAGAACCAGTTCGAGCCTTCCTCCCACGCCAGGATGTGGGTGGCGATGCGGTCGAGGAACCACCGGTCGTGCGAGGTGATCACCGCGCAGCCCGGGAAGTCGAGCAGCGCGTTCTCCAGCGACGACAGCGTCTCCGTGTCGAGGTCGTTGGTGGGCTCGTCGAGCAGGAGGACGTTGCCGCCCTGCTTGAGGGTGAGCGCGAGGTTGAGCCGGTTGCGCTCGCCGCCCGACAGCACCCCCGCCTTCTTCTGCTGGTCGGGCCCCTTGAACCCGAACGCCGCGATGTACGCCCTGGACGGCATCTCCACGTTGCCGACCTTGATGTGGTCGAGCCCGTCGGAGACGACCTCCCAGACGTTCTTGTTCGGGTCGATGCCGCCGCGGCTCTGGTCCGCGTACGAGATCTTGACCGTGTCACCGACGGTGATCGAACCGGTGTCGGGCGTCTCGTTGCCGGTGATCATGCGGAACAACGTGGTCTTGCCGACGCCGTTGGGGCCGATGATGCCGACGATGCCGTTACGCGGCAGGTCGAACGTCAGCCCCTCCATCAGCAGCCGATCGCCGAAGCCCTTCGTCAGCTCGTCGGACTTGATCACCGTGGTGCCCAGGCGCGGGCCCGGCGGGATCTGGATCTCGTCGAAGTCCAGCTTGCGGAACTTGTCGGCCTCGGCCGCCATCTCCTCGTACCGCTGGAGTCGGGCCTTGCTCTTGGTCTGGCGGGCCTTCGGGTTGGACCGAACCCACTCGAGCTCGTCCTCCAGGCGCTTCTTCCGCTTGACGTCCTTCTGCCCCTCGACCTTGAGGCGCTGCGCCTTGGCCTCCAGGTAGGTGGAGTAGTTGCCCTCGTACGCGTACGCGCGCCCGCGGTCGAGCTCCAGGATCCAGCCCGCGACGTTGTCGAGGAAGTAGCGGTCGTGGGTGACGGCCAGCACCGTGCCGGCGTACTTCTCCAGGTGCTGCTCCAGCCACTGCACGCTCTCGGCGTCGAGGTGGTTGGTGGGCTCGTCGAGCAGCAGCAGGTCGGGGGCCTCAAGGAGGAGCTTGCACAGCGCGACCCGGCGACGCTCACCACCGGACAGCTTCGACACCTCGGCGTCGGGCGGCGGACAGCGCAGCGCGTCCATGGCCTGCTCGAGCTGACTGTCGAGGTCCCACGCGTTGCGGTGCTCAAGCTGGTCCTGGAGCTTGCCCATCTCCTCCAGCAACTCGTCGCTGTAGTCGGTGGCCATCTGCTCGGCGATCTCGTTGTAGCGCTGGAGCATCGCCATCGTCTCGGCGACGCCCTCCTGCACATTGCCGAGGACGGTCTTCTCCTCGTTGAGCGGCGGCTCCTGCTGGAGCATGCCCACCGTGAACCCCGGCATCAGCTTGGCCTCGCCATTGGACGGCTGCTCCAGGCCGGCCATCATCCGGAGCAGCGTCGACTTCCCGGTGCCGTTCGGGCCGAGAACGCCGATCTTGGCTCCGGGCAGGAACGACAGCGTGACGTCGTCAAGGACAACCTTGTCGCCGTGCGCCTTGCGCACGCGCTGCAGCGTATAGATGTACTCCGGCATGCCCTCTAGCTTAGGGGCTCTCCACCCAGGCTTCCGACGCTCCTCCCGGTAAGACCCGAAAGACGGGCACCGTCCACACGTCCACGGCAAGGCCCCGCTCCCAACCCGCACACAAAGCAGCACCAAGAGCCAGAGACACAGCGAGCACGGCCCCCTGAGACTCCCCAGCAACACCCGCAACATCCCACCTCCGGAACCACAATCCGGTACGCCCCCACAAACCGCCTCGCATCCGGAACCACAGTCAAGTACGCCCTGCAACGGCCCCACCTCTGCACCCGCGCACTCAAGTACGCCCGCGAACAACCCCACGTCCGGAAGCACACTTCAGCCACACCCGTAACGACACCGCAGGCACACACCCAGACCAGCGCCCCAGGCCACACTCCGTAACGACACCTCAAGCACGCCCGAACGGCCCACAGGCCCGGGACATCAGGCTTTGGACATCAGGCCCCGGGCGTCGGGCCCCGGGCACCCCGGTATCAGGCGCCGGGCATCGGACCCAGCCCCTGGGCATCGGGCCCTGGGCATCGGACCGGCCCCTGGCATCGGGCATCGGGCATCGGGCATCGGGCATCGGGCGCCAGCGGTACCCAACGCCAGCCACCCCGAACGCTCGCCTCGACCCAGGGCACAGCGCACCCGCACAGATAGCACCGCCAACGCGACGCCGACGCCGACACCGACACCGACACCGACACCGACACCGACACCGACACCGACACCGACACCGACACCGACGGATCGTGCCCCAGCACCGCGCGTCCACGCGGACCGCGCTCGCCGAACACGAGCCATCGGCGACTGGCAGCACCTCAAGCCCAGAACGCTAACGCCCGCAGAACCGACATCACCAGCCAACCAGCCAAGGGCTAACTGCAACGCGGGGGCGCAGGAAGTTAGGAGTTGTGATCGTCGCTGGGCAGGGAACGCGGTGGTGGTGATTGGACGACGGGGATGCAGACGCGGTCCCGCCCCAGCTCTTTCGCCCGGTAAAGCGCCAGGTCAGCAGCCGCCAACAAGTCGATCAGATCGTCTCCGTGCACGCTCATCAACGCGACCCCCGCCGAAATGGTCACCCTGACGAGGGCGTCGTCGACAGGGATGGCCATGTGGCCGATGCGGGTACGGAGGCGTTCGGCCACCTGGCGGGCCTCGTGCATGTCGGCGCCGGGCAGAAGGACGACGAACTCCTCACCCCCGAACCGCCCCACGACGTCGTAATCGCGCAGTTGGCTGCGCAACGTGGACGCCACCCCCACCAGCACCTGATCGCCGACCAGATGTCCGTAGGCGTCGTTGACGCGTTTGAAGTGATCGATGTCGATGATCAGGACCGCCAGCGTTTCCCCCGTCCGGCGCGCCCGGACGATCTCGGTGTCCGCCTCGCGCTGCCAGGCGGCGGCGTTCAGCAGGCCCGTCTTGGCGTCGGTACGGGCTGCGGCCTGGAGCTGGGCGTGGAGGAGGCTGCGCTGCAGCAGCACCACCGGCGGCAGCGTCAGGATCAGCAGGGCCAGATTGAGTCCGCAGCAGATCGAGACCGTCACACCCAGGCAGAGCTCGACGACGTCCAGCAGCACGCTCTCCCTGTCCCACAGGACCTCCCGCCAGGCGATGTCGGGATCGGCGGTGTGGGCGGCGATGGCGATGAGGGCGATGTTCAGCAGGGCGAACAGCACAGCCGCCCCAACCACGCAAAGGATCGGCGGACCGCTCCCGAGCGACAGCACCCACGGGTCCTCGATGAGCCAGTGGAACGTGACGGACGCCGCACACCCGGCCAGACCGATCGCGGCCGCGCTGAACACCCGGCGGTAGAGAACGGTTGCCCGCACTCGTACCTGGAGCAGAGCTTGCAGGACGATCGGGGCGAAAATGGCGTAAAGCGGCGGCAGCAGCAGCGCGACCGGCAGCCACCAGGCCGACAACAGGTCTCGCGAGACACCGGCGGGCATGCCCAGCCGCCGACTGGCCTCGATGCAGACCGCCCCGCACGCCATGAGAGCACCGAACGTGAGCAGGTCCCGCCATTGGAACATGGTGGTCACCGCGAACACCATGATCGCGGCAAGGTCGAGAGCGACGATCGCACACAAATAGATCACGAGCGGGCGACGTTGCCCGAGCAACGGCCAACGGCCGGCCAATGTTGACACACCGTCGCGAGACCCGATCGAGGCGTGACTGGTCGCCGCCATCTCGTCTCCTCCCTAACTAACGATGTGTAACACAATAATTGCGGAGTGTGCGATGTGCGATGGGAACGGATACGTTGGCAGTGACTACCCACACCTGCTCATGCCGTGAGTAGGTCGTGTTGTACAGCCGTGCCGGAAAGGAGCAGCCATGGTGCGGGGCGTGACCTGGACCTGACAGATGCTCTAGCCATCTGCCGCGGACAACACCACACCATCGGCCGCCCTCGGGGGTTGTCAGTAGACGGGAACCACGGCCGGTGCCCCCTCCCCCCTCCTTCCCCTCCATCTCAACCTTCGCCTGCCCCCTTAGATCACCTCCCTTTCCAGCAACCTTCTCCCCTTAGACCGCTCGCCCTGGGAATCTCGCCCCTTCTCCAGGCGCGGCCAATGCCATATGACGAGGGCTTCCGTTCCTCTGCCTCGTGCCGTCGCAACTCGCCAGGGCTTCCCCTCTGTGATTTCTGCCGCGCGATTGCTCCCACGAGAGCTTCCCCTGCTTCAGCCACCGTCGTCATGGCTCACTCGCGAGGGCTTTCCCGGCGTCTGCCAATTGCCAGCGCAGGTCGTGGGAACCTCCGTTTCTCCAGCTACTGCCGCCGCAACTCAGCTCACAAGGGCCGCCCCTTCTTCCGGCTACTGTCGTCGCAGGTCATTCGCGAGGGCTCTCCGGCTTCTTCCTTCGCCAACGCACTCACAAGGGCCTCCTTTCTGCGGCACTGCCGTCGCAGGTCACTCGCATGGACATGCCTTGGCTTCTGCGGTTGCCCGCTCGCCCAGAGGCTCCCCTTCCATGGCTACTGCGGTCGTGGCTCGCTCTCTGAGAGCTGCTCAATTCCGGGTCTTCGCCGCTCACGCTCCCTTCGAAAAGACCTCCCCCGTCCTTCTTTTCTCTGAGAGCTGGCTTCCCTCGATGTCGTCCGTTCGAAGGCCTTCTCGCCGCCTGCGTCTGCGCTCGAGATCGCTGGTGCTGCGTCTCGGGATCCCGTCGGCCGGCATCCGGACGTACAGCAAAGGTCAGCACCGATGGGCGGCGGACGTGAGGGGCACAGGTTGGCCTATCGGTGCCCCTCATGTGCGCCTACGCCGCTACCCGTTCCTCCAGCAACTGCTCTTCAGCGTCGCTGTCTTCTTCCTCGTCGGCGCTCGCCTTACTCATCTTCTCGTCGGTCTCGGGACCGAGGAAGCGGACCGTGTGCTCTCCCATGCCTGGGGTGCGCCTCGTGCCGTTCTCCTCCCCTGCGGAGCGCATGGCGTCGTCCTCACCTCCTGAGGAGCCTGCGGTGTTGCCTTCCGTGCTCAGTGTGTGCACGGTGCTGCCGTCCTCTCCCGGTGAGCGGCGCTCTGGCGCAAGGGCGGGTGCCGCGTCGTGAGATCCCGAGGTGCGGTCGGTGCTCAGGGCGTAGAAGGGGTCGGATTCGGAGGTGGAGCCGGAGCGAGGGAGGCTTCGGAAGCTGCGGGTGCCCATGGCCCAGTCGCGGGTCTCCTCGTCCAGGCGGTCGCGCATCTCCTTGCTCATCGAGGCATTGCCAGAACGGTCCGGCTTGGTGAAGGCGCCGGTGCCCCAGCGCAGATCGTGCCCGACCGCGCTGGCCTCTATCTCGGGCACGAACCGGCGGTCACCCTCCGGGCCGAACTCGCGGATGCGCAGCTTGCCGGAGACCACCACAGGGTGTCCCGCCCGAATGGAGGCGGCCACGTTTTCGCCCAAGGCTCGCCAGCACCGGACCGTGAAGCACACCCTGTCGCCGTCGATCCATTGCCCCGCCTTCTTGTCGAAGTAGCGGTGTGAGGAGAACACCCTCAGCGAGGTGACCCTGCTGCCGTCATCGAAGCTGTATTGCCTCGGCTCTGCTGCGACGTTGCCGGTGAGCGTGATGTAGATGTCGTTCATCCCGTGCCTCCCATGCGGCGGGCCGGCTGCCCGCGATCTGGGATCAGGGTGCCGGGGAAGGGCTTGGTCGCGGGCGCTGGAACGCGGTTCTGTGGATAGGCGGAGCTGTCTGGGTGGGGCCTGTGGACGAGAGGCTTGTTGGGTCCTGTATCGGTGTGAGGGGTCGTGCCGATGCAGGCAGGCGTGTGGCGGGGTGCGGGGTGCGGGGTGGCTGGCCTGCTCGTGCGTGGCAGGAGGCCTTCTGCTCGCGCGAGGGCAGTGGGTCCCATGGCGGTCCCATGGCGAAGGTTCAAGCGGTGGGCGTGCAAGCATACGAGAGCCGCGATGCCAGCCTGCGAGCAAGAGGCTGCAAAGCGCCTTAGGACGCGAGGTCATCGGGCTGCGGATGTGGGCGCGGCTGTTCCTAGGACGCGGGCGCAAACGGTCGCAAGTGGTGGCGTACATGCCCGCGAGACAACAGCACAACAGCCGAAGGACGCCAGCGCGAACGCCCGCGAGACGACGGCGCAACAGCCGAAGGACGTCAACGTAAACGCCCGCGAAGCGGCCGGGCAAGCAGCCGAGGGGCGTCGGCACAAACAAACGGGCTTGACGCGTCGGCACAAATGCCCGCGAGACGTCGACGCACACCTGTGAGACGCCCCGGCCGATGCCCGTGAGACGCGGACGGGGCCCGTGAGACGCGGACGATGCTGGCCGCGGCTCTGGGAGGCGGCGGACATGCGGCCGGCTCCTGGGAGACGGCGAAGGTGCGCTCGGCTCCCGGGAGACGGCGGAGGCGTGCGTTGGCTCCTGGGAGACGGCGGAGGCGTGGGTTGGTGCCTGGGAGACGGCGGAGGCGTGGGTTGGTGCCTGGGAGACGGCGGAGGCGTGGGTTGGTGCCTGGAAGGTGGCAGGGGTGTGGGGTGGCGTGCGGATGGGCCGCCGAGGGCGTCAGGTCGACAGGTCTCGGAGGGCGGTGTAGAAGGCGTGGTGGCGGGTCAGTTCGCGTTCGACCGGCTCCACGACCATCGTCGTCGACACGGCCGCCACGCGGCGACGCATCTCGCGTTCCAGCCGCTCCCGCTCCCGCGAGGCGCCCAGTTCGACGAAGTTGCGGGAGGCGATCCCCGACAGCGCCCCCAAGCCGAGCACGGACGCCATCATCAGCCCCACCCACGGCAGCGTCGCGCTGTCGCCCAGCAGTTCCAAGGACGGAGGAAGCTGGCCCGGCATCAACAGGCCGACGACCAGCCAGGCCAGGCCGGCCGCGAACGCCGCCACCAGGACGTACTGCCACACCTTGAGCGCGCGCCACCACCCGGGTACCCGGTCGAGCTGCGGCGCGACCTCCGTGAGGTCCTCAGTGAGGGCCTGCGGGAGCTGGCCGGAGCGGGAGCGGGCCGCCTGGTGGACCGCCGTGCGCCACACCGGGTGCATCCCCACCGACAGCCCGTCGGCGAGTGCCTGTACGGCGTTGGCGACCTCGGCCGACTGGGCGCTCACCGAGCCGGTCGTGATGCCGCGGATCTCCTCCCCCACGTCCTGCAGGCGCAGACTCTTGAGCGGGTTCGAGCGGAACTTCGAGAACCACCGCGGGTACGGCCAGCCCACCCAGTGGCTCGACCGTTCGGCGTAGACGTTCTCCATGGCCTCGCCCACGGCCGGTACGCCCACCGCATCGCACAGAGCGTCCGTGAGCCCCATCCGGCGGGCCTCGTCGACCGAGGACGGCGCCGACAGGGCCTCGCCCAGCGGCATGGCCTTGCCGAGGCGCTGCTCCAGCCGGTGCAGGTCGGCCTCCAGCTTCTGGATGGCGGCGCGCCGGCGGGCCACCGCGGTCGCGATGACACTCCTGAGGCTCTCGATGCCGCGGCCCGTGACCGCGGAGGTGGGTACGACGCTGGGATGCTCGACGCCCTCGCGGCGCAGCAGGTCGTTGAGGTCGATGACCAGCTCGGCCAGCTCTTCCTTGGTGAGCCTGTCGGCCTGGTTGAGCGCGAACACGGTCACCGCCTCATGCCCCGCCAGCTCCGTCACGTAGCGGCGGTGCGTGGACGCGTCGGCGTACTTCTGCGGGTCGAGCACCCACACCACCAGGTCGGCCAGGCCGATGAGCCGGTCGGCCTCGGTGTCGGTGAGGGCCCTGATCGAGTCGTGGTCGGGCAGGTCGAGCAGGATCAGCCCGTGGAGCTGGCTGTCGCCCTTGTCGAGCGCGCTGGCCCGGGAGAAGCGGTGCCGCCACTGGATCTGCAGCCAGTCGAGCAGCGGGCCCGCGCCCTCCAGCCCCCACACGCAGGCATGCGTACGGGCGGTGGTCGGCCGGCGCACGCCGGTGGGCGAGAGCTCCAGCCCCGAGATGGCGTTGAACAGCGACGACTTGCCGCTGCCCGTGCCGCCGGCCAGGGCGACGACGGTGTGCTCGGAGGACAGCTTGAGCCGCTCCCCGGCCTGCGTCAGCAGCGCGTTGGCCTCGTTGAGCAGCTTCTTGTCCAGCCGCCCGGGACCGTGCTCCACCACCTTGGTGAGCGCGGTCAACCGCGGAGCCAGCCCAGGCCTGGTCGTCATGGTGGTCATCGGGCGACCTCGAGGTTGTACGTCGCCTGGTAGAGACGGGTCGCCACGGACTCGTCCGGAATGCCCGCGGTGTCGAGGGCTTGCACGTAACGCATGGATTCCTCGTCGAACAGCATGCCGATCCTGGCCCGCAAATCGCTGAGCGCCTTGGCGCCGATGCCGCGCAGCGACTCCGCGCCGAGCAGGGCGTTGACCAGCCGGTGCGGCACCCCTTCGCCGTTGGTCCCGCTGAACATCGCGACCGTGAAGATCAACGAGAGCGAGTCGGGATCGAACGACACCAGCTTCGACACCGACCGCTTGGCCACGCCGTCGGTGCGTACGAGCTCGCCCAGGTGCTCCTGCCACGACGCGATGGCCCGGCCGGCGTGACGTACGAGATGGTCGGAGGGCCTGTCGAGGCCCTCACCGAGCTTGGCGCCCAACTCGGAACGGTGCCGCCAGCGCGCGGCCACCTCCTCGGTGGCACGGTTGGCGGCGGCGACGATCACCGACTCGAGCCCGGTCCGGATCGCCGCCTTGAACGCCAGCACCCGCTCCGGCGCGTGCTTGGCCGACCGGCCGCGTTTGCGCACTTGGAGCGAGCGCATGAGGTCGCCGGAGCCGGCGAAATCCTGCCAGCGGGCCAGCACCTCGCCGTGCAGCAGCGAGCCGTTCTTGGACGCCTTGTCGACCTCGGCGAGCGCGCCCCGGAAGGCCGCCTCCACGTCGCTGCGCAGCTCCGTCCGGAACGCGACCTGCCCCTCCAGGTGCCTGGCCAGCGCCGGCACGCGGGTGCGGAAGCTGTTGAGCACGCCGTTGAGCGTCTCGCGCACGGCCTGGGCCCTGCGCTCCTCGTCGACCGACAGCTCGGCCAGCCAGAGCCGCAGGTCGGTGACCTCGCCGTCGGGCAGCCTGCCGTCGGTGACCTTCGCCTCGTTGATGACGAACCTGTCGATCTCACCCAGGCCGTATTCGGTGAGCATCCGTACGAAATGCTTCAGAACCACATCGACCGACCTGGGCTGCACCCGCGACAGCACGATCGCGAGCCGGGCGCCGCGCTCCTTGGCCAGCTTCAGCAGGTTCCACGCGGGGGCGTCGGCGTAGCGGGCCGCCGTGGTCACGAAGATCCACAGGTCGGCGGCGTCGAGCATGCGGTGGGCGACCTCGTGGTGCTCCTCGACGACCGAGTCGATGTCGGGGGTGTCGAGCAGCGCGACGCCCTGCGGGAGCTTCTCGGTCGCGACGACGACCATGCTCCGCATCCCGGCCTCGGGGGCGGGCTTGTCGAGCCGCTGGAGGCTGCCGAGCAGCTCTCCCTCCGCGAACCACTTACGGTCGTCCGGGTGACAGACCAGCACGGGGGTGCCGGTGGTCGGGCGGCGCACGCCGGTGCGTGAGACGTTCCTCTCGGCCAGCGTGTTGACCAGGGTGGACTTGCCGGCGCCGGTGGAGCCCGCGACCACGATCAGGGCGGGGGCGGTGCTGGTCCTGACCCTGGGGAGCACATAGCCCTCCAGCTGGGCCAGCAGCTCGGCCTGCGTCTGCCTGGCCTCTTCCGCGCCGGGCAGGTCGAGGCCGAAGCGCAGGTCCGCGACGCTCACCCGGAGCGTGTCGAGCGCCGCCATGAGCGCCTCGGCGGCCTCGCGGGGCAACTCCTCCCCGCGCGCCGGCTTCTCGGCAGATGCGCCGCCGGCCTCAGGCTTCTCGGCAGATGCGCCACCGGTCTCAGGCTTCTCCCCAGGGGCGTCGCTCGCGGACTTCTCACCGCCCCGGGACTCCTCACCACCCTGCGGCTGCTCGTCGGCGTCCGCCTCGCCGGCCGGGGACGGCTCGTCAACCGTCGGCTCGGCCTGCGACTGCTCGTCGCTCGCTTCCGCGCCCTGAGGCTGCTCGTCACCCGCCTGCCCGTCGTCGCTCAGCTCCGCATCGCCCAGCTCCGCGTCGCCCGGCTCCTCGTCCTCCGTGGCCGCCACGTCGTCCTGAAGCTGCCTGTCCTGAAGCTGCTCGTCCTGAAGCTGCTCGTCCTGAAGCTGCCCGTCGAGTGACGGCGGACCGTCCGGCGACGACGGCTCCTCGGCGCGCGGCTCAGGCTCGGCCTCGAACTCCTCCTCGAAGTCCTCCTCGAACGAGTCCTCCGTCAGGAAGGACGTCCGCTCGCGGCTCGCCTCCTCCGCGCCAGGCGGATCGGGCACGGCGGGTACGTCCGGCGCGGACGGCGCCTTGCCGGCCCCAGGACCGCCCAGCGCGGCCGGCTTCACGAAGAGGGAGGGCCGCTCGGCCTCGCCCGCGTCCACGGGATCGTCGGCCTCCTCAGGCACGTCGTCATCCACCGTGGCGGCCGGACCCGCCTCGGCGGCGGTCGCGCCGCCACTCGAAGCGGCGGCCTCGGCATCACCCGAAGCGCCACCTGAAGCAGCGGCGGCAGCATCACCCGAAGCGGCTGCGGCATCGCCAGGAACGGCGACCGGGTCGCCGCCAGGAACGGTGGCCTCGCCGGGCTCATCCGGAGCCGGTGGCTCCGGAGAAGGCGCGGAGGCCACAGAAGCCGGTGACTCCGCGGAAACCGGTGACTCCGCGGAAGCCGCGGAGGCCGCAGAAGCCTCGCGCTCCCCCGAAGCCGGTGGCTCGGCGGGAGCCCCGCGCTTCTTCCGCGCGCTCTTCGTGCCGAAGGCGTCGAAGGCGTCGTCGCCCTGGACCTCTGGTAGGTCCTCGTCACGCACCGGGCGGAAGCTCAACGTCTGCTCTCCCGGTGACTCCTGCCGCCCATCATCCATGGCCGTGTTCACGGCAAGCGCTCCGCTCGAACCATCTCGACCTCCTGGCCGACCCTCACGACGTCGCCGACGATGACGATCGCCGGCGGCCGGATCCCAGCCGCGGACACGCGGTCGGCCACGGTGGAAAGCGAAGCGGTGACCGCCCGCTGGGTCGGAAGGGTACCGTCCTGCACCACCATTGCGGGAGTCTCCGGGGGACGTCCGTCTCGGATGAGTGCCTCCGCCACCTTCGCCAGCCGCTCGACGGCCATCAGCAGCACCAGCGTGCCCTGGGAACGAGCCAGGGCGGGCCAGTCGACGGTGGACTTGGGGTCGTCGGGCGCGACGTGCACGGAGATCACGTGGAAGTCCTGGCTGACCCCCCGATGGGTCACCGGCACCCCGGCCGCCGCGGGCACCGCCACGGCGCTCGTGATGCCGGGCACCACCAGCACGGGAATGCCGGACCGGGCGCAGGCGATCATCTCCTCGCCGCCGCGCCCGAACACGAACGGGTCGCCGCCCTTCAGCCGGACCACGAACTTGCCCTGTCTGGCTCGGTCCACGAGCAGCTCGTTGATGGTCTCCTGGGACAACGCCCGGCCGTAGGGGACCTTGGCGGCGTCGATCAGCTCCACGTCGGGGGCCAGCTCGTCGAGCAGGGCCCGGGGCGCGAGCCGGTCGGCGACCACCACGTCGGCCTGCGCGAGGAGTTGCCGCCCGCGCACCGTGATCAGGCCGGGATCGCCGGGGCCACCGCCCACGAGGGCCACGCCGACCGGTTTGGTGCGGTTGCGCCGGGCGTCGACCGTGCCGTCGCGCAGCGCCTCCACGACCGCGTCCCTGATGCCGGCGGCCCTGCGCGGGTCACCACCCGCGGTGACGGCCACGTTGATCTCGTCGACCCGCCCGGTGGCGGGCGTCCAGGCGGCCGAGGCGTCCTTGTCGTCGGCCCGCACGCACCACACGCGTTTGGCGTCCGCCTCGGCGGCGATCGCCGTGTTGACGGACCTGTCGTCGGTGCAGGCCTGTACGAGCCAGGCACCGTCGCAGTCGCCGACCTCGTAGGGCCGGGCGTGCCAGGTGACCCTGCCGGCGGCGATCAGGTCGTCGAGCGCCGGCGTCACACTCGGCGACACGACCGTGACCTCCGCACCGGCCTCTAGCAGCGCGGGAACCCGCCGCTGTGCGACGCGCCCGCCGCCCACGACGAGGACCCGGCGGCCGGAAAGCCGCAGGCCGAGGAGGTAGGGGCCCATGGGGGGAATCTCCCGTTCGCGAAGGTTCTGTGTTAGGACGTAAACCTACCGGCTCCGGAACCGTCATTTGCTGCGCCCGGGTTAACGACCGTCGAGAAGGGGCTGCCGCGGATCCCAGCGAGGCCCGCCCTGAGCATCCTTCCGGCGTCTGGCCATCGCTGACAGTGCCTCAAGGATAACCCGGTTTCCCAGGTAGGCGGTGATGTCCGCATGATCGTACGGCGGCGCCACCTCGACCACCTCCATTCCGGCCACGGGCAGTTCGTAACAGATGCGACGAACGGAATCGAGCAGTTGCCTGGCGGTCAGGCCCCCGGGCTCGGGCGTGCCGGTGCCGGGGGCGTGGCCGGGGTCGCAGACGTCGATGTCCACCGACAGGAAGATCTGGTCGCACTCGTCGAGCGCGATCGTGAACGACTCCGTCAGGCACTCCTCCAGCCCGCGGGCCACGATCTCCGTCATTTCGTACGAACGCATGTTTTGGGAGGCCATCCAGCCCAGCGTCTCCGGCTCGGGCCAGTAGCCGCGCAGCCCGATCTGCAGGAACCTGTCGCCCCTGATGGCCCCGGACTCGATGAGCCGCCGCATCGGCTGGCCGTGGCCGTAGAGGTGGCCGAACGCGATGTTCCCGGTGTCGGCGTGCGCGTCGAAGTGGATCATCGAGGTGCGGCCGGCCGCGTACGCCCTGGCGGTGCCCCTGGCGTCGGGCAGCGCCACTGTGTGGTCACCCCCGAGCACCAGCGGGATCGCCCCCGAGGCGGCCACGCGGTGCACCGCCTCCTCGATCGCGGCCAGCGAGCCCTCGACGTCGCCCGAGTAGCACTCGACGTCACCGGCGTCCAATACCCGCAGGTCGCGCAGGGCGTCCACGCGCAGCGCCAGGCTGGGCCTGGAGCCGTCGTGCGGCAGGTAGCAGGCCTGGCGCAGGGCCATCGGGCCGAACCTGGCGCCGGGGCGGTTGCTGGTGCCTCCGTCGAAGGGGGCGCCGACGATGACCACGTCGGCACCCTCGTAGGAGGCCGGATCGTTGACGTCGCAACGGTCTACGCCCAGGAATGTGATGTCAGGACCGTACATGGGACCGTAGCGGGACACTGCTCACCTCCAGTGTCCTCCATCATCACATGGTCTTTTCGGTCACTCCCGCCGAATCGAAGGTCGCGACGTCATGCATCACCCGTACGGCCGCGCAGACCACCGGATACGCCAGCAGCCCGCCCGTGCCCTCGCCCAGGCGCAGCTCCAGGTCCACCAGCGGGCGCAGCCCGAGGTGGACGAGCGCGGCGGCGTGGCCGGGCTCGGCCGAGCGGTGGCCCGCGACGCAGTGGTCGATCGCGGCCGGGTCCAGCGCGGCGGCCACGAGGGCGGCGGCACCGGCGATCACGCCGTCGAGGATCACCGGCACGCGGGCGGCGGCGGCGCCCAGGATGAAACCCGCGATGGCCGCGTGCTCGAACCCGCCGACCGCGGCCAGGGCACGCAGCGCGTCGCTGGGCGTGGCCAGGGCCCCGGACAGGCCGTTCGTGCGCAGGGCCGAGCGCACGATGCCCACCTTGCGCTCGTACGTCTCGTCGTCGATCCCGGTGCCCCTGCCGGTCACCTCGGCCGGGTCGCGGCCGGCGAAGACGGCGATCAGGGCGGCGGAGGCGGTGGTGTTCGCGATGCCCATGTCACCGGTGATCAGGCAGCGGGCCCCCGACGCCACGAGGTCGCGGGCCACGCCGATGCCCGCCTCCAGCGCCCTGACCGCCTGGTCGACGCTCATCGCGGGGCCCTCGGACAGGTCCGCGGTGCCGTGCGCGATCTTGCGGTCGATCAGGTTGGGCGCCTCGGGCAGGTCGGCGGCGACGCCCACGTCCACGACCGTCACGGACACTCCGGCCTGGGCGGCGAAGGCGTTGGCGACCGCGCCGCCGGCCAGGAAGTTGGCCACCATCTGCACCGTGACCTCCTGCGGCCACGGGGTGACGCCACGCGCGTGCACGCCGTGGTCGGCGGCGAAGATGGCCAGCGCCGCCGGCTCGGGCATGGGCGGCGGGCTGACGCCCGCGGTGCCCGCCAGGCGTACCGCGATCTCCTCGAGCACGCCGAGCGAACCGCGGGGCTTGGTGAGGCGGTCCTGGTACGCGCGGGCCTCGGCGATGGCTCGGGCATCCGCGGGACGGATCGCTGCGAGCGTCTCAGCGAGCACGGCAAACCTCCACTTACGGGACGAGTTGGAGCGCTTCCTCGTATCGGTCGATCACGATGTCGGCCAGGGTCTCACAGTCGCCGATCACCTCGGCGCAGCGGATGTCGAGATCGGGGTGGCCCGCGCCGTACGCCAGCGCCTGCGCCCACACGCGCTCCAGCATGCCGCCCGCGAACAGCAGGTACGGCACCACGATCACGCGCTTGGCCCCCAGGCGGCGGCAGCGTTCGAGCCCGCCGGGCACCCCGGGCGGGGTGACCGACACGAAAGCGGTCTCGACGGTCATGAAGTCGTAGGCGTGCGTCTCCCAGAACAGCCGGGAGACCCGATGGACCTCGGCGTTGGCGGCCGCGTCCGTCGAGCCCTCGCCCACCAGCACGACCGCCGTCTCGCCCGGCTCGACGTCCTCGAGGTGGTCGTCGACGGGCAGGGAGTCGACCGCACGGAGCCGGGGCCTGGCGCCCACGAGCTCCAGGGCGCGCGGCTTGGAGATCTCAGTGGCGGCCTCGTTCAGTCGCTCGGCCAGCAGGCCCAGCACGCGGGGGTCGGGGCCGAGGGGGCGGCCGTAGTCGTACATGAGCGTCGGATGGCGCTTCTGCTCCAGCTCCATCGCGGCCGGGAACTCCTCGCTCATCCTGCTGAGGCTCAGCGGCAGCGCCACGATCCGGTGATGGCCCTTGGCCACCAGGGAGGCGACGGAGTCGCTCAGCCGCGGGGAGGCACGTTCGAGGTAGCCGCCGGACACGTCGGCACCCGTCTGGTCAAGGCGGCAACGCAGCCGATGGACGAACCGGCCGAACTCCGCGGCGTAGGCGTCATCTTGTGAGCCCTGCCCGATCAGCAGGAGCGGCGGCTTCATTGTGAGGGAATCTCCGGTGCGTTAGACAAAGACACGCGAGGATATCCGATGCGCCCCGGTAGGGAACAGGTCACTCTGTGTGCGCGGGCCTCGCATGCACGACGAACACGGGGTCGGAAGCGCTCAGACGGTGTGAGCCGTCGGGGTCGAGCGCCAGCTTCGAGGCCAGGATCTGGGTGCCCTCGCCGCGGTAGCCGTGCTCGCGCAGCCGGTCGAGCACCGCCGAGACCTGCTCGACCTTCCTGAGCGCGCACACCAGCGTCCGCGGGCCGCGGGCGGCGCAGGCGACCACCACGTCGAGGCCGCCGCCGCCCACGTAGACGGCGTCGGGGTCGGGCAGCGGCTCCAGCGCCGGCGGCGCCTGGCCCCTGGTCAGAGCCACCTTGACGCCGTGCTTGAGCACGTTGGCGCGCAGCCGGGCGCAGGACTCCTCCTCGCGCTCCACGGCCACGACGGCGGCGCCCATCCGCGCGCACTCGACGGCGATCTCGCCCGCTCCCGCGCCCACGTCCCACACCAGGTCGCCGAGCCGCGGGCCCAGCTTGGCCAGGATGAACGCCCGCACCTCCGGCGGCAGCGCGCTCTCGAACGGCAGCGCCCACTCGTCCGGGCCGGGCTGCGCGCCCGCCAGCCAGCCCGGCTCCTTGGGCCGGTGCAGCGGGTCGATGACGAGGACGACGTCGGGGTCCTTCCAGGGCCTGGTCGTGGCCTCGCCCATGCGACTGTGCGTGACCCGCTCGTCCGGGCCGCCGAGGTCCTCGCAGACGATCAGCGCGCGGGGCGTGGTCGGCGCCAGCTCCCTGGCGATCTCCGCGGGGCCGACGCCGGGCGCGACGAGCAGCGCCACCTTGGGATGGGCCCGGCAGGCGTTGACGACCCGGTCGAGCCGGCTCGGGCCGGACGGGGCCACGACCAGCGCGTCCTCCCAGTTGAGCCCGGCGCACGCGAAGGCGCGGGTGATCAGCGAGATCGCCGGCACCACGTCCGGTTTGATGCCGTGCGCCCGCAACGTGCGGACGACGCCGAAGAATCCGGGATCGCCCTCTGCGACCACGACCGCGGGGCCTTCTCCGTGTTCGAGGTGATCGTCCAGGACGTCGAGCAGCGCGCCGTCGGCAGCGGTCGGCGCGGAGAGCCTGAGCTGCCCGAGAACGGCGTCGGGGCCCACGACGAGCTTCGCCTCGTGGAGCTTGTCCAGCGCCTTGGCCGAGAACTCGCGCCCGTCCCACCCGACCACCGTGATCATCACGCCTCACCGTCCTCACCTCAAGGGTGACGGCTGCGGCGGGGTTTCACAAAGGGGTACCGGGGTCAGTCCGGTGTGCCCTCAGGCCAGGTCGGACGGGATGAGGCTGTAAACGATCACGTCCTGGCCGCCCAGCGAGGCCCTGGCGACGCCCTCGCGGACGAAGCCCGCCTTCTCCGCCACCCGCTGGGAGGCCGTGTTCGTGGCAAGGGCGCGCAATTGCAGCCGCCGGAAGCTCTGCCGCTCGAACAGCCAGCGCGCGATCGCCACCACGGCCTCGCCCGCGTACCCGTTGCCGCGGGCCCACGGCGCGGTCATGTAGCCGATCTCGGCCGTCCTGTGGGCCCAGTCGACGTCCCGCAGGTCCACGTTCACGGCGAAGCGGCCCGTGTCCAGCTCAACGACCGTCCAGGTGATGCCCCCGCCCCGCATCCGGATCCGTTCGGCCGATCCGACGGAGGCCCGCGCGTGGTCCTGCGAGTAGTCGCGCGGATAGCCCGTGTTGGCCTGGGTGATCGGGTCGGCGACGGTGGCCGCCAGGTCGGGCACGTCCTCGGCGGACGGCTGCCGCAGCAGCAGCCGCTGGGTACGCAGCTCCGTCCGGGGCAGGGCCTCGCCCTGGCGGCGGCCGTCGTAGGCCAGCAGGCCGAACATGACCAGGTCGTGCGGCCCGTCTTCCTCCAGCACGGCGTCGCGCAGCAGCCCCTCCCAGGTGAAGCCGGCTTTCAGCGCCACGCGGAGCGAGGCGAGGTTGTCCAGCTTGGCGGTCAGATCGACCCTGCGCAGCCCGATGGTCTCGAACGCCCATCTCACCAGCCCGCGCACGGCCTCGGTGGCGAAGCCGCGGCCCCGGTAGAGGGGGTGGACGCCGTACCCGACCTCGGTCGTCCCCGCGCTCCATGAGGTCTTGAACAGGCTGATCGCGCCCACGATGACGCCCTCGGCGTCGACCATGGCCAGGTGCACGCCCTGCCCGGAGCGGCGCAGCTCGTGCACCCCGATCGACAGCCACCGGGGGATGCCGGAGGCCTTCTCGGGAGCGCCGGGCGGCAGGAACCGGACGCCGGACCGCACGATCGTGCGGATCCTGGCGGAGTCCTTGAGGCTGAACGGCCGCAGGGTCAGCCGTTCTGTGGCGATGCTCACGTCAGCGTCGAACACGCTCGGCAGGGTACACACTCGCGAGGTTTGCTCAGGAAAGCGGGGGTAGGGGCGCAATTGAGAGGTGTAGCGGAGGTGGTGAACGGTGCGGCTCGACTTCATCCGCCCGCTGTACGAGCGGCACGGCCCGTACGCGTCCGTCTATCTGGGCGCCTACACCGGGCAGGAACGTGAGGCCCACTGGCGCGGCGTACGCGACCAGCTCGAGAAGGACGAGGCAGACAAGGCCACCCTGGAGGCCCTGGACGAGGAGGCCGAGCGCCCGGCGGCCGGGCGGGCGATGTTCGCCGCGCACGGCGACGTGGTGCTGGCCGAGTGGCTCCGGCGGTCACCGGGGGAACTGGGCAGGTGGTCGCCGTTGCCCCATGTCACGCCCCTGCTCATGGGGCGCGGCGAGAACGTCCCGCACATCCGGGTCATCGTGAACCACGCGGGGGCCGAGCTGGCGGTGTTCGGCGGCGGGTCACCGCGCACGGCCGTGGTGGAGGCCGAGGACTGGCCGCTGCAGAAGACCGCGCAGGGCGGCTGGTCGCAGAAGCGGTACGAGCGGGCCGTGGACGAGACCTGGGAGAAGAACGCCGTGGCCGTCGCGCACGAGATCGACGAGCAGGTACGCCGCATCGGCCCCGAGCTCGTCCTGGTCGCCGGCGAGCCGAAGTCCCGCTCGTACCTGCTGCATCACCTCAACACCAAGTCCGCGGACCGGGTGATGATGGTCGAGCACGGCAGCCGCGCCGACCACGGGCAGTTCGACGAGGACGTGGAGCGGGCGCTCGACCAGTGGCTCGACCGCAAGCGCGCCGAGCTGCTGGAGCGCCACCAGGAGACGTCCGGGCCCACAGGAGTGGCCCGCGTGGCGCACGCGCTGCGCGAGGGCCGGGTGCAGGCGATCCTCATGCCCGGCGAGCTGCCGCGGGAGATCTGGATCGGCGACGGCGGCACCCAGCTGGCCACCGATCCGGAGGAGCTGCGGCGCTGGGGCGTCGCCGAGCCCGTCCGGGAGCGGGCTGACTCAGCCCTGGTCAGGGCCGCCGCGATGACGGACGCGGAGCTGTGGTTCTCCGGCGACGTCGCCGACGTGGCGGCCGTGCTCAGGTACTGATGATCACTTCGAGGGTCCGGGGGCCGTGCACGCCCTCGACCCGGTTCAGCTCGATGTCGCTGGTGGCCGAGGGGCCGCTGATCCAGGTGAGCGGGCGCGCCGGGTCGAGCCTGGCGACGGCCTGGGGCACCCCGGCCACGATCTGGTCGGCCCGCACCACGCACAGGTGGTAGTCGGGGACCAGCGTCTGGGCTCGCGTGCCCTGGCCGGGGCCGTGGTCGAGGACGATCGTGCCGGTCTCCGCGATGGCCACGGCGCAGTACGTGATCACGCCGTCGGCCGTGTCGAGGTCGCTCCAGCCGCCCTCCCGGTCGAAGCCGTCGGGGACGATCATGCGGCGGCCCGCCACGGTCTCGTCGATCTTGGCGGGCACCTCGGCGGCGGGGAGCACGTGCACGATGGCCCGGTAGTCGTCCACCCGCTCGGCGAACAGCCGCACGATGTCCGCCGCGTCGTCCGCGACCTCATAGGTCGTCCGGTAGTGCCGGGGGATCTCGACGTCCGCCGCCCCCGCCACGGCCTTGCCGATCCTGGCGAGGATCTCCTCACGCGCGCTCATTCCGCTCCCACCAGTCTCTGAAGGATTCTTCCGGGATTTCCGGCAAGTCCCTGGTGTCCGTCCAGGCCGAGAGCGGCCCCGGCAGGCGCCTGGGTACGAGCCCGCGCAGCCGGGTGGCCGCCCGCTGGGCCGTGGCCAGGCGTTTGTGGTCGTTGAAGATCCAGCCCGCGACCTTCATCCCGGCCCGCTCGGCCGCCGCGTGGGGGGCCTTGGCACGCAGGTCGACCAGGACCTCGGGGATGTCGATGGCGACCGGGCACACCTCGTAGCAGGCCCCGCACAGGCTGGAGGCGTACGGCAGGGAGGCGTCCAGATCCGACGACATGCCGCGCAATTGCGGCGTGAGGATCGCGCCGATCGGGCCCGGATAGACCGAGCCGTACGCGTGGCCGCCCGCGCGCTCGTACACCGGGCACACGTTCAGGCAGGCCGAGCAGCGGATGCAGCGCAGCGCCTGGCGGCCCACCTCGTCGGCGAGCACGTCCGTGCGGCCGTTGTCCAGCAGCACCAGGTGGAACTCCTGGCCCTCGACGGCGCCCGTCCACATGCTCGTGTAGGGATTCATCCGCTCGCCTGTGGAGCTTCTGGGCAGGAGCTGGAGGAACACCTCCAGATCCCGCCAGGAGGGCAGGAGCTTCTCGATCCCGACGACGCTGATGAGCGTCTCCGGGAGCGTCAGGCACATGCGGCCGTTGCCCTCCGACTCCAGCACCACGAGCGTGCCGGTCTCGGCGATCATGAAGTTGGCGCCGGAGATCGCGACCTTGCTCTTGAGGAAGCGTTCGCGCAGGTGGAGCCGGGCCGCCTCGGCCAGGGCGGGCGGGTCGTCGGTCAGGTTCGGCGGGACCTTGGGCATCTTCTCCAGGAAGATCTCGCGGATCTCCGACCGGTTGCGGTGGATGGCCGGGACCAGGATGTGGCTGGGGAAGTCGTCGCCGAGCTGGACGATCAGCTCGGCCAGGTCCGTCTCGTACGCGGTGATGCCCTGCGCGGCCAGCGCCTGGTTGAGCTCGATCTCCTGGGTGGCCATCGACTTGACCTTGACCACCTCGGTCTCGCCGGTGGCCTTGACCAGGCTCGTGACGATGGCGTTGGCCTCGGCGGCGTCCCTGGCCCAGTGGACGGTGCCGCCCGCGCGGGTCACGGCCGCTTCGAGCTGGATCAGGTAGCGGTCGAGATGGCGGAGGGTGTGATCCTTGATCGCCTTGCCGGCCGCGCGGAGCTCCTGCCAGTCGGGGAGCTCGCCGACGACATTCGCGCGCTTGCCGCGGATCGTGTGGGTGGCTTTGCGAAGGTTGAAGCGGAGCTGCGAGTTTTGCACCGCTTTTGCAGCATTTTTCGGGAAATTGCCGGGCATTCCGATGAAGGTCGCGCTCATTGGGCCTCCTCCGTCGACGCCAGGATCTCCGCCAGGTGCATCGTCCTGACGCCGGTCTTCTGGCGGGTCAGCGTGCCGCCGATGTGCATCAGGCACGAGTTGTCCGCCGCGCAGATCACCTCGGCGCCCGTGTCCAGGATGTTGCGGGTCTTGTCGGCGCCCATCGCCGCGGAGACGGCCGGGTTCTTGACCGCGAACGTGCCGCCGAAGCCGCAGCACTCCTCGGCGCCCGGCAGCGGGACCAGCTCCAGGCCGCGCACGTTCCGCAGCAGCCTGGTGGGCCGGTCGCCCAGGTGGAGGCCACGGAGCGAGTGGCACGTCGGGTGATATGTCACCCGGTGCGGGAAATATGCGCCTACGTCGTCGACCTTCAGCACGTCCAGCAGGAATTCGGACAGCTCGTACACCTTCGGCACGACCTCCGCGATGGCCGTCGCTCCCCTGCTGCCCGGCCTGGCCAGCTTCGGGTACTGCTCGCGCACCATGGCCGCGCACGACCCCGACGGCGCCACGACCGCGTCGTACCCGGCGAACACCTCGGTGAAGTGGCGGGCCAGCCGCACGCCCTCCTCGCGGTAGCCGGTGTTGACGTGCATCTGGCCGCAGCACGTCTGGGCGGCGGGGAAGTCCACGTCGCACCCGAGCCTGCGCAGGAGCGACACGACGGCCTTGCCGGTGCCGGGGAAGAGCGTGTCGTTCACGCACGTGATGAACAGGGCGACTCGCACGGCTCTCCTTCCACTCTATGGTCTGACCACAGTATGGTCAGACCATACCGAACCACATCCTTTCCGGCCACCATGAGGGGGTCCGTTGGACGACAGCGGCTGGCGTCCCGTCAAGCGAACGCGGACGTTCGAGGACGTTCTCGCACAGATCGAGCGGCGCATCGCCGAGGACGGCCTCACGGTGGGCGACCGGCTGCCGGCCGAGCGCCACCTGGCCGAGCAACTCGGCGTCAGCCGCTCGTCGGTACGCGAGGCCATACGCGTGCTGGAGACCCTCGGCGTGGTGTCCTCCCAGGTGGGCCGAGGTCCGGACGCGGGGGCCGTGCTCACCTCACGCCCCGACACGGCGCTGACGGACCTGCTCAGGCTGCACCTCGGCCTGGCCAGCCTGGAGATGCGCGAGGTCATCGACACCCGGCACATGATCGAGCAGTGGGCCGCCGCCCACGCCGCCGCCGCACGGGCCGACACCTCCGCACTCGCCGCCGCCCTTGCCGGGATGGACCGGGCGAGCACGGCCGAGGAGTTCGTGGAGCACGACACGGCCTTCCACTGCGCAATCGCGGACGCGTCGGGCAACCGGCTCATCGCCGCCATCATGCGGTCGCTACGCGACTCGATGCGGAGATACTCGGTCGAAGCGGTGCAGCGCCTGGGTGACACGTCGATCCTGCGCGCCGACCACGTACGCATCCTCGACGCCATCGCCCGTGGCGAGGCCGACGAGGCCACCCGGGCGGTCTCCGATCACCTGGCGCACGCCTACCCGTCGCTGTTCGAGCCCTGACGGAGGTCGGCCTGCCGGCAGGTGGCGCCCGAGCAGGCCACCATCGCGTCCAGCCGCTCGCGCAACCCCCTCACGAGCGCGGGATCGGCGCGCCCGGCCAGGTTGTGCAGCTCGTACGGGTCCTCGCGCAGATCGTAGAGCTGGCTCTCCCCTGTCGCGTACCGGACGTACTTGTACCGCTCCGTACGCAACGCGCGATAGGGCGGCACCGGCGTCTGCGCGCCCGACGACTCGTCCGTCGGCCTGGCGAACTCGATCAGCACGTTCCGCCGCCACACCGGCGGCTTCCCCTTCAGCAGGGGCAGCAGCGACCGCCCCTCCGCGAACGGCGGCGCCACGGCCCCGCCCAGCTCCGCGAACGTCGTCGCCAGGTCGACCGACGAGGTCAGCCGGGTGACCGTGGCCTCCGCCTTGATGCCGGGGCCGCGCACGACGAGCGGAACCTTGATGGCCTCCTCGAACGGGGTGGTCTTGCCCTGCCTGAGCCGGTGCGTGCCGAGATGGAAGCCGTTGTCCGAGGTGAAGAAGATGTAGGTGTTGTCCAGCTGGCCGGTCCGCCGGAGTTCGTCAACCACGGCCCCGACGAGGTCGTCCACGCCGAGCATGGACCGCATCCTGGCGCGGTAGCGCTCGTCGACCTGGTCGATGATCGGCTCCTCCAGGCTGGGCCGCGAACGCAGCCACTCCGGCTCCTCGCTCACGTCCAACTGGTTGAACGACGGCGTGCGCGGCGCGAGCGCGCCGGCGAACGCGTTCGCGTGCCGGACGGCCGGGTTGGCCGGGTTGTGCGGGCCGATCGGCGCCAGGTACAGGAAGAACGGATCCCCCTTCGAGCCGGAGATGAACTGGCGGGCCTTGCTGGCCAGCACGTCCGACAGGTAGTCGCCGTCGGAGAAGCCGTAGTCGCGCACGGAGCCGTTCTCGTTGAGCCGGTAGTCGTACTCCTCGTAGAGGCGCCGGACGGGCACGTCCCACTCGTCCCAGCCCGGCGGCACGAACTTCTCGTCGGCCGTCGCGCCCGGATAGTGGTTGAGGTATTTGCCCATCAGCGCCGTGCGGTAGCCGGCCTGCTTCATCCACGTCCCGATCGTGGAACGCTCCAGATCGGTGGTATGAAAGCGGTCGAACCCGCCCTCCGGCGGCGTGTTGGTCCACACGCCGTGGCTGTGGACGTACTGGGAGCGCAGGATCGACGACCTCGACGGGCAGCACCAGGAGTTCGTCACGAAGTGCCGGTCGAACGAGGTGCCCCGCTGCACGAGTTCCCGGGTGATGTTGGGAAAGTACGGCAATGTCCCGTATTCGAGGTCGTCGGCCATCACGAGCACGATGTTCGGCCGGGACTCGCCCTCGGCCATCGCTGGGCCTGCCGCCAGCAGTAGTAGCAGCAAGCACACGAGTCGACACAGACCGTTGACCACAGGGTCTGACTACCCCGGAATGTCCACCATTGACACTCTCGACCGCCACAGCCGTAATAGAACTTAATTCCGGAGGTGTCATATGAAGCTGGGCTTGAACCTGGGTTACTGGCAGCGCCACGCCGACGACGCGACCGAATCCGTGCTCGCCGCCGAGCGGCTCGGCTACGACTCGGTGTGGACCGCCGAGGCGTACGGCAGCGACGTCTTCACGCCGCTGGCCTGGTACGGAGCACGTACGAGCCGCATCAAGCTGGGCACCTCGATCGCCCAGATCTCCGCCAGACCGCCCGTCACGACGGCGATGACCGCCATGACCCTCGACCACCTCACCGGCGGCCGGCTGCTGCTCGGCGTGGGCGCCTCGGGCCCGCAGGTCGTGGAGGGCTGGTACGGCCAGCCGTTCGCCAAGCCGCTGGCCAGGACGCGCGAGTACGTCGAGATCATGCGCAAGGTGTGGCGCCGGGAGGAGCCGGTCACCGGCGACGGCCCGCACTACCCGCTCCCCTTGGCGGACGGCCTGGGCAAACCCCTCAAGCTCATCACGCATCCGCTCCGCGCGGACATCCCCGTCTATCTGGGGGCGGAGGGGCCCAAGAACGTCGCCCTGGCCGCCGAGCTGGCCCAGGGGTGGCTGCCGCTGTTCGCGTTCCCCTCCAAGATCGAGGAGATGTACGGCGAGTCGCTCGCGGGCGCTCCCCCGGGCTTCGACGTGGCCGCGATGGTGATGGTCGTGATCTCGGACGACGTGCGGGCGGCGCTGGACGGCGTGAAGATGATGCTCACGCTGTACATCGGCGGCATGGGCGCCCGGCAGCGCAACTTCCACGCCGACATCATCGGCCGGATGGGGTTCGCCGAGGCCGCCGAGCACATCCAGGCGCTCTACCTGGCGGGCCGCAAGGACGAGGCGTTCCAGGCGATCCCGGACGAACTGGCCGACGGCATCTCGCTCGTCGGGCCGCCCGGGCGGATCAAGGAACGCCTGGAGCTCTGGCACAAGAGCCCGGTCACGAGCCTCCTGGTCATGGGCCCGCGCGACGAGCCCTCGCTGAAGCTCATCCGCGACCTGGTGCTCGGCTGAGCCCCGCCCGAGCTAGCCCGTACGGCCGATCGGGGTGGAGCCGGGCGCCGGATGGGGCGGCTGGGGCGAGAACGCGTGCACCGTGCCGGGCTCGACGGCACGGGGCGCGCGGGCGCCCCGCTGGAGGCGCGTCAGCTCGCGTACCGTCCCCGCGCACAGCAGGGCCGCCAGCGCCGAGCAGATCAGCTCGGGCAGCCCCACGCCCGTCAGGTCGCCGACGGACGAGTCGAGCGGGAGCCGGATCGTGATCAGCGCGAGCATGGCCAGCCAGCTCAACCACCACCCGGCCAGCAGCGCCAGCCATCTCACCCTGCGGCCCGCGGGCGGCCTGGTGCCGCGCCACACCTCGTCCACCAGCGCGACGGGCGCCACCAGGTTGTAGCCGGGGACCAGCCAGGCGGCCGCCACGGGGCCGGAGACGGCCGAGCGGTCGTTGGCCTGCCTGGCACGTACCAACCACGTCACGTAAGCGGCGGCCGCGGCGATCGAGGTGCCCGCCACCAGCATCATCAGCACCGCGAACGCCGTCACCGCGCCCACCACGGCCTCCGCGTCGGCTCCCTGCGGGCGACCGCCGAACGCGGCGAGCTGGACGGCGAGGTGGCGCCCGCGGGAGTGTTCGAAGATCACAAGGGCGCCGAGGGAGAGAACCTGGGTGGCAAGCGTCACATATACGGCAGAGGCGGCTCTCGTCGGTGGTGTCTGTTCATAGCGCACGTTGTTCTCCCCCCGGGCCATGCGCTGAGGTTCTGATTCACTTGTATCCCGGGAGCCCCGCTGTTAATCAGCTCACCACGCCGGATTCCCACGCCCAAGCTGCGATTTCGACTCGATTTCTGACACCGAGCCTGGCCTGGATGCTGCCGAGGTGCGTCTTGACCGTCGAGAGCGACACGAACAGCTCCGCGGCCACCTCCTGGTTCGTCCGGCCCCTCGCGACGAGGCGCACGACGTCCAGCTCGCGATCGGTCAGCGGATCTCTCATGGCGGGCGCGGCCCGCCTGGGCTGGGCCAGGTGCTGCAGCAGCCGTACCGTCACCGACGGTGACACCAGCGCGTCGCCCGCCGCGGCCGCCCGGACCGCCTCGATCAGCAGGGTGGGCCCACTGTCCTTGAGCAGGAAACCGGTCGCGCCGGAGCGGAGGGCTCCGTAGACGTACTCGTCCAGGTCGAACGTGGTGACGATGACCACCCGCAGCGGGTTCTCCACCCCCGGTCCGGCCAGCGCCCGGGTCACCTCGATCCCGTCGAGCTTCGGCATCCGGATGTCGAGCAGGCACACATCCGGCCTGAGCCGCCTGGCCTCCGACACCGCCTCCGCGCCGTCGGCCACGGCGGCGACGACTTCCATGTCCGGTTGAGCATCCAAAATCATCTGGAAGCCGGTTCGTACCAATTGCTGGTCGTCGGCGATGAGAACCCGAATAGTCACGGCCCCAACTCTAAGGATCGGCCGTTCGGCCGAGGCGGAAATGGTCGCACGGCCGATCCGCCGCACCCCCGCCCGCCGGGATTCTTGACGCCATGAACGACGTGCTTGTTGGACATGCCCTGACCAAGAGGTTCGGGCAGACGGTCGCCCTGGGCGGCGTGGACATCGCGGTACGGGCGGGCGAAGCCGTGGCGATCATGGGGCCGAGCGGTTCCGGCAAGTCGACGCTGCTGCACTGCCTGGCCGGGATCATGCGGCCGGACTCCGGGGAGGTGCACCTGCTCGGCCGACGCATCGACGCGATGGGCGAGCGGGGGCGCAGCGCGCTGCGCCGCACCCGGTTCGGCTTCGTCTTCCAGTTCGGCCAGCTCCTGCCCGAGCTGCCCGCCGAGGAGAACGTGGCCCTCCCGCTCATGCTGGGCGGGGTGCCGAGGGCCCAGGCGGTACGCCAGGCTCGCGAGTGGTTCGCGCCCCTCGGCCTGCACTCCATGGAGGCCCGGCGGCCCGGCGAGCTGTCCGGCGGGCAGGCCCAGCGGGTGGCCATCGCCAGGGCGCTGGTCACCAAGCCGGCCGTGGTGTTCGCCGACGAGCCCACGGGGGCGCTCGACCAGCAGACCGGGCACGACACGATGCGGCTGCTCGTCGAGGCGACCAGGCACAACGACGCCTCCCTGATCGTCGTCACCCACGACCCGAACGTGGCCGGCTGGTGCGACCGGACGGTCGAGGTCCGCGACGGCCAACTCCTGTCGACCGCCTCCCGGACGGGCGGGGCACGCGCGTGAACCTCGACCCGACGCTGCCCCCTGGCGCCCCGGACGGCCGCATGGACTTCGACCCGACGCTGCCCCCGATGCCCCGGCGGAGGGCCGCATGAACCTGGACCTGACCTGGCGGCTGCTCAAGGGTGGTGGCCGCAAGGGGATGCTGGGCACCTGGCTCACGCTGGGCGCCGTCGCCGTGTCCACGGCGCTGCTGCTGTTCGCCGTGGCCGCGAACTTCGCCTTCGAGGCCAGGGGCGAGCGCGGCGCCTGGCGCAACCCGGTCCCCGCCAAGGGGGACGCGGTCGCCGTCGAGGCGGCCCGCTTCGACTTCGTCGGCGACCGGGCGATCACCGTCGTCGACCTGGCCGCGCTCAAGGCCGGGGCGCCGGCGCCGCCCGGGATGCCGCGCTTCCCCGCGCCGGGCGAGGTGTGGCTGTCCCCCGGGCTGGCCGAGCTGGCGAAGCGGCTTCCGGCCGACCAGCTCGCCAAGCGCTACCCCGGCCCCAAGGGCGTGCTGGGCGACGAGGCGCTGGTCCACCCGGGCGAGCTGGTCGCGGTCGTCGGCCACGAGCCGGACGCGCCCGCGATGACGGCAGCGCGCAGCCGCGACTGGATCGTCGGCAAGGGCCCGACCCGGGTGGCCGACCTCGCGGGCACGCCCTCGGAGGACTCCGAGGCCTACAGCGCGCTCACGCTCGTCGCGAGCGTGCTCATGGTGGTGCCGCTGCTGGTGTTCGGCGGCGCTGCGGCCAGGCTCACGGTCGCCCGGCGCGACCAGCGGCTGGCCGCCCTGAGGCTGGTGGGCGCGACGCCGGGCCAGGTGATCCGCATGACCGTGACCGAGGCGGTGATCGTCGCGCTGGCGGGCGCGCTGCTCGGCGCCGCCAGCTACGCGGCCGCCGCGCCGCTGCTGGCCCGCATCCCGATCGGCGGCGGCGGGTGGTTCGTCTCCGACCTGTTCCCCTCCCCTCTCGTCCTGGCCGCGATTCTGGTCGCGGTGCCGCTGCTGGTGGGCCTGTCCGCCGTCGTGGGGCTGCGGCGGGTCGTGGTGAGCCCGCTCGGGGTGGCCAGGCGCGAGACGCCGCCCGGCATGAAGGTCGTACGGGTTCTCGCCCTGCTGGCCGTGCTGGCCGTGTTCCCGCTGCTGACCAGGGGGACCAGCATCGGGATCGTGGCGGTGGCGATCGGGCTGGCGTTCCTGTGCATCAACCTGGCCGGCCCGTGGGTGGTCGGGATCATCGGCCGCGTCACGGCCAGGAGCGCCCGGGCGCCCGCCCGGCTGCTGGCGGGCCGCAGGCTGGTCGACGATCCGCGTTCGGCCTGGCGCACGGTGAGCGGCGTCGCCCTGACCGGCTTCGTGGCGGGCTTCCTCGGCCTGCTCAGCCCGGGCGCGTTCGCCGACGACCCGGCGGCTCCGCAGCTGCGGGTCTCCGCGCCCGCCGCCCAGGCGACGGCCGTCGCCGGACAGGCCCGCGACCGGCTGCGGGCGGCCGGGGTCACCGCGACGGTGCAGGTCACGGGACGCGCCTCCGACCGGGTCGTGGTCGCCGCCCTGGGCAGCTCCGCCGGCCCGGCCACGATCGACCGCGCCCGCACCGCGCTCGCCGGGCTAGTCCCCGGGCACACCCCCACGACGGAGGACGACGACCAGCGGTTCGGCCTGCAGCTCCTGGCCGACGTCCGGGTGGGCACGATCGTGGTGCTGTCGGTGTCGTTCCTGGTGGCCATCGCCAGCTCGGGCATCACGGCCGCGTCGTCGGTGCTGGACCGGCGGCAGACGTACGGGCTGCTGCGGCTGGCGGGGACGCCGCTGGAGGTCCTGGACCGGGCGCGGCGCGCGGAGACGCTCATCCCGCTGACGGTGATGGGCGGTGGGGCGATCCTGGTGGGGGTGTTCTGCGCGGTGCCGTTCATGATCGGCGCGGTGAACGCCGTGGGCATGATCACGCTGGTGGGCTGCGTCGTCGCCGGGTTCGGCGGCGTGATCGCCGCAGGCGCCCTGAGCCGCCCCCTGCTCCGCTCGGTGACCGCCGACCCGGCCCCCCGCCCGGACTGACCCACCCGGGGGCCGCGGGAGGCGGTCAGGCCGCTGTGGGGCCGGAGCTGCCGGGGCTGGCGTGCCAGAGCTGCCGGGGCGGGGTGGTGACGGCGGGGCCGAGGTCGGAGTAGGGCGAGAGGCGGAAGCCGTTGGCGTACTCGATCCTGCGGCCCCCGACCCCCGCGACCGCCTCCGACTGCTGGGCGAGGAGGGCGCGGACCGCCTCGATGCCCTCCGCGCGCCAGAGCCTGTCGAGGTCCACGAGGTTCCAGCAGTCCACCGCGCGCATCGACACCGCCCGCGTCCCCGTGCGCCTGACCACCCCCCTGGCCAGCATGAGCCACGAGCCGAACACCGTGGCCGCGCACCGCCCCTGCACCGACTCGAAGAACGTCAGGTCGATCGGCCCCGTCGAGTCGTCGAGCGTGGTGAAGATGACCCGCTGCCCCGAGCGCACCGCCGGCGTCTGGGTCGCCACCTTGACCCCCGCGACCAGCACCTCGGCCCCGTTGCGCTGCTTCAGGAGGTCCCTGGAACGTACCACTCCGAGCGTGTCGAGCAGCTCGTCGTGGAAGCTGATGACGTGGCGGCTGATGTCGATGCCCAGGATCTCCAGCTCGGCCTCGACCATCTCCGTCTCCGTCATCTCCGGCAGCTCCCCCGGCGGCAGGTGCTCGGTGAAGCCCAGCGGGAGCTGCACCGACGGCGGCTCCTCCGTGCGGGCGGGTCGCGAGGCGTAACGCTTGGAGGCGCGCGGGCCCGACCGCACGCCGATCGACGAGGCCCGTTCGAGGGCCCCCACCTGGGCGATCAGGTCGCGCCGGGTCAGCACGCCCGGACGCCAGCGGCGCCCGCCCGGGTGCAGGTCGTGGAGCGCGTCCAGCCCGCCGACCTGGACGATCCGCTCGATGGTCGGCCGCGAGGGCCGGGCGCGGTCCCAGAAGTCGGCCAGCGACGTGTACGGCTGCCCGGCGACCATGCGTTCGACCTCGGCCTCGCTCACCCCCTTGATCGCCGAGAACGGCACCCGCAACGCGTACCCCTTGCCGATCTCCCCGACCTTGAACTCCCTGCGCACCGGGGAAGAGGCGCCCTTCAGCGAGGAGGGACGTACGCGCAGCCCCAGCCGCTCCACCTGCCAGTCCTTGCCCGACCTGTTGATGTCGAGCGGCAGGATCTTGACCCCGCACTGCCGGGCCTCGTCGATGATGACGCGCGGCGGGTACATGCCCGGCTCGTGCGTGAGCACCCCGGCGAAGAACGCCGCCGCGTGGTGCCGCTTGAGCCAGGCCGACTGGTACGTGGGCAGCGCGAACGCCGCCGCGTGCGCCTTGCAGAACCCGAAGGCCCCGAACGCGTCCAGCACCTGCCAGGCGCGCTCGACGGCCGTGTCGTCGAACCCGTTGGCCCTGGCCATGGGCACGAACGTCTTGCGCACCCGCTCCCGCCCCTCGCTCGTGGCCAGCGTGCGCCGCAGCATCTCGGCGAACGACAGGTCCCGCCCCGTCATCACCTCGATGATCCTGAGCACCTGCTCGTGGAACACCACGACGCCGTGCGTCTCCTTCAGCGGCTCCCGCAGCCTCTCGTGCGGGTAGTACGGCTGCCGCCACCCGTGCCTGGCCTCCAGGTAGGGGGTGACCATGTCGGAGTTGACCGGCCCCGGCCTGAACAGCGAGATGTCCACGATCAGGTCGTGGAGGGTGCGCGGCTCCAGCTTGGCGACCAGCTCGCGCTGCCCCGGCGACTCGATCTGGAAGCAGCCGAGCGTGCGGCTGGCGCAGATCATGTCGTAGGTGTCCTGGTCGTCGTGCGGCACGTACTGCACGGCCGGGTCGTCGCCGCGCTGGGTGTCCAGCTCGACCACGACGTCGTCCACCCGCTTGATCTCGCTCAGCGCGTACGCCATCGCGGACTGCATCCGCACGCCCAGCACGTCGAGCTTGAGCAGCCCGGCCTCCTCCACGTCGTCCTTGTCGAACTGCGACATCGGGAAGTCCAGCAGGCTGCGCTCCACCGGCGTCCTGTCGCGCAGGCCCGCGTTGCCGATCAGCACGCCGCACGGGTGCAGCGCGATGTGCCTGGGCAGCCCGTCGAGCTTCTCCGCCAGCCGGAACACCCGGTCGAGCCCCGCCTCGCCGAGCCGGCTGTCGCGCAGCTCGGGCAGGTCGTTGAGGGAGGCGGTGATCTGCCTGGCCCTGATGTGCGGGAACGCCTTGGCGATGGCGTCGATCTCGTGCGGCGGCAGGCCCATCGCCCCGGCGACGTCGCGGATGGCGCTGCGCGCCCGGTAGGTCTCCATCATGGACACGCAGGCCACGCGGGCCTCGCCGTACCGCTCGAAGATGGCCTTGTAGCAGTCGAGGCGGCGGGCCGACTCCACGTCCACGTCGATGTCGGGCAGCCCGACGCGGCCCTCCGACAGGAAGCGCTCCATGAGCAGGGCGTGGTCGAGGGGGTTCACCTCGCCGATGCCGATGAGGTAGTTGACCAGGCTGCCCGCGCCCGAGCCGCGGATGGCGCAGCGGATGCCCATGCCGCGGATCATGTCCGTGATGCCGGCCACGGCGATGAAATATCCGGACAGGCGCTTGCGCTCGATGATGGCCATCTCGTCCCGGAGGCGCCGTCTGGCGTCGTCCGAGCGGCCGAGGCCGCGCGAGAGCAGCCCGTCCTCCACCCGGTGGCGCAGCAATGGCACCGGGTCGCGGCCGATCTCGGGCAGGTGCAGGTTGGGCGGGTCGCTCCGCAGCGCGAGCAGCTCGTCCGGATCCATCGAGCACGCCTCGGCCAGCCGCCTGGTCGTGAACAGCAGCCGCGACGCTCGCTCCTGGTCCGCCCCGCAGACCTTGTGCGCCACCTGCCGCATCTCCTTGGTGCCCTTGAGGTAGGCGTGGGAGGTGGTGCGGTCGAGGTGGCGCGGGTGCAGCGGGACGAGCTGGCGGGCCGCGTCGAGTACGTCGCCGACCTGGTGGTCGGCCGGGTCGAGGTAGCGCACCGCGTTGGTCAGCACGGCCGGGACGCCCATGGACTCGGCCAGCCCGAGCATGCGCACGGCCGTGTTGGCGTCGCGGTAGCCGTACTGGTCGACCAGCTCGATCACCACGCCGGGCACCGCGGCGCGCCAGAGGCCCAGCAGCGTCCTGGCGTGCTCGTCGCGCCGTCCGGCCACCGCGCGGCCCACGTCGGACCTGGGGCCGAGCAGCACCACGAGCCCGTCCTCTGCGCCGAACCCGTGCTCGCCGCCGCGCTCATCACTGGGCCCGCCGGCCCACTCGCCGATCAGCTCGCGGGTCACCTTGGGCGCGCCGCGCTCGCCCGCGTAGTGCGCGGCCGTGACCAGGCGGGACAGGCGCGACCAGCCCTTGGCGCGGGCCAGCACCGTGACGCGGTCCTCGGCGTCCGGCCCGGTCCTGGGGGCGGGCGCGCGGCTGCGCCCGGGCAGGTCCAGCCCGGGCACCCCGAACCCCGGCAGCGGGGGAAGGGCGTCGAGCGCCAGGTTGACGCCGAAGACCGGGGAGATCCGGGCCTCCGCGCACGCCTGAGCGTGCTTGACCGCGCCGTAGAGCCCGTCGCGGTCGGTCAGCGCGAGGATGTCCATCCCGTGCTCGACCGCCCGGTTCACCAGCGCCCGCGGGAAGGCCGTGCCGAAGCGCATGGAGTACGCGGAGCACACGCTGAGGTGCGGGAACGGCGGCGCCATCAGTCCCACGCCCTCAGCAGCAGCCAGCTGTTGCCGGCGGTGTCGTAACGCAGCTCGTACGAGCCCACCTCGCGCCCCGGGCTGGCCTCCACCCGCCAGAACTTGCGCTCCCCGGGGTCGCCCTCGCTGGTCTTCCACCATTCGCGCGCGACCACCCAGTGGTCGAGGACCCGGCGGACAAGATAGAGCCGGTCTCGCCAGACGAACTGGGTCGGCTCCCCGTCCCTGGTCCACACCTCTATCGGATCGCCATAGAGTCTGCTCAAGACGCTTCTCCCCGCGGCTCTGGTCGTTTTGCTGAGCCACCCGGGGGAAGGCGGGCGCTTATATGTCGAACATATGTTCTCAGCGCCCCGAGCGCAAGTCGCCGGCCTGTCTCACGAGAGGGTTGGCGCCGATCGAGTTGCGGATGCTGAAGGTCACGCTGCCCGCCCGGTAGCGGTCGTCCGAGGACTCCACCGGGCGGCCCTCGTGCGTGGTCGTGATCCTGCGCTGACGCAGGAGCGGGCTCCCGCGGCGCACCCCCAGCAGGCGGGCGTCCTCGGCGCCGGCGGACACCGCGTCGATGAGGTGCTCGCCGTAGGCGAACACGAGGCCGATCGAGTCGTACAGGGCCTCGGTGACGGACTCGCAGCCGGCGGGGAGCCCTTCGACGGCGGCGGCCACCCACTCGGCGTACACGGTGCGTTCGAGCAGGACGGGCTCGCCCTCCAGCGAGCGCAGCCGCAGCACCTCCAGGACCGCGCCGGAGCCGAGCCTGGCGGACTCGGCGGCGCTCGCGGCCCTGCGGCGCTGGGTGATCACCTGGCCGCCGAAGCGGTAGCCGTTCACGCGCGCCCACTGCGCGAAGCTGTGCAGCTCGGCGAAGCTCTGGCTGCGCACCCTGCCGAGCACGATGCGCCTGGCCCCCTGCCGGGAGCCGACCAGGCCCTCCACGGCGAGCACGGCCACCGCCTGGCGTACGGTGCCGCGGGCCGCGGCGTAGCGTTCGGCCAGCTCAGCCTCGCTGGGGAGCTGCGAACCGACCGGGAGCGCGCCGGAGACGATCTCGTTCCGAAGATCATCAGCGATCAGTTCATAGCGCGCAACCATCAGCGACCCTTCCCATTCATGAAAGAGCAACATTCATGCGACTTACTGGTGCTCGCTTGTTTGTACAAGTTGCCTTAGGTTCCTTCCACACCCCCTGAAAGTGGAGGCGTTGTGTTCGCTCCTCGCGCCCGTGCGGCCGGCGTTGCCGCAGCCCTTACCGTAGTCACCGCGGCGTGCGGCGCCGCGCCCGGCACCCAGCAATCCACCGCGTCGTCCTCCGGGCCGAACGCGGCCACCGCCACCTCGGCGGCGGACTTCGGCGGCTTCGACAAGCTCGTCGAGGCGGCCAAGAAGGAGGGAAATCTCCACGTCATCGCCCTTCCCCCGGACTGGGCGAACTACGGGGAGATCATCCAGAAGTTCCAGGCCAAGTACGGCATCAAGATCGAGAGTGAGACGCCCGACGCGGCCAGCGCCGACGAGATCAACGCGGTCAAGACGCGCAAGGGCCAGGACCGCGCCCCCGACGTGCTCGACCTCGGCCAGTCGTTCGCGATCAGCGGCGCCGGCGAGGGCCTGTTCGCGCCGTACAAGGTGCAGTCCTTCGACAAGATCCCCGAGGGACAGAAGGAGGCCACCGGGCTCTGGGTCAACGACTACGGCGGCTACGTGTCCATCGGCTGCGACGCCAAGAAGATCTCCACGTGCCCGGCGAGCTTCGCCGACCTGCTCAAGCCCGAGTACAAGGGCAAGGTCGCGATGAACGGCAACCCGACCAAGGCGGGCTCGGCCTTCGCCGGCGTGTACGCCGCCGCCCTGGCCAACGGCGGCTCGTTCGACGACATCCAGCCCGGCATCGACTTCTTCAAGAAGCTGAAGGACGCCGGCAACTACAACCCGGTGGAGACCACGCCCGCGACCATCGAGAAGGGCGAGACCCAGATCAGCATCGACTGGGACTACAACAACGCCGCCTACGCGCCCCAGATGGCCGCCAAGGGCCTCGACTGGAAGGTGAACATCCCCTCCGACGGCAAGTACTTCCAGATGTACGCCCAGGCCATCAACAAGGACGCCCCGCACCCGGCCGCCGCCAGGCTGTGGCAGGAGTACCTCTACAGCGCCGAGGGCCAGAACCTCTTCCTCAAGGGCTTCGCCCGCCCCGTCCTGCTGCCCTCGATGACCTCCGACGGCACCGCGGACAAGGCCCTGGCGGAGAAGCTGCCGGCGGTGGAGGGCACGCCCACGTTCCCGACGAGCCAGCAGGTGGACGCGGCCAAGGCCAAGCTCGCCGGCGGCTGGGACGCCGCGATCTCGGGATGAACCGCTCCCGTTCGAAGGGCTGGCTCGGGGCGCTGCCACTGCTGGCCTTCTTCACGCTCGTCTTCGGCGTCCCCGCCATCGCGCTGGTGGCGGGGGCGTTCACGGCAAAAGGGCGGCCGAGCCTGGCGAACCTCTCGCAGAGCCTGCAGGGCGGCTACCTCACCTCGATGCTCGGCAGCGTGCAGTTGTCCGGCGTGGTCGCGCTGCTGGGGGCCGCGCTGGGGACGTTCCTCGCGTACGCGGTCGTGACCTCCCGCCTCACGTGGCTGCGCGAGGCCGTGCTGACGGCCTCCGGTGTGCTGGCCAACTTCGGCGGGGTGCCGCTGGCGTTCTTCTGGATCGCCACGCTCGGCAACTCCGGCGTGGTCAGCGGCCTGGTCGGGCTGCCGTCCGGCTCGCTCTACACGTTCTGGGGCCTGGTGGTGGTCTACCTGTACTTCTCGATCCCGCTGATGGTGCTGGTCATGGCGCCGGCGCTGGACGGGCTGCGACCGCAGTGGCGCGAGGCGGCGGCCAACAGCGGGGCCACCTCCTGGCACTACTGGCGCTTCGTCGCGCTGCCGGTGCTGACGCCGTCGATGCTGGGCGGGGTGGTGCTGCTCTTCGGGTCGGCCTTCTCCGCGTACGCCACCGCCAACGCCATGGTCGGGACCGTCGTCCCCCTCGTCACGCTGAAGATCGCCAGTGCCCTCACCGGCGACGTGCTGGTCGGCTACGAGAACATCGCGCTGGCCCTCAGCCTCGACATGGTCGTCGTGGCCGGGCTCGTGATGGCGATCTACCTGCCGCTGCAGAAGAGGAGCTCCCGATGGCTGCACTGACCGGCCTGGAGCGCATCTCGGGGGGCTCCTCGCGCCCTCGCGTGTGGCGCGGAATCGTGTTCCTCCTGGCGGCGGCCTACTTCCTGATCCCGCTCGGGGCCTCGTTCTGGTACACGATCTACACCCCGGCCACGGGGGTCTCGTTCTCGGCCTACGGCTCGCTGCTGACGGCCGACGGGTTCGTGCGCTCGCTGCTGCTGTCGTTGTCCCTGGCCGTCGCCACGATCGTGCTGGTGCTGCTGCTGGCGTTGCCCGCGATGCTGGCCGTACGGCTCTTCGCGCCGCGGCTGCGCCCGCTGATGGAGGTGCTGTGCACGCTGCCCCTGGTGGTGCCGCCCATCGTCTTCGTGGCCGGGATCGGGACGTCGTTGCGCACCGGGACGGACGTGCTGGCTCCGACGCCGTTCTGGGCGACGCTGATCGCGGTCCAGGACCCGGCGTTCCCCGTGGTGCTCGTGCTGGCGTACGTGGTGCTCGTGCTGCCGTTCGTCTACCGGTCGCTGGACGCGGGGCTGCGCACGATGGACGTGCGGACGCTGGTGGAGGCGGCCCGCAACCTGGGCGCCTCGTGGCCGTACGTGCTGGTCAGGGTGGTCGTGCCCAACCTGCGCTCGGCCCTGGCCAGCGCGTCGTTCCTGACGCTGGCCCTCGTGCTGGGCGAATACACCGTGGCCAGCCTGCTGGGGTACGAGCCGTTCGCGGTGTGGATCGTGACCGTCGCCGGCTCCAAGGGACAGCTCTCGGTCGCGGTGTCGATCCTCAGCCTCCTGCTCATCTGGCTGCTGCTGCTCGCCGTGTCCTCGGCATTCGGTAAGGAGAAAGGGAAATGACCGCATCGGTGGAGTTCCGCGCGCTGCGGCGGGTGTTCGGCAAGACGGTCGCGCTGGACGGCTTCGACCTCATCGTCGCGCCCGGCGAGTTCGTCGCGCTGCTGGGGCCCTCGGGCTGCGGGAAGACGACCGCGCTGCGGTGCGTGGCCGGGTTCGAGCGCCCCGACTCGGGGGCGGTGCTCGTGGACGGCCGGGACATCACGGACGTGCCGGCCAACAAGCGGGACGCGGGCATGGTCTTCCAGTCCTACTCCCTCTTCCCCAACCTGAACGCCCGCGACAACGTGGCCTTCGGCCTGCGCGTCCGCAAGGTGCCCGTGGCCACCAGGCGAAAGAAGGCCGACGAACTCCTCGAACTGGTCGGCCTCCCCTCACACGCCGACCGCTACCCGCACCAGCTCTCCGGCGGCCAGCAGCAGCGCGTCGCCCTGGCCCGGGCGCTCGCCCTGGAACCGCGCGTCCTGCTGCTGGACGAGCCGCTGTCGGCGCTGGACGCGAAAGTACGGGTGTCGCTGCGCGAGGAGATCCGCCGCCTCCAGCTCGACCTGGGCATCACCACCATCTTCGTGACCCATGACCAGGAGGAGGCGCTGTCGATCGCGGACCAGGTGGCGGTGCTGCGCGACGGGCGGCTCGAACAGGTCGGCTCGCCCGCCGAGATCTACGACCGCCCGGCGACCCCCTTCGTGGCGGAGTTCGTCGGCACCATGAACCACCTCGCCGGCCAGGTCTCGGGTGACCGGGTCACGGTGCTCGGCCAGCTCCTGCCGGTGGACGGCCAGGTGCCCGCGGATCCGTCCGTGGACGTCCTGATCCGTCCCGAAGCCGTCCAGGTCGTCCCGGCCGAGGACGGTCCCGCCGAGGTGCGCGCCGCCTCCTTCCGCGGCGCCTCCGTCCGACTCCGGGTGGCGGTGGAAGGCGGGGAGGTCCTGGCCGACGTCCCCGGCCACGAGGCGGCCCGCCTCGCACCCGGAACGCGGGTCACCGTCCGCCTGGTGGACCGCCCCGTCCTGGTGGCGCCCCGCACGGTCACGGTCCCGGCCCCGGTCGTGGCGGCCGATGCGATCTGAGCACGCCGGCCTGGATGCCGTCCTGTTCGACATGGACGGCACCCTGGTCGACACCGAAGGGCTGTGGTGGCAGGCCACCGCCTCCATCGCCGCCTCCCTCAGGCGGTCGCTGGGGGCGGAGGACGTGCCGTACGTACTCGGCCGCACGATCGAGGACGTGGCCGCCCACCTCCTCACTCCCCCTTCCCCTGCCCCGCCGGCTCTGGACACGCCACTCATGACCGAGGTGGTCAGGCAGCTCACGGACGCCTTCGCCGACCTCATCGAGCAGGGCGTGAAGGTCATGCCAGGGGCACCGGAGCTCCTGGCCGAGCTGGCCGCCACCGCCATCCCGACGGCCTTGGTCAGCGCCTCCCCCCGGACCATCGTGGAGCTGGTGCTGCCACGGCTCGGGCACACGTTCGACCTGGTGATCGCGAACGAGGACACGGCCCGCGGCAAGCCGCACCCGGACCCGTACCTGGAGGCGGCCCGCCGGCTCGGCACCGTTCCCTCCCGCTGCCTTGCCGTCGAGGACAGCCCCACAGGCGTCGCCGCCGCCACGGCCGCGGGGTGCCGCGTCCTGGTGACGTCCCCGGAGAAGGGCCTGCCGTCGCTGACCCACCTCATGACCAACGACCACCCACCGCTGGGCGGTGTGGGGTGAGCGGTGAGGGGTGAGCGGTGAAAGGTGAGCGCGGAATCGTTGGTGGGTGAGGTCGCTGAGGTGGTCGTGGTTCGTCAGTCGGTGCTGATGCGGGCCAGGGCGCCTGCCTCCAAGGCCACCCAGATCGCCCCGTCCGGCCCGACCGTCAGCCCGTGCGGCTCGGCCTTCCGCGCGCCGTCGTCCCCCGGCAGCGGTCCGGTTGGGAGCGGGTGCGATTCGATGGTGCCGTCGGTGGTGATGCGGCCGAGGCGGTCGGCGGCCCACTCGGTGAACCAGAGGGCACCATCGGGGCCGGCGACGATCGCGTGCGGTCGTGCGGCCCGGTCGGGCAGAGGGTACTCGGTGATCTTTCCGGCGGTGTCGATCCGCCCGACCTGACCAGCGCCGATCTCCACGAACCAGAGCGCCCCGTCCGGCCCCGGCGTGATGCCCACGGGGGCGGCGCCCTCCGTGGGGAGCGGGTGAACGGTCACCTCCCCCGCCGGCGAGATCCGCCCGATGGCGTTGCCCTGGTTGATCGCGAACCAGAGGGCGTCATCCGGCCCCGCCGTGATGAAGGCGGGCATGCCGCCCTCCACCGGCACCTCGAACTCCGTCCGCTCCCCGTCGGGTCCGATGCGCCCGATCCGGCCGGTCCGCATCTGGGTGAACCACATGGCCCCGTCAGGCCCGGCGACGATCCCGTACGGCGAGTCCGCCTCATGGGAGGTCACCTGCCCGTCGGCGGTGATCCGGGAGACCCGGCCGCCCTTGCCCTCCGTGAACCACATCGCCCCGTCCAGCCCCGGGGTGATCACGGTCGGCTGCCCGTCGGCCGGATCGAGCCGGTGGATCACCGGCTTCTGGCCCGGCACCATCCTGCCGACACACCCTTCGTGGACGAGCGTGAACCAGAGCGCCCCGTCCGGCCCGGTGGCGATGCCGTACGGCGCGCCCTCATCGATCGTCGTCAACATCTGCGGTCCTTCACTGGTCGATCCTGCGCGGCTCAACATATGCGTCCTCCTGCCAGCGTGATCTCGGTCCCCCGGAAGCGCCGGATGAGGGCGCGGTCGTGCGACACCACGACGAGCCCGCCGCGGTAGTCGTCGAGCGCCCGCTCGATCTCCTCGACCCGGCGACAGGCGGTTGGCCTCAAATCGCAACTGTTGTAGCGTTAGTGTGCCATGCGGGAGAAGCTAATGCAACTGGAGTAGTTTTTGGAGTCGAACAAGCGGCCGGGCGGGCGAAGCGCCCGGGTTCGGGACGCCGTACGGCAGGCCACCCTCGCCGAGCTGGCCGAGCACGGATACCGGGGTCTGACGGTGGAAAACGTGGCCGAGCGGTCAGGAGTGCACAAGACGACCGTCTACCGGCGCTGGGGCAGCGTCGCGGGGCTGATCTCCGACGCCCTCGAGCTGGCCAGGGACGAGCTGTGGCCCATTCCCGACACGGGCTCGATCGAAGGCGACCTGCGGGGCATCGTCCAGCTGGTGCGCAGCGGCTTCGACGACCCGGAGCTGGGGCCGGTGTCGTCGGCGTTCGTGGCGGCGGCCGTACAGGATCCCGACGCGGCACGGGCGCTGCACGAGTTCTTCATGGCCCGGCACGAGCAGTCGGCCGAGGTCGTGCGGCGGGCGGTCGCACGCGGCGAGCTGCCTGACGTCGTGGACGTCAGGGAAGTGATCAGGGTGGCGGTCGCGCCTGTTTACTACCGCTTGTTCGTGGCTCATGAGCCGGTCACCGAGCGGGATGCCGATCGTGCAGCCGACGCGGCACTGGCCGCCGCCCGCGCCGGCGTTCTGTGAGCCCTCCGGTCAGGGCTCCTTCTGGCCGCGCAGTTCGAAGTCGTCGAACGTCGTCTTCAGCAGCGACGTCTCGTCCTTGGGCGTACGCGCGAACAGCCCCACGTACCCGTTGCCGAGCCCGTTCGGATCCTCCACCTGGTGCACCCGCTGATCGTTCACCCACATCGTCAGCCGCACGGCCGATCCGACCTGCTCGCACGCCGCCACCAGCCGGGCCTTGCCGGGCAGCCCGTCCACCTGCACCGGCTGGGCCAGCGTCCCGCCCGATCCGTCCACGATCCGCCGGATCCTGGCCTTCCCTGTCCTGTCGAGCGCGAACTCGTAATACGTGTCGTCATCGTCGACTTTGTGGCAGTAAACGCCGTACTCACCGCTCCCGACGGACTTCTTGACCTCGGCGGTGACGGCGACGACGACGGACGAGGGCAACATCGGCGTGGGCGTGGCCGACGGGTCGGGCGTGTTGGTCGGTTTGGCGATGAGGAAGGGTATGGGCGCCTTCGCCCACCGCTCTTCGGAACCCTTCTCCACATCCAGCCCGTACGTCCCGTCCGTCCGGTAGCCGTAGCTGGCCGTCTCGTCCGGGTCGTAGACGCCGTTCCAGCCGCCGGAGGTCTGCGTGAAGTCCTCACGGTAGAGAACGCTCATGTCGGGCGGCCCGCTGGGGCTTAACACCGCCCACGCGGTCACGGAGCCCGCCACGAGCACCGCCGCGGCCGCCGCCGCGACGCCCGCGATCAGCTTGGTGCGGTTGCCCTTGGACTTCTGCTGGACGGACGTGTACGGCGCCGTGGCCTGCTGCCAGGCCACCTGTACGGTCTGCACCGCCTGTTCGGGCCCGGCCGACCGCCCGACGAGCTGGTCGAGCAGCTGCTGCGCGGTGGGCCGCGTGGCCGGGTCCTTCCGCAGCGCGGCCCTGACCAGCTCGCGCAGACCGGGCTCGACGTCGCCGAGGTCCGGCTCGGTGTTGAGCACCTGGTAGACGATCGAGGGCAGCGTGTCCCCGCCGAAGGGCGCCCTGCCGCTGGCGGCGAACGCGACCAGGCATCCCCACGAGAACACGTCGCAGGCCGGGGACACGGGCTCGCCCCGCAGCACTTCGGGAGCCATGTAGCGGGGCGTGCCCACCAGCTCACCCGTGCCCGTGACGCCTCCGAGCGTGTCGAGTGCCCGCGCGATGCCGAAGTCGATCACGCGCGGGCCGACGGGCGACAGCAGCACGTTCGACGGCTTGAGGTCCCGGTGCACCACGCCTGCGCCGTGGATGGCGGTCAGAGCGGTGGCCACGCTGACGGCCAGCGCGTCGAGGCTGGAGCCGCGCAGGGGGCCCGACTCGCGCACGGCGGCTTCGAGGTTCGGGCCCGGCACGTATTCGGTGACGACATAGAGCTGGTCGCCGTCGAGCGCGGCCTCGATCACCGCCGCCGTGCAGAACCTGCGCACCCTCTGGGCGGCGTCCGCCTCCCTGCGGAACCGCATGCGGAACTGCTCGTGCTGGGTCAGCTCCGGGTTGATCACTTTGACGGCGACCCGCTGCCCGGCCGGGTCCTCGGCGAGATGGACCGTGCCCATGCCGCCCCGGCCCAGCATGCTGAGCAACCTGTAGCGCCCGATGTGGGAGGTTTCACCGCTCACGCCGCGCAAGCTTACCGACACGCCGCATACCGCGCAGGGCCGAGCACGCCACGCAAATGCCCCACTGCGTGGGGGAAGCCGGACCCGAGTGGCATTCCCGCGCACGAACGGAGTTGACTAGGCGTCATGCATGCCATCATCGTCTCCGCCCCTGGCGGTCCAGAGGTTCTCGAATACGTCGAGCGGCCCGATCCCGTCCCCGGTGAAGGGGAGATCGTGGTCGACGTCGCCGCCGGCGGCGTCAACTTCATCGACATCTACCACCGCTCCGGCGCGTACCCGCTCAACCTGCCCACCTCCATCGGCTCCGAGGGCGCCGGCACGGTCTCGGCCGTCGGGCCGGGGGTGCGGGACGTGGCCGTGGGCGACACCGTGGCCTGGGCCAACGTCCTGGGCAGCTACGCCGAGAAGGCGGTGATCCCGGCCGTACGGGCGGTGCCCGTGCCCGACGGCGTCCCGGCCGAGGTGGCCGCGGCGGCGATGCTGCAGGGGATGACCGCCCACTACCTCACCCACTCCACCCACCAGGTGCGGGAAGGGGACCAGGTGCTCGTCCACGCCGGCGCCGGCGGCATGGGCCAGCTGCTCATCCAGCTGGCCAAGCTCAGGGGCGCCAAGGTCTACGCCACCGTCTCCACCGACGAGAAGGAGAAGCTGGCCAGGGAGGCCGGCGCCGACGAGGTGCTGCGGTACGACGACTTCGCCGAGGCGCTGCGGAACAAGATCGACGTCGTGTACGACGGCGTCGGCAAGGCCACGTTCGAGGGCGGGCTCGAAGCGCTGCGGCCGCGCGGCCTCATGGCCCTGTACGGCGCCGCCAGCGGCCCGGTGCCGCCGATGGACCCCCAGATCCTCAACCGGCAGGGCTCGCTCTTCCTCACCAGGCCCACGCTGGTCCACCACATAGCCGAGCGCGAGGAGCTGCTCCAGCGCGCCTCCGACCTGTTCGGCTGGATCAAGGCGGGACAGCTCACCATCAACGTCTCGCGCCGCTACCCGCTGGCCGAGGCGGGGCAGGCGCACGAGGATCTGGCGGCCCGCCGGACGACAGGGAAGCTGCTCCTCATACCCTGATGCCGTGGACATCGCAGGATCAATCTGGTCGTTCGCCCTCGTAGCCGGCCTGCTCACGCTCACTCCCGGCCTCGACACGGCCCTGATCCTGCGTACGTCCGTACTGGCGGGCAGGCGGGCGGCCTGGGGCGTGACGCTCGGCATCCAGCTCGGCACGCTCACGTGGGGCGTGCTCACCGCCGCGGGGCTGTCGGCGCTGCTGACCGCCTCGCGGCTGGGTTACGAGATCCTGCGCTGGGCCGGCGTGGCCTACCTGGTGTGGATGGGCCTGCGCATGCTCCTGTCCAGGGCCGCGCCCCACGACGAGCCGGAGCAGGCGGTGCGGTTCGGCGGCGGGTTCCGGCGCGGGCTGGTCACGAACCTGCTCAACCCCAAGGTCGGGGCGTTCTACGTGGCCATGCTGCCGCAGTTCATCCCGGACGGGGCGCCGCACGCGGTCACGGGGCTGCTCCTGGCCGGTGTGCACGTGACCGAGGGACTGCTGTGGAGCGCGGCGCTGATCGGGTTCGCGTCGCTGGTGAGCGGTTTCCTGCGGACGCCTGCCGTGCGCCGCTTCATCGACCGCCTGACCGGCGTGGTCATCGTCGGCTTCGGCATCCGCCTCGCCGTCACCGACTGAAGCCGGGGCTCGTGGGCCAGCCCAGGAGGCGGGCCCCGAGCACGGCGGTCTCCAGGGTGAAGCGCTGCGTCGGGTCGTCCGGCGAGAACCCGGTCAGGCGGCGGATGCGCTCCAGCCGGTACGTGACCGCCCGCGTGCTGAGCCCCAGCCGCCGGGCCGCGGCCGTCAGGTTGCCGTGCGAGGCGAAGACGGCCTCCAGCGTCTCCAGCAGCGGCTCGTGCCCGCCCCGCGCCCCCAGCAGCGGGCTCAGCACGCTGGTCACCAGGTCCTCGATCGCGCCCCTGTCACGCAGCAGCACGGGGAAGACGAGCAGGTCGGCCGCCTTGACCACGTCGGCCCTGAGCGCCAGCCCGTCGGCCAGCTCCAGGGCCTGCGCCGCCTCCCGGTAGGAGGACACGACACCGCCGGGGCCACGCTGCGGGCGGCCCACCCCGACGCGCCACCCGGCCGGGAAGCGGGCGCGTACGTGATGGGTGAACTCCCCGACCGCGGCCGGCAGCGTCGCCGGGGCCACGCACACCAGCAGCTTGTCGCGCACGGCCACGAGCACGTTGTGCGAGCCGAACCGGGCGATCAGGTCCCGCTCGATGCGGTCCTGGTCGCCGTCGCGCATGCCGCGGGCCACGGCCACCACGTACGACTCCGCCAGCCGCAGCCCGAAGTGCTCGGCCCGCTCCGCCAGCCGTTCGGCCCGCCCCTGGAGCAGGTCGTCCACGAACTCCCTGCGGGCCTGCTCCTCCTCGCGGATGGCGGCGAGCTGCGCCCGCTCGTATCCTTCCATGAGCGCGGAGACCGCCTTGCGCAGCGCGGGCAGCGCCCCCGGCAGCCCCTCGCCGGCGGCGAGGGCGCCGTCCACCAGCGCCCGCAGCGGGACCCCCAGCGTGGCGGCGCGCGCGCCCGCGGCGCGGTAGGCGTCGAGCGCCTCGCGGGAGGGTAAGCGGCCGGTCGAGGCGTGCTCGGCCAGCACCTGCCGATGCCCGCCGAGCAGGTCGGCGGGCATCTCGGAGATCGCCATCACACTCCTATGTCACGCCTGTCGAAGGCGAGCACGGCGGCGAGCGCCAGCACGACCGTGGCCCCCGCCAGCACAAGGTAGTCCCCGACCGGCAGCCCCTCATAGAGCGGCCGGCCCTCGGCGTAGTAGTGGAACGGCGAGAGCCACTTCAGCCAGGAGATGGCGTCGACGTTCCGGCCGATCGTGACCACGACGTAGCCGGTCACCACCCACACGCCGACCACGGCCGAGGCGATCGTCCTGCGCCCGGTGGCCGCGCCGGCCGCCAGCCCGATCGTCCCGAACAGCAGGCCGACCAGGAACACCCCGAGGTGCGCGGCCAGGATCCGGTCGAACGGCACCCCCATCTCCGCGGCCTGGCTCGTGGCCCACGTGACGAGCAGCGTCACGACGGCCGTCACGAGCAGCGTGACCGTCAGCGCGGCGAACCGGTCCAGCACCAGCCGCCGCCGGTCCACCGGCAGCGTGACGACCAGTTCCAGCGTGCCCGACTCCTCCGGCTGCGCGATCACCCGGTTGGCCAGGTTCATCGCGAACACGATGAACAGCACGGGGACGAACAGCTGGTAGACGACCGTCTGCAGGTAGCCGGTGCCGGAGGCGAAGTCCCCGAGCCCGCCCATCAGGTCCCTGAGCGGCCCGGGGAACTTGGCCACGGCCATGGAGCCGTAGGTCTCGGGGTTCAGCCTGATGTTGGCGTACGCGCCCAGATAGACGGCCATGAAGGCGCTGACGCCCAGGCACCACCAGATGAGCGACCGCCGGTTGTCGCGCAGGCTCTTAGCGATCATGGTGCCGCTCCTCGTCTCCGTAGTAGGTCAGGAAGATCTCCTCCAGGTCCGGCTCCGCGCTCACCATGTGCACCACGGTGAACCGGGCCGCCGCCTTGATCAGCGCGTCCGGCCGGCCGTCGATCGTGCAGCGCACGCCGGCGCCCTCCACGCGCAGGTCGCGCACTCCGGGCAGGTTCTCGAACGCCGCTCGCGGCACGGGCGCGTCGAAGTGCAGCTCGACCCGGCGCACCGCCTTCTCGCGCAGCGCCGCCACGTCCTCCACGGCCACCAGGCGCCCGTCCCGTACGATTCCGACCCGGTCCGAGACGTTCTCGACCTCGGCGAGCACGTGCGAGGACATCAGCACGGTACGCCCGGACTGGCGCACCTCCCTGAGCATGGCCAGGAACTCGTGCTGCACCAGCGGATCGAGCCCGCCCGTCGGCTCGTCCAGGATGAGGAACTCCGGCTCGTGCATGAACGCCTGGATCAGCCCGACCTTCTGCTTGTTGCCCTTGGAGAGCTTGCGCATCTGCACCGACAGGTCGGCCTCGAACCGCTCTGCCAGGGCGTCGATGCGCGTGTCCGGGACGCCGCCGCGTACCCTGCCGAGGAAGCGCAGGTAGTCCTTGGCCCGCTCGCGGCCCTCCAGCGCCAGCTCGCCGGGCAGGTAGCCGATCCTGGAGCGGATCGCGGACTCGCGCGGGTCGGCGCCGAGGACGCGTACCGTGCCCCGGGTGGGCCTGATCACGTCGAGCAGCAACCGGAGCGTGGTCGTCTTGCCTGCGCCGTTCGGCCCGAGATACCCGAAGATCTCCCCCGGCTGGATCTCCAGCGTGAGATCTTCCAGGCCGCGGCGCCTGCCGTAATACTTGGTCAGCCCTTCGGCCTGCACCACTGCTGTCATGGCCGAATCGTCCCGCCGCGCGGGACTTCCGTCACTGGACGGGTCCGGCAGCGTGCGGATGGTTTTGCTTCCGGGACGCGGCAACGAGAGGGTGGGTCGGGTGGAGACGGCGTTCGTGCTCGGTGGTGGGGGCGTGCTCGGCGCGCACGAGGTTGGCATGCTGCAGGCGCTCGACGAGGCGGGCATCAGCCCCGACCTCGTGGTGGGCACCTCTGTGGGCGCCCTGAACGGGGCGGTCATCGCCGCTTCCCCTTCCGAGGCGGTGGAGAGGCTGACCTCGCTGTGGCGTTCCGATGTCGTGCGCACGGCCTTCGCCGGTTCGTGGGTGGCCCGGCTGTCCACGCTGGCCAGGACCGGCACCCATCTGCACCCGATCGGCCCGTTGCGCGAGGTTCTGAGCGGGACTGTGGGGGTTTCCCGGATCGAGGAGCTGGAGGTCCCCTTCCAGTGCGTGGCAGCCTCGGTCGAGCGGGCGGCGGCGCACTGGTTCACCGGCGGGCCGCTGGTCGAGGCGGTGCTGGCGTCGTGCGCGGTGCCCGGGCTGCTGCCGCCCGTGGTGATCGGCGGCGAGCACTTCTACGACGGAGGGCTGGTGCACAGCATCCCGGTGGGGCGGGCCGTGCAGCTCGGCGCCAAACGGGTGTTCGTCCTGCACGTCGGGCGGATCGAACGGCCGCTGACGCCGCCCAGGAGGTTCTGGGAGGTGGGCATGGTGGCGTTCGAGATCGCGCGCAGGCACCGGTTCGCCGAGGACATGGCCAGCCTGCCGCCCGGCGTGGAGGTGCACGTGCTGCCCACAGGGGTGACCGAGCCGCTCTCGACGCTGCGCTATCGCGACGTCTCGCAGATCTCCGACTGCATCGACCGCGCGTACTCGGCTTCTTCCCGCTATCTGCGGAACAGAGGAGGATGAGAGTCAGACCGTCACAGGGAGGCCGCCGTTGCTTCCACCGCGTATTCTGCGCCGGCTGGTGCTGGCTCCGCTGGTCATCGTGGTGACCGTGTTCATGGTGGTGACGCTGCCGTTCTGGCTGGTCGTCACGGCCGCGGCCTCGCTGCGCCTGCCTCCGCCGCAGCGCAGGGGGGCGAGGTTCGTCTGGTTCGCCACGGTGTGGCTGACGCTGGAATCGGGCGTGCTGATCACGTGCCTGTGGCTGTGGGTGGCGGGCGGGGCCCGGCGCCAGGAGCGGCACTACGCCCTGATCCGGTGGTTCCTGGCCAAGGTGTACGCGGCCGCCGTGCGGATCTTCCGGCTGACGCTGGAGATCCAGGAGCCCGAGCTGACGCCCGAGGAGCAGGCCGCCAGGCTGACGCGACCGGTCATCGTGCTGTCGCGGCACGCCGGCCCCGGCGACTCCTTTTTGCTGATTTATCACCTCCTATCGCTCTATCACCGGCGGCCCCGCATCGTCATGAAGGCCGCGCTCCAGTACGACCCCTCGCTGGACGTCGTGATCAACCGGCTGCCGAACGCGTTCGTGCCCCGCAAGTCCGGACAGAAGCGGATCATCGAGGAGATCCACCGCCTCGCCGCCACGATGGGCGACCAGGACGCCCTCGTGATCTTCCCCGAGGGCGGGAACTTCACCCCGCGCCGCCGCCGGCTCGCCATCCGGCGGCTGGAGGAGAAGGGGCTGACCGAGGAGGCGGAGCGGGCGCGCGGCATGGACCACCTGCTCCCGCCCCGCCCGAACGGCGCCATCACGGCCGTCGAGGCGTGCCCGTCGGCGGACGTCATCTTCGTCGCGCACACCGGGCTCGACGACCTCATCACGCTGGGGGACGTCTGGCGCAAGCTGCCCGTCAACGCTCGCATCACCGCGAAGTGGTGGCGGGTGCCCGCGGCCGAGATCCCGGAGGAGCGGGAGGAGCGGGTCCGGTGGCTGTACGACCACTGGGAGCAGATCGACGCCTGGATCGACGCCCAGCGCATGGCCCGGACGAGACCGGACTAGCTGAGCGGCGGCGCGCCCGGGGGCAGGAACGGGACGTCCGGCGGGCCGTGCTCGATGAGCCGGAGCAGCGCGTCCGTGTCGAGGTGCCGCTCCACCAGGTCGCCGAGCGCGTCGAGCCGCTCCTCCCTGAGCCCGGCGAAGTCCGTGCCGGGTGCGGGCACGAAGTCGCGCCCCGCCCGCGCGGCCACGTCGGCCAGGAAGGCCCGGCGGAAGCCGTCGTTCTCCAGGGCGCCGTGCCAGGTGGTGCCCCAGACGTTGCCGACCCGGCAGCCGTCCAGGAACGGCTCGCCACCGTCCACCGATGCCAGCCCGTGGTGGATCTCGTACGCGCGGACCGGCTGCCCGTACGCGCTGCCCTCGGGCCGCCCGAGCCGCTTCTCCTTCGCGAACTCGATCCGCACCGGCAGCCGCCCCAGCCCTTCGACCTTGCCCGCCCCCGACTCCACCTCGTCCACGATCTCCCGCCCGAGCATCTGGAAGCCGCCGCAGATCCCCAGCACGGGCCCGGCCCGGCCGGTGATCGCCGCCGCCAGCCCGCGCTCCCGCAGCCACGCCAGGTCGCTCACCGTGGCCCTGGAGCCCGGCAGCACCACGAGGTCGGCGTCGTCCAGCTCGACCGGATCGGTCACGAACCGCACCACGACTCCCGGCTCGGCGGCCAGGGCGTCCGCGTCGGTGAAGTTCGAAATCCTGGGCAGCCGCACGACGGCCACCCGGAGGGTCTGCCTGCCGTACGGGGGACGTACGGCGACCTTCCGGCTGTCCAGGGCCAGCGAGTCCTCGACGTCCAGCCAGAGCCCGTCGAGCCAGGGCAGGACGCCGTACACCTCGCGCCCGGTCAGCCGCCTGAGCATGTCGAGCCCGGGCTCCAGGAGCTCCCGCGCGCCGCGGAACTTGTTCACGACAAATCCGGAAATATGCGATTGGTCGGCAGCATCTAAGAGCCCCACCGTGCCGTAGAACGCGGCGAACACCCCTCCCCTGTCGATGTCGCCGACCACGATCACGGGCAGGTTCGCGGCCCTGGCCAGGCCCATGTTGGCGATGTCGCCGCGGCGCAGGTTGATCTCGGCGGGGCTGCCCGCGCCCTCGCACACGACCACGTCGTACCGGCTCCTGAGCCTTTCGAGCGCCTCCAGCGCGGTGGCGCGCAGGAGGTCCTTGAGCGCGCCGTATTCCATCGCGTCCACGTCCGCCACCGGGTTGCCCATGAGGACGACCTGGCTGCGGCGGTCGGTGCCCGGTTTGAGGAGGATGGGATTCATGTCCACCGTCGGCTCCAGGTAGGCGGCCTGCGCCTGCGTCGCCTGGGCCCGGCCGATCTCGGCGCCTTGCGCGGTGACGTACGAGTTGAGCGACATGTTCTGCGCTTTGAACGGCGCGACGCGCACGCCCCTGCGGGCCAGCCACCGGCAGATCCCCGCCGTCAGCACGCTCTTGCCCGCGTCGGACGTGGTCCCCGCGACCAGCAACCCCCCTCTGACCATTGGTAGTCAGGGGCGCGGTGCCGTGAAGGCCCGGTTCCCCATCCCCCTTTCAATTCCGTACGTGCGGTTTTCCCGCATACGGCTTACCGAT
>NZ_JBITJQ010000051.1:0-65999 GCF_044460125.1 Nonomuraea sp. NPDC050153
CCATGACGGGCCGGGGCCTGCTACCGGGCGCTCCGATGCTTACCCGGACGGGACTTTCACCCGCAGGCCTGGACCAGCTTCCAGGACGCAACATGAGGGCAGCATAAACCGTACCAGGTACATTTTTGAACCCGGTACGGCTTTTTGTCCGGTTACATGCGGACGACCATCGTGTTGGACACGCGGTCGTGCAGCCCGCGGTGGTCGCGGTCCCAGATCAGGGCGGGCACGGCCAGGCACAGCAGCACCGAGCGCACCAGCACGGGCAGCCAGCGCGGGTCGCCGCCGTCCATCGCGGCCACCCTGATGCCCGCCAGCCGGTGGCCGAACGTCTGCCCCATGAACCCGACGAGGATCAGGTACTGCAGAGCGAAGACGACCGCGGGCGCCCACGGCTGCTCGGCCGGGTTCATCCTGAGCAGCAGCTGCACGACGACCCACGTGCAGATCATCCAGTCGATGACCAGCGCGGCGATCCTGCGCCCCCAGCCGGCGATCGATCCGCTGCCCTCCTCGGGCAGCCCCAGGCGCTCACCCGGGTATCCGAGATCGACCCCGGCGGCCCTGACGCCGCCCAGCCAGGTCTGCGTCCACCGAGGCTCCTTGCTGCTCATGCCTTCAACGGTATCCGCCCGGCAGGCCGGTCGGCATTGTGACCCAACCGCGTCGCAAAGCGGCCATCATGTACGCCATGCCACACGGGGATGACCTTGACGCGCGCTTCAACGAGCTGGTCGCGCAGATCGACGAGGAGCAACAGCGCAGGATGCGGGCCGCGGCCGTCAAAGGCGCGAAAGAACAGCGGCGTACCGACCGCTTAGAGAGGCACGCGGGCAGGACGGCGCGCTTATCCGGGGGACACGAGTCCGAGCCGCCGCGGCGGGTCGGGCGGGCCTGGATCGCGATGGCCGTGATCACGGCGCTGATCGCGGCCGCGGGCGTGATCGTGACCTTCCGCCCCGACCTGCTCGCCCCCGACGCCGTCGTGGACGATGCGCCGCTGTCGATCGCGGCACCGGCCGTCGAACCGGCCGTCGAACCCGCCGAGGACCCGGCGGACGAAGCCGCCGGGGAGCCGACGGAGGGCGCCGGTGAGGAGCCAACGAGCCCGTTCGCCGGATCCCCCGCCGAGAAGTACGCCGAGGGGGCCGCCGGATTCGTGATGCCGGAGGCGAAGGCGCTGGGCGGGCTGTCGAAGAAGGACGTCGCCAAGGGCCTGAAGCTGACTCGCGAGCTGATGTCGGCGGCCTTCCTCGACAAGAAGACGCTCCTGGGCGGCAAGCCTGCGGCGTTCATCAAGCTGCTCGACCCCGAGTTCCGCGAGTGGTACCTCGACGAGCTGAAGAAGCGCAAGAAGAAGGCCGCGTACTACGTCCTCCAGTTCGCGCGGGGCACGGCCGAGTTCTCCACCGATGTGATCAAGGTCTACGGCCGGGTCAAGCTGGGCACGTTCAAGGACCACGGCCGTCGCGGCGTCGAGCTCAAGCTGAACCACATCGTCGTCTACGCCGTGCACCGACCGGGCCGGCCGGACACCACCATTCGGCTCGTCACCCATCCGACCGGCACCGTGATGCTGTTCCGCGAATCCGGACGGCTCGTCGTCTGGCCGGACGGCTGGACGGCGAGCCGCACCCCCGCGAGCTGCGACACGCGCGACGGCTTCATTCATCCCGAATATGAGGACTCACCTCAGGGTACGGTGGCGCCCACAGGCGCGCCCATCGATCCGTATGAGCTGGAGGAAGAGGACGAGCGGACGGGGTGTGCGGCTTCGAAGGGCACCTGACCTGCGTAACATGTGCGAAACAATCGAGACACCACACGGAAACGGCCACGCCCTAGCGTCGGCATGATGGCCAGTCCCCAGGGAGGTTCGAGAGTGTTCAACTCCGCCGACGACGTCCTGAAGTTCATCAGTGACGAAGGGGTGCAGTTCGTCGATGTCAGGTTCACCGACCTGCCGGGGACGACTCACCACTTCACCTTCCCGGTAGAAAACTTCAGCGCGAGCGTCTTCACCGACGGACTCATGTTCGACGGCTCGTCGATCCGCGGTTTCCAGGCGATCCACGAGTCCGACATGCTTCTGCTGCCCGACCCGACCAGCGCCGTGTTGGACCCGTTCCGCCAGCACAAGACGCTCAACCTGAACTTCTTCGTGCACGACCCGCTCACCGGCGAGGCCTACAGCCGCGACCCGCGTAACGTCGCGCGCAAGGCAGAGGAGTTCCTCCGGGGCACGGGCATCGCCGACACGGTCTACTTCGGCCCCGAGGCCGAGTTCTACATCTTCGACGACGTGCGCTTCGAGACGAAGCAGAACGCCGGCTACTACTACATCGACTCCATCGAGGGCGCCTGGAACACCGGCAAGGCCACCGAGGGCGGCAACCTCGGTTACAAGCCGCGTTACAAGGGCGGCTACTTCCCGGTCCCGCCGATGGACCACTTCACCGACCTGCGCTCCGAAATGGTGCGCAACCTCATCGAGTGCGGCATCGACGTCGAGATGCAGCACCACGAGGTCGGCACGGCGGGTCAGGCGGAGATCGACTTCAAGTTCGGCACGCTGCTCAAGACCGCCGACAACCTGATGCTCTACAAGTACATCATCAAGAGCACGGCCCTCGAGTACGGCCACACGGTCACCTTCATGCCCAAGCCCATCTTCGGTGACAACGGCTCCGGCATGCACTGCCACCAGTCGCTGTGGAAGGACGGCTCGCCGCTCTTCTACGACGAGGTCGGCTACGCGGGCCTGTCCGACACGGCCCGCTACTACATCGGCGGCCTGCTCAAGCACGCGCCGTCGCTGCTGGCCTTCACCAACCCGACGGTCAACTCCTACCACCGCCTGGTCCCGGGCTACGAGGCCCCGGTCAACCTGGTCTACTCCCAGCGCAACCGTTCGGCCTGCGTCCGGATCCCGATCACGGGCTCCAACCCGAAGGCCAAGCGCATCGAGTTCCGCGTGCCCGACCCGTCCTGCAACCCGTACTTCGCCTTCGCGGCGATGCTGATGGCGGGCATCGACGGCATCCGCAACAAGATCGAGCCGCCGGAGCCGGTCGACAAGGACCTCTACGAGCTGCCGCCGGAGGAGGCCCGCAACATCCCGCAGGTGCCCGGCTCACTCACCGACGTGCTCAACGCGCTGGAGGAGGACCACGACTACCTGCTCGAAGGCGGCGTCTTCACGCCTGACCTGATCGAGACGTGGATCTCCTACAAGCGGGAGAACGAGGTCGACCCGATCCGCCTGCGCCCGCACCCGCACGAGTTCGAGCTGTACTACGACGTCTGAGCCGCTGAGCTTCTGACCTGGAGAAACGCTGACGGTTGACCCGTCAAGGGCACACCCAGGGCACTCAGGCATCCCACGAAAGGCCGTTGACCGCCCCTCCGTTGAGGGCACGCTCGACGGCCTTTCGCATGCGCTCCTCCCCCGACGGCATGAGTGCTCTGGACGCTCCCAGACGTGAAATCGACGTCGTCCACCGCCAGGCCGAAGACCTCCCCCTGGCGCATGCCGAGACCGGCGCCGAGGTCGACGCTGGCGCGGTAGCGGGAGGGAAGGAGCGGCTGTGAGCACGGCGGAGAGGTTGGCGAAGATGGTCCGCACGCAGTTGGGCACGAGGGCCTTCTGAAGGGTGCGCGTCCAGCCCTGTACGGCCGAGGGACGGAGCGACCGCAGTTCGATCCCGAACGATGATCGGATTTGTCGGGCGTTCGCCCGGCACCGGCGGGGATTGATGTTCCGTAGGTTGAGCGAGGCAGTAGAACCGCCGCTATCGGCTGGGCCCGCGCGGTTACCGCGCGGGCCTCTCTATCGCCGTCAGAGAGAGTTTTCGAAACCAGGGAAGGGCCATATTCGTGGTCAAGGTTAGAGGCGGAACGTCATTGGCCAAGTTCTGCATCGCGGCCGGGATAGTGCTGGCGGCGAGCGTGGCGATGCCGGCAGCACAGGCTGCATCCAAACCGGCGAGATCCACCGGTGCCCCTACTAACGCCACCGGCGTCTCCAGTTACAAGCAGTACACCAGCTCGCTGGGAACCCTGCACTTGCGCGTCGGCACCTACGTGAGTCATAAGTACTACTGGGCCCGGGTCAGCAGCCCGGGGAGCACCCTGAACTCTGACTACAACCTCCACCTCATCGTCAGTGGTCCCAACGGCTACAAAGTGATCGAAACCGTGGACATCAACCGCACCACCTACACCGCCGCCTATAGCATCAAGAGCGGCTACACCTACAAGGCCTGCTGGAGCAAGAAGTCCTCCGAGCTCACGGAGAAGTGCTTGTCGACGACTGCTTGATCAGCGGGCCGGGCGCAATGCCCGGCAAGCGAACGCTGAAAGCCCAGCTCAGCGCACGAGCCGGGCGAGCAGCACAGGTCAGCCACCATGACGGGTCAGATCTACGACATCTATGGTGCATGAGTAGGCAGTCTCTCGGATTCGAGCAATGCTTGAGATCTGTGGATCACCGGGAAGGGGTGTACCTTCCCGGTGATCATGATCGATGCCGGGCCGTATCCGTACTGGTGGAGCCTGGCGGCGCGCCTGTCGCGGTGGACGTCGGCACGGTGGCGCCGGGGTCTTCGGCGTGCGCCGGCGATGTCGCCGCTCCCGTCACGAGCGCCGTAATGAGCAGGGCGCCGTCCGTAGCCGCCCCTCATGAGGAAACCAGTCGCCGCGGCAGGTCTCCACGCTCTCCCTGTGGCGACACCCGGGCACGTACGGCGGGCGTTCTGCGAGCGTCTCCGGTCGTGGCAGCGGGCGATCGGCAACTGCCGCAAAGCGTTCCGAGCGTCAGTAACGCTCCCTTATCGCGGAGTACAGGATCTGGTCGTGCCATCGCCCCATCCGCCACTGAGCCCGCCGGAGCACCCCTTCTTTCTGGAAGCCGGCCTTCTCCAGGGCACGCTGCTCCGCGATGTTGTTGATGTCAGTGGATGCCTGGATTCGCTCTGCCAGGGTGTGCGAGAAAAGGTAGTCGCTCAGCTCCTTCTGGGCCGCCGTCCCGATGCCCTTGCCCCGGAAGCCGGGAAACAAGATTATCCCGATCGTCCAGCTCCAGGACGTGTCCTCCGGACCCCAGCAGTGTTTGACCCAGGAGACCCATCCCGCGATGGCCCCTTCGACGTCGACAACGAACGCCCCGGAATCCGGACCGAGGTATCCGTCCTCGGCCACCCTTTTTCTCATCTTATGAAAAGAGCGAAATCCGAACCACTGGAAATCACCCACGCCCTCAGGAGTAGCGGCGGCCTCCAGGACGTCTATGTCCGGCTCGCGGATCGGCCGCAGCATGACTCCCACAGGCACCCTCCCGCCGCAGACCTTAAGTCTCATCGGCTGCGGCGATCCTGTCAACGGGGCGAGCTTTCAATGAGGCATTAAGAAAGCGCCCGAATGAAATAAGGCAAATTCCGATAAATAGCGGCGGCGTCGACATCCTGCCCGTCTTTATCAAAACCCGTTTGCCCTCGGCGGCCCGCTCGCGCTACGGGAAGATCGGCGACCGGCTCGCCATTCCCCCGGCGCTCGACCTCACGTCGTGAACTCGAACCGGGGCGCGGACGGGCCGAGAACCGTGGATTCCGGGGTCACGGACCAGACGGCGGTCAGCTCGCCTGAGAGCGTGGCCATGAGGGAGGCGATGTCCTTCCCGGCCGTGTCGTGCAGCGCCTCGACGACGATCAGGACGTCTGCGGTCGTGTCGCGGACGGCCGAGTGGCCGCTCTGGCGGTTGGTCCAGCGGCGGGCGTGCGCCCTGCCCTCCGCGTCGGCGAAGATCACCTCACCGGGCGGCGGGTGCTCCGTCTCGCCGGAGAAGGTCAGGTACGTCTCGTCGCCCGCCGCGTACCTGACCTCCACGCACTGCGAGATCTTGGAGACGTCGAACACCGCCACCGGGATCGCGTACGCGATGGACACCGCGTTGCAGAGGTCGATCAGCGGGTGCAGGCGCGGCAGCGCGCCTTCCTTCCGGAAGCGGCGCAGCAGGGACTCCGAGGCGCAGCGGTACTGCGTCGGCTTCAGGCCCATCTTCGAGAACGCCCGCCGCCACGCCTGGATCTCCGGCAGCTCGCCCTCCGAGCCGGTCGCGAGCCGCTTCGCGGCGAGCTCGCCGAACCGGGCCACCTGGTCGTCGACGGAGACGCCCGCCGTGACGCCCTTCGCGACGAGCACTCCGGGGACGAGCTCCGGGAAGTCCCGCCAGATGTCGCTCGAATGCTGAAAACGCACGGTCTACCTCGCCATCCCCGTTGTGAAGCCCCGATCCTGCGGGCGCCTGAGGTGATAGGCCACGTGGGGGAACAGCGGGTGGTCCGGCGCGAGCCGCGGGTGGCCGAAGTCGGTCATGTGGGTCATCCCCAGGCGCTTCATCACGGCCTGGGAGCGGGTGTTGCGCTTGGCCGTCATGGAGATGATCTCGTCGAGTCCGGCCTCCTCGAACGCGTGTCCGATGGCCTCCTCGGCCGCCTCCGTGGCGTACCCGCGGCCCCAGGCGGGGCGTGCCAGCCGCCAGCCGATCTCCCACGCGGGCAGGAACGGCGCGTCGAACGTCTGCCAGATCAGGCCGGTGAAGCCGATGAACTCCCCGCTCTCGCGCACCTCCAGCGCCCACAGCCCGTGGCCGTGCTTGTCGAACTCCTCCTCGATCCTGTCGACGAAGTGGTCGCTCTCCGCGCGGGTGAGCGGGGCCGGGAAGTGCTCCATCACCACGGGGTCGGCGTTCATCGCGGCGAACGGGTCCCGGTCTTCGTCGCGCCATCTGCGCATGATCAAACGCTGGGTCTCCATCCCACCCACGATAGGACCGTCCGCGCCTCTCCCGCCGCCGTCCGTACGTGGGGACGGGCGCGGGCCGGAGGGCGGTTACAGGACGCGGCTGAGGAAGGCCTTGGTGCGTGGGCTGGTGGGATTGTCCAGGACCTCCTTGGGTGTGCCGGACTCGACCACGACGCCGCCGTCCATGAACACCACCCGATCCGCCACTTCCCGCGCGAACCCGATCTCATGCGTCACCACGATCATGGTCAGCCCGTCCTCGGCGAGGCCCTTCATGGTGGCCAGCACCTCGCCCACCAGCTCCGGATCGAGCGCGCTCGTCGGCTCGTCGAAGAGCATCAGCTTGGGCCGCATCGCCAGCGCCCTGGCTATCGCGACCCGCTGCTGCTGCCCGCCGGAGAGCTGCCTGGGGTAGCTGCCCGCCTTGTCCTCCAGGCCCACGCGGCGCAGCAGGCCGAGCGCCCGTTCCCTGGCCTGCTCGCGGGACTCGCGGCGGACGCCGACCGGCGCCTCCATGACGTTCTGCAACACCGTGAAGTGCGGGAACAGGTTGAACTGCTGGAAGACCATGCCGATCTCCCTGCGCTGGCGGGTGATGTCGCGCTTGCGCAGGTGCCGCACCCTGCCGCCGGACGCCTGGAACCCGATCAGCTCCCCGTCCACGAAGATGGAGCCGCCGTCGATGGTCTCCAGGTGGTTCACGCAGCGCAGGAACGTCGACTTGCCCGACCCGGAGGGGCCGAGGATCACCACGACCTCCCCCGGGTGGACGTCCAGGTCGATGCCCTTGAGGACTTCGAGGTGGCCGAAGTGCTTGCGTACGGCGTGGGCGTGGACCATGGGGACGGTCATGACGTCACCTCCGTGGGACGGCGCCGGCGGAAGGTCAGGAACGCCCAGAAGCTCTGCGGCGCGTGCCTGGTGGCCCCGCGGGCGTAGTGCCGCTCGATGAACGACTGGCCGACGTACAGGATCGAGGTGATGAGCAGGTACCAGACGCAGGCGACGATCAGCAGCGGGATGGTCTGGAAGGTGCGGTTGTAGATCGACTGCACCGTGTACAGCAGGTCGGCCAGCGCGATGACGCTCACCAGCGACGTGGCCTTCAGCATGCTGATCACCTGGCTGCCGGTGGGCGGGATGATGAACCGCATGGCCTGCGGCAGCACGATCCTGCGGAAGGTGCGCGCGTTGCTCATGCCGAGCGCGGAGGCGGCCTCGGTCTGCCCGGGGTCCACCGACATGAGCCCGCCGCGGATGATCTCCGCCATGTACGCGCCCTCGTTCAGCCCGAGCCCGAGGATGGCCGCGAGCAGCGGGGTGATGACCTGGTTGGTGTCGGCGCTGATGAACTCCGGCCCGAACGGGATGCCGAGGGAGACCTTCGGCAGCAGGTACGACAGGTTGTACCAGAGCACGAGCTGCACCAGCACCGGCGTGCCGCGGAAGAACCACACGTAGAGCCCGCAGGCCGACCGCGCGACGGGGTTCTCGGAGAGCCGGCCGACGGCCAGCAGCACCCCGAGCACCACGCCCACGAACATCGCGATCACGGTGAGCAGGAGCGTGGTGAAGACGCCCTGGCCGATGACCTGCGCGTTGACGTACCTGAAGACCACGTCCCACTGGAAGTTGGGGTTCGTGACCAGCAGGCTGACGAGCTGGGCGGCCAGCACCAGCAGGACGACCGAGGCCACCCAGCGCAGCGGATGGCGCGTGCGGGACGCGCCCGCGACGTCGACGTCCGGCGGGGCGCTCATGATCCCGCCAGGTTGACGCCGGCCTTGTCCAGCTTGTTGTCGGACGTGCCCCACTTGTCCATGATCTTGGCGTAGGTGCCGTTGTCGATCAGCTTCTGGATGCCGTCCCTGACCACGTCACGCAGCGGCGAGTCCTTGCCGACGACGGCCCCCTGGAAGAGGTCGTCGAACCCGTTGGCCTGCCCCTTGCCCGCCAGCTCCAGCTTGCCGCCCGCCTGCGACACGAAGTACGTGAGCGGCGCCTGCGAGGAGAAGAACGCGTCGGCCCGGCCGGAGCTGACCGCCAGCACCGAGGTGGGCTGGTCCTTGTACGACTGCACGGTGATCTTCGGCTTGCCGTCCTTGACGCAGGTCTCGGACTGGTTCTTGATCACGGCCTCGGCGGAGCCGCCGGCCATGACCGAGATCTTCAGCCCGCACGTGTCGGCCACCGAGTTGATCTTGCTGGGATTGCCCTTCGGCACGGCGAAGACCACGAACTCCTTCACCCAGTCCACGAAGTCGTTGGACTTCTGCCGGTCGGGGAAGTCGCCCACCGGGCCGATGGCCAGGTCGTAGCGGCCCGACGCGATGCCGGTGAGCTGGCTGGGCAGGCCGTCCACGGTGACGTGCTCGATCTTGACGCCGAGCACCTGGCCCAGGGCCTCCGACAGGTCGGCCGCGGCGCCGGTCATGGACTTGCCGTCCGCCCCGGCGATCTCGTACGGCGGGAAGGAGCCGTTGTTCACCGAGACCAGCTTGCCGGCGGTCTTCACCTTGCCGGGCAGCCGGTCGTACAGGGCCTGGTCCTTGTCCTGGGCGGCCACGCTGCCGGAGGCGGCGGGCCGGGAGCTCAATGCGCCCTGGGCCTCCTCCGGGTTGGCGCCGCAGCCGGCCAGCAGGAGGGCGGCGCCGAGCAGGGCAGCCGTCGCGTACTTAGACATGTCGCTCCAATCGGGGGTCGACGGCGAAGCGCCGGTTCTCGAGGACGGGGAGGCTGAGGCGGGCTCGCTCGAGCTCTTCCTTGGAGGCGTCGGCCCACAGCAGGCCCGGCGCGTCGCCGAGGCGGGCCCGGGTGATGCCGAGCGGGTCGACGAGCATGCTGGCGCCGATGTTGCGGCGGCCGCACTCGCCGGAGGCGGCCAGGTACACGGTGTTCTCCAGGGCGCGGGCGGTCACCATGACCTCCCAGTGCCATTCCTTGGCCGGGCCGCGCACCCACGCCGTGGGCAGCGCGATCACCTGCGCGCCCTGGTCGGCCAGGAGCCTGGCCAGTTCGGGGAAGCGCACGTCGTAGCAGGTCATCATGCCGACCTTCCAGCCGGCGACGTCGATCACCACGGGCGCGTTCGTGCCGGGCACGACGTTGTCGGACTCGCGGCGGCCGAAGGCGTCGTACAGGTGCAGCTTGGTGTACGTCCCGACGATCTCGCCGTCCCTGGCGGCCACCAGGACGTTGAACACGCGCCCGTCACCCGACGGGGTGTGCACGCCGACGATCACGGTGGTGGACGAACCGCGCGTGCGCTCGACCAGCCCGCTGACGAACGGCCCGTCCAGCGGCTGGGCGGCCTCGCGGATGCGCGTGGGCTCGTCGATGAACAGGGCCATCGCGCCCTCGGGCAGGACCAGCAGGTCGGCGCCGCCCTCGGCGGCCCGGTCGACCAGGTCCTGACAGGTCTTGAGGTTGGCCGTCCAGTCCTCCGAGGACGCGAACTGTCCAACGGCGATTCTCATAGGTCGAAGACCTCCTCAGGTCCGATGCGTCGGTTCGAGATGCCCTGGGCGTGCAGTTCCGCGCAGAAGGCGGCGACCATGGCGGCGTTGGCCTCGACGCCGTACGGCATCCAGTCGGGGCCGAAGGTCCGCGCCGTCTCCGTCAGGTCGGCGAGCAGCCAGGGCGTGGTGTCGGTGAGCAGCCGCCGCCGGGCCAGCCAGTGCCTCTTGGAGCGTTCGAACAGGTCCTGCACGGCCCGCGGCAGCCCCGGGTCGCGCTCGACGGCCTCGCGCTTCAGCGTCACGAGGTGGATGCCGGGCACGAACCCGGTCTCCCGGTAATAGGCCAGCTCGGCGGCCCGGTGGTCGGGGAGCAGGTGGCGGAAGCGGCTGCCCGGGGTGAAGAACTCGCCGGGCATGAACGGGGTCATGATCGCGTCGTAGCGGCCCTCGGCGAGCCCTTCGGCGAGGCCGTCGTCGGTCAGCGAGACGTTGTCCGGGAACGGGACGGGGCCGACGCGGTCCTTGCCGGTCTCCCCGGCGACCAGCGGGCCGACCGTCCACTCGATGCCCCCGATGTCCACACCGGCGGCCCTGAGCAGGGCGCGCGTCCAGGTGTTGCCGGAGTCCGGCCAGCCGGTCAGGCCGATACGGGCTCCCTTCAGCTCCTCCAGCGCGGTCAGCTCGCTGTCGCGGCGGACCAGGACGCACCTGTGCCGGAAGCCGCGCATCACGAAGACCGGCAGTCCGACCAGGCGGTCGTCGCCCGCGGCGCGGCCGAGCACGTACCTGCTGAAGGACGTCTCGCCGCCGTCCAGGTCCGGCTCGCTCAGGACGTCCGGGGTGACGGCCCGGGACTCCAGGTCCAGCTCGAACCCCTCGGGCCGCACCTCCCCCGTCGCCACCGGCACGAGATGGTCCCAATCCCGCAGACCCAACCGAATACGCACAAATACCCCAAAGTTCCCTTGCTTTGAATTGCTGGAAACCATATGTTCAGCCGAACATCCCACACAAGACGATCTTTGTTGCTGAACAAAGATTTACAGGAGGTCACGTGGAAGCCGCCTGGCTGGCGCAGCAGATCGGCGAGCCGACCGCACGCGGGATCGCCGCCGCCCTGACCGATCTGATCAGGCAGGGCACGGTCACCGCGCAGACGCGCCTGCCGACGGTGCGCGGCCTGGCCAGGGAGCTGGGCGTGAGCTCCGGGACCGTCGCGGAGGCCTGGTCGGAGCTGCGGCGGCACGGGATGATCCACACCGATCGCCGCCGCGGCACGGTGGTGCTCGGGCCGCCCGACGTGCCCCGTCCCATCCGTTACGAGCGCATCGGCCACTGGGGCGACCGGCTGGCGATCGACCTGGCCATCGCCTCGCCGGACCCGGCGCTGCTGCCGCCGCTGGAGGCCGCCCTGGTAGCGGCGGCGGGCGCGGACGGGCTCAACGACTACGCCCGCGAGACGATCACGCCGCGGCTGCGTGCCGCCGTGGAACCGGACTGGCCGTTCCCCGCGCAGGGCTGGCTCGCCGTCGGCGGCGGGTACGAGGGGGTGCAGCTGCTCTGTCAGACGACCGCGCTGCCCGGCGACCGGATCGCGATCGAGGAGCCGACCGCCGCCCGGCTCCTGGACATCCTGGAGACGATGGGCGTCCAGATCGTGCCCGTGGCCTGCGACGAGCAGGGGCCCGTCCCCGAGTCGCTGGCCAAGGCGCTGCGGGCCAGGCCGGTGGCGTTCGTCTACCAGCCGCGCGGCCAGTCGCCCTGCGGCCACGCCGTGACCGCCGAGCGCTCGGCCGAGCTGGCCGGCCTGCTGGAGCCGTCCTCCACGCTCATCGTGGAGGACGACGGGATCGGCGAGCTGTCGGTCTCGCCGATGGTGAGCATGGGGACGCGCTTTCCCGACCGTACGGTGCTGGTGCGGTCGTACTCCAAGTCGCACGGCCCCGACCTGCGCATCGCGGTCATCGGCGGGGCGGCGGACGCGGTCGAGCGGGTGCGCGTGCTACGGAGCTTCGGCACCGGCTGGACCAGCAGGATCCTGCAGGACACGCTGGCCCACCTGCTCGGGGACGCCGGCGTGCGGGAGCGCGTGACGCACGCCCGCGCGGTCTACGCCGGGCGGCGGGCGCGGCTGGCCGCCGAACTGGCGGCCCGCGGCGTGCGCACAAGCGGCGGGGACGGGCTGGTCCTGTGGGTGCCGGTGCGCGAGGAGTCGGCGGCGCTGGTCACGCTGGCCGCGCACGGCATCTCCGTGGCGCCCGGCAGCCGGTACGTGATCCGCCCCGCGACCACGGACCACCTGCGGCTCGCCACGGCCCGGCTCACCGACAACCCCGGCGAGCTGGCGGACCTGGCCGACGTGATCGCCCTGGCGGCCGGGGACGGGCTCAGCGCCGGCTCTTGATCCCGGTGAGGCGGCGCAGCACGTCCCACCAGAACGACGCCCCGAACAGCAGCGCCACATACGTCAGCAGGAAGCCCGGCCAGTGGCTGGGCGTGGTGATCCGCTGCCACCACAGCCCGCCGTTCCAGTGCACGGACGGGTCGCCCTCCGCCGGGATCGACACGCTGACCAGCGCGTGGTCGAGCATCTTGACCAGCGCGGGCTGGCTGAGCGTCTCGGTGACGCACGGCACCGGGTCGCCGCCCGTGCAGCGCGCCTTGAGCTCGCTGTACGCGTCCGGCCCCGCCCCCGCCACGGCCGTCACCGAGGCGCGGAAGGCGTTGTCGCGCAGCAGCGTCTTGGCGTACTCCAGCCCGTCCATCGTGAACACCAGCGTCACGACCACGCCGAGCACCGCCACGACCCACTTGACGTAGCGCTTGTAGAGCATGGACAGCCGCTGCATCTCCCCGTCGAACCAGCTCTCCACCCCCTGCCTGAACCGGTCGAGGTCCCGCTGCGCGGTCTCCCACACGCCCTTGAGGTGGCCGTAGAGCGGGCTGCGCATGGCCTTGAGCTTCTCCAGGAAGCCCTCGACGCCGTCCGGCTCCCCCGCGGCCAGCTCCATCAGGGCCACCGCGAAGCGCGCGGGAGGGATGTTCGAGATGCTGGTACGGCCCCTCTTCGGGTGGTCGATCTCCTGGACCCGCTGGTAGAGCAGGTTGACCATGGCGTCCTCGGCCTTGTTCTCCTGCGCGGGCAGCGTCCCCGGCTCGGGCGGCGAGGGCTGGTCGCTGTGCTTGGGCCGGGGGTCGCGGACGAAGGGCAGCGCCGCGAAGACGTCGCGCACCTTGGCCGGCAACCACGACCTGCCGTGCGCGTCGGACCCGTCCATCGTGTCCCTGAGGTAGGCCCACAGGAACTTGCTGCGGATGGCCAGCATCCGCACGAACGCCTCATTGAGCCCGCTCACCAGCAGCGACAGCAGCAGGAACGACACCACCAGGCCCAGGGCCAAATCCACATAAACGGATAACACGCGGGCTTTGATACACCCGATCGCGGTCCGTGATCAAGCCCCGTAGAAAACTCGGTCCACCACTTGCCGTGCGCGGCGGGTCACGCGGCGGTAGTCGTCGAGGAAGTCCTCCGAGCCGTCCGGTGGGTAGCCGAGCGTCTGGGCGATCAGCTTCCGCTCGCCCGAGTCGCGCGGGACGCTGTCGCCGGGGCGGCCCTTGACCAGCATGATCGCGTCGCGGATGCGGGAGGCGAAGCGCCACGCCTCGGCCAGCACGGCCTCGTCGGCGGGGGCGAGCAGGCCCTCGGCCACGGCCGCGCGCAGGGCTACGAGCGTGCGGGGGGTGCGCAGGGAGCGCAGCGTGCCCGCGCACCGCAGTTGCAGGAGCTGGGCCACCCACTCCACATCGGACAGCCCGCCGGGGCCCAGCTTGGTGTGCAGGCCCGGGTCGGCGCCGCGTGGCAGGCGCTCGGCCTCCATGCGGGCCTTGAGCCGCCTGATCTCCCTGACCGCGTCGTCGGGCAGGCCGCCCTTCGGATAGCGCAGCTCGTCGACCATCGCGGTGAACTCCTGCCCCAGCTCCGCGTCGCCCGCCGAGAACCTGGCCCGCAGCAGCGCCTGCGACTCCCACGGCGACGACCAGCGCGCGTAGTAGGCGCGGTAGGAGGCCATCGTCCGCACCAGCGGGCCCTGCCGCCCCTCGGGTCGCAGGTCGGGGTCGATGATCAGGGGCGGGTCGGGGGCGGGCAGCGAGAGCAGCCTGCGCACCTCGTTGGCCACGGCGAAGGCGGCGTCCGTGGCCTCGCGCTCCGCCACGCCCGGCAGCGGCGAGTGGACGAACATGACGTCGGCGTCGCTGGCGTAGGAGCTCTCCATGCCGCCGAGCCGGCCCATGGCGATGACGGCGAACCTCGTGACGCGCGGGACCTTGGCCAGGGCCACGTCGAGGGTCGCCTGGAGGGTCACGTCGGTCAGGGACGACAGGGCGGTCCCGACCGCCTCGATGTCGACGAGCCCGAAGAGGTCGGCCACGGCGATCCGGAACAGCTCTTTCCTCCGCAGCGCCCGCACGGCCGCGACCGCCGGCTCGGGGTCGCCCTGGTGCCTGGAGAGAGCCGCCGTTGCCTCGTTGGCCAGCGAGTCCCGGGAGCGCAGGACGAGCTCGTCGTTCGAGCCCAGCATCGCGACCGTCTCGGGCGCGTTCATGATCAGGCCGGTCGCGTAGCGGCTGGTGCCGAGCACGCGCGACATCCTGGAGGCCACCGCGGTCTCGTCGCGCAGCAGCCGGAGGTACCAGGGCGTGCTGCCCAGTTTGTCGCTGACCTGCCGGAACCCGAGCAGCGCCGCGTCCGGGTCGGGCGTGTCGGCGAACCACCCCAGCATGACGGGCAGCAGCGTGCGCTGGATGGCCGCCCGCCTGGACACGCCCGAGGTGAGGGCGGCGATGTGGTGCAGCGCGCCGGCGGGGTCGACGTAGCCGAGCGCCTCCAGCCTGGCCTTGGCCGCCGCGGTCGACAGCCGCGCCTCCGACTCCTGCAGCCGCGACACGGCCTGGAGCAGCGGCCGGTAGAACAGCTTCTCGTGCAGCCGCCGCGCCTCCATGGCGTGCCGCCGCCACCGCGCCGTGAACTCCCCCACCGGGTCGGTCTGCATGCCGAGCGCGCGGCCCAGCCGGCGCAGGTCGGACTCGTCGGAGGGCACGATGTGGGTGCGCCGCAGCCGGTGGAGCTGCAGCAGGTGCTCGATCTGGCGCAGGAACGAGTACGCCTCCGCCAGCCCCCGCGAGTCGTCGCGGCCGACGTAGCCGCCCCGGGACAGCGCCGCCAGCGCGGGCAGCGTGGCCCTGCGGCGCAGCAGCGGATCGAGCCGGCCATGGACGAGCTGGAGCAGCTGCACCGCGAACTCGATGTCGCGCAGCCCGCCCGGCCCCAGCTTGAGCTGGCGGTCCCCCTCGGCGCGCACGTGCGCCTCGACCCGGCGGCGCATGGCCTGCACGTCCTCGACGAAGTGCTCGCGCGTGGCCGCCGCCCACACGAGGTCGTTGACCGCCTCGACGTAGGCCGAGCCGAGCTCCATGTCGCCCGCGACCGGCCGGGCCTTCAGCAGCGCCTGGAACTCCCACGTCTTGGCCCAGCGCCGGTAGTAGGCCAGGTGGCTGCCGAGCGTGCGCACCAGCGGGCCCGACCTGCCCTCCGGCCGCAGGCCCGCGTCGACCTCCCACAGCGAGCCCTCGGACGTGGTGGCGGAGCAGGCCCGCATCATGGCCTGGGCCAGGCGGGTCGCGGTGCGCAGCGCCTTGGTCTCGTCGGCGCCCTCGCGCGGCTCGGCCACGAAGATCACGTCGACGTCGCTGATGTAGTTGAGCTCCCTGGCGCCGCATTTGCCCATGCCGATGACCGCCAGGCGTACCTCGCCGTCGTCGACCTCGGCGCGGGCGATGGCCAGCCCGGCCTCCAGCGCGGCGCCCGCGAGGTCGGACAGCTCCGCCATGACCTCGGCGAGCGTGGCCTCTCCGGTGAGGTCGCGGGCGGCCAGGTGGAGCAGCCGGCCCCGGTAGGCGACGCGCAGCGCGTCCAGCGGGCGCTCGGCGGTGGCGGCCTTGCCCGGCTCGGCGCCGACCGCCTTCAGCAGCTCCGCCCGCACGTCGTCCGGTCGCGGCGCGGCCAGGAGCGCGAGCTGGCCGGGGTGGCGCACCAGATGGTCGCCGAGGGCGGCGCTGACGCCCAGGACGGCCAGCAGCCGCGTGCGCAGGCGATCGTCCTGGCGGAGGACGTCGAGCACGGCGGGCTCGCGCTCGACCAGGCGGGTGAGCGAGACCAGCGCCTGGTCGGGGTCGGCCACGTCCACCAGGAACTCCAGGAGATCGCCCACGTCGACCCCTGCCTGCCGGACGAGCTGGGCGGCCCTGGCTCCGTCGGCGAAGCCGAGCTTGGCCAGCCGCGCGGCGGTGGATTCGATCCTGGGCACCCCTCCATCTTGACAGGACTTCCGCCGCAGCATAGAAACGCAACGTTGCGTTGCATTCTTGGGAGGCGATCGGCGATGGTTCCCCCTGCCGTCACGTGGGGTCTGCTGGCCGCGTGGGCGGTGCACGACGTGGAGGAGCTGGCGACCATGGCGGGCTGGACGCGCTCGGCCCGGCCCCGGCTGGAGGAGCGGCTGCCGTGGGTGCCGTGGGAGCGGCTTGAGGTCTCGCAGCGGCACGTGAACGTGGCCATCGGGCTCATGGGCGGGGTGATGGCGGGGGCTTCGGCGCTGGGGGCGCGGACGGGCGGGCGGAGCCCGGTGTTCCAGGCGGCGCTGCTGGGGTTCGGGGCGCACGGGGTCATGCACCTGGCGCAGGCGGCGGTGACGCGGGGGTACACGCCCGGGGCGGTAACCGCGCCCGTGGTGGTCATCCCGTTCTCGGTGTGGGCCTGGCGGCGGCTCCGGGCCGAAGGGGTGCCGGTGCGTACGGGGGCGGCGGGCTGGGCGGGCCTGGCCGCGCTCCCGGTCGTGCTGGCCGGCGTCCACGCCGTGGCCCACGCCCTGACCCGGCCCGCCGGCCGCCCTGAAGCCGGCGCCCCACCCCGCACCACCGCGGAGGCACGGACGGCCGCCCGTCCGGGCACGGGCGTGGCCGGGCGGCTGCGGCGGTTCAGGCTCGGGCGCCTGCTCTGACCACCTCCGCGAACGCCTCCGCCACCGGGCGCCAGGTGGCCACGAGCGCGCTCTCGGCGGCCTTGACCCCGGCGTTGAGCTCCTCGGCCGCCTCCAGGTCCGACTCGTCGGTCCAGGCGGTGAAGATCTCCGGCGTGGCCTCGGGGTGGAACTGGACCGCCCACGCGGCCTCACCGAGGCGGTATGCCTGGTTCGGATACTGCGCCCCGGTCATCAGCGGCACGGCGCCGTCGGGCAGCCGCGTCATCGCGTCCTGGTGGTACTGGACGGCCACGGCCGTCCCGACCCCGGCCAGCAGCCGGTCATCGGCGGCCACGGGCAGCGCGACCACCTCGCGGGCGCCCACTTCGAGCCCGTTCGCCCCTCGCTCGACGGTGCCGCCGCAGGCCATGGTCAGTAACTGCGCGCCCAGGCAGATGGCCAGCGTGGGCGTTCCCTCGTCCACGGCCCGGCGCAGCAGGTCGCGGGTGGCGGGCTGCCAGGGGCTCCGCTCGTCCTCCCAGGCGGCCGCCGCACCGCCGAGCACGATCAGCCCGTCCGCCGGGCGCGCGGGGATCTCCTCGCCGAGGTACGGCCGGACGACGTCACAGGGCAGCCCCAGCCACTCGGCGAGGTATCCGAGCCCGGCCCCGTCCTCGTGCTGAACAACGGTGATACGCATATCAGGGCATTATCCGGAATATCGCCACATTTCACACATCGGGCCCCCTGCGCGCCGATCGCCAGGGTGGGGTGTCCGTCCCTAAGCTCCGAACCATGAGTTTCGAGTTCGACGATGTCGGCGGTCTGCGGATCGCCAGGTTCGGCACGGGACCGCGCACGATCATCGCGGTCCACGGGATCACGGCCTCCCTGATGGCCTGGGGCGCGGTGGCGCGGCGACTGCCCGAGGAATGGTCCATGGTCGCCATGGACCTGCGCGGTCGCGGGCACAGCGCCTCGCTGCCGGGGCCGTACGGGCTGCCGAGGCACGCCGAGGACGTGCTGCGCGTCGCCGACCACGTGGGGGCGGGCCCGGACGCGGTGCTGACGGGGCACTCGATGGGCGCGTACGTGGCCGCGCTGGCCGCCGCCGAGCGCGACTTCGCACGGGTCGTGCTGGTGGACGGCGGCCTGCCCTTCCCTCCGCTGCCCGAGGGGATGGACGCCGACGAGGCGATGGAGGCCACGCTCGGGCCGGCACTCGCCCGGCTGCGCCAGACGTTCCCCACCGCGGACGCCTACGTCGATTTCTTCAAGGCCCATCCGGCCTTCGCCGGCCACTGGAACGCCGATGTGGAGGCTTACGTCCGCTATGACCTGACAGGCCCCGAGGGGGCGCTCAGGTCGCGCGTGGCCCCGGAGGCGGTGCTGCAGGACGGACGCTGGCTGCGCCTGGAGTCGGAGGCCATCGGGGCCGCCCTGACCGCCGTCACGTCACCGCTCACCCTGCTCAGGGCGCCGCGCGGCCTGCTCAACCAGGACGTCGGCATGCTCCCCGACGACCTGGCCCTCCCCTGGACCACCCGCCTCCCGGGGCTCCGGGACGAGGTCGTCCCGGACTGCAACCACTACACGATCCTCTTCGACGCCCCCTGCGTCTCCACCATCGTCACCCACCTCACCTCCCAGCCCTGACCCGGGGACCTGCCACCCGACCATCGCCCCAGCCCGCCCCAAGGGACGGCCCCCGTCCCGCACACCACACGACGTCGAGCAGCCGCGGCACTCGTGAGCCGGGGCGGGTGGCGCGAGCTCGTCCGCCCGTGGACGCGGAACGGCCCCCGAGCCGTGGCGCATTCGAAGGGTCGCCGCAACACGGTGATCCATTGCCGGCGGCGGCCTGGTGGCCGTGCGGACGCCCTGAGCCGTGGATCGAGTTTTGAGACGGTGGAGGTCAGCCCTGCCCGGCGTCCTCACCGAGGCGTCCGGAAGGACCGGGTTCGGTCTCCTTGACGGGCAGCACCATGAGGATCGAAAGGATCAGGAGGCCACCCAATATCACCACCACACTGATCTTGTCGATGGTCGAGAAGACGTGCAGGTGCATCACGTGCCACAGGAAGTGGATCGCGTTGTAGATCAACCATGCGCCCCCGGTCACCGCCAGGGACCCCCGGGTCGGCCGGAGCAGCGCCCACACGCTCAGCACCATCAGCGACAGGTTGAGCGCCCCCGTGTCGACGGCCAGATGCTCGTTGTACGGGCCGAGCGCCGCCACCCAGTGGAGCCCCGGCGCCGGGAAGTCGTTGTAGAACGACCGCGGGAACGCCGCCGCCCACACCCCCTGGTACGCCGCCGCCACCGCCAGCACCCCGGCCATCCAGCGCTTGGCCGCCACGGTCATCGCGACGCCGCCCACTGCTCGAAGGTGATCTTCCCGCTGCGGAAGTCGCCGGCCGGCAGCACACCGCCGTTCGCCATCGCCTTGCCGACGGGCACCGTCAGCACCAGTTTGCCTTTGGCCAGGCGGCGCATCATCGATGCCATCGTCAGCACCTCGGGGCCGGCCAGCTCGGTCGCCCGGCCCTGGGCGGGGCCTTCGGCCAGGCGTACGAGCTCGGCGGCGACCTCGGAGGCGGCGACCGGCCGGCTCACCATCAACGGCGCCACCTTCACTGGGCCAGGCACCTTGTCGAGCATCTGCGCCGCGAACTCATGGAACTGCGTCACCCGCAGGAGCGTCACCGGGATCGGGCCGGCCAACGCCAGCTCCTCCTGGCGGCACTTGCCGAAGTAGTAGCCCGAGTCGACCCGGTCGACCCCGACGATCGACAGGAGCACGTGGTGGCGTACGCCCGCCCGCTCCTCCGCCGCCAGCAGGTTGCGTGTCTCGGTCTCGAAGAACGCCACCGACTTCTTGCGGCTGAGCGTCGTCACGTTCGCCACGTCGATCACGACGTCCACACCGCGCAGCGCGTCGTCGAGACCGGCTCCCGTGAGCAGGTCGACGCCGCTCGACCGGGACATCACCACGACCTCGTGGCCCCGCTCCCGTGCCCGCTCGACCACCAGCTTGCCGACCCAGCCGGTTCCCCCGGCCACCGCCATCCTCATTGCGTTCCTTCCTCTCTCGTCGAATCGATGAACAAGACAAGGACGAGGGGCTGAATGTGACAGCCGATCGCACCCGCTCGACAATTCGGGTCGTTTGGCCCGTCAGCGGTCCAACGAGTCCCAGAAATCGGTGAGCACCTGGGCACCACGGCCGGGGTCCTGGGTCATCCACCAGTGGCCCAGCCCGTCGAGGGTCGCGGTCCCGGCGCCGGCCAGCCGCGCCGTGCGGGACCGCTGTTCGTTGGTCCCGACCAGAAGGTCCTCGGTGGCGAGCAGGGCGAGGCCCGGCCGCTGCGCCGCGCGTTCGAGGTTCCGGCCCAGCTCGGCCATCACCGGTTGGGCGGCTGATCGGTAGAGCGCGTGTGCGGCCCGCCCCATCGCCTCGTCCTGGCCTGCCGCGACCCGCGTCGCCACCGGCTCGCTCATGCCGAACTTCACGAGCATCGCGACCCGCATCGCGAGGTCCGGGCCGAGCGGGACGGCGGGGTCCGGTCCCGTGCTCTCCGGCGCCTGTTGGCTCAGGGCGAACTCGTGCCACACGTAGTCCGGGTCGAACAGGCCGATCACATCGCTGACCCAGCTGCGCACGAGGTCCGGGCGGGCCATCACCGCGTTGAGGGTGTGCACGCCGCCCCAGTCGTGCCCGACCAGGTCGACGGGCTCGGCGAAACGCTCCAATTCGCCGATGAGCCAGTCCCGGTAATCATCGACGGTCGCACCGAACCCCGCCGGCAAGGGCGCCCCAAAGCCGGGCGGGGACAGCCGGATCGGGCCGGGTCGAGCGGGAGCGATACGTTCGAGCTCGACGAGCAGCGGCTCCCAGACCTCCGGCGTCTCAGGGAAGCCGTGGACGAAAACGGTTGGCATGGCGGGAACTCCGTTCATGTTGGCCAGGTTGACCAGATGACCAATCTGGTCATTGAGTATAGTCACCACCATGAAGACGAACACCACCCCGCGACAGCGGGCTCTTGTCATCGGACTCGGCGTCAGCGGAACCGCCTCCGCGCTGCGGCTGCACAAGGCGGGCTGGGACGTCGTCGTCCTGGAGAAAGCAGCCGAACGCCGCCGCGGCGGGTACTTCCTCACCCTCTTCGGCACCGGGATCACCGCGGCGGAGCGCCTGGGCATCGACGTGCCGAACCGCTTCTCGACGGACATCGCCTACTACAACGTCGATCGCGCAGGCCACCGGCGGCGCGGCATGGGTTTCGCCGAGGCCGTGGCCGGCGAGTCACGCCCGGTCGTCCGCGGTGACGTCGAGCAGGCCGCGTTCGACGCCCTGCCCGAGGACGTGGAGATCCGGTACTCGTCCGTTCCGGTCGCGCTACGCCAGGACGCGCAAAGCGTACAGGTTGACATCGAGGACCTGGCCGCGGGGACGGTGACCACCCAACGGTTCGACCTCGTGGTCGGGGCCGACGGACTGCGCTCGACCGTGCGCCGGCTGGCATTCGGGCCCGATGAGGGCCACATTTACCGTCTCGGTTACATGCTCGCGGCGTGCAGCCTGCCCGGCCCGGTCCCTGGTTTCCGGGGCACGGACGGAATCATCATGTCCGAGCTGGGCCGGTCGGCATGGGTGTTCGCCTTCGCCGACCGGCCACCGACGGTGCTGTTCAACTACCGGACCGACGATGTGGACGGCGAGTTCACCCGGCCCGCCATCGACTCGCTGCGGGCGGTGTTCGGACCGGAGCCCACGGGTGCGACGCTCGGCTGGCTGCTCGACCAGTTCGAGCAGGCGCCGGACTACCTGTTCGACACCGCCGAGCAGGTGCGGCTCGACACCTGGCACCACGGCAGGGTGGTGCTCGTCGGCGACTCGGCGTGGTGCCTGACCCTCTACTCCGGGATGGGGGCCTCCAGCGGCCTGGCCGGGGCCGACATGCTGGGCACGATGCTGGAGCGGCATCCCGGGGACGTGCCGCGGGCGCTGCGGGCCTGGGAGGCGAAACTCCGCCCCTTCATCGAGTTCCACCAGGGCTCCGGCATGGCCATGCGTAAGCTCTTCGTCCCGGCCGACCGCACCGAGTACGGGATCCGGTTCGTCTTCGATCACGTGGCGGGGACGACGCTCGGCAGAACGCTCCTGTCGGAGGCCGAGCACCGCAGCAAGGCTTCCCGGATGAAGACGATCGACATCGCCCTGACGTGACCCGGCCTCGGGGCCTGCCGCACGGTAGGGTTCACCTCCGTGAACCCACGTGACATCATGCCGCCGAAGAGCGAACGGGAGGAACCACGACGGTGAGCCGGCTGATCGAACACGACTCCGTCAAGGCGGCCAGAATCCTCGACAGCGCGCGCGAGCTGGTCATCGAACACGGCGTCCGCAAGGTGACCATCGCCGAGATCGCCGCGGCCGCGGGCGTGGGCAAGGGCACGGTCTACCTGTACTGGGAGACCAAGGAAGACCTGCTCGTGGGGCTGGCCGCCCGCGAGGTACTGGCCTGGATCGAGACCATCAACCACCAGATCGCCCAGGACCCGCAGTCCATCCTGCCCCGCCGTCTCGCTCCGCTGCTCATCCGCACGACACTGGGCAACCCGTGGCTGCGGTTGCTCATGAGCGACGACAGCGCCCTGCGGCAGCTGCTTCACCGCCCCGCCGACCGGGAGCGCTTCGCCGAGGCCACCACGAGCGCGATGGGCAACGCGGTCGTGACGATCCTGCGCGACCACGGGATCGTGCGCGACGATCTCCCCCTGTCCAGGCAGATGTACGCCCTGCACGCCGTGCTGGTCGGGTTCAGCACCGTCATGAACAACCCCGGTGTCGCGGGCCCGCTCAACATCGACGATCCCGAAACCGCCCTCGCCGACACCGTCCACCTGCTGCTCGAACGGCCTGGCGACCCCGCCGCGCCCGATGTCGCCAAGGCCGCGGAAGCGGTGCGGGCCCGGTTCAGCGAGATTCACGACAACCTCCTGGGACTCGTTGCGGCGGGCGCCGCCGGAACCAGATGACCCGCGTCCTCAAGGCCGTGCCGTTCGGCTGCGGATCAGCCGACGCGGCGTAGGCCAGGCCGCGTGCCGACCAAGGTGGCCGAAGCGCAGGTTGCCAGGAGCTTTGCGAGGCGTTCAGCCGGGGTGTCCCGGTCGAGCGTCTTGCGAGGTCGGGAGTTCAGCTCGGCGGCGACGGCGTCGAGCTGAACGCGGTGCGCAGTGCTCGGGCCGGCTCGCGACGCAGCTCTCCGCGGCCTTGGACGTAGAGCGCGGTTGCGGCGAATCTCCCGGCTGATGGTGGAGGGCGCGTGTCCGAGCTCGCGTGCGATCTCACGGATCGACGCCTTCTCTCGCATCCGGTCGGTCTCATTCAGGCAGCGGCCACGCACGTCTGGGGGCGCCACCGATGTGATCGGTGGCGCCCCCACGTGCTTGCCGGTTGGATTGCGCCCGTTTCGCCATCGTCGTCCGGTACGGGAGTTGATGCCGACGATCCGGCACGCCTCCTGATTGCTCAAGCCCTGCCGCACGAGCCGCAAGTATGTCGCCCGCTCGCGGGAAAGAGCCCCGGTGTCAGCGTGGAGCGATCCAGGTGGCGCGAGCGGCGGCCACCAGCGTGCCGTCCGCCTCGTAGATGGCGCTCTGCCCGTACATCTTGCGCCCGTCGCTGCCGGTCGGGCGGGCGACGACGGAGTAGCGGCCGCCGGGGGAGACCGGGCGGTGGATCTGCACGGCCAGGCGGCCGAGCAGGGCGCTCTCGCCCGGCCCGAAGTGGGCCCAGCCGGTGATGCAGTCGAGCACGGCGCCCACGATCGAGGCGGGCACGCCCTCCTCGCCCGTCACCGTGAACGGCACCCGCCAGCCGGCCGCCACCAGGTCCGTGCCCTCCACCGGGCCCGGGAAGATGCGCAGGCCGTCACCGGGCTCGCGCAGCCCGCAGGCGAAGCACTCGGCGAACGGGTGGGCCTTCAGCCCCGCGAACCCCGCCTCGGCGCGGGCCGCGTCGTTGAACGGCACGAACCCCGGGCCCTCCAGGTCCTCGGCCACGGGGATGGCCTCGACCAGGAGCTTGTCGCCGTCCGAGAGGGAGACGGAGTTGGCGACGTGCTCCAGGCGCAACTCGGTTTCCAAAGGTGTCGGCGCATGCAACGTGACCTCGACCGCTGATCGGCCCCCGTTCAGCGCCTCCGCCATGGTGCCCGCGATCCAGCCGCCGTTGGCGACCCCCGCCGGACCCCGGAAACGCTCGGGAACCGTCAGCACTGTCTGCAGGGCAGACGTCGTCATGCCACACCCTCCAATATCGCCACATACGGCGACAAGTCCAGAAATGTCAATAGAAGCAGGCCGATTTTACCGGACACCCGGTTTCACCAGATCTCGGGGGTCCTGAGGCTGATCGACACCACCACATAACGCCTCGAAGGGGCCCGAAACTTCCCACCCGCCGACACGCTATGCGCCGCACATCGCCAGGATGTAACTCAGGGGTTAGAAGCAACGAAAATCGGCCCCACTCCAGGCTTGCCTGAAGTGAGGCCGATCAAGGCGTTGCCTTTACCCTATCCCGGGTTTCCCTCGCCCCGCGACCGATCCGCCGATCCGGAGCGCGTCCCGGGGCAACCTCGGAGAAGCTGTAAGCAACACGACAGAAGCGGGGGTGGGCCTGTGCACGGGCCGAGGTTACGGTTTCCGCCGGGGTCGCTGGTCATCCTGACCGGGCTGCCCGGCGCCGGGAAGACCACGCTGCTGCGGCGCCTGTACGGACTGCACGGCGCGGAGAGCCGGCCCGTCGCCAGCGGCACGGTCGTGGTGATCGACTCCTACCAGTCCAAGCGGCACTGGCACGGGCGGCTCGGCTGGGCACCGGGTCCGGTACGCCGCGCTGTGGTCTTCGTCACCCACCTGAGCCGCATCCGCCACGCCCTGCGCCTGGGCCACTCGGTCGTCGCGCACAACCGGGGCTGCGCGCCGTACGTGCTGCGGGGTTTCGCCTGGCTGGCCCGCAGGCACCGCGCGGACTTCCACCTGCTCCTGCTCGACGCGCCGCCGGAGCAGGCGCTGGCGGGGCAGGTGGCCAGGGGCCGGGTGGTCGCGCCCAGGACGTTCGCGCGCCATCGGCGCAGGTGGGAGAGCCTGTTGGCGAGGGTGAAGTCCGGCGATCCCGCGCCCGCCGCCGGCGCGTGCGTCATCGGCCGGGCCGAGGCCGGGCTGCTCCAGGAGATCGTGTTCGATCGGACGCCGACGCCCACCCGATGAGATTTCCGCGCGGCGGATGTCGATATGGGCGCACCGCGTTCGTGCAAGAGGTGACGGAAAGGAAAGTCACATGAAGCAGTACGTGCTCAGCATGCAGCAGCCCGACGGAGCCCCGCCCCCGCCCGAGATCCTGGACCCGATCATGCGCGACCTCGGCGCCGTCGAGCAGGAGATGCGCGACGCGGGCGTCTGGGTCTTCTCCGGCGCGCTCCAGTCACCCTCCCAGGCCCGCGTGGTGCGGATGCGCGAGGGCGAGCCGTTCACCACCGACGGCCCCTACGCGGAGGGCAAGGAGCACATCGGTGGTTTCACGATCATTCAGGCGCCCGACCTGGACGCGGCCCTGGAATGGGCCCGCAAGCTGGCCGGGGCGGTGGCCCTGCTGCCGATCGAGGTCCGCGAGTTTCAGGGGAGCGTCTAGAGCACCGGCAGGTAGCGGCCGAGCTCGAACTCGGTGACGTGCCGCCGGTATTCGCGCCACTCCGCGCGCTTGTTGCGCAGGAAGAAGTCGAAGACGTGCTCCCCGAGCGTCTCGGCGACCAGCTCGCTCTGCTCCATCACCGCGATCGCGTCGTTGAGTGAGCCGGGCAGCGGCTGGATGCCGAGGGCCCGCCGCTCGGCGCTGGTCAGCGTCCACACGTTGTCCTCGGCGGCGGCGGGCAGCTCGTAGCTCTCCTCGATGCCCTTCAGGCCCGCGGCCAGGATCAGCGCGAAGGCGAGGTACGGGTTGCACGCCGAGTCGAGCGACCTGAACTCGATCCGCGTCGAGCCGCCCTTGTGCGGCTTGTACATCGGCACCCGGACCAGGGCGGAGCGGTTGTTGTGGCCCCAGCACACGTAGGAGGGCGCCTCGCCGCCCTGCCCCGCGATGGCCTCGGCGCCGCCCCAGAGCCGCTTGTAGGAGTTGACCCACTGGTTGGTGATGGCCGTGATCTCGGCGGCGTGCTTGAGCAGCCCGGCGATGAACGAACGGCCGATCTTGGACAGCCGGTATTCGGACCCGGCCTCGTAGAAGGCGTTCCTGTCGCCCTCGAACAGCGACATGTGGGTGTGCATGCCGGAGCCCGGGTGCTCGGTGAACGGCTTGGGCATGAAGGAGGCCCAGATGCCCTGCTCCAGGGCGACCTCCTTCATGACCAGGCGGAAGGTCATGATGTTGTCGGCCGTGGTCAGCGCGTCGGCGTACCGCAGGTCGATCTCCTGCTGGCCGGGGGCGCCCTCGTGGTGGCTGAACTCGACCGAGATGCCCATCGACTCCAGCATCAGCACCGCCTGGCGCCGGAAGTCGTGGCCGGCGCTGTGCGGCGTGTGGTCGAAGTAGCCGCCGGAGTCGATCGGCTCGGGCCGGACGCCGGGCTCCGGGCGGTTCTTCAGCAGGAAGAACTCGATCTCCGGGTGGGTGTAGAAGGTGAAGCCCATGTCGGCGCACTTGGCGAGCGTGCGCTTGAGCACCCAGCGCGGGTCGGCGTGCGACGGCGAGCCGTCCGGCATCAGGATGTCGCAGAAGATGCGCCCCGCGCCCGGCGTCTCGCTGCGCCAGGGCAGGATCTGGAACGTGGCCGGGTCGGGCTTGGCGAGCATGTCCGACTCGTAGACGCGCGCGAAACCCTCGATGGCCGAGCCGTCGAAACCTATGCCCTCGGCGAACGCGCCTTCCAGCTCGGCCGGGGCGATGGCCACTGACTTGAGGAAGCCGAGCACGTCAGTGAACCACAGCCGGATGAACCGGATGTCGCGTTCCTCGAGCGTGCGGAGCACGAACTCCTGCTGGCGGTCCACAGCGTCCCCTCATATCTGTCAGTACATGTACAGCTACCAGCATGCCGTGCCCGTGTTTCGCACACGTTACGGGGGGTGCCGGTGCGAGCCTCGCTGACAAAGGCCCGCCCCGAGCTTACTGTGATCACGCAGTCAGTCTCGGGGGAGGCATTGGTGGCTATCGACCTGCTCAATCACAAGCTCGATCGGGCGTTCGACCACATCGACGCGAGCGGCAACGGCGTCGTCGAGCGGGAGGACCTGCTGGGTCTGGGCGCCCGCATCCTGGTGGGCTTCGGGGAGTCCCCCACCTCGGTCACCGGGTCCAGCCTCGTCGACGGCTTCGACGAGATCTGGTCGACCCTGTCGAAGGCGCTGGAGCGCGACGTCGACTTCGGCATCGCGCGCGCCGACTTCCGCACCGGGATGGTGGTGGCGTTCGTCACGGGCGACCAGTACGACTCCGTGTTCAGGCCGGCGACGGTGGCGGTCGCCGAACTGTGCGACGGCGACGGCGACGGGAAGATCGGCCCCGGCGAGTTCCGCACGATGCTGAGCGCCTTCGGCGTCGCGTACGACGACGTGGACGCGGCCTTCGACCGCCTCGACCGCGCGGGCAGGGGCACGCTCACCGTGGACGAGCTGGTCCTGGCCGCCTCCGACTACTACCGCGGCGACGACCCCAACGCCGCGGGCAACTGGCTCTTCGGCCCGCTGTGAAGGCCGGCGTGAAGACAGCTGCGAAGAGCACCTCGAAGACCACGGTGAAGAGCACTGTGAACAACACCACCACGAGCACCACCGTGTTCGCCACGGTGCGTACCGCGCTGCGATCGGCCCTGACCTCGGTGCTGCCGCTGCCGCGCAGGGGCGGCTCGGCGGCGACGGCGCTGCTGCCGCTCACCGAGCGGGTGCCCGCGATGGCGGCCCCGTGCAGGATGCACCCGGCCGTGTACGCGATCGAGGCCGCGGTCATCGACTGGGCCAGGAGGACCGGGCTGCGGGCGGCCCCCGGCGTGGGCTACCACCGGATGGCGGGCCGGGCGTTCGCCGAGTTCGACGCGGCCGCGGCGGCGCTGTTCGCGCAGTGGCTGACATGGCTGTTCCACCTGGACGACGAGCTGGACGAGGGCTCGTGCCCGCTGGACATCTTCGACGGCATGCTCAGGGGCGCGGCCCGGCATCCGCTGGAGGCGGCCTTCGCGGACCTGTGGCGGGTGACGAGCGCGCGGATGAGCGACCGGTGGCGGGCCAGGTTCGCGGTCGGGCTGCGGCGCCAGCACGACGCGTGCCGCACCGAGGCCGACAACCGGGCGGCGGGCCGGATGCCGACGCTGGAGGAGTACCCGGCGCTGCGCAGGGGCACCGTGGGGCCGTACCTCTATGACCTGGTCGAGCCGTGCCTGCGGGTCGAGGTGCCCGTGTGGGTGCACGAGTGCGAGCCGTGGCAGCAGCTGGTGAACGCGTGCAGCGACGTCACGGCCTGGTGCAACGACGTGGCCTCCCGGCCGAAGGAGCGCGGCGACGTGCACAACTTCGTGGTGCTCGCGATGCGCCAGCTCGGGCTGGGCGAGCGGGAGGCGACGGCCTGGGTGCTCGACCGGATCGCCGCGCGCTGCCAGGACATGCACAAGGCCGCCCGGCGGCTGCCGCTGGAGGACCTGGAGCCGAAGGAGGCGAGAGACGTCAGCAAGGTCGCCTGCGCGTACCTGGCGGCGCCGCGCGCCCACCTCGACTGGCTGCTGGAGTCCAAGCGCTACGCGTGACCCGCCAGCGTGTCGCCCGTGGGGGTGCGGCGGTAGACGACCTGTTTGCCGACCCGCATCCCCACCGCGAGCCCGCCGTCGCTGAGCACCCCGAGGTGCTGGCTGACCGCGCCGGGCGTGAGCGCCATGCGCGCGGCCAGGGCCGAGGTCGTGGTGGGGTCGGCGAGGGCGAGCAGGATCTGCGCCCGGCTCCTGCCGATCAGGGCGGCGAGCGCGCCGGGCGCGGGCGGCGGGCCCTGCTCCCACAGCGTGCCGACGCCGAGCACGGGGTAGACCAGCATCGACTGGTACGGCGCCGTCATCACGGCCACGGCCGGCCCCCAGAACGCGCTGGGCACCAGCACCAGCCCGTCGCCGTGCAGGCCGCCCGCCTCGCACCACGGCCGGTCGATGAGCAGCCGCTCCCCCGTCCACACCACGGCCGGATCGAGCGCGGCGAACAGCTCGTGCGCCCCGCCCTGGGCCAGCTGCCGCGATCGGCGCAGCACGTCGCGCTCCAGCAGCCCGTACACACGGGGCCAGAACTCCGAGAAGCACGCCTCCCAGTACGCCTCCAGCGTGGCGGCGACCCTGGCCACGCCCGCCTCGGGATCGGCCGTGAACCGCTCGATCATCGCCCGGTCGGTCCCCTCGATCTTCGCCGCCTCCGCGCCGGCCTGCTCGGGATCGGCGCTCCTGACCCGGTCCAGCTCGGCGGCGAACTCCGGCATCGGCGTGTCGGGCGGCGGGGTGATGAAGTCGGCGATGTAGCCGTTCGGGGGCACGAGCGCGAACAGCTCGGCCAGGTCGAGCCCCGCCAGGCGGGGGCGCACGGCCTTGAGCCAGGGCAGGTGGATCGACTGCCTGGACGGGCCCTGGAGGGTGCGCAGGCTGGCGACCAGCTCCCACATCGGCGAGAACGCGAACCGGATCCGGGCCACGTCCTCCGGCTTCAGCACCCATGTGACAGCCATGGTTTTAGCCTGCACTAAATCGTTCGCCCCGACAAACCAGGAATATCAGGCTTTGTTGCGTGTCGAGCACAACTCTTGAGCGAAGATCATTTCTCCGGTCGCAGATCGGCGGGCTGCCCCGCCCGTTCTGGGCTCTTTGGGGCGGCACGGTGGTGAACCGCCTGGGCACCATGGTCATGCCCTTCACCGGCGTCTACCTGACGCAGAGCCGCGGCCTGTCGGTGGCGGCGGCGGGCCTGGTGATGGGCGTGTTCGGGGTCGGGTCGCTGCTGTCGCAGCTGGTCGCGGGGGTGCTCACCGACCGGATCGGGCGCCGGGCCACGCTGTCGGGCGGGATGCTGGCCACGGCCGCGACCTTGCTGGCGCTCGGCTACAGCTCCTCGCTGCCGGCGATCGTGGCCTCGATGCTCGTGCTCGGCCTGGTGATGGACGTCTACCGGCCCGCGTCGAGCGCCCTCGTCGCGGACCTGGTCTCGCCCGAGGAGCGGCCCCGGGCGTACGGGCTGCTGTTCTGGGGGATCAACCTCGGATTCGCGGTCGGCGTGACGGCCGGGGGCTGGCTGGCGAGCCTCGGGTTCCTCTGGTTGTTCTGGATCGACGCGCTGTCGAGCGTGGTCTTCGCCGTGCTGGTGTGGCGGGCCGTCCCCGAGACCAGGCCGGCGGCGCGCGAGTCCGCGGGCGGGTTCGGCGTGGTGCTGCGGGACCGGGTGATGATCGGGTTCACGCTGGTGATGCTGGGGAACGCGCTGGTCTACCTGCAGACGATCACCATGCTGCCGGTGGCGATGACCAAGGTCGTGGGGCTGTCGGCCGGGGAGTTCGGGCTGGCCATGGCCCTGAACGGGGTGCTGATCGTCATCGTGCAGCCGCTGGTGTCGGCATGGCTGGGGCGCCGGGACCCCGCCCGCATGTTCGCGCTGGGGCTGTCGGTGATGGCGCTCGGGTTCGCGATGACGGCGTTCGTCGAGACCACGCTCGGGCTGGCGGTCACGATCGTGGTGTGGACGGCGGGCGAGGTCATCACGGCGGGCATCCCGGGCACGGTCGTGGCCACGCTGGCGCCGGCCGAGCTGCGGGGGCGGTACTCGGGGCTGTTCGGGTTCGCGTGGTCGCTGGCGGCGGTGCTGGCGCCGCTGATCGGCGGGCCGCTGCTGGAGCTCGGCTCCCAGGCGCTGTGGTTCACGATCGGCGGGGTGGGGGTGCTGTCGGCGGCGGGCATGCTGCTGCTCGGACCCGCGATCCGACGCCGCTGACCGCTGTATTGGGAGAATTCGACATATACCCAAGCACCGTCTCCCTCTACAGTTGCGCCTGACATGCTGACATTCACCGCGCTGGGACCGTTCCAGGCCTGGGCCGACGGCGCCCCTCTCGATCTCGGCGGCCAGCGGCAGCGGGCGGTGCTCGCGCGCCTGCTCGTCGCCGGCGGCCGCGCCGTGCCCATGAACACCCTCATCGACGAGCTCTGGCCGGGCGCGCCGCCCGGCCAGGCCCTGTCCACCATCCAGGGGTACGTCTCCCGCCTGCGCCGCGCCCTCGAACCCGATCGCGCGCCCCGCGAGGAGGCCCGCGTGCTGGTCTCCGCACCGCCCGGATACGCCCTGCGGGCCGGGACCGAGCAGGTGGACGCGTGGCGGTTCGAGGCCCTGGTGAAGTCGGAGGGCGACCCGGGCCGGGTGTGGGCGGCCATGGACACGGCGCTGGGGCTGTGGCGGGGGCCGGCGCTGGCCGAGTTCGGCGAGCTGAGCTGGGCCGCGACGGAGGCGGCCAGGCTGGAGGAGCTGCGGCTGATCGCCGTCGAGCGCCGGGCCGGGGCGGGTCTCGCGCTGGGCCGCGCGACGTCGCTGGCGGCCGACCTGGAGGCGCACGCGTCGGCGTACCCGCTGCGGGAGGAGGCGTGGCGGCTGCTCGCCACGGCGCTCTACGGGCTGGGCCGCCAGGGCGACGCGCTGGCGGCGCTGCGCAGGGCCCGCTCGGTGTGGCGGGAGGAGCTGGGCCTCGACCTGTCGGCGGGCTTGCAGCGCCTGGAGGCCGACATGCTCGCCCAGCGCCTGGAGGATCCGCCGTCGCCTCCGAAGGCGGTGTCCACCGGCGCGCCGCTGCGGGTGCTGGTGGCCGACGACCAGGCGCTCGTACGGGCGGGGGTGCGGGCGATGCTGGACGCCGAGCCCGGGGTGACGATGGCCGGCGAGGCGGCCGACGGGGAGGAGGCCATCGCGCTCGCGGCCGAGACCCGCCCGGACGTGGTGCTGCTCGACATCCAGATGCCCCGCCTGGACGGCCTGGCCGCCGCCCGCCGGATCCTGTCCGAAAACCGGCCGCCCAAGGTGATCATGATGACCACGTTCGGCAGCGACGAGAACCTGTATGCGGCGTTGCGGGCGGGTGTGAGCGGATTCATCCTGAAAACGTCGGCTCCCGAGCAGTTCCTGGCCGCGATCAGGGCCGCGTCCGCCGGGGACGCGCTCATCGACCCGACGATCACCACCCGGCTGATCGCGGCGTTCGCGGGACGCGTCGACCCGGACTCTCCCCCGGCGCTGGCCGGGCTCGCCGACTCCCAGCTCGACGTGCTGAAACTCATCGCCCGCGGCCTGACGAACCGCCAGATCGGCCAGACGCTCTCCCTGCCGGAGGAGGAGGTGGCCATCGCGGTCAAGTCGCTCCTGGAGCATCTCGGGCTGTCCGACCGCGCACAGCTGGTTATGGCCGCGTATGAGTCAGGTTTTGTGACACCCGGGGAAAAGACTTACTTTTCGTCGCTTTGACGATAAAAATCCCGCCGTACTAGGCTTGGCGCGTGGCACAACTGCGTATCGCCCTGGCCCAGATGAACCCGACCGTAGGCGACCTTGACGGCAACGCCGAGCGGCTGGTCGCGTGGACCCGCGACGCCGCCGACCGCGGGGCTCACCTCGCCGTCTTCACCGAGATGTTCCTCACCGGCTATCCCGTGGAGGACCTGGTGCTGCGCACGTCCTTCGTGGACGCCAGCATCCGCACCCTGGAGGAGGTCGCGCGCAGGCTGGAGCGGGAAGGCCTGGGCGACCTGCCGGTGGTGGTCGGCTACGTCGACCGGGCCGGCCTGGCGCCCCGCGTCGGCCAGCCGAAGGGCGCCCCGCTGGACGCGGCCGCGCTGCTGCACAAGGGCGAGGTGGTGACCCGCACGGCCAAGCATCACCTGCCCAACTACGGGGTGTTCGACGAATACCGCTACTTCGTGCGCGGCGACCGGCTGCCGATCTTCCGCCTGCACGGGGTGGACGTGGCGATCGCGGTGTGCGAGGACCTCTGGCAGGAGGGCGGCCCCGTGTCCGTCGTCGGCCAGGCGGGCGCCGGGCTGCTGGTCGCGCCGAACGCCTCGCCGTACGAGAAGGAGAAGGACGACGTGCGCCTGGCGCTGTGCGCGCGCCGGGCACGCGAGGCGGGCTGCGCCCTCGTCTACGTCAACCAGGTCGGCGGCCAGGACGAGCTGGTCTTCGACGGCGACTCGATCGTGGTGGACGCCTCGGGCGAGGTGGTGGCGCGGGCCGGCCAGTTCCGGGAGGAGCTGCTGACCGTGGACCTGGAGCTGCCGACCTCGGACGCCGAGCCGGGCTCCTTCCCCTATGACGCGGGCGACGGCTCCACGATCACCGTCGAGCGCCTGGTGCTCTCCTCCACCCCCGTGGAGCCGTACGAACCGGCGCCCCCGGCGGTCGCGGAGCACCTGGACCTGCACGGCGAGGTGTACGCGGCCCTGGTCCTGGCCGTGCGGGACTACGTGGCCAAGAACGGCTTCCAGTCGGTCATCCTGGGCCTGTCCGGCGGCATCGACTCGGCCCTGACCGCCACCATCGCCTCAGACGCCATCGGCCCCTCGCGCGTCAACGTGGTGCTCATGCCCTCCCGCTACTCCTCCGACCACTCCCTGGCCGACGCCGAGGAGCTGGTCCGCAGGCAGGGCGTCAACTCCCGGATCGCCCCGATCGCCGACATCGTCAACGCCTTCGAGAAGGAGATCGAGCTCTCGGGCCTGGCCGCCGAGAACCTCCAGGCGAGGGTACGCGGCATGATCCTCATGGGCCTGTCGAATCAGCACGGCCACCTGGTGCTGACGACCGGCAACAAGAGCGAGCTGGCGACGGGCTATTCGACGCTGTACGGCGACTCGGCCGGCGGCTTCGCCCCCATCAAGGACGTTCCGAAGACGATGGTCTGGGACCTGTCGAGGTGGCGCAACGCCAATTCGCTGCCGCAGTTCATGCTCGACGCCGAAACTCCCATTCCCGAAAATTCCATCACCAAGGAGCCGAGCGCCGAACTCCGCCCCGACCAGCGCGACACGGATTCTCTGCCTCCTTACGAAATCCTCGACCGCCTGCTGGACGATTACGTGGAGAAGGACATGGGCTCGACGGAGCTCATCGCGGCCGGCCACGATCCGGAGCTGGTCACGAGGGTCATCAGGCTGGTCGACCTGGCCGAGTACAAGCGCCGCCAGTATCCGCCGGGCCCGAAGATCACCCCGAAGAACTTCGGCCGCGACCGCCGCCTTCCCATCACCAACAGATGGCGCGAAACCGCCGACTGAACGGCTCCCTCGTCACCGCCGCGCTCTCCCCGGCCGGCCTGGTCGGGCCCGGGGCAGGCGACCCTCCGCCCCACCAAACCTCACGCCTCATAACACTGTCTGGGCTTTCAGTTGCCGCCGCGGTTCAGCCAGGCGCGGACCGCGCCGCCGTCGTAGACGACCAGATAGTCGGCTTTGCCGTCACCGCTGATGTCGGCGAACCGGACGTACTTGCGGGGGTAGTCGGAGGCGTGGGCCCAGTCGTAGCGGGCCTCGAAGCTGCCGTTGCCCCCGCCACCGCGGTTGAGGAAGGCGTGCACCGCGCCGTCGAGGCCGACCTGCAGGTAGTCGGCCTGGCCGTCACCGTCGCCGTCGGCGAACCGGACGGCTTCCAGCGATGAGCCTCGGGTGCCGCCGGCCCAGTCGAGCCACAGCCGCCAGTCCGGAGGCTGGGGCTCGCTACCGACCTGCCCGCTGTTGGGGTCCCACATGTTCCGGTACACGTGGACCGCGCCCTCCGCGCTGACCCGCAGGATGTCGTCGCGCCCGTCTCCGGTGACGTCCGCGAAGCGAAGGTTGTCCCGGTTGAACGTCTCCTCGCCGAAGACGATCCCCCAGTGGACGAATCTGAGCCGGTTGCCGGTCCCGGGGAAGTTGATGTAGGCCCGTACCTTGCTGTCGGAACCGACCACGAGGTAGTCGTCGCGTCCGTCCCCGTTGAGGTCGGCGAACCGCACCTCCTCCCCCTGGGCATCGTCTGCCGGGGCGTACGTGCCCACGTCCACCCAGTCGGGTTGCCCGGGGGTGCCGACGGTGTTCACCGATGCGCGGAAGCCGCCGTCCTGACCGACCTGAAGGTAGTCGGCCCGCTGGTCGCCGTTGAGCTCGGCGATGATCGTACGGCCCAGGTTGGTGCCGTATCCGGGGGCGATCACGCCCAGCGCGCGCCATCCCGCGCCGAGAGCCGTCTCGCCGGAGCCGACGGGGGACTCCCCCGGGTCGCCGGAGTCGACGGGAGAGTCCCCCAGGTCGTCGTCGACGGGAGAGTCCGCCGGGTCGCAGCCGTCGGCTTCGTTCTCGGGCAGCGGGGTCTGGATCCAGCCCTTGGCGTCCGCCGCCGATATGGCGGCGTACCAGGCGTCGGCCATCTTGGCGTAGCCCGCGTCCGTCGGGTGCGCGTCGTTCTCCAGTCCGTCGCTGACCAGCACCCGCTTCATGTCGACCAGAAGTACGTGCTTGCCCTCGTTCTGCAGGTCCTCCACCATGCCGGGCAGCGCCGCGTTGAACGCGTCGATGCGCGGCTGCAGCCCGGCCTTGGCGGTCGGGATGAGCTTGGCGACCAGCACCGTGGCACGTGGTGAGTGCGTCAGCGCCTGGTTGATCAGCTTCTTGAGCCGGGTGGGCGCGGCCGGCAGGTTGTAGTTCTGGTTCATGTCGTTGGTGCCGGCGTGCAGGGTGATCACGTTCGGCTGATACCGCGGCACGCTGCAGTAGGCGAAGGCCGCGATCTGGCCGATCCGCTTGCCCGGGTGCCCCTGGTTGTCGCGGTCGCTCATCGAGCCGGCCCGCACCGACCCGACGAAGTCGACGCTGCTCCAACTGCCCTTCAGATAGGCGTACAACTCGTCGCGGTAGCCGTTCCCGTCGGAACTCTCCACGCCGTAGGTGATCGAGTCTCCGAGCGGCATCACCCGCAGCGAGGAGGCGATGGGGATGCCACGCCGGTGCGCCTCGCGCACGATCGCATCCCAGACCAGCTCGGAGAGTTCCGCCCACTTCTCGCCGGCGCTGTTGACGAGGTTGCTGATGGTCTCGCCCGCCCATCCTCTGACGGCCACGGCCACGTCCTTCAGCGTCCTGCCGACCCTGAGCGCCGTGCCGGGCAGGGCCTTGCTCATCCAGTTCTTGCCCAGGTCCCAGCCGGCTCCGGGCAGCAGTGCCGCGACCAGCCCGAACGCGAGCGCTTCGGCCCACAGTTGCGGATCGTTCGCCGCTCTACCCGAGAAGTAGGAGGCCACCATGTACCCGCTGAAGGCCGCTATGCCCTGGGAGACGGCCGAGCAGACGTTGATGAACAGCGCGCTGGCGGGCGGGGCGGCGAAGGAGACGCAGAACGCGAAGGTGGCCACGCGTACGCCGACCGTGGCCATCAGGACGACCACCGATCGCCACCACCAACCCCAGGACGCCTCACCGACGTCCGCGGACGGGATGACGATCGCGAGCCCGTCACTCGTCGCTTGGAGCGTGCCGTCGACGTCGACGTCGTCATAGTCGCTGATGTCGACGATATCCGCCGGCGCGCCCTCGAAGTGCTCCCGCTGCCCGTTCAGCACGGCGAGCGCCTGCTCGCTCAGCGAGACGCCGGGCTGGTACACCTCCTCGATCGCGTCCCGCATCATCGCCTGGGTCACGCCCTCGAAGGCGAACCTGATCACCAGGTCGTCGTCGGCGGCCACCAGCGTGGCATCGGCGAGGACGGCGTCCTCGCCGCACAGGACCTCCATCCCCGTCGTGCCCGCCGGCGCGGTGGTCACCAGCTCACGTGGCAGACCGCACTCGGCCGTCGCCGACCGCGGCTCGGCGGGAACGCGAAGAAGACTCAAGGTAAGGACCAGGACCAATCCGCTCGCGATTCGGGCGGTCGTTCTTCGCATGTTCCCGCGCACCTCCACATTGAGTTGATCATGTCCGACCCACACGAGAACGGGGTGAATCCCCCGTTAACACTCGTCAGGTGGTGAAGCCCGTGAGGTCGCGTCAGCCCACGATGACCGTGAGGTCGAACGTGCCCTGGTGAGGGACGCGGAGGGCGTGGAAGCGGCGGGCGCCGTCGCGGAAGTAGCGCACGCTGCCGGCCGCGACGGTCGCCTGCAGAGGGGTGCCCCAGCGGAAGCGGATCGTGGTGCGGCCCCGGCGCACGTCGAAGCCGTCGGCGGTGGCGGCGGTCGAGCCGCCGAACGCGGCCCGCGTGCCGTCGGTGAAGGTGAGGACGTCCTCGGGCTGGAGGACGAGGGGGATCTGCTCGGTGGCCGCGGCGTTCGCCGTGACCGTACGCCGGATCGTCCGGCGGGTGACCAGGACGTCCGTGGTGACGTTCGCGTTGCCGTACCGGATGCCGAAGGCGGCCGGAGCCCGGCCGCCGGTCCACTCGCCGCCACCGGGGGCGCCGCGGAAGTAGGTGGCCGGAAGGGGGCCGTTGGAGTCGGGCGCCTGGCCGGGGAAGACGGTGGACCAGCAGGCGTGGTTGTTGTCGTTGAGCCCGCAGATGATCGTGCCTGCCTCGGGATGCCACAGGAAGGTCAGGCCGGTGCGGCCGCGGGAGGCGCGCTCGCCGAAGTAGCCGCCCAGGTACAGGCCGGGCTTGCGGACGTACAGGAAGTCCTGGCCCCTGTCCCTGCGCAGTTCGACGAAGTCGTGCGAGCGCAGGTAGGGCAGATCCGCGATGGCGACGGCCCGCTGCCGCCTGGTGGGGAAGCGCTCGCCGTACAGGCCGTGGGTGAGGATGCGCGGCGAGGTGTCCTGCTTGGCGAGCGGTGTCACCGGCTCGGTGGACGCGGCCCAGGCGGCGCGGGCCTCGGCGAGGTCCTCGCGAGCGGTCATGAACGCCGACAGCAGCGGTACCCGGCGGGTGAACGTCCAGTTGAGGGCGGTCCTGTCGGGGTCGGGCCTGACCTCGTCGTACCAGCGGGTGCTGGTGCGGGTGGAGGGCGCGACGTTGACCAGGTACCCGGCGCCGTCCGGTTCGCGCAGCAGGTTGTAGGACAGGAAGCCGGTGAACCTGCGGGCCATGTCCACCAGGTGCGGGTCCGAGCTCTGGTGGTAGGCGTCGGCCAGCTCGGGCAGCATGACCTCGAAGTTGTAGTTCATGTCGTGGCCGCCCTCCTCGTGGAAGAAGCCGGCGGAGCTCACGCCGGTCGCGGCGATCCTGGCGAACCCCTCGCTCAGGCTCGTGGCGAGCGCGGGGTCGGGGTCGAGCTTGAGCGCGAGCGACGCCCCGGCCAGGCCGGAGGCGGTCTGGTTGGCGTAGTTGAGGGGCTCCTGCCAGACGGTGCGGTTGGCGGGGTCGAGGAACCACGTCATCGCCGTCCGCAATGCGGCGGCGAGCTGGGACTGCCGGGTGGGCAGCGCCCCGGTCGCGCGCAGGATCCGCAGCGTTTTGGCGAGGTAGCCGATGCCGAACCCGGTGGGGGCCAGGCCGTGCTCGTTGCGGTTGTACTCGGGGAAGGAGCCGTCGGCGTGCTGGAGCGACAGGTAGTGGCCGAGCGCCGCGTCGAGCGCGGCCAGCAGGTTCGCGTCCCCGGCGTACGGGTTCCAGGGGCGGGCGTTGGCGTGGAACCAGGCCAGCGTGAAGACGTGCTCCTGCACGCGGGCGTTGTACGGCGCCGCCGGCGAACGCCACCAGCCGCCGGCGAAGAAGCCGGAGTCGTCCATGTCGTTGACCATGGGCGCGAGGGTGACCAGGTACGGCGCGAAGCGCTGCTCGTAAGGGGCGAACGACGTGCGGTTCAGCGTGGGCGGCGGCGGCAGGTCGGGGACGGCGGCGAAGGCGGTGCCGGGCGCGAGCACGGGGACGGCCGGGAGCAGGGCGGCGGCGCGCAGGAGGGTGCGGCGGGAGAGCATGGTCAGCCTTTCAGACCGGTGTGCGCGAGCCCCTCGATGAACTGCCGCTGGGCCAGCACGAAGACGACCAGGATGGGCAGGGCGGTCATCGTGGCGGCCGAGAGCTGCACGTTCCACAGGGGCGAGCCGTAGGCGTCGACGAACTGGGTGAGCGCCTGCGGCAGGGTGAACTTCGACGGGGTGGACAGGAACACGATCGGTTCGAGGTAGAGGTTCCACGAGTGCAGGAACGTGAAGATGGCGACGGCGCCGAGCGCGGGCCTGGCCAGCGGCAACGCCACCCGGCAGAAGGTGCCGAAGCGGCCGAGCCCGTCGACCCTGGCGGCCTCCTCCAGCTCGCCGGGCAGCGTGATGAAGAACTGCCGCATGATGAACGTCGCCAGCACGCTGGGCGCGCCCAGGATCGGCACCAGGATCAGCGGCCAGTGCGTGTCGGTCAGCCCCGCCGTGTGGAACATCTGGAACAGCGGGACGATCGTCACCTCGCTGGGGATCAGCAGGCCGACGAGCACGACCAGGAAGAGCACGTTCTGGCCGGGGAAGCGGATGCGGGCGAAGGCGTAGCCGGCCATCGCGGCCACCGCCATCGTGCCGGCGGTCACCACCGCCGCGATGTAGAGGCTGTTGAGGTACTGCTGCCCGAACGGCTGCAGCTCGAAGACCCTGCCGTACGTGGAGAAGTCGAACCGGGAGGGCACCAGCGCGGGCGGGAAGGCGAAGATGTCGCTGATCGGCTTCACCGACGAGGTGACCATCCACCAGGTCGGGAACACGAACGGCACGCACAACACGCACAGCAGCGCGTACAGCGCGAGCTTGACCCTACGACTCATGGAAGACCCACTTCCGGCGCAGCCGCCACTGCAGCAGCGTCAGCGCCGCGACGATCAGGAACAGCAGGACCGACAGGGTGGCGCCGTAGCCGAGGTGCCGGAACTGGAAGGCCTGCTGGTACAGGTAGTAGACGAGGACCGTGGTGGACATGCCGGGCCCGCCCTGGGTGAGCACGGCGATCTGGGCGAACACCTGCAGCGACCCGACCACGGTGATGATCGAGGTGAGCAGGATCGTCGGGCTGATCTGCGGCACCGTGATGCGCAGGAAGCGGGTCCAGGCGCCGGCGCCGTCGAGCTGCGCGGCCTCGTACAGCTGGCGGGGCACGCCCTGGAGCGCCGCCAGGAACAGGACCATGTTGAGCCCCACGTTCTTGACGACCTGGACCACGATGACCGACAGCAGGGCGGTCGTCTCGCCGCGCAGCCAGTTGGGCCCGTCGATGCCCGCCGCGCCGAGCAGGCCGTTGACGCCGCCGTCCTGCTGGAGCAGGAACTGCCAGACGATCGTCCAGGCGACCAGCGACACCAGCACCGGCGAGAAGAACAGCGTGCGGAAGAACGTGGTGCCGCGCAGCCGCTGGTCGAGCAGGATGGCCAGGGCGAGGGCGAGGGTGAGGTTGAGCACGACCAGACCGGCCGAGAAGAGCGCGGTGCTGGTCAGCACCTGCCCCATCTTCGGGTCGGCGAGCAGCTTGGCGTAGTTCTCGCCGCCGACGTACTCGAACGTGCCCGCCAGCACGTTCCACTCCTGGAGGCTGTAGTAGACGACCAGGCCGAGCGGCAGCAGGACGAACAGCACGCTGCCCACGAGTTGCGGCGAGATCAGCAGGTAGCCGACGAGGGCGTCACGCCGGGGGACGGTCCAGAAGGGGCGGGGCCGGGTGGCGGCGCCTACGGCCACCCGCCCGCCGAGGTCCGTGGCCGCCATGTCATCCGCCCAGCAGCGGCTGGATCTTCGCGCACACGCCGTCCAGCACCGCCTTGACGTCGGCGTCCGGCTTCCACAGCGGGTCGAGGGCGGCCCTGGTGGTCTGCGCGAGCTCGGCCTGACCCTTGTGGCTGGGCTTGACCACGCCCTTCTCGATGCCGTCGATCACTACCTTCTGGAGCTGGTCGCCGTTCAGCATGGGGCTGGTCTTGGCCATGGTGTCGGCGGTCAGCAGTGAACTGCGGGCGGGCGGGAAGTACGCGGCGAGCTTGGCGGAGTTGGCGGCGTTGGCGAAGTAGGCGAGGAAGTCGGTGGCCTGCTGGGCCCTCGGCGACTTCTTCAGCACGCCGATCCCGGCCTGGCCGATGACCGCGTACTCGCCCTTCGGCCCGGCGGGCAGCGGCACCAGGTCCCACTTGAAGGTCGCGTCCTTCAGCATGGCGGCGCGGGAGATCTGGGCGACGGCCATCGCGGTGTCGCCGGAGAAGAAGTCGACGGCGGTGCCCGGCCCCGGCATGGACTTGTCGGTGAAGATCGCCTTGTGCGTGAACGTCATGGCCTCGACCATCTCGGGCGCGTTGAACTGGCAGGTGGCGCCGTCGTCGCTCCATGCCTTGGCGCCCCAGCCCTGCCAGACGGTGGCGAGGTTGTCCCAGGCCTTGTAGTCGAAGTTGAGGATGGTCAGGCCGTTCTTGCCCTTCGCCGCGACGGCCTTGTTGATCTCGTTGGCGTGCTCCCAGTCCCACTGGCCGGCCTTCATCAGCTCGCGCGGCGTCTTCTGGCCCGCGGCCTTGACCAGGTCGGTGTTGACGAAGACGCCGAAGGGCGAGGTGGAGAACGGGTAGGCGTACAGCTCTCCGTCGCGCTCCCACAGCCGGGTGGCGGCCGGGACCAGCTCGGCCGCGTTCTCGATCTTGCTCTTGAGCGGGACGAGGGCGCCGGAGCCGACGAAGTCCGGGGCGGAGTTCTCCAGGATCCACGCCAGGTCGGGGGCGTTGCCGCCGGCGATCTGCGTGGTCAGCGTGGTCGTGTAGTTCTCGAACGGGATGGGGTCGAAGGTGATCGCACCGACCTGCGGGTGGGACTTGCGGTACTCGGCGGCGATCTCGTTGAACAGCTTCAGGTGGGCCTCGTTGGAGGTCCAGATCGACATGCGCAGCGGCTGCGGGCCCTGCGCGGCCTCGGTGGTGCCGCCGTCGCCGCAGGCGGTGGCCACGAGGAGGGCGGTCAGCGAGAGGGCCGCCAGCTTCCCGGATGCTTTCATGGGGGGTTCTCCTTCTGGCGTCGATGACGGCTTCAGTAACCGGTGACGTCGGGCCAGCGCAGCTCCACGCCGTCGCGCACGAGCCGGTGCTGGAAGTCGGCCAGGAGCCGGTCGTTCGCGCGCACGGCGTGCGGCGTGGTGGCGTGGTCCAGGCAGAAGGCGGCGAGCGCGCCGGCCGCCTCGCCGACGTTCCACTCCACCGGATGCAGGCGGTAGGCGCCGTTGGTGATGTGGGTGGTGCCGATGTTCTTGCCGGCGGGCAGCAGGTTGGTCATCCGCCGCGGGACCAGCGCCCCGAGAGGGATCTCGAACGGGGAACAGGCGACGTCGATGTAGTTGTCGCCGCCGGTCGACGGGTGCAGGTCGATGCGGTACATGCCCACGCCCACGGAGTCGTGATACGAGACGGCGCCCTTGTCGCCGCGGACCGCCACGGACAGGTCCTGTTCGGTGACGGTGGTCAGGGCCCGGACACGCCGGGACTCGCGGATGTAGGGCGCCTGGGCGAGCCCGTCGGCGCCGCCGGTGACGTCGCCGCGCAGGCGAAGGCCCGGGTATCCGGTGCCGCCGTCGTGGCGGGGGGCCTCGGTCTGCAGCCAGTACAGCACCGACAGGGACAGCTCGCGGGCGGCCGCCAGGTGCCGGCCGGCGTCCGGCACGTCGATGACCGGGCCCTCCAGGTAGTCGATCATCGGCCAGTTGACGAGGGTGATGTCGCTGGCGTACGCGCCCTGCGTGAAGTTGCGGCGCGCGGCGATCCTGCGGAAGGTCCACAGGTTGGCGTCGCCCGGGTTGACGCGCTGGTCGGCCTCGACGAGCTGGGGGTCGTCGTCGGGATTGGGCGTGAAGGAACGTTCCATGATCGCGAGGGTGCGCGGGTTCGGGCACCGCCACGACAGCAGCTTGTCGCCCCAGAAGGGCGGCTCGTAGGCCCGCCAGAAGTCGTAGGAGGCGGGCCGGTCGATCGTGTGGTCGCCGTCGACGTGGTCGACCGCGAAGCAGACGGAGACGGCCTGCATGTTCAGCGGTTGCGCCTCGGCGGGCGCGCTCGGCTCGCCCGTCTCGGACTGCGACTCGAATCCGGTGACGTACTCGGTGCCTGTCAGGGGCAGCAGTTCGCCGGTCTCGGTCGCGTCCAGCACGTACGGCGCGCGCAGCACGACCTGCTCGGCGTCATCGTCGCGATGCGCCAGCCGTACCAAGGTGACGCGGTCGCCGTCCACCTCCGCGCCCACCGGCCGGTACGGCTGCAGCACCCGTAACCGCCCCGAGCCCCGATAGGGGGCGAGCATCGCCTCGATCACCGCGACCGCGACCCTGGGCTCGTGGCACAGGCGGCTCACGTGACCGGCTCCCGGGTTGAACTCCCGCTGCGCCCGCGCCCGTCCGGTGAGCGGGTAGTGGTCGCGGTAGTAGCGCCGGATGCCGTCGCGCAGGGTCCGGTAGCTCGCCGTGACACCGAACCGCTCCACCCAGGAGTGCTCGTCGGGCGGGACGGCCTGGCTGGTGAGCTGGCCACCGAGCCAGTCGTGCTCCTCCGTGAGGACCACCGTGCGGCCGGCCCGCAGCAGGGCCAGCGCGGCGGCGACGCCGCCCAGCCCGCCGCCGACGATGGCCGCGTCTGCCGAAATCTCAACCACGTGGGGATCTCCTGTCACATTCCGGGTGCCGGAGCCAGCGTGCTGCCGGCGATCAGCTCGCAAGGGAGCAGTTCTTGTGGGCTCCCGCCGGTCTCCAGCACTTCGGCCAGCAGTTTCACGGCTCTGTGGCCCATCTCGCGCCTGGGGATGCGGAATCCCGTGAAGTCGGTGTCGGCCTGGACCGGCCGGGTGAACGCGCCCAGAGTGAGGATGGACAGGTCGCGGGGAATCTCCATGTCGCGCTCCCCGGCCGCTGCGGCGAGCGCGACGCAGTCGGCGTACTCCTCGACGAAGACCGCCGTCACCCCGGCCGCGACCAGGGCCTCCAGGGGCGCCTCGGGCGGGAGGTGGCGGCCGTCGGCGCCGCCCGCCGCCACACCCTCGTGGAACCCGCGCAGGCGGTCGGCCCTGGACTCGCCGCCCGTGCCCGCCCCGACGTAGGCCAGACGCCGATGGCCGAGGGCCACCGCCCGCTCGACCAGTGCCCGGACCGCCGACGGGTAGTCGGCCCCCACGTACGGCACCGGCCCGCCCGCGTCGTCGCGGCGGCCGACGGAGACGAACGGGATCCCCTCCGCCAGCAGCCGGGCCAGGTCGTCACGGTCGACCGTACGGCCGAGCAGCAGGCAGCCGTCGGCCAGCCGCACGCGGCTCTCCTCGTTGAAGATTTTCCTTCGCGCCCCCGAGACCGCCCTGGCGCTGGTGAACAGCAGCAGGTCGCAGCCGATCTCCTCGGCGCACTCCTCGATGCCGCCCAGGAACGGGTGGTAGAAGTCGGCGCTCTCGGTGGGGAAGACCGCCTCGTAGGTGAACACGCCGAGGATGCGGTTACGCCCCTCGGCGAGCCGTCGCGCGGCGGGATCGGCCACGTAGCCGGTCTCCTTGATCACCCGCAGGACCCTTTCGCGGGTCTCGGGGGAGATCCGCACCGCGGCGTCGCCGCGCTTGTTGAGCACGAGGGACACCATCGTCTGGCTCACGCCGGCCATCTTGGCGATGTCCTGCTGTGTGAGACGTCGGCCCGGGCCAGTCACCGTCTGTGTTCTCCCCTGATTCGTTAATGCGCATTAGCGAGTTGGTAGGGCCCCATCTTTCGCATGGCGCCGCGTGCTGTCAAGAGTGGATTTTCCCGAGTTAATTCGTATTAGCATCTTGACGCGGCGTTCGACCGAGGGAGAGCGTGTGAATCCGCACCGCGACGCAGCGTGAAGGAGAGGACGTGGACGCTCCCCACCCATTGATCCGACGGCGGACCTTGTTACTGGGCGCGGCGGCGGGCATGGCCGCAGGCCTGGGCCTCGGACCGGCCGCGAGCGCAACAGCGGGCCCGGCCACACGCCTGGGCCTCGGACCGGCCGCGAACGCGGCGGCGGGCCCGGCCGGGATGCCGACCTACCGGTATCTGCGCGACGCGCTGGCCCTGCCGCTCAGCCACAACCCGACGGGGGAGTTCATCTTCCCCTGCATCAGAGGGGTGTACGACAAGCTCAGCAATCCCCGAGCGCGCTATTACCTCTACTACGCCCCGCATGAGGACCCGGGCGGCATCTGCGTGGCCTTCGCCAATTCCCTGGCGGGCCCCTTCGACGACTACTCGGGCAACCCGATCATCGACAACCGCCTGCCGACCACCACGGTCTCACACGTGTCCTCACCCCACGTGACCTGGGACGCCTCCACCCGGCAGTTCTTCTGCTACTTCCACGGCGAGAACTTCACCACGCGCGTGGCCCGCTCCACCGACGGCGTCACCTTCACCGACGAGACCCCGATCCTCAGCACCCGCCTGGTGCCCGGCACCTCCGAGACCTCCTACGCGCGGGTCTTCGAGCATGCGCTGCCCGGACGTGACAACAAGTACGTGATGATCTTCATGGGGCTGCGCAACGGCCGCCGCATCTTCTACGGCTGGTCGCCCAACGGCTGGGACGGCTGGCAGTTCAGCGCGACCCCGCTGGTGAACCCCGAACCCGACGGCGTGACCGACATCTCCGGCCCGACCCTCGTCAAACGCAACGGAACCACCTACGTGGCCTATCACGGCAACGACGGCAGGATGCGGATCACCGAGGTCGGCAACGCGTTCGACAGGGAGACGCACCTCGGCGTCTTCCACTCCCCGATCCCCTCGGACAACGGCAGGGTGGCGGCGCCGTCGTTCGGCACCCAGGACGGCGTGGAGTACATGTTCTACGAGGCAGGGCCGCGGCTGAACGCACGCATCTGCATCGCCCGGGCGGTCTGACAGCCGTCAGGCGACAGGGCCGCGAGCCGGCGCGGCGATGCTCGTGAACGGTGGAGCCCGGGGCACTGCCGGTTTCCCGGTCGGCTGCACTCCCCCGGTGTCCCTGGTCCGGATCGCTCCTGGGGCTGGCGCTCGGGGCCGGTTGCCCGGCCGCCATGGCAGGCGCGCCCGGCGCCGTCGCCTCCACCCTCGACCCGCCCACCCTCGCGAGCGGGAGCCGTCCGGGAACGGGAGGAAACGGTTGGCGAACGCGTAACCCATAGGTTACGCTTTTGCCGTGGACGAGGTGGCAGGGGTGATCGCGGACCCGGTTCGGCGGCGGATCCTGGTGATGCTCAAGGACGGACGGCTGTCGGCAGGAGAGGTCGCCGAGCGGTTCGCCATCAGCCGGCCCGCCGTGAGCCGGCACCTGCGGGTGCTCCGGCAGAGCGGGCTGGTTCACGCGGAGCTGATCGGCAGGCAGCGCTTCTACACGCTCGACCCCGAGCCGTTCGGCGAGCTCATCGCCTGGCTCGCCCAGTTCGAACGGCCCTCCGGGTGGGAGCATCGCCTGGACGCGCTGGAGACCGAGGTCTACCGGACGCGCCGCGAGCGCGGCTCGGGCACAAGGACCGGGAGCAGAGAGGAAAGGACGGCATGACCCGTTTCCCCACCGGCCGGCTGTTCAGGACGAGCGAGGGCAGCGACCTCGTTCTCAGCCGGACGTTCCGCGCGCCCGCCGAGGACGTGTGGGCCAGCATCACCGAGCCCGACCGCACCGCCCGCTGGTTCGGCCCCTGGGAGGGCCACGGCGCGCCCGGCCAGACGATCAAGGTGCGGTTGGTGTTCGAGGAGCAGTCCCCCTGGTACGAAATGCGCATCGAGGCGTGCGAACCGCCGAAGCGGCTGGCCGTGTCCTCTCTCGACGAGTCCGGGGCCTGGCGGATCGAGCTGCTGCTGGAGGAGCATGACGGCACGACGGAGCTGCGGTTCGTCCACCATCTCGACACCGAGGACATGATCGGCGAGATCGGGCCCGGCTGGGAGTACTACCTCGACATGCTCGTGGCCGCCCGCGACGGCTCCCCGACGCCGCACTTCGACGACTACTACCCGTCGATGCAGGCGCACTTCCTCGGGCTGTCCCAGCAGGGCTGAGGGATTGTCGGTGGCGGCTGGCAGAGTGGGCGCGTGCCTCAACCGCTCAAGGACCTGATCAACGCCGGCTCCGTCTCCGTGCTGGCCGACGGGCTGGCCGCCTCATGGGCGCCGTTCCCGCGGGCCGCCTTCGTCGCGCGCGCCCTGGCCGGGCTCGACGGGCTGGAGCTCAAGGACCGCGTCAGGCATGTCGCCGCGGCCCTGCACGACGCGCTGCCGCTCCCCTACCCGCAGGCCGCGGAGGTCGTCCGCGAGTGCGCCTCGCGGGTCGCGCTGGACATGTGGAGCGGCTGGCCGGCCACCGATCACACGGCCGCCCAGGGGCTCGGCCACCTGGAGGCGGGGATGGGCACGCTGGCCGTGCTCACGCCGTACGCCACGGGCGAGTTCGCCGTGCGGCCCTACCTGGAGCACCACCGCGACGACGCCCTCAAGATCATGTACGGCTGGGCGGAGTCCCCTGACGAGCATCTGCGCCGCCTGGCCTCCGAGGGGTCGCGACCGCGGCTGCCGTGGGGCGCCCGGGTGCGCTGGCTGATGGCGCCCGGGCCGACCCTGCCGCTGCTCGACCGGCTGCGCGACGACCCGAGCGAATACGTCCGCCGCTCGGTCGCCAACCACGTCAACGACCTGGCCAAGGACCACCCGGAGGTGGCGCTGGGGCTGCTGGCCCGATGGCGTTCCGACGGCGGCTCGCACGTGGAGAAGGTGCTGCGCCACGCGGTGCGCGGGCTGCTGCGCTCCGGCCACCCCGAGGCGCTGGCGCTGGTGGGCGTCACCCCGGGCAGCGGCGCGGTCGACGTGCTGGCCCTGGAGTCCGACGCGGTGGCCGTCGGCGGGAAGCTGGCCTTCGCCGTCACGGTCACGGCGGGCGCGCCGGGGCCGGTGCTGCTCAAGTACGCGATCCGGCGGGCGGGTTCGCGCCGGGTGTTCCACCTGGGCCGGCGGGAGGCGGCGGGGCCCGGCACGACGTTCACCGTGCGCAAGAGCCATTCCTTCCGCCCGGTCACCACCCGCGACGAGCCACCGGGCGCCAGGGAGCTCGACGTGATCGTCAACGGCAGGGTGGCCGCGAGCGCCGCGTTCACGCTGGTGGGGTCATGACCGTCGGCCTGCTCGCCGTCGAGCTGGGCGTCATCTGGCGTCTCGACTCCCGGGGCCGCCTGCCGGGGCCGGAGGAGGTGGTGATCGGCGTGGCGGCCGACGGCATGACCGCCGCGGTCTGCGCCGACGTGCCCGACCCGCTCGCCGCGCGCCTCCTGGACCTCGTCTCCCGGAGCGCCCCGCCGCCCCCGGGCGAGCCGCCGGACGCCCTGGCGCGGTGCGACACCCTGCTGGGCGGCGGGCGGACGGTGTCCGGAGGGCCGTGCTATCTGGTGCGGCCGCCGCTGCCGTTCGAGGCGCCGGCCGAGGTCCTCAGGTCGGACGATCCGTCGCACGCCGCACGCGCACGCCCGCCGCGGCCTCCGAACTGGGAGCCCGAGGAGTGGGACGAGCTCGTCGCCGGTGGCGCGGGCGCGCCCTGGGCGATGATCGTCGAGGACGGGCAGGTGGCCGCGATCTGCCACAGCGCCCGGCTGACCCCCGAGGGAGCCGAGGCCGGCACCTGGACGTCGCCCGCCTTCCGGGGCCGCGGATACGCGGCGGCGACCACCGCCGCCTGGGCCGGCCTACTGCCGGGGCTCCACCTGTTCTACAGCACGAGCGCCGGCAACCGCTCCTCCCAGCGGGTGGCCGAGCGGCTGGGGCTCCGCGCCATCGGCCGGCTCTGGAAGCTCACACCCGCGGGTCACGCCCCGGTACCGTCGTAGCGGACCTCCCGTTCCCACTGTTCCCGGGGCTGGGTGTGCAGGCGCCAGTAGTGCTCGGCGATGTCGTCGGGGTCGAAGGCGGTGCCGGGCGCGACCGGCCCGGCCACGGTGACGCCGGCCACGTGCACCCCCGAGGGCCCATACTCCTGGTCGAGCAGCGCCACCAGCGTCCGCACGCCCGCCTTGCCGAGCGAGAGGCTGACGTACCGGGCCTTGGGCTCGGGCATCCCCCCGGTGATGAGGAACGATCCGCTGCCGCGCCGGGCCATCGCGGGAGCCACGTGCGCGGCCGCGATGAGCGCCCCCACCACGTTCACGGCCCAGGCGTCCAGCTGGGCCCGCACGGTCGCCTCGCCCGGCGTGTCCGGCCGGATGAGCGCGGCGTTGTAGACGACGGCGTCCGGGGTGCCCAGCTCGGCGGCGGCCGCGTCGAGGGCCGCCTTGAGCTGGGCCTCGTCGGTGCTGTCCGCCTTGTACGCGAGCACCCCGACCAGATCGAGCGTCGTGCCGCTACGCGAGACGACCGCGACCCGCAGCCCCTCCCTCGCGAACCGCCGGGCCACGGACCGGCCGATCCCCGGCCCCGCTCCGATGATCACGGCTCCAGGCATCATCGGCTCCTCTCCGTTGTTGTTGTCGGAAGCTTGTGATCGGAAGCTAAGGCGTCACATCGATGTGAAGGTCAAGGAGCATATGAGGATCGGAGACCTGGCCCGCCGCACCGGGGTGAGCAGGCGGCTGCTGCGCTACTACGAGGAGCAGGGGCTGCTGCGGCCGGTGCGGCTGCCCAACGGCTACCGCGAGTACGGCGAACCGGACGTGGCGTCGGTGCGCCACATCCGTACGATGCTCGCCGCCGGGCTCCCGACGACCGTCATCGCCCTCCTGCTGCCCTGCGTCCACGACGACGGCGACCGGATGGTGCCGACGGCGTGCCCGGGCATGCTGAGCAATCTGCGGAAGGAGCGCGAGCGCATCGCCGAGACGATCGAGCGGCTCCAGACGTCCCAGCATGCCCTCGACACCCTGCTCGCCACCGTCCGGCCGGGCGCCTAGCGCGGGCCCAGGTCGGTGCGCGCCTCGCCCGTGGCCGGGTCGTACGGGTAGGAGACGTGCTGGTGGATCATCACCCACGAGCCGTTCCGCCGCTCGAACACCCGCGTCCCCCGCGACCACGTCCCGGCGGCACCGCCCACGCGGACCCGGTTCAGCCCCCACGCGACCGCGAGGTCCTCCCTGGCCAGGACCTTCAGGTCAGGCACGTCGAAACGGACGTCGGGCCCCTCGTCGAGGCCGCGCGCGCAGACCTGCCGCACCGCCTCCACGCCCACGTACGCGAGCGGCGCCTCGTGCTCGTACGAGACGACGTCGTCGGCGATGGCGGCCATCATGCCGTCGAGGTCCTTGGCCGCGGTGCCCTCGTACCACCGCTCGTGGACCCGCCGCACCTCCCGCGCGGCAGCCCCGTCGTCGGCGATCGGGAACGAGTGGTGCTCGTGCGCGACGACCCACCGGCCGCCCTCCTTGCGCAGGCCGAGCGTCAGCCGCAGGCGCCGGTCGTCGTCGGCGGGCATGCCGCAGCGCAGCAGCGCGTACGCGAAGGCGACGTCGTCACCTGCGACGACGTCCAGCGACTCGATCTCGAACGCCGCCCCCTGCGCCTGCCACTCGAAGAACGGCGGCCAGGCCTTCTCGTACGCCTCGATGCCGCGGACGTCCTGCGGCACGTCGAACATCACGATGTCCGCGGCGTGGTCCGCGAGCACCGCGTCCAGGTCGCCGCGGTGCACCGCCTCGGCCCAGCGCAGGATCAGGTCACGGATCTGGTCTTCGTTCGTGGACATGGGCGAGGTCCTTCCGGGGTCGATGCCGTCGTTCCGGACGTACAACCCGGGCGGATCCCGAAACTCATCGCGCCTCCGCAGGAAGCCCGAAATCGGCGAACCCGGCCTCCAGGAACGCCACGACCTCCGCCACCCGCCCACCCCGCACCACCAGCAGGTCCAGCCCCGCCGGCAGGTAGGCCGCCCGCTGGTCGTCCCACATGTACGTGCCGAACGCCAGCTGCCCGTTGGCCCGCGCGGGCAGGAACCGCCAGCGATGCCTGAGCGGCCCGCCGAGCAGGAACTCCCGGATCCCGTCGTGTCCCTCGAACCAGACTGCCAGCGGCGGCATCGAGTACTTCGCGTCCTCGGCCAGCATGGCCACGATGGCGTCCACGTCACCGGCCTCCCAGGCGGCCGCGTACCGGCGGGCCAGCTCCCGGCCCCCCGCCTCGCCCAGCTCGTCGAGGGTCTGCCGCTGGGTGCTCGGGGGGAGCAGTTCGGCGAGGTTCCTCCTGGCCCGCTGGAGGGCGCTGTTGACCGCCGCGACCGTGGTGTCCAGCAGGTCGGCGACCTCGCGGGCGGCATACCCGAGGACGTCGCGCAGCAGCAGCACGGCCCGCTGCACGGCCGACAGGTGCTGCAGCGCCGCCACGAACGCCAGCTCCACGCTCTCCCGCGCCACCACCCGCGCCTCGGGCCCCAGCTCCGCCGTCCACGCCATCAGACTGTCCGGGTACGGCTCCAGCCAGGCCACCTCGCCACCGGCCGGGTCGAGGTCGGCGGGCAGCTCGCGGCGGCCCCGGCGTTCGATGAGCGTCAGCGACCTGTTCGTCGCGATCTTGTACAGCCACGGTCTGATCGACCCGCGGTCCTCGAACCGCGCCAGGCTCCGCCACGCCCGGTCCAGCGTGTCCTGCACGGCGTCCTCGGCGTCGTGGACGGACCCCAGCATCCGGTAGCAGTGGGCCCGCAGCTCGTCCCGCAACGGCCCGACCAGCCGCCCGAACGCCACGTCGTCCCCGCCCCGCGCCGCGGCCAGCAGCTCCGCCGCCGTAGCCCCGTCCGCCGTCACCCCGTCCGCCGTCACCCCGTCCGCCATCGCCTGTCCCCCTCCCGGTGCGCCCAAACTACAGCGCCGGGATCGCCGCGCTCTGCCACCATTGGGGAGAGATGACGACTCAGACTCACTGCGCCCTCTGCGGCGGCGGCGCCGTGGCCCCGGACGGCCATTGCTGGGACTGCGGCCAGGCCCAACCGGCCTTCCGCTCGCACCTGGAGATCACGACAGCCGGCGGGGCCGGGGTCAGCGACCGCGGGCTGCGGCGCGGTGTCAACGCCGACGCGATGGCGCTGGCCGGGGACGGCACGTGGACGATCGGCGTGGTGTGCGATGGCGTGTCCATGTCGCCCCGCTCCGAGCGCGCCGCCCGGATCGCGGCCGACACGGGCGCGTCCACCCTGGCGGCACGGCTACGGGCGGGCGCGCTGCCGGAGACGGCGCTCGCCGACGCCGCGATCCGCGCGGGCCGGGCGGTCGCCGCCCTGGCCGAGTCGGCCCAGGCCGCGCCGGCCTGCACGTACGTCGCGGGCGTCGCCGGCCAGGGCGGGATCTGGGCCTGCTGGATCGGCGACAGCCGCGCGTACTGGCTGCCGGACGAGGGGGCCGGGATGGCGCTGACCGAGGACGACACGGGTGCCCACGAAGCGCTCTCCGCCTGGCTGGGCGCCGACGCCGGCGAGCCGGATCCGCGCATCCGCAGCTACCGTCCCCCGGGGCCGGGCCGCCTGCTGCTGTGCACCGACGGCTTGTGGCGGTACCTTCCCGGGCTGGACTCCCTGCGGTCACAGGGCGACCTGCTGGCGGACGCACGGGGGTTGATCGGGCTCGCGTTGGACGCGGGAGGCCACGACAACATCACCGCGGTGCTCATCGGGCGAGTCAATGCCGCCCGAGATCCACATTCGCACAACGCACGACCGACCAGAGGCTGAACCTCGCCGCCCCGGCAAGGCCCGGCGGAGGCGGCCGAAAACACGCCTCCGCCGGGAGTCGTCAGCCCCGAGGACCGGTGGCCGTCAGGGGGCCATTCCTTCCAGAACGACGTCCACGACGCGTTCGGCGAGGTCCGGGTCGAGGTCACCGGCCGGAGCCCATTTGGTGTGCCAGAGCATGGTGCCGCTGAGGAGGGCCATGCCCATGGAGACGTCCAGGTCGGAGCGGAGCTCGCCGGTGGCGATGCCGCGCTCGATCACGGCGCGCAGCGCCTGCCGCCGAGGCTCGATGGCCCGCTTGACGAACCGGTCCATCAGCTGCGGGTGCCGATCGGCCTCGTTCATCGCGATGTTCATCACGCAGCGGTTGCGGGCCACGCCCGACTCCCTGCGCATCGCGTCGAGCAGGGCGATCAGGTCGTCGCGCACGGACGTGCCCGTGAGCGCGGGCACCGGGGCCTTGAGCGTGGCGAGGGCGTCGACGACCAGGTCCTCCTTGTTGGACCAGCGCCGGTAGATCGTCGTCTTGCCGACGCCCGCCCTCGACGCGATGGCCTCGATGGACAGCTCGGAGACTCCCATGCCCTCGCCGATCAGATCGAGGGTGGCCTCGATGATCGCCTTTTCGGCCTTTTCGCTGCGCGGGCGCCCTGCCGGACGGGCGGTCCCTGATTCCTGGATCGTCATCGCTGCCTCACCGTACAACTACATGCTTCGTTCCCGTGAGAGGGGGAGGAAACGCGGAACGGCTGAGCAGGTCGCCCGGGCCGGTGCGCCGCGAACCTCAACCTCTCCTCCTCTCCGCTCGAGATCGTTCGGGATCCCCCGCCTACCGTTCCAGACGGGGGAGGTTGTCAAACCACAGCCGGCTCTTTCTGCTCCGCCTGCGTGACCGGGCGTGCCTTGCCCGGCATCCACTTCGCCACCACGGCGACGCCGACCAGCGCGATCAGCGCCGACACCAGGGCCGTGACGTGCATCCCGTCGACGAACGCGGCGAACGCGGGCTTGATCAGCGCCTGGCCCCTCTCACCGAGCTCCTGGGCGACGCCCATCGTCTGGACGATCGACTCGCCCGCGGTGTGCTGGACGTCGGCGGGCAGTCCGGCCAGCGAGGGCGTGATCTCGCCGCGGTAGTTGGACGACAGCACCGAGCCGAGCACGGCCACGCCCAGCGCGCCGGCGACCTGGCGGACGGTGTTGCTCATGGCCGAGCCGACACCGGCCTTCTCCCTGGGCAGCGACTCCATGATGGCGGTGGTCGCGGGCGGCATGATGTTGGCCATCGCGGCGCCCTGGACGAAGAAGATGACCTCGATCAGCACGATCGGCGTGTCCTGGTCCATGAGCGCGTAGCTGGCCAGGGCCCCCGTCACCACGATCATGCTCACGGTGGCCGACAGCTTGGCGCCGAACCGCTCGTTCACCCGCTGGCTGAGCGGCGCGAAGATGAGCTGCGCGGCGGCGAACGGGATCATCAGCGCCCCCGCCTGCACCGGCGAGAAGCCCAGCACCGTCTGCAGGTAGAAGGTCAGGAAGAACATCCCGCCCATCATCGCGAAGAAGACGATGCCCATCATGCCGATGGCCGAGCTGAAGCGGACGTTGCCGAAGTTGCGGACGTCGAAGATGGGGTGGTCGATGCGCCGCTCCCACCAGACGAACGCGCCCAGCACCACCAGCCCGAGCAGCGTCGGCACCAGGACCTCCGCGCTGAACACGGTGCCGAGGCCGCCGCCGCGGATGATGCCGTACACCACGGCCACCAACCCGATGATCGACAGCAGCACACCGACCGGGTCCAGCTTGGACGGCTTCGGGTCACGCGACTCCGGCACGAAGGTCGCGATGAGGATCATGGCGACGATCACGATCGGCACGTTGATCAGGAAGACCGAACCCCACCAGAAGTGCTGGATCAGCAGGCCGCCCGTGATGGGCCCGATCGCCACGGCGAGCCCCACGCCGCCGGCCCACACGCCGATCGCCTTGCCCCGCTCACCGGGCGGGAAGACGTTGGAGATGATCGCCAGGGTCGCCGGCATGATCGCCGCCCCGCCGATGCCCATCGCCGCCCTCGCCAGGATCAACTGCATCGGATCCTGCGAGTAGGCGCTGGCGAGCGAGGCCAGCCCGAACAACGCCATGCCGATGAACAACATCCGCTTGCGTCCCGTTCGGTCACCGATCACCCCGAACGTGAACAGCAACCCGGCGAACACCAGCGTGTAGGAGTTGATCGCCCACTCCAGCTCGCTCTGCGTCGCCCCCAAACCGACCGTCTTGTCGGCGATGGTCTTCATCGCCACGTTGAGGATGGTGTTGTCCAGCACGACGGCCAGCAGGCTGAACACCAGGACGCCGAGGATCCCCCACCGGCGTGGATGGCCCGCGTGCGGGTCCACGACTACCTCTTTCATGGAGAGCCCCCCAATTTCGATACGTGCGAGTTTCGCAACGACACCGTATCGCAAGATATTCCGATACGCAACGGTCCCGTTTCGTAAACCCTGGGTTAACTCCGCCCAACGCCCCCGCACGGCCACCGTGACCGGCCTCCCCCACCAGAGCGAGCCGGAGGACCGGTCACCGGGTCAAGGGGCCTCGACCGGTGCCGGGGGAGGCTCGGCGAGTGCCGGGGCGGCCGTGGCCGAAGGGGCGGTCGAGGGAAGGGCCTCGGCGGGGCGGCGGGGCCAGAAGGGAGCGGCGGCGAGCACCATGGCCACTCCCACCACCCCCGCCAGCACGAACGCCCAGGCCGGCCCGCTTCCGTCGATCACGGCCCCCGCGATGGGGGCCGAGCTCGCGCCGCCGATCAGCAGGGCCGTGCCGTGGAAGCCCATCGCCTCGCCCCGCGCGGCGGAAGGCACCCACCGGGACAGCACGTCGACCGTGGCCGACAGCGCCGGCGCGCAGAGGAGGCCCGCCGGGATGAGCATCACGACCAGCCACTGCCACCCGCTCACCAGGCTCACGGGGATCGTGAGCAGGCCCATGGAGGCGATGAGCACCAAGGGCGAGAAGCCGCGCGACAGCCCGCCGTACACGAAGCCGCCGATGAGGGAGTAGACGCACCAGATGGCGACGGCGAGGCCGACCCACTGGGTCTGGCCGGCGTTGTTCATGGTCGCGACCAGGGACAGCTCCGTGGCCGTGAGCACGAACGTGGCCGCCGCCGCCGTCCCGAGCAGCGCCACGAACCCGGGCGTCAGCCACTGCCGCCTGGGCACCTTGATCGACTGGGCCTCCAGCTCGTCGGGCGAGCGGGTGGGCGGGTTGAGCACGATCAGGGCCAGGCCCGCGACCGCCGTGCCGACGCAGATGACCGTCATCGTCACGCGGCTGCCCAGCGTCGTCAGGCCCGCCACCGCGAGCGCGGGACCGGCCATGTACGACAGCTCGACCACCATCGAGTCGAGCGCGAACGCACTGCGCCGCTGGGGCACCGGCACCAGGGCGGCCAGGCACTGCCTGGTCACGCTGAACACCGGCAACGCCAGCAGCCCCGCCACGGTCGCCGTCCCGACCAGGACCGGGAACGGCAGCGCCCACGCGCACGCCCAGAACACCGCCTGCGCCACGGTCGTGACGATGAGCACGGGACGCAAACCGTGCCGGTCGACGAACCTCCCCGACAACGGCGAGCCGATCGCCATGCCGATGGTGTTGGCCATGGTGACCAGCCCGGCCTTGCCGTATCCCAGGTCGAGCGCCACTGCGACGTGCAGGGTGAGCGTCATGCCCATGGCCGTGGACGGAATCCGCGCCAGCAGCCCCACCAGCAGCAACGTGGGGACGCCCGGGATCTTGAGCAGTCGTCGGTAAGGGGCGAGAGCCATGTCGTTATCAACCTCCCCGCCGATTCTGGCAAGAGGCACCGACAGTTTCGCCACAGGATTTCCGGCCGTGACGGCCCGTGACATCATCGGAAGGAGTCCGGGGACGCCACTGGGGCGCCTCGAGACGTTTTCTGGAGGGTTCACACATGTCCTCTTCAACCACGCTGTACGGGGGCGTCGCCGGGCGCCGGGTCACCGTTCGCGACCTCAGCGCCGCCAAGGAGCGCGGAGAGCGGTGGCCCATGGTCACCGCCTACGACGCGATGACGGCCAGGGTCTTCGACGGCGCGGGCATCCCCGTCCTGCTGGTGGGCGACTCGGCGGCCATGGTCGTCTACGGGTACGACTCCACGATCCCCGTCACGGTCGACGATCTCCTGCCCCTGACGGCGGCCGTCGTGCGCGGCTCGTCCCGGGCGCTGGTGGTCGCGGATCTGCCGTTCGGGTCGTACCAGGCCTCCCCCCAGCAGGCGCTGGAATCGGCCGCTCGCTTCATGAAGGAGGCCGGCGCGCACGCCGTCAAGCTGGAGGGCGGCCGCCGCGTCGTGCCGCAGGTGGAGGCGCTGGTCTCGGCCGGGGTCCCGGTCATGGCGCACCTCGGGCTGACCCCGCAGTCCGTGAACGTCCTGGGCGGCTACCGCGTCCAGGGGCGCGGCCAGTCGGGCGACGAGCTCATGGCGGACGCCAAGGACCTGGAGCGGGCGGGGGCGTTCTCGGTGGTGCTCGAGTGCGTGCCGGCGGACCTGGCGGAGCGGGTGACGGCGTCGCTGACGATCCCGACCATCGGCATCGGCGCGGGCGCCGGGACGGACGCGCAGGTTCTGGTGTGGCAGGACCTGATGGGGCTCACGCCGCGTCCCCCCCGGTTCGTCAAGCGCTACGCGGACCTGGCCGCCGAGATGGACCGCGCGGTCCGCGCCTTCGCCGACGACGTGACGACGGGCGCCTTCCCGGCCGCTGAGCACACCTACAACTGACGGCGACCGGCGATCCGGCCCCCGCGCCGGTACGGCCACCTCACGGTCGGACCAGGCGCTCGGGGCCGGGGCGTCCGGGGCGGCGGGCGCGGGTCAGGGGGTGGTGAGGGTGCCGGGGTCGGTGTTGGAGCCGCACAGCACCACGGCCACCCGCTCCCCAGGAGCCGGCGTGTACGCGCCGGCCAGCAGGGCCGCGTACGCCGTCGCGCCCGCGGGCTCGGCCGCCACCCGGTGCCGCGCCCAGAGGGTACGCCGGGCCTCCACGATCGCCTCGTCGCTCACCAGCACGCTCTCCACCCGAGGCGAGGAGAGGATCTCGAACGCGATAGCGCCGATCTTGGTGGCGCCCAGCGCGTCGGCGGCCACCCCGCTCACCTCGACGGGCACCGGATGACCCGCCTTCAGCGCCTCGCGCAGGGTCGGGATCCGCTCGGGCTCGACCGCGACGATCCGCGGCCCGGCCCCACCCCCGGACGCCCTTCCGGGCCCGGCCCCGGGTGCGGTCCCGGGGGTGGCCGAGGTGCCCAGCGTGACGCCGGCGGCGAAGCCGCCCCCGCCGACGGCGACCACCACCGTGTCCACGCCACCCGTCTGCTCGACGATCTCCAGCCCGGTGGTCCCCTGCCCCGCCACCACCTCGGCCTGGTCGTAGGCGTGCACCGGCAACGCCCCCGTCTCCGCGGCGCGCTTGGCGGCGGCCTCGGCGGCGGCGGAGTAGATGGCCCCGGTCTGCGTGACGTGAGCCCCCAGCGCCGCGAGCCCGGCGACCTTCACCGGGCTCGTCACCTCGGGCACGAAGATCTCCGCCCGCACCCCCAGCTCCCGCGCCGCGTAGGCGACGGCCAGCCCGTGGTTGCCGCCGCTGGCGGCGATCACCCCGCTGGGCGGCAGCTCCCCCGCCGACAACATCCGGTTGAAGGCCCCGCGGACCTTGAACGACCCCGAGTGCTGCAGCAGCTCCAGCTTGAAGAAGACCCCGGGCGAGACCTCCAGCACCGGCGTGCGCAGCACGAGCCCGTCGATACGACTGGCCGCGGCCAGCACATCCGAGTAATCCACACCGGCCACTATGCCAGCGCCTGCGACACGTCGGCCCACAGGTCCTCGGGGTGCTCGATGCCCACGGCGATGCGTACGGTGCCCTCGCCGATCCCGTTCCTGGCCAGCTCCTCGGCGTTGAGCGAGCGGTGGGACGTCGTGGCCGGGTGCAGCACGAGCGTCTCCACGCCGCCCAGCGAGGGGGCCAGGAGCATGAGACGTACGGAGCTCATGAACCTCTCCCCCGCCGACCGCCCGCCGGCGAGGTCGAACGAGAGCACCCCGCCGAAGTCGGACAGCAGCTTCCCGGCCAGCTCGTGGGAGGGGTGCGTGGCCAGCCCCGGCCAGTGCACGGCGGTGACGGCGGGGTGGGAGGCCAGGCGGGTGGCGAGGAGGCGGGCGTTGGAGCAGTGGCGTTCCATGCGCAGCGCGAGCGTCTGCAGCCCGCGCAGCGACAGCCAGGCCGCGAAGGGGTCCGCGGAGGCGCCGAGCTCGATCGCGAAGTGCCACACCTTCTCGTAGAGGTCGGCGGAGGCGAAGACGGCGAGCCCGCCCACCACGTCGGTGTGGCCGGACAGGTATTTGGTGGTGGAGTGTACGACGATGTCCGCCCCGTGCTCGATGGGCCGGCAGAGCAGGGCCGTGGCGAACGTGTTGTCCACCACGGTCAGGATCCCCAGCTCGCGGGCCGCCGCGCACATCCCGGGCAGGTCGGCGACCAGCGTCATCGGGTTGCTGATCGTCTCCAGGTAGACGAGCCTGGTCTCGGGGCGGACGGCGGATCGCAGGGCCGCGGGGTCGTTCTCGGGCACGTACGTCACCGTGATCCCGAACCTGCCCACCAGGTCGTTGATCATGGCAGCGGTCCCGCCGTACAGGGCCTTCTGCGCGATGAGGTGGTCGCCGGGCTTGAGCAGGCCGAGCAGGACGGTGTTGATCGCGCCCATGCCCGAGCCCGTGGCGATGGCCCCCACCCCGCCCTCCAGCCCGGAGACGGCCTGCTCCAGGGAGCGGACGGTGGGGTTGGTGTAACGCCCGTACACGAACGGCCCGTCGGCCCGGCCCATCGCGTCGGCCATCACGGCGGGGTCGTCGAAGATGAATCCGGAGGTCTGGTAGATCGGCACCGTGATCGGCCGGCTGCCCTCGACGACGGGCTGCGGCAGGTGGACGGCGCGCGTCTCTGGACGAAGCTCAGGGGGACGAGATTCGGTCATACGTCAAGGATCTCCCGCGAAACGGTCCGACGTCAGAGCCAATACGGCAGAATTGGTCCATGAATGGGGCCAATCTCGCCGACGGCGACCTCGTCGATCTCCTGGGCCGCTGGGCGTCGGGCCGCGGCCCGCTCTACCTGCTGCTCGCGGCCCGGCTGCGGGCGCTCATCGACGACGGCGTGCTGCCGCCCGGCCAGGCGCTCCCGCCGGACCGGGCGCTGGCCAGACGGCTCGCGGTGGGCCGGGGCACCGTGGTGGCCGCGTACGACCTGCTGCAGCAGGAGGGCCGCGTGGTGCGCCGCCAGGGCAGCGGCACCCGGGTGGCCGCGCTCGACCTGCCCGCGACGCGGACCGCCGACGGCGTGGCGGCCAACCCGCTGCTGCTGCACATCCTGCACCCGCCGGACGGCGTGCAGCTCCTGACGTGCGCCGCGCCGCACGACATGCCGGCCGCGATGTTCGAGGCGTACGAGGAGGCGGGCGCGCGGCTGGCCGGCGGCCGCGAGCTGGGTTACCAGCCGGCGGGCAACCCGGCCCTGCGTGCCGCGCTGGCCGCCTACTACACCGGCCGCGGCGTGCCGACGACGGCCGAGGAGATCATCGTGACGACGGGCGCCCAGCAGGCGCTCACCCTGCTCACCGGGCTCCTGGTGGCGGCCGGCGACACCGTGCTGACCGAGACGCCGACGTACCCGGGCGCGCTGGAGGTCTTCCGGCACGCCGCCGCCGTCGTCCGCCCCGGCACGGCGGAGGACCTGCGCGAACGCCCCACGCTGGCCTACTTCGTCCCCACCAACCGCAACCCGGACGGCGCGGTCATGGCCAACCCGGCCCGCCGGCGGCTGGCCGCGCTGGCCGCCGAGCACGACGTGCCGCTGATCGACGACGAGGTGTGCGCCGAGCTCGGCTTCACGGGCGAGACGCCGCCGCCGCTGGCGTCGTTCGAGCGGGGGGAGCACCTGATCACCGTCGGGTCGCTGAGCAAGCTCGTCTGGGGCGGGCTGCGGGTCGGGTGGATCCGCGCGGCGGCGCCGCTGGTGTCGCGGCTGGCCAGGCTGCGGGCCGTGCACGACCTCGGGGGCGAGGTCTTCAGCCAGCTGGCCGCCGTGGCGCTGCTGCGCCGCCTGGAGGAGGTACGGGCGGCACGCGTGCGCACGTTGCGCCGGCGCCACGACCACCTGTGCGCCGAGCTGCGTGAACGGCTGCCGTCGTGGGAGTTCGAGCCCGCGCTCGGCGGCCAGACCATCTGGGTGCGGATCCCGCGCGGCGACGTGGACTCCTTCGCCCAGGTGACCCTCAGGCACGGGGTCGCGGTGCCGCCGGGGAGATCGTTCGACCCGCTGGGCGGGCACCCCGACCGCATGCGCCTGCACTTCCTGTTCCCCGAGGACGAGCTTTCGCGAGCGGTGAACAACCTGGCCGCGGCCTGGGCGGTCTTCGACGGCACCGATCACCCGGCCTCCCGCCACACCCTGATCGTCTGACAGTGTGGGTCTATGCAGACGACGTTCGTACTCGTGCACAGCCCTTCCGTCGGGCCGTCGACCTGGGCTCCCGTGGCCGAGTCGCTGGAACGCCGCGGACACGCGGCCGTGGTGCCCGACCTGACCGGCGTCGCGGCGGGCGGCCCGCCGTACTGGCCGCGCGTGGTCGAGGCGGTGCGCGCGGTCACGCCTGACACGCCCGTCGTTCTGGCCGGGCACAGCAACGCCGGGTTCTTCCTGCCGTTGATCAAGGAGGGGCTGGGCGAGCGGGTGGTGGCGTGCGTCTTCGCCGACGCGCACATCCCGCCGCGCGAGGGGTTGGTCAGGACCGCGGAGGAGGGCTTCCTGCCGTTCCTGCACGACCTGGCCGGGCCCGACGGCGTGCTGCCGCGCTGGACCGACTGGTGGGACGAGGAGGACGTGGTGGCCATGCTGCCCGATCCCGCCGTGCGCATCAGGGTGGCGGCCGAGCAGCCGCGGCTGCCGCTCGACTACTACACCCAGGCCGTCCCGGTGCCCGCCGGGTGGGACGACGTCAGGTGCTCGTGCCTGTGGTTCGGGCCGCCGTACGAGCGGGTCGCCGAGGAGGCCGCGCGGCGGGGCTGGCCCGTGACCCGCCTGCCCGGCCTGCACCTGCACCAGCTCGTCGACCCCGAGGGGGTCGCGGACGCGCTGCTCAAGCTCTCGCGCAAGTCTTGACCGCTCCCCGCCCGAAGGCGGGGATTCCCGGCTCACGCTGCCTGGCTGTCCGCGCGAGTCCAGCGGCCAACGGCACGCAGCGCGCCGGCCGACCCGAGGGGGTTCCCAAAGGGACCTGGCCGAAGTGCGACCGGCCCCGGGTCAGATGTCGGTGATGCGGAGCCCGGCGTGGGCCTTGTAGCGGCGGTTCACGGAGATGATGTTCGCGGTGAGCGCCTCGATCTGGTGCGAGTTGCGCAGCCGCCCCCCGTACACCCCGCGCACGCCCGGGATGACCTCGGCCAGCGCCTGCACCGTGTCGGTGGCCTCGCGGTCGTCGCCGAGCACCAGCACGTCGAGGTCCACCTTCTCCACGGCCGGGTCCATCAGCAGGACCGCCGACACGTGGTGGAACGCGGCCACCACCCGGCTCTCGGTCAGCACCGCGGCCGCCTGCTGCGCCGCGCTGCCCTCCTCCACCGGCAGCGCGTAGGCGCCCTGCTTGTCGAACCCGAGCGGGTTCACGCAGTCGACCACGATCTTCCCGGTCAGCTCGGCCCGCAGGGACTCCAGCAGCGCCTTGTGCCCCTCGTACGGCACCGCCACGATCACGATGTCGGCCTCGGCGGCGACGGCGGCGTTCGCGCCCCCGGTCGCGCCCGACCCGATGTCACCGGCCGCGTCCTGGGCGCGCTGCTCGCTGCGCGACCCGATCAGCACCCGGTGCCCCGCCAGCGCGAACCGCCGCGCCAGCCCCTTCCCCTGGTCACCGGTGCCGCCGAGGATGCCGATGGAAAGCCCGCTCACGTCTGTCATACGCCAGATCATGCCAGCTCGGCCGCGGCGCGCCCGCCAGGGGGTGGCCGGGCCCGGTCGCGCGGGCCCGGCCGCCCTATGAGCTAGCAGTTGCCGAGGGCGGGCAGCCCGAGGATCCGCAGGGCCAGCCACTCGATGGCCAGCGGCCCTCCTTCGATGGCCCCCGTGACGTGGTCCGGCGCGGGCAGCGCGGTCCACCGGACGTTCACCCCGGCCCGGCAGTACTCGGACCGCAGCGTCGAGCCCACGGAGAGCGGGATGATCTGGTCCCCCCGCGCGTGGTACAGGAACATGGGCACCCGCGGAGCCGCGGCGCCCAGACGGTTCTCCCCGAGCCGGACCAGCCACTTCGGCTGGTTGAGCAGGTCGATCGGGCTCAGGTCGGAGAAGCTCAGCCCGGCGAGCTTGCCGAGGTCGCCCACGCAGTCGTCGGCCGCGTCGGAGAGCAGGGCGCGGCCGCGGTCGTTGAGGTCCGCCCGCAGGTTCAGCTCGGGGTAGGCCGCGTCCAGCCCGACCCCGGCCGCCGCCGCCAGCCCGAAGTCGGTCCCGCCGTCCAGGTGGTCCGCGACCGCGTGCAGGTCAGCGGGCACGCCTCCGGCCGCGACGCCCTTGAGCCGCAGCTCGGGCGCGTACGAGGGCTGCAGCTGCGCCGCCCACCCGGCCGACGCGCCGCCCTGGGAGTAGCCCATGACGGCGACGGGCGCCCGGTTCGACAGCCCCGCCCCGGACACGCGGGTGGCGGCCCTGATCGAGTCGAGCACGGCGTGCCCCTGCGAGATCCCGGCCATGTACGTGTGCGGCCCGGGCGTGCCGAGCCCCTCGTAGTCGGTGATGGCCACCGCGTACCCCTTGAGCAGGAACAGGCTCACCAGCGCGAGCTCGGCCTCCTTGCCCTGGCTCATGCTGGCCGAGGGGGCGCACTGGTCGCCGAGCCCGTGGGTGCCGACGGCGTACCCGACGATGGGGCGCGCGCCGAGCGGGTAGCCGCTCTTGGGCACGAGCAGCGTCCCCGACACGGTGTTGAGCGCGCCGGTGGCGGACGTGGAGTTGTAGAGGAGGTGCCAGGCGTTGACCGGGACCTCCAGGAGTTTGCCCGGCAGGAGGTAGACGGTGGTGGGCTGGGCGGAGACCACGTCTCCCGGAGCCGCCGCGCGGGCCGGGGTCGTGATGAGGGACATGATCGATAACAGGACCAGGGACATGCTGACGCGGACACGTAAGGACATGTGCCGCCCCTCTCCGTGAGGACCACATACTTGGGACGGCGGCGCCGCGAGCCGATCGTTACCCGGGAGTAACCTCCTGTCAAGGCCCGAAATGACGGGGAAACTCGGCTGGTGTCAACACATCACTCCCGAATCAGCCACCCCGCGGGGGCACGTCAGGCACCATGGGGACATGGACTCAGGATCGGTGGCCCTGCTGCGTGAGCTCCTGGCCGAGACCGGCTGGCTCGAACGCGCCCGCGAACTGGGCGTCGCCCTGCGCGCCACCCGCTCGCCCGGCGGCCTGCTGCTGGTGGGCACTCCCGACGACGAGCCCTGGCACCTGACCGCGCACCTCGCCGACGAGGCCAGGTTCTCCGGGCTGGCGCAGCTCACGCCCACGCTGGTGCGCTGGACGCCGCCCGCCGACGCGCCCGCCCACCTGCGCGTCGGCATCGAGCGGCTGGAGCAGGCGGCCCGGGGCGAGACGCTGTTCGTGCTGGCCGAGCGGGAGGCGCCGGTGCCGCTGCTCGAACGCGTCGACGACGCCCGGCGCACGGGCGCGACCATCCTGGCCATCGGGGGCGGCGACCGGGAGCTGACCGGGCTGGCGCACGACTCGATCGAGGTGCCTCGGGACGGGCTGGTGACCTTCGACGGGGCGCAGCACCTGGTGAGCACGGCGGCCGGAGAGCCCGAGCGCCGCCCCGGCCTGCGCGAGCGCCTGGCCCGCCTGCTCGACAAGGTCAGCGGCCCCCAACTGACCGACTAGGGGCCCGACCGCCCTGGTTCGGCGGCACGTTCTGCGGCACTGGCGGGGCCGGCGGGGCTGTGCAGGCGCCCGCTCAGCGACGCCCCCAGCGCCGCCGTGGCCTCCTCGATCGCGCCGATCACCACGGCCTGCACGGGGTCGGGCTCCCCCGACCTGGTCCGGCTCACCCGCGTGACGGCGTCCAGCCTGCGCGAGCCCACCTCACGCACCTCGCTCACCCGCACCTCGCCCTCGGGCACGTCCAGCAGGGCCAGCGCGGGCACGATCGCCACCCCGTGCCCGGCGGCCACCAGCGACAGCGTGGGCCCGAACTCCGTGATGACGTGCACCTTGCGCGGCTCGATCCCGTGCAGCCCCGCCAGCCGCTCCAGAGCCTGCCCGCACGCCTGGTTCGGCTCGCTGGCCACCCACGGCAACCCCAGCAGCTCGGCGACCGAATCCGGGTCCGGCCAGCCGGGTGGCAGCACGACGCGGTATTCGTCCACGTAGAGCAGCCGCGTGCTCAGCGACGGCTGCGACAGGCCGGGCACGCCCATGTCCTGCTCGGTGATGAGCACGTCCACCGCGCCCATCCGCATTTCCTGCAGCGCGGGCTGGCCGTAGATCTCGTGGATGACCGGGGTGATCTTGGGATGGCGCACGGCCAGGTCGCGCATGGCGGGCACCAGCATGTGCCTGATGACCGTGGGGAAGGCCGCGATGCGCACCGGCCCGGCCAGGCGCTCGGTGAACCGGGTGAGCTCGCGCCTGGCCTCCAGCAGCTCCTCCTCCACGCGCTCGGCGTAACCGGCGAGCACGCGCCCGGCCGGGGTGAGGGAGACGCTGCGCTGGGAGCGGTCGATGAGGGCCAGCCCGACCTCGCGTTCGAGCTGGGCGAGCTGCTGGGAGACGGCGGAGGGGGTCAGATAGAGCGCTTCGGCGGCCCGCATCACGCCGCCGCGGCGGGCGACCTCGTGCAAGATCCGCAGCCGCCGTGGATCGATGTCCATTGGTAGTCAGGGGCGCGGTGCCGTGAAGGCCCGGTTCCCCATCCCCCTTTCAATTCCGTACGTGCGGTTTTCCCGCATACGGCTTACCG
>NZ_JBITJQ010000052.1:0-64888 GCF_044460125.1 Nonomuraea sp. NPDC050153
GCACGCTGTCTCACCAGCCAGGTCATACCGCGATGACGATCACCACAGCAACCTGGCGATCTTCACACAACCCGACGTGCGGAAAACGGGGCTAGGCGCCTCCCGCTCAGTCCGGACGGATGTTGTGGTTGAGCCGGAACACGTTGCCCGGGTCGTAACGCCGCTTCAGCGCCGTGAGGCGGCTCAGATTCCGGCCGAAGGTGCTGCGGACCACGGCTTCGCTGTTCTCGTAGAAGCCGGGGAAGTTCACGTATTCGCCCCCGGACGCGTACGGCTCCACCGCGGCGTACACCCTGCGGACCCAGGCGATGCAGGCGTCATCGTGCCGGGCGTGCTCCCAGTTGGCCTCGATGGCGAGCAGCAAGGGCGCCGAGCGCCCGCCGAACGCCGAGTCCTCGGGAGGCACGCGGCTCACGGCTCCCCCGAGCTGCCAGAGGTCGAGCGTGCTGTCGGGTGTCGGGGCCGCGTCGTTGAGGCCGGCGAGGAGGTCCACCGCCTCGTCGGGCAGGTCGCCGAGGAAGCGGGACTTCCAGTAGTACCGCTTGGTGTGCGCGGGGTAGTCCGCGTCGAGGTAGTGCTGCACGTCGAGGTAGGACATGGCGGCGCTGAGGTCGGCGATGGGGGAGCCGTACTCCCGCAGCGGCTCCAGCGCCCGCTCGCCGTCGGCCGGGCTTCCGCAGTGCATCGCCAGGTACAGCACGACAGGGCTGCCGTGGTACTCGGCGGGGATTTCGTCGATGCTCGGCGCGTGCCACAGGACACCGAGCGCGCTGATCTCCTCGGGCGCGGTCGCCTGCCACTGGCGGAAGAACCTCAGCGCGCCGCTCGCGTCCGAGCGCGGGTGCATGACGACGGCGAAGAACACCTCGGGGCCGACGGGATGGGCGCGGTAGGTCAACGACGTGACCACGCCGAAGTTGCCTCCGCCTCCCCGCAGGGCCCAAAGCAGGTCCGCGTGGTCCTCGGGCCCCGCTGTGACCAGCCGGCCGTCCGCCGTCACCACGTCGGCATGCAGGAGATTGTCGCTGCTCAGCCCGTACCGCCGGCGCAGCCAGCCCAGGCCGCCGCCGAGGGTCAGGCCGGTGACGCCGGTCTGGGAGACCACCCCCATGGGCACGGCCAGCCCGAACGCCTGCGTCTCATGGTCGAGGTCGCCGATGGTGGCGCCGGCCTGGGCCAGTACGGTGCGTCCCGCCGGGTCGACGTGGACCGCTCTCGACGCGGACAGGTCGATGACCAGGCCGCCGTCGCAGACAGCGTTGCCCGAGACGTTGTGGCCCCCGCCGCGCACGGCCAGGAGCAGGTCATGCTCGCGGGCGAAGCCGACGGCGGCCATGACGTCGGCGGCGCCGGCGCAGCGGGCGATCAGGCCGGGACGCCGGTCGATCATTCCATTCCATACGCCGCGTACCGTGTCGTACCCGGGGTCGGACGGCCTGACCAGACCGCCCCGTATCTGCTCCGCGAAGCCCTCGACGTAGCGCTCGGGGACCGTCGCGGTGGCTCCTGACCTGGCGATTAGCTCAAGCATGGCCCCTCCCCATGCAACCAGGGGTACTCCTGCCCTCCTCAGAGGCAGGTAGGCATGTGCGGGGTCATGGCCGGTACGTCCCGAAATACCAGGGGTTGCCCTCCGGGTCCTTGCAGGCGTACTCGCGCGACCCGTACGGCTGGTCGACGAGCTCCATCGTGATCCCGGCCCCGGCGACCCTGGCGCGGTCGTGATGCGCGTCGGCGTTCTCGACCGCGATGTAGATCCCCGGCCCGCCGGCCTCACCCGGGCCGATCATGATCAGATCGTCGCCGGCCATCAGCTCGGCGTGGTTGATCTCGCCCTGGTCGTCCTTCGACACCTCATGCACCCGGAACCCGAACGCGCTGGTCAGGAAGTCGATCGCGGCCTGGCAGTCGTGGTAGCGGGCTATCGCGTAAACGGTTCGGCTCATGAGGCTCAGGATGCCGGGTGCGCCGCCGTGGGTCTTGGACGAATCTGACCTGGCGTCGTGTCGCCCAGCACCCGGAACTCGCGATTCATGTGCGCCTGGTCGTAGAAGCCGCATTCGGCCGCCACGGAGGCGATGTCCGGCCCCGACCGCAGCAGCCGCATCGCCCGCCCGAACCTGATCACCCGCGCCGCCGTCTTGGGCGGCAGCCCGACCTCGTCCTGGAAGCGGGCGACGAGGTGGCGATGGCTCCAGCCGAGCGACTCCGCGAGGGAGGACACGCCCACGCGGCCCCCCGACTCCAGCAGCCGCGCCCAGGCCCACGGCACCTCGGGGCGCAGGGAGGGCCCGGCGACGATCCGCGCGCGGAGCAGCCGGTCGGCCAGCGCCAGCCGGTCCGGCCACGACGGGGTCGAGGCCAGCCGGTCGAGCGCCGTCTCCGCCCACGGCCCCAGCAGGTCGCCGAGCGGCAGGACGAGGTTCGTCAGGTGCCGCATCGGCACGCCGTACAGCCTCCTGGCCCCGAACGGCGTCAGCACCACCTCCACGCCCTCGCACGGCCCCATCGTGCGCGTGACGGTGAAGCGGTCGCCGAGCCCGCCCGAGAACGCCGTGACCCGCCGCCCGCCCGCCTCCATCGGCGCGCCGAACGCCAGGACGAGCACGGCCCCCGGCATGGCCGTCTCGGACCGCACCACGGGCGTGTCGTAGTGCTCGCGGTAGGCGCACAGCCGGGTCACGTAGGGCCGCAGCGCAGCACTGGGGGTGGCCTCCACCATGGCCAGCCCCAGCGTGCCCATGCGTCGAGGCTATAGGCCCGTGTGCCGCGCGAGGAAGGTGAGCGTGTCGGCCGACAGATCGACCGTCCTGCTCACCGACCGGGCGCCGTGCCCCACCTCGGTCTCGTTGCGCAGCAGCACCGGGCGGTCGCCGGTCGAGGCGTGCTGCAGCGCCGCGCACATCTTCCACGCGTGCAGCGGGTGAACCCGCGTGTCGGACTGGAAGACGGTGAACAGCGTCGCGGGGTACGGCACCGACTCCTGGACGTGGTGGTAGGGCGAGTAGCCCAGCAGCCAGCCGAACTGCTCGGGGTCCTCGGCGGCGCCGTATTCGACGTTCCAGGTGGCGCCGAGCCCGAACTGCTCGTACCTGACCATGTCGAGCAGCGGCGCCGAGCACACCACGGCCGCGTACAGCTCGGGGCGCTGCGTCAGCGCGGCGCCCACCAGCAGGCCGCCGTTGGAGCCGCCGGAGATGCCGAGCTGCCCGGGCGTGGTGACGCCGGTGGCGATGAGGTGCTCGGCCGCCGCGTGGAAGTCGTCGAACACGTTCTGCTTGTTGCCGAGCATGCCCGCGCGGTGCCACTCCTCGCCCTCCTCGCCGCCGCCGCGCAGGTTGGCGATGGCGTAGACGCCGCCGGCCTCGACCCAGGTCAGGACCGACGCCGAGTAGCCGGGGGTCATCGACAGGCCGAAGCCGCCGTAGCCGTACAGGATGGTGGGCCGCGGCTCCGGCGTGTCGTCGTCGGGCGAGATGATCAGCATGCGGACGTCGGTGCCGTCCTTGGACCGGTAGACGACCTGCGAGGTGCGCACCGGGGGCACCTCGACCGCGCCGGGGGAGGCGGCCCAGAGCGTCGTCTCGCCGGTCCTGGCGTCGTAGCGCTGGATGGAGGGCGGCCGGGTGTTGTCGGTGTAGGCGAACCACGCCTCGTGGCCGCCCTCGGGACGCTCGGAGATGCCGCCGATGGAGCCGAGGCCGGGCGTGGGCACCTCGCCGACGCGCTCGCCGGTCCGCAGGTCGTGGACGGTGATCTCGCTGATCGCGTGGCGGGTCCAGCCCACCAGCATGACCGGGCGCTCCAGGTCGTCGAGGATCGCGAAGTCGTTCAGCACCGCCTCGGGGTCCTCGGGGATGAGGTCGCGCCAGGTCTCGTAGCCCGGCTCGGCCGGGTCGGTGACGCACACCCGGGCCCTGGACGCGTCGCGGTCGGTGTGGACGTAGAGCCTGCCGTCGCGGCCGAACATCAGCCCCGCCTGCGCGTCCACGCCCTCCTGCACGACCCGCAGCTCCGGCCGGTCGATCGGGGACGCGGCCAGGTCGGCCACCCAGATGTCGTTGCGCGGCGCGGTGCCCTCGTGCGCAGAGACCTGCAGCCAGCGCCCGTCACGCGAGACCGAGACGCCGTAGTAGTTGGTCATCTTCAGGCCCTGGCCGAAGATCATCACGTCGTCCTCGGTGGAGGTGCCGACGCGGTGCAGGTAGACGCGGCGGTGGAACTGCGACTCGTTCTCCGGGACCTCGGTGCTGGGCAGCCTGCGTACGTAGTAGTAGGCCTCCCCGCCGGGCAGCCACGCGATGGGGGAGTAGCGGCAGCGGTCGATCGGCCCCTCGACCCGCGCGCCCGTGGTGACGTCGATGACGTAGAGGATCGACTCCTCGTTGCCGCCCACGGAGATCTGGTACGCCAGCAGCCGCCCTTCCTTGTCGGGCTGCACGGCGTCGAGCGTGGTCAGCCCCGACGGATCGATCGCCATCGGGTCGATCAGGGCCCGCTCGGTCCCGTCGGGCTCGACGACGTAGTAGACGGCGTGCTCCTGGTCGGGCGTGCGGCGGGTGAAGAACTGCCGGCCGCCGCGCCACGCTGGCGCGCCGACCGAGCCGGACTTGAGCAGCTCGGCGATCCGGCTCTTGAACCGCTGCGGCCCGCTGCTCCGGCTGAACAGGTCGGCCTGCTCCAGCAACCACCCCTTCGTCTCGGGACTGTCCGGATCCTCAAGCCATCGATAAGGATCTGGCACGGGTGTGCCGTGCAGGGTGTCGACGGTGTCTTCGCGGCGTGCGGTCGGATACGGCTCCAGCTTCATGCTGGGAACCCTACTGCCAAAGGACATGCGTAAAGCGCTGGTGAAGTGGGCATAAAACGTAACGTGTGTCCCTCTGGTCCATTCCGGTTGGAGGATTTTTTGGGGTGGCGGGGACCACGGTGCAAACGCCAGACTTGGTGACAGGACGGTGCCGTGGTGACCATCCGCTGGGCCGTCCGGCGGAGGTCCACGTGACGGAAGCACAAGTGCCCCAGGAGGGGCCGACAGTCGGGACATGCCGCGGCATGTCCCCTTTGATACGCGCGCAGCAGGGAGAGGCCCGATGATGCGCCAGGTCCTGCTGCTTAATGCCACCTACGAACCGCTGACCACCCTTTCCCTGCACCGGGCCGTGGTGCTGGTGCTGCGGGAGAAGGCCGATGTCGTCCACCGTGACGGCAGGGGCGCGGTGCTGCGCTCCGCGAGCCACACGCTCGACGTGCCCTCGGTGATCAGGCTGCGAAGATATGTCCGCATCCCCTACCGGTCCCGCATCCCCCTGACCAGGGCCGCCCTCATGCGGCGCGACGACTACCGCTGCGCCTACTGCGGGCAGCGGGCCGAGACCATCGACCACGTCATCCCGCGGTCCAGGGGCGGCACCCACACCTGGGAAAACTGCGTCGCCTCCTGCACCACCTGCAACCACAGGAAGGCCGACAAGTACCTGGAGGAGCTGGGGTGGACGCTGCGCTTCAGCCCCGCGGTGCCACGGGGCGCCCACTGGAGGCTGATCGGCGCCTCGTCGATCGGGGACCCCCAATGGGCGCCTTACCTCGAGGCTGCGGCCTGATATACCGCTTTGTAAGGGAAGGCCGCCGCCTGACACCATGAGCAGGCATGTGGACCTTCACCTCAGATGTTGAGGAGTACGCCGCGGTCGCCGAGCCGTTCCTGCTCGGCGACCCGGTGCGCAACACGGTCGCGTTGACCGTCCTCGCCAACCTGCGGGCCGGCATGCCCGCGAAGGGTCCCCGGTTCGGCTGGTGGACGGCCGGCGGCGAGGTCCGGGGCGCGGTCTTCCACACCCCGCCGCATCCGGTCGGGCTGGCCGACATGCCCGTCGAGGCCGTCGCGCCGCTCCTCGCCGAGTTCGGCGACGTCCCCGAGGTCGTGGGCCGGGTGGAGCTGACCTCCGAGGTCAAGCGCCTGCTGGGGGAGCCGGGGCGCCTGGTGCCCGAGCGGCTCTACCGCCTGGGGACGCTCGCCGCCCCCGGCACGCCTGGGCGCGGCAGGCTCGCCGCTCCCGCCGACTTCCCGCTGCTGGTCAGCTGGTATCAGGCGTTCGCCGCGGAGGTGCGGATGGGCATGGGCGACGACGCGACCGAGTCGGTGGCGCGGCGGCTGGCGGCCCGCGAGCTTTTCGTGTGGGAGGCGGGCGGGGCGCCTGTCTCGCTGGCCGCGCTCTCCCCGGCGGTCGGCGGGGTCTGCCGCATCGGGCCCGTCTACACGCCGCCCTCGTGCCGCAGGAACGGCTACGGCGCCGCGGTCACCGCGTACGCCAGCCAGACCGGCCTGGCCGAGCGCTGCGACCAGGTGGTGCTCTTCACCGACCTGGGCAACCCGACGAGCAACGCCATCTACCGGTCGATCGGTTACGTGCCCGTCTCCGACTACGAGCACATGACCTATTACGCTTAGGGCATGCCGCGTTATGACTTCCGCTGCCGCGCCTGCGGCTCCACGTTCGAGGTCTCCCGTCCCATGTCGGCCTCTGACGACCCCGCCACCTGCCCCGAGGGCCACGGCGACACGGTGAAGCTGCTGTCCACGGTGTCGATGACGGGCGGCGCCACCGCTCCCAAGGCGGGCGGAGGCTGCTGCGGGGGAGGGTGCTGCTCCTAGGAGGCCGGGCTCCCGGCACACACGCTCCTGGCGCGTCTGAGGGCGTCCTAGAACACCTGGGCGGCGGTGAAGGTCGTCTGAGAGCGCGTCAGCGCGTCCACCGCCAGCCGGGCGAGCCCCTCGACCGTGTCGATCCCCGTCTCCATGGTCGGGCTGCGCTCCGACAGCACCGCGATGAGCACGTCGTGCCCGTCCACGCCGAGCTGCCCCACGCTGTTGATCGTCCACAGCCCGTCGTGCGCGTCCACGGGCAGCCACCCGTTCTTGAGCGCCACGTCGCCCCCCGCCGCGCTGACTCCCCACGCCTGCGACGGCTCCACGGACGACATGAGCTTCAGCGCGTAGCGCCGGTGGCGGTCCGGCAGCGGCCCCCCGGGATCGGTGAGCCACTCCAGCACCTTGACCTGGTCGGACGGCCGGCTCCGGGTCGTTCCCCAGTACAGCCCCGGCCCCGGCCACGTGTGCTCGATGCCGAGCCGGCGCAGGACCCGGGTGAGCCCCTTCTGGCCGCCGATCATCATGTAGAGCTCGTGGGCGCAGTCGTTGTCGCTCTGGCGGATCATCTTGGAGGTCAGCGTGCGCTCGTAGGCGCTCAGCTCACCGACCTTGCCGAGCAGGAAGGCCAGCAGGATGTCCACCTTCGCCACGCTGGCCAGCACGAACGGCGTGCGCTCGCGGTAGGCGTACCTGACGCCGGTCGTGCGGTCGTAGACGGCCAGGGCCGCGCGCCCCGGGCGTTCGCGCAGGTAACGATCCAGCGTACGGTCGAGAGCGCGCCGCGCGGCAACGGGCAGCACGCTCTCGACGACCACCCCGCCCGGCCGCCCGTAGGAGGCGGCCTGGGGCGGGACGACGGCTGACGGGTTCGCACAACCGGCCACGGCCAGCAGGGCACCGACGAGAGAGATCCGCCGAACACGCATGTGCGGGAGCCTGCCAGCCGCCACCCCAAAGGCCGGGGGCGCGACGGGTCAAACGCCGGTCAGTTTTTCTAGGCGGCCTTGGTGCGCTTGCGGCGCTGGAACGGGAGGAACCGGTCAGCCAGGTGCGGACGGGACGGCGTGAGCGTGGGCTCGACCGCGATGATCCGGTCGAACCTGAACGCCCTGATCGCCCGGCGCATCCTGCACACGCCGACCAGATACCAGTATTCGCGGTGGACCAGGCACGTCACCGGCTCGACGTCGCGCGCGGTGACGATGCCGGAGGCGTCGCGGTAGTGGAGGCGGATCATGAGGCGGCTGGTGATGGCATCGGCCATGAGCCTGGCTCTGGAGGCGACCTCGACGGGCAGCGGCTCGGTCAGCGTCGTGAGCGTGGTGGCGATGACGTCGTCGTCGAGCTCCAGGTGCTCGAGTGCGTGTTGCAGGCCACGCCGTGCGGTGACGGCCTGCGGGCCCGCTCCGAGGTGAGCGAGGGAGAGGGCGAGGGCGGCGATCTCGGCGGTCGTCAGCGGGCGAGTATCGTGCTTCACGACTGTCGTCATACCCCAATATTAGAGACGACGACCGACAATTTTCGAAAACCTGTGCGGCAGGCAAGGTCCTTGTCACCTGCCGCACAGTGTTCTCCGGCCGAGCCGCGCTCGGCGGTCCTGTGATGGATGTCCTCGCCGCGCTGCGGATCCATCACAGGTTGCTCACCGCGACAGCTGGGTCAGATCCCGCGAGGCGCCCGTGGACGCGGACGTGGTCATCGCCGCGTACGCCTGCAGCGCGACGCTCACCGGCCGGTTGCGGTCGCGCGGCCGGTATCCGCCCAGGTCGGCCAGGAGCCGCTCGCGCCGCTCGGCCAGCTCGGCCTCGGGCACCCGCAGCTCCATCGACCGGCTGGGGATGTCGATGTCGATGATGTCGCCGTCCTCGACCAGCGCGATCGTCCCGCCCTCGGCGGCCTCGGGCGAGGCGTGGCCGATGGACAGGCCGGAGGTGCCGCCGGAGAAGCGGCCGTCGGTGACCAGCGCGCAGGCCTTGCCGAGGCCCTTGCCCTTGAGGAAGGACGTCGGGTAGAGCATCTCCTGCATGCCGGGACCGCCCTTGGGGCCCTCGTAGCGGATGACCACCACGTCGCCCTCCTTGACGCGCCCGCCGAGGATGCCCTCGACCGCGTCGTCCTGCGACTCGAACACCACGGCGGGACCGCTGAACTTCCAGATCGACTCGTCCACGCCGGCCGTCTTCACCACCGCGCCGTCGCGCGAGATGTTGCCGTAGAGGACGGCCAGACCGCCGTCGGCGGTGTAGGCGTGCTCCAGGTCGCGGATGCATCCCGCCGCGCGGTCGAGGTCGAGGTCGTCCCAGCGGTTGTCCTGCGAGTACGCCTTGACCGTGCGCACGTTGCCGGGGGCCGCGTGCCAGAGCTCGACGGCCTCGGGCAGCACCGTGGGCGACTGCGCGTCCCAGTCGGCCAGCAGGTCGCCCAGCGTGCCGCCGTTCACGGTGGGCACGTCGCGGTGCAGCAGCCCGGCCCGGTCGAGCTCGCCCAGGATGCCCGGGATGCCGCCGGCGCGGTGGACGTCCTCGATGTGGTACTTGTTCGTGGCCGGGGCGACCTTGCAGACGCACGGCACCCGCAGCGAGATCTCGTTGATCTCCTTGAGCCCGAAGTCCACGCCGGCCTCGCGGGCGGCGGCCAGGATGTGCAGGATCGTGTTGGTCGAGCCGCCCATCGCGACGTCGAGCGTCATCGCGTTCTCGAACGCGTCGCGGGTGGCGATCGAGCGCGGCAGCACCGAGGCGTCGTCGTCCTCGTAGTAGCGGCGGGTGATCTCCACGAGCTGGCGGCCGGCGTCCTCGAACAGCTTCTTGCGCGCCTTGTGCGTGGCCAGGATCGTGCCGTTGCCGGGCAGCGCGAGGCCGATGGCCTCGGCCAGGCAGTTCATGGAGTTGGCGGTGAACATGCCGGAGCACGAGCCGCAGGTCGGGCAGGCGCTCTCCTCCATCTCCAGCAGCTCGGCGTCCGAGACGGAGTCGTCGGCGGAGGCGATCATCGGGTCGATGAGGTCGAGCTTCTTGCCGGGGATCTTGCCGGCCTCCATGGGGCCGCCCGAGACGAAGATCGTCGGAATGTTCAGCCTGAACGCGGCCAGCAGCATGCCCGGCGTGATCTTGTCGCAGTTGGACACGCAGATCAGCGCGTCCGCGCAGTGCGCGTTGACCATGTACTCGACGGAGTCGGCGATCAGCTCGCGCGAGGGCAGCGAGTAGAGCATGCCGCCGTGGCCCATCGCGATGCCGTCGTCCACGGCGATCGAGTTGAACTCCCGCGGGATCGCCCCGGCCTCCCGGATCGCGGCCGACACCACCTCGCCGACGTCCTTGAGATGCACGTGGCCCGGCACGAACTGGGTGTAGCTGTTGGCCACCGCGATGATCGGCTTGCCGAAGTCGCTCCCGGCTACGCCGGTCGCCCGGAGCAGGGCCCGGGCACCGGCCATATTCCTGCCGTGGGTGACTGTACGTGACCTGAGGGCGGGCATTGGGCATCTCCCATCGCTAGCGAGTCTTCACATGTTACGGCCACTGCCCGGCAACTGAGACACGTGTCCATACATCGGACGGTTGGTTACCGGATCGAGCCCGAAAAAGCGCCTTCCGCACCCGATCTCGTGTTACAGAGATCAGATGAGCAACGGGGCAGTCATGCTCGACGACCCCGCCAGGGTCGGCAACTTCATCCACACCATAGACCGCCTGTGCCGCAGGCCGGCCAGGGGCGAGGGGGTACAGGACTCGCCGCACGTCGCCAGGCAGCCGCTGCTGGCCAGGTGGCGAGGAGGGGAGGACAAGAAGCAGCACGTCGACCGGATGGGCGTCCCGCTGGTCCGGCTGAGCGAGGCGGGGCGCTGGCCGGAGATCCTGGCGCCCCAGGGCAGGCAGGCCACGCACGTCATCTCGCGCGAGATCCCGCGTGCCCGCCCCGACATCCAGCCGGGCGAGCCGGTGCCGAAGATCCTCTCCCGCGTCGTGTCCGCGCTGCGCGGTGCGAGGCTGCGCTTCCCCCGCTACGAGCTGACCGCCCGGGTCGTCGAGCGGCTGGACGAGTCGTACGGCAAGGAGGATCAGGCCGGCCGCGTGCTGCGCGAGTCCGACCGCAACTGGGGATGGGGCGTCGACACGGCGGGCAGGGGTGCCGAGCACGTCCCCTTCCCGATCAACCTGCTGCTGAGGCTGTTACCCGGGTTCCTGCACGACCTGCGCCTCAGCGGGCGCGTGCCCGGCCTCGGCGGGCGCTTCCGCTGGCTGCGGCGCGCGCTGTCGGAGGACGACCCCAAGGCGCGCGGCGTCGCCGCCCTGCTGGCCGACGTGGACCCGGCCGACGAGCAGGGCGTCGCGCGGCTGCTGCTGCGCGCGTTCATGGACGACCTGGGCGCGCAGTTCCGGCGCTCCCCGCTGCACGTGCGGGGCGCCGGCCACCTCTTCTACCCGCTGCTGCTGCTCAACGAGCACGGCGACGCGCTCGTCGAGCTCGTCGAGGAGCGGCGCGCGGACCTCGGCAGGTTCGATCCGGTCGTGGTGGTCTCCTGCACGCCGGACGCCGTGCTCCTGGAGGACGACGAGGATCCGGTGTGGCGCCTGATCCGCTGGCGGCGGGAGCTGGTCACGGCCGAGACCCCTGAGGCCTGGCACCGGGTGCTGGACACGCCGATCGGCCTCTCGGCGCCGCCCGTCCCCGACGACCTGACCAGGTACGACGTCGCGGACACCCCGTGGGTGCCGCCCGCCCGCCTGGTGCCGTGGTGGTCGTCGTGGACGGCCATCGCGCTCTTCTGGATGGCCCTGGCGGGCGCCGTCGGCGCGTACGCGGGCCAGACCGCCGCCTGGCACCGGACCGCCTGCGCCACCGGCCTGTGGACACCGTGGACGGAGAGCGGCAGGCAGCTGGCCGGCACCGAGTGCGTGGGAGTGGCCGAGCCCGACTACCTGTTCTCGCCGGGCAACGCCGAGATGCGGCAGGTCCAGGCCGTGCTCCAGCAGGAGAACGAGCGGGCCGCCAAGCTGCACGAGGGCAGCGACCGGCCGTACGTGACGATCGCCTACCTCGCGGCCCTGACCTCGACGGACCGCGACGCGCTGGCCGCCGCCCGCGAGGGCCTGGCGGGCGTCGCCATCGCGCAGAAACGGCAGAACAGCTCCGCCGGCGCCAGCGAGCCGCTGGTCCGCATCCTCCTGGCGAACGCGGGCGGCAGGATGCAGCACGGGGCCGGCATAGCCCGGCTGCTGCTGCGCTACCGCGACGAGGAGGCGCCCATCGTGGGCGTGGTGGGCCTGGACCAGAGCCGCCAGGAGACCGTCGCGGCCATCCAGGAGCTGGGCAAGGCCGGGCTGCCCATGGTGGCCTCGACGCTGTCGGCCGACCGCCTGGTGAACGAGTCGCCGTTCTACTTCCAGGTCGCACCGCAGAACTCCCGCCAGGCGTGGATGGCGGCCGCCTTCGCCGACTCCCTGGTCAAGAAGGGCGAGGTGAAGCGGCGGGCCCGGGTCTACTACTCGCACGACGTGACCGACTACTACGCCTCCAACCTCAAGGAACGGGCCGTCGCCCGGCTGGAGGAGCGCGGGTTCGCGGTGGAGGGGCTCAGGTTCACGCCCGTCGGAGGGGCCAAGCCGGGCCCCGACGACCGCAGCGACGACGCCTACGCGGGGGAGCCCAGGGACGCGGGGGTGTCGGCGTGCGGGTTCGACGGGCTGGTGTACTTCGCCGGGCGCGGGATCCCCGACTTCGCCGAGTTCGTCAAGGGGGTGGCCGACAAGTGCGCCGCGTCGCCGCCGACCATCCTCGGCGGCGACGACGTCAGCAGGTACGTCGCGGACGTGCGCATCAGGTCGGCCGTCAGCGGCGTGGGCTACTACTACGAGTCGTTCGCCGCAGCGCCGAACAAGTGCGGAGAGCCGCAGCGCCACGACTTCTACGCGGACCTGTTCGCCACGTTCCCCTTCGAGTGCGAGGAGCCGGGGCCGGGCCGGACGCTGGACGGTCACGCCGCCCTGGCCTACGACGCCACGGAGACGATGATCACCGCCATCCGGCGGCTCGGCAGGGAGCGGCACCGCGTGCCGGTGAACTCGTACACCGTCTGGCGCCAGCTCGGCACGCTCTTCACGCCGGACCAGAGCGGGCACGCCATCGAGGGCGCCACGGGCGCGCTCGACTTCGGCGCGGGCTCGCCCCGGCAGTACCCGCTGGACAAGGCCGTGCTGATCCTGCGCGCCAAGGGGGCCGAGCGGCCGGCCCAGGTCGGCCTGTGCGGCGACGTCACCCGTTCCAGCCGGAGCGAGATCTTCCCGTGGTGCGCCTCGGTCCCGGAGATCTACCGCTAGGCCGGCAGGCGTACGGCGGCGAGCTGGGTCGCCTGGGCCACCAGGCGGCCCTTGTCGTCCCAGACGTGGGCCACCTCGTCCATCCGGTCGCCGCCGACGTCCGTGGCCGCCAGCCGCACCTTGACCGGCCCGGGAGCGGGCAGCCTGCGGATGTACGCCGAGAGCTGGATCGTCGGCACCCATCCGGACAGCCCCAGGTCGAACGACACCGGCGGCACCGGGTCGAGCGCCACCAGCAGGCTCAGCGGGTCCCAGTCGGAGCCGTCCGCCAGCCGCTGCCAGCTCGCGATGACGCCGTTCCGGGTGGGGGCGCCGAAGGCGAAGGACAGGTGCTCGGGGACGATGCGCTCCTCGACCACGGCCATCAGCGGCACCGTGAGGTCCGTGCCGGGAGGGTTGGTGGGGGCCAGGACGCAGTCCTGCTCGGGCGGCAGCTCGACCGGCTCGTGCGAGGACCACCAGGGGCCGGTGTCGTCCAGCAGGCCGAGCGTGATGTGCGACTCGACGCGGAGGCGGCCCTCCTGCACCAGCGCGGCCCTGACCTGGGCCACGCTCCTGCCGACCCGCAGTGTCTCCACCCGGGCGACGGCCTCGCCGGGCTCGGGCGGCTCGATGAAGGAGCCGCTGACGGCCGTCACGTGCGGATGGTCCGCGCCCGCCGGGCTCTCGCAGGCGGCCCTGGCGAGCACGGCCAGCAGGTAGCCGCCGTGCAGCCGGTTGCCGACGCTCCACTGGGCGTCCAGCACGGCCCCGAACTCGCCGTCGCCGCGGTCGGTCACAGCGGTCGCTTCGCTAAAAGTCCCCATTTTTCAGTAAATCCTTTCCCCAAGGTCTCAGATTGACACCGTTAACCTGACGGCGTCAACCTGAGAACCATGACCACCAGACGCGTACGCGCCAAGCGCGGAGAGGGAGTGCTGCTGCGCGAGGAGATCCTGCGCGCGGCCGAGGACCTGCTGGCCGAGTCCGGCAGCGAGGAGGCGCTCACGCTGCGCGCGGTCGCCATGCGGGCCGGCGTCTCCACGCCCTCCGTCTACCTGCACTTCGCCGACAAGGAGGCGCTCGTCGAGGCGGTCTGCATGCGGGTCTGGGGCGAGCTCGGCCGGTTGTTCAGCGATAACCTGGGCGGCGACCCGTTCCTCGCCCTGGGCAGGTGCGGGCGCGCCTACGCCCGCTTCGCCCTGGAGCATCCGGTGCAGTACCGGGTGCTGATGATGCGGGCCTCGCCCGGGCCGGGCGTGCCGCCGGCCGCGGCCGAGTGCTTCCGCCACATGGTGAACGCGGTCTCGGCCTGCGTGGAGACCCGCGTGATCGAGGGCGATCCCGAAGAGCTCGCGCTGGGTCTGTGGTCGGCCGTGCACGGCTGCGTGTCGCTGCTGATCGCCCAGCCGTCGTTCCCGTGGCCGCGCGACAGGGACGCGCTCATCGACCACATCGTGCGCATCGCCGGGTTCGGCACCGCGGTGTACTCGCGCCTGCCGAAGACGCTCCCGCCGAGCGCGGACCTGGCCGCCGCCCTGGACGACTTCGGCGCGCGCCTGGCCTCAGGCGGCGAGCAGCCCCGCGGGACCGAGCCCGGCGGGGCAGGGGAATGACCTCTGGCCCGGACCCCGCCATATCGAACGGGTATGTCCGGGCCGGGGCCTAGTCTTCGCCGTAGCGGGCGGGCAGGACCTGGGCGGCGATGTCGAAGATCCGGTCGATCTCGCCGTCGGTCAGGGCCCGCTCCCGCTTGGTGATCCACCTGCGCGCGCGGTCGCCCTGGTAGACGTCCACGCCGCGGATGGTCATGATCTTCCACGGCACCGGCGGGCCGTAGATGGCGAGCGAGGGCACGACCGCGACCTCGCGGCCGAACGACTTGGTGATCAGCTCGCTGGCCTGCGACGCCTCCCACTTCGCCTCGGTGAGGCGGGCCTTCTTGTCGAAGGGGCCGTGGAAGAGCTTCTTGCCCATCTGCACGCGCACCGGAAGCCGCTTGTCCCACTTCTCGGAGTCGACCGCGTACACGCCGGTCGGGCCCACCACGAGGTGGTCGATCTGGGCCTCGCTGTTGGGGATCGCCCTGGCGTGGAGCGTGCGATAGCCGCTGCGTTCGAGCTTGCGCAGCTGCGCCTCGGTGCGGCGCTCCGCCACGGACGTGCGCCGCCAGGCGGGCACGGTCGAATGGGATCGCGAGCGATAGATCGCCTCCGCGACGCCCGCGATCACTCCCGCGGTCACGCCCAGCCGCCAGTCGCTCACGAGGAAGCCCACCACCACCGCGACGCCGATCCCCACCAGGACGCGGTTGCGCAGGCGGCGGACGCGCGGTTGTTGCAGCAGGCTACGCACGGACGCGCGTTCGACCGGCGCGTACGTGGAGGTGGGCGCCGAAGGCTTCGCGGCGGCGGTCTGCTCGCTCTCTGGCCGGTCGCTCACCCAGATTGGTGACGCATTGTGACCGTCTTCTCGCTGGATGTCGGAGTCCACGTCACTCACCGTAGCTCGGAGATCGGAACGTTTCCTAGTGTTGCCCTGTCCATAGTTTTATGGCCCAGCTCATCGTGTTCCACGCATGTTTTCGGGGTATGTTCTACGTTCTTCTCTAGAGAAGTCGTCTCAAAAAAGATCTTACCTGGTGGACACTCCCACGTGGGGTCTGGCCCGCTGAGCGCATCGGGATTACGTTCATGATGTGTACAGCGCAGGCGAGATTCTGCTCTTTCTCATCGGGGTGTCGTTCGGGCTGTTCATCGTGATCAGCCTGCTGGTCATGCTGCCGGGGCGCAGCGCGCAGCGCCGGGTGGAGTCCGGCCCGGTGTGGCTGGGCGGGCCGTCCAGGAGCGAGCGCGGTGTGAGCACCTCTGACCTGGTCCTGGCCGGCCGGGTGGCGCGCTGGGCGGACGTTCCGGAGCGCGACTGGGTGGCCGCCGCCGAGAGCGCCGAGCCCGGCAGCCGCGTCGGCGGGGCCTCCGCGGGATGGTGATGTGACGATGCGAGGACTGACCGCCTCACAGGCCGACGACGTCAGGCGCGCTCTGCATACCGCCGAGCGGCGCAGCGGGCTGCGGTTCGGGGTGTTCCTGGGGGATCCGGTGGGCTCGCGCCGCCACTTCGCCGAACGCCTGCACGCGGCCCTCGGCGAGGAGGCCGACGACGCCGTGGTGCTCCTCGTCGACCTGAAGGGCCGCGCGCTGGAGATCGTGACGGGCGAGCATGCCCGCAGACGGCTGTCGGACGGGGCCTGCCGGCTCACGGCGATGTCGATGGCCACCGCGTTCAGCGTGGGCGACCTGGTGGGTGGCCTCCTCTACGGCATCGCCGCCCTGGGAGAGCAGGCCACCGCACGCCGCTAGAGGCGTTCGAGCAGGCCCACGATGTGCTCGCTGACGCCGTTCAGCAGCGTCGAGGGCTCGATGGGCGCGGCGGTGACGGCCGAGAACAGCGAGGGCAGCCCGGGGAGCGGGAAGCCGTCGTCCTTCGTGGCCGCGGCCCCGACGGGGTTCTTGTCGAGGGCGGCGCGGCTGCGCTCCCAGGCGTCCAGCACCTCCTCGGGCGACGGCACCCCGAACCCGTGCCCCACCGGGGCCGCGTGCCGCAGCCGGACGAGGGGGCTTTCGGCGAAGGCGAGCGCCGTGCGGGCCCGGACGTGGAGGTCGGCGCGCGCCTCGGGCGCGATCCAGTCCATGGCCGTGCACGGGTTGCGGCAGGTGGCGACGCAGACGGCGAGGGCGCCGGCGACCTGGCTGTGCTGCCGGTCGAAGTACGCGCGCCAGCCCTCGCCCGGCTCGACCGACACCCGCAGCGTCCGGTTGGTGGCGGACTGCTCGGACTTGGTGTGGTCGCACTCCCGGTCGCCGATCACGCCGAAGCGGCTGCCCGGCGCGCTCAGCCCTTCGGGCCAGCGGGCCGGGTCGCCGGCGTGGCCGAGCTGGGGCTCGAAGGCCAGCAGCGGCAGGTATTCGCTGGCGATGTGGACCGCGGCGATCATCGGGCTCAGCTCGCGCCGGTGCCACCGTACGGCGATCACTTCGAGCAGCAGGCCGTACGCGGGCCGCAGCGACTCGAGCGCCCCGCGCGGCTGCTCGCGCGGTGTCTGCGGCATGTGGCACGCCCGCGCGCGCCGCCGCAGGTCGGCCGGGACGCCCTTGGCCTCGGCCGCGAAGTCCTCGGCGTCGAGGGTGATCAGCCGATGCCCGAACTCGCACACCTCGGCGATCTCCGTGGCCGGCGCGAGCGCGCCGAGATCGGCGAAGGCATGGCGGCGGGCCAGGGCGATGAGCAGGTCGCGAGTCGAGTCCATCCAGAGACTCTCTCACGACCGGCGAGCGCCCGAGGCCACGCGACGGGGCGTCACGGGCAGTGCCTCACGGGCGCGGGGTCACGGGCGCGGGGTCACGGGCAGGGGGTCACGGGCAGGGCGAGCGGATGCACTGGATCTCGCCCGAGGAGTGGCTGATCGTGGGGTCGGCGGTCGGCGGCTCCTCGGGGCCGGCCGTGGTCGGCTCCGCCGTGGGCTCGGGCTCCGAGGCGGTCGGCGTGGGGGTGGGCGTCACGGTCGGGGTGGCCGAGGCCGAGGCGCTGGGGCTCGGCGCGGGCGTCACGCTGCCGTGAGCCGTCGGCTTGGGGGTCGGGGCGCGCCTGGCCGGGGGCGTGGACGGCTTCCTGACGCTCGGCGAGGGCGGGGAGACGGTGACCGAGGTGGCATCCACGGTGGGCGGCACCTCCTCGACGGTGGACGTCGGGTCGGCCGGGCGCAGCCAGACCGACCCCGCCACCACCCCCGAGATGATCACGGCGGCGGCCGCGGTGAGCACCGCCCGCATCGTGCGGTGACGGCGCGGTGCGAGCGGCCGGTCCGGGGCGGCCAGCGCCCTGCGCGCGGCCTCCGCCATCGCCGCGGCCGAGGGCCAGCGCCGGTCGGGCGTCTTCTCCAGCGCCCGCGCCACCACCTGGCGCGGGCCTGGTGGCACGTCGTCGGGCAGGCGCGGAATGGGGGCGTTGAGGTGCTTGAAGATGATCTGTACGGGGGTGTCGCCCTGGAACGGGAGCTCCCCCGTCAGGCACTCGTACGCCACCACGCCCAGGGCGTAGACGTCGACCGCCGGCGTCACGTCGCTGGCCGTGGCCAGCTCGGGGGCGCAGTAGCCGGCCGAGCAGAGCATCGTGCCCGTGGCCGTCAGATGACCGGCCGAGGCCGAGTGGGCGATGCCGAAGTCGGTGAGCACCACGCCGCCGTCGGCCCTGATCATGAGGTTGGCCGGCTTGACGTCGCGATGGACGATGCCCTGCGCGTGCGCGGCGGCCAGCGCGTCGCCGACCTCCCCGACCAGCCGCATGGTGGCCTCGGCGCCGAGCGGGCCGCGCCGCAGGACGCGGTCGAGCGACTCGCCGCGCACGTATTCCATCACCAGGAAGCTGACCTGGCGGTCCTCGACCTCGCAGATGCCGTAGTCGTAGACGTCGACCACGCCGGGATGCCGGAGCGTGGCCATGGCGCGGGCCTCGTTCTGGAAGCGCTGGGTGAAGGCCGGGCTCTCCGACAGCGCGGGCATGAGCACCTTGACCGCCACCGCGCGCCCGAGAACCGTGTCGTCGGCACGCCACACCTCGCCCATGCCGCCGCCGCCGAGACGGCCGGCGAGCACGTAGCGATCATTGAGAGTGGTCCCGGCCCCAAGCACGTACCCGAGGCTAACATCGTGCCCGGGATGCTATCGGCAAGTCGGTGAACACTCCCGCGAGGCGTGTCCAGTGCGTCTTCGCGCAGGTGACGGGCGGGCGATCGAGCTCGGCGGACAGCGTCACCTCCCGGCCGCCCGCCAGGTCGCGCCCGGTCCAGACGTCGACCCATTCGCCGTCCGGAAGGTAGACCGAAATTTCCGAAATACCGGGTTCGGTCACAGGGGTCACGAGGAGCGCGTCCCCGAGTTTGTACTGCAGCGGATGCCGCCAGACGCCCGGGTCGCGCGGGTGGTCGAAGAACAGGCCGCGCATGAGCGGGGCGCCACCGCCGACCGCCGTACGGGCCTGCTCCACCAGGTACGGCACCAGCCGCTCGCGCAGCTCGGCCAGCCGCCGGAACACCGGGATCACCCGCTCGTCCCCGGTCCGGGCGGCGACGTTCCACGGCGTGCGGTCCCTGAGGGGCGCGCGATGGTGGTTGAACTCGGAGTGGTACTGCATGATCGGCATGAACGCCGCCGCCCCGGCCGCCCGCAGGTACAGCTCGGCCCCCGGCACCTCGCCGGAGAAGCCGGCCAGGTCCCAGCCCCAGTAGACGATCCCGCAGGCGGAGGCCGTGATCCCGGCCCTGATCGACGACCTGAACGCCTCCCACGTGGAGTCCTCGTCCCCGGCCCAGAACGCGCCGTGCGGCTGCGACCCGGCGAACCCGGCCCGGCTGAACGTCACCGGCGCCTTGCCGCACGACCGCAGCAGGTCGCCGAAGGCCCGCGCGTAGTGGACGGGGAACAGCCCGTTGCCCTCCGCGCCGTCGCGCCCGTCGGCGTAGCGCAGGTCGTGGCCCCAGGCGTGCTCGCCGCCGTCCGTCTTGAACCCGTCGACGCCCACCTCCTCGACCAGGTAGCGGCGCTTGGCCGTCCACCAGTCGCGCACCTCCTGGGAGGACAGGTCGGGCATGAGCGCGAGCGGGAACCACCAGCCCCGGTTGCGGTAGGGGCGGCCGTCGGGCTCGCGCACGCCGTACCCGCGCTCGACGAGCTGCCCGGCGTCCACGGCCGCCTGGTGCCTCGGGTGGGGGCGCGTCTTCTGCAGCGGGATCTGCCAGAGCAGCACCTTGACGTCCCTGCGGTGCAGCTCGTCCACCATGCCCTTGGGGTCGGGCCAGGGCCCGTCGGGCGGGAAGGCGTAGTCGGCCAGGCGGTGCGGCTCCTCGGAGGGCTCGTACTCGGCCCCTCTGAACGCCGTGAACGTGCTCTCGTCGCTCCACGCCTCGATGACCAGCGCGCCCACGGGGATGCCGTGCTCGCGGTGCCGGTCCATCTCGGCCAGCACCCGCTCCTGCGTGTTCCATTCGTTGCCGCTGGCCCACAGGCGGAACACCCACGGCGGCAGCTCCGTGGGCCGCCCGACGTCGTCGAGGAAGCCCCGCAGGACGTCGGCGGGCGCGTCGCCGTCGTGGAAGCGCACGCCCAGCTCGCCGTCCCGGCCCACCTCGGCCTCCACCAGAATTCGGCCGGGCGCGGAGGCGGCCACGTCGTACCAGGTGCGCCGCGAGGTCCGCACGTGCCAGCCCCAGCTCGCGGCCCCGCCCACGACCATCGCGAACGGCATCGGCAGGTAGGTGCGGCCGTGCCGCCCCTGCGCCTTGTACTGCTCGAAGACGACCGCGTCCAGCTCGCGCCCGCGCTGGTCCACGGCGTCGAACCGCTCGCCGAACCCCACGACGTGCTCCTCCGGCCCCAGCGCCAGCTCGAACCGCGCCCGCAGCGGCCCGTCGCCGTCCGACAGCCACCGCACGCTCCCCGGCACGATCCGGTCGGCACCGGTGACGTCGAGCTTTCCGCCGGCGTCCGACCAGCTCGCCGCCGACACCTCGAACCACCTGCCCGTACGGGTCGCGCCGCCGACGGTCGTGGCGCGGAAGCGGTAGGCGTACCGGTGCCCGGCCCGCAGCGCGGGCGTCCGGACGGCCCACGACCCGGCGGCCGCCCGCGCGGCCCGGGCCTGGGCGGCGGCGAGATGCCCGCCGTCAGTGTCCGCCCCTGGGCCCGCACCTGGGCCCGCACCCGTGTCGCGCCTGGTCAGGGGGAGCTCGACCGGCGGCGCGCCGTCGGCGGCCCACTCGCACACCACGGCGACCACGTTCGCCGAGGCCCGCACCCGCAGCTCCACCGGCTCCCCGTCCACGGGTCTGGCCGGGACGCGCTGGTCCTCCGTCTCGGCGTACGGGTGCCCCGAGCCGTGCGGCCGATGCCGGATCATGCGTGTACTCCCAACTCGTCGGCGAGGATCAGATACATGCCGTGCGACCACAGCAGCGGCGTGGCCACGGGCCCCCAGCGGTCGAGCCACTCCTGCCGCCGCCCGGGCGCCAGCAGCAGGTCGGACACCTGCTCGGGCAGGTCGCCGTCGGCGGTGGCCTGGGCGGCCATCCAGTCCAGCCGGCGCCGGGCCGCGGCGGGGCGTCCCGCCCTGGCGTGGTTCCAGCCGAGGAAACCGGCCAGCAGCACCCACCGACCCCCGCCGTAGAAGGTGTCGGCGAGGTAGCGGTACACCCCGCCGTCCCTGGCGAGCGCGCGCTCCACCGCGGCGACCGTCGCCGCCCCGACCGGGTGCGCGGCCGGGTAGAGGCCGAACGGCTCCACGCACGCGAGCAGGCTGGCGTCCACGGCGTCGCCGCCGAGCCACTTCCGCAGCCGCGGCGGGCCGGACCCGTCCCGGGTGAGGCCCTCACGCTCCACCAGCGCCGCGATGCCCGCGACCGCCTGCGCGGCCGACGCCTCCTCGGCCGCGCTCAGCACCCCGAGCGCGGCGGCGGCCCGCAGGCCCGCATGGATCGCGCCGAGCGTGGCCACGTGCCGCCGCTCGACGTGCTCCTCCCACCAGTCGTAGCAGGGCAGGTGCCAGAACGCCGCCAGGTACCGGACGGCCGTCCTGACCCCCTTCTCGACCCCGGGGACCACCGCGCCGTGCCGCGCGCAGTGCTCGCGCAGCGCCCAGAGCCACGTCCCGTACCCGTCGAGCTGGAAGTCCCACCAGTCGTCGCCCCCGTCCGCCCCGTCGAGGGTGAAGCGGGTCGGCAGCATCTCCGCGACCGGTACGGCCTCGCCCCGGGCGGCCCGCGAGACCAGCGAGTCCACCTGGCCCGCCCGGTCCGCGACCACCCGGGCGCACCAGGCGTGGAAGGCGTTCGCCCCGGCCACGTCGCCGTGCCTGCTCACCCCCTCGGCGATGAACGCCCCGTCCCGCAGCCACGAGTAGCCGCGGTAGGCGGAGAAGGTGGGCGAGGCCGGATAGGCCCCGGTGGGGGACTGCCACCTCTTGATCACGTCGAGGCTGTGCGCGACGAGGGACAACGAGAACTCTCCTAAAAGATCAGCCGAGCAGGGCGTCCACGTCGGCGGCGGCGGCCTTGAGGGCGTCCGCCACCGGCTTGCGCCCGGCCGCGGCCTCGCCGAGCTGCTTGGTCACCGCGTCCTGCATCTCCTGCTGCCGCTTGATGACCGGCGGCAGCGCGATGGACTTGAGCGAGTCGAACACGGCCTGCCGGTTGGCCGGCTTCGGGTCCTTGAGGTAGCCGGCGAGCACCTGCTGGTCGGCCACCGGCGGCAGCTCCCAGGAGGACTCGACGCGCGTGGTGGCCGCGGTGTCCGACGAGGACAGGAAACGGGCCCACGCCCCCGCCTCCTGGGCGTGCTTCGTGCTCGACGAGGCGGCCACCGCGTTGTGGAAGACCGCGCTGGCCTTGGCGGCGTCACCGGGCTCGACGACCACGTCCCACGCGAACGGCACGTCCTTCAGCCCGGCGAACTGCCAGATGCCGTTGTGCCACATGGCGAGCTTGCCGGACTTGAAGAGGTTCGTGTCGTAGTCGGCGGTGCCGCCGATCTCGGCCTCGGTCGGCATGGTCCTGCCCACCTTGGAGACCAGCCACTGCGCCGCCTTGACGCCCTGCGGGCTGTCGAACGCCGCCTTCTTCCCGTCGGCCGACAGGAACTCGCCGCCCGCCTGCTTGAGCGTCTTGTAGAACTCGAAGAACTGCACCGGCTGGAAGTCGCCGTACACGCCCTTCTTGCGGTCGGTCAGCTTCGCGGCGGCCGCCTGCTCGTCGGCCCAGGTCCAGTCCGCCGTGGGCAGGGCGACCCCGGCCTTCTCGAACAGGTCCTTGTTGTAGAAGAGCACGACCGTCGAGAACGACGCGGGCAGGGCGTACTGCTTGCCGTCGTGCTTGAACGCGTTGAGCGACTCCTGGGCGTAGACCGAGGTGTCGCCGCCGCCCGCCACGCCGCCGAGGTCGAGCAGGGAGCCGGCGCCTGCGTAGGTGACGAAGTTCTCGTAGTTGAGCTCGAACGTGTCTGGCGCGGTGCCGCCCGCGATGCTGGTCTGGAGCTTGGTGAAGTACTCGTCGAACGGCGCGGTCTCGACGACCACGTCCACCTTCGGGTTCTCCTTCTCGAAGGCCTTCTCGATCTTGTCCAGGTCTTTGACGTGGTCGGGGGCCGCCGAGAACGTGAAGTACCGCAGCGTCACCCGGCCGTCGGTGCCGGTCGTGGCCTTCGTGGCCGAGCCCTGGGCGCAGGCGGAGGCGAGCAGCGCGGTGGCCGCCGCAACGATGATGAAATGTCTTGACATGGGGGGATTCCTTTACTTGAGCCCGCTCTGCGCGACGCTGGCGATGACGTGCTTCTGCGCGAAGACGTAGAGGACGAGGATCGGTACGACGCTGGTCACCGAGCCCGCCATGACCACGTCCCACTCGGTGGTGAACTGGCCGTGCAGCGTCGCCAGGCCCAGGGGGAGGGTCATGAACTCGGGCGACTTGATGATGATCAGCGGCCAGAGGTAGCTGTTCCAGCTGGCCATGAAGCCGAAGATGGCGAACGTGGCCAGCGCCGGGCGGATCAGCGGCAGCACCACGTACAGAAAGATCCGGAAATGTCCGGCACCGTCCAGCACCGCCGCCTCGTCGAACTCCCGCGGCACCTGATTGATCGCCTGCCGCAGCAGGAACACCCCGAACGCCGAGGCGATCGTCGGCGCGAGCAGCGCGAAGTACGTGTCGACCAGGTTGAACGTGCGCATCTCGATGAACAGCGGCACGACCAGCACCGGCAGCGGCATCATCAGCGTCGCGAGATAGACCGCGAACAACGCGCCCCTGCCGGGGAACGGCAGCCGGGCGAAGGCGTAGGCCGCCATCGCGCTCGTGACGAGCTGCAGGGCGGTGGAGGCGGCCCCGATCCAGGCGCTGTTGAGCACGATGCGCCAGAACGGCAGCGTCTCCAGCAGCTTGCCGTACGCGTCGAGGCTCGCGCCCTCGGGCGTGAAGTCGGGCGGCACGGCCAGCACCGCGTCACCGGGCGTGATGGACGTGATCACCGCCCACGCGAACGGGAACAGCATCGCCAGTGCGCCCAGCCCGACGAGCGAGTGGCGCGCTATCTGGCCGAGCCCCGCTCGGCGGGTTCGGATGGATGTCCTCGCTTCGCTGCGGATCCATCCTCGCGCCCTACCCATAGGTCACCCACCGCCGCTGGCCCCGGATCTGCACGACTGTCACCAGCAGCACCACGGCGAACAGCAGCCACGACAGCGCCGAGGCCGCGCCGGCCCGGCCGTACCTGAAGGTGAGGTCGTAGATCTGCGACACCACCACCTGCGTCGCGCCTCCGGGACCGCCGCCGGTCATGATCTTGACCTGGTCGAAGACCTGGAAGCCGTTGATCAGCGAGATCACGATCACGAAGAACGTCGAGGGGGACAGCAGCGGCAGCGTGATGTGCCGGAACCTGCGCCAGGCCGACGCGCCGTCCACCATGGCGGCCTCCTGGTACTCGCGGGGGATCGCCTGCAGCCCGGCGAGCAGGATGATCATCACGAAGCCCAGGTCCTTCCAGGCCGAGGCGAGGATGATCGACGGCATCGCCCAGTCCGGGTCGGTCCACCAGCCGGGGCCGCTGATCCCGAGCAGGCCGAGCGCCCAGTCGACGATGCCGCCGGCGGGGTTGAGCAGCCACTTCCACATCAGCGCGACGACCACCCAGCTCGTGATCACCGGCAGGAAGTACACGCCGCGCAGCAGGCTCCGGCCCCGCATCGCCCGGTTCAGCAGCACGGCCAGGCCCAGCCCGCCGACGTAGACGAGCGGCAGGTAGCCGGCGATGAACGAGAGCGTGTGCAGGAAGGCCGCCCGGGTCCCGGGGTCGCCGATGAGCTCGGCGTAGTTGTCCAGGCCGACCCAGCGCATCTCGGTGATGAGGTCCCACTCGTGCAGGCTGGTCCAGAGCGAGCCGAGCATCGGGACCAGCGTGTAGAGGGTCAGGGGGACGAGGCTCGGGAGCAGGAACACGGCGACGGTGAGCCCGTACCGCCAGCCCTTCTCGCGCGGGCGCGCGCGGGTGGCCGGGGCCTCGGGCGGGGCGGCGGTCAGGGTCACGGCGCCGCTCCGATCAGGCGGGCGCGTACCAGGCGGCCCTGCTCGCCCGCCGCCCCCGCCGCGTCGAACGGGGTGGCCAGCACCAGGGCGGCCGCGCCCTGGGCCCAGCTCGTGTCGTCCCAACTCTCCACCTCGACGGAGATGTCGCGCCGGCCCGGGTAGAGCTGCGCCCTGAGCGCCGCGTCGAAGCTCGCCCGCCAGAGCGGCCAGTCGGACGTCCCCTCGCCGAGCACCACCACGACCTCGGGGTCGACGACGTTGATGAGCCCGGCGGTGGCCCGGCCCAGGATGGCCCCGGCCTCGGCGAACACCTCCCGCGCCCCCGCGTCGCCCCCCGCTGCGGCCCGTCCGAGCGCCGGCAGGTCGAGATGAACGTTCTTGGCCCGGGCCGCCGCGACCAGGCCCGCGGCGCCGACGTACGCCTCCAGGCAGCCCCGGGCCCCGCACCCGCACACTGGCCCGCCGGGGTCCACCGGCAGGTGGCCGAACTCGCCCGCGCCGCCGCGCGCGCCCCGGTACACCCGCCCGTCCGCCACGATCGCCGCGCCCACGCCGCGCCCGATCGTCACCACGAGGAAGTCCCGGTGCGTACGCCCCCGCCCGTACAGCCGCTCGGCCGCCGCCAGCGCGTTCACGTCGTTCTCCACCAGCACCGGAAGTTCGAGCCGGCGGCGCAGCCACTCGCCCACCGCCATGGCCTGCCACCCGAGCGTGGGCGCGTTCACCGTCCCGGCCGCCTGGTCGTTCACGTTGCCGGGCACCCCGACCCCGACCCCGAGCAGCGGCGGCGTCCGCGCGTCGGCCGAGCTCTCCGCCACCACGGACGAGATCGCCCCGGCCAGCGAGTCGAGCGCGTCGGGCGCGGCCGGGTCGAAGGGTCGCTCCCAGGAGCCCAGCACCTCCCCGTCGAGCCGCACGTCGACGAGCACCAGGTGATCGGCCGTCACCTTGACGCCCAGCGCCCGCCCCGCGCTGCCCACCAGCCCCAGCCGCACGGCGGGCCGCCCGCCGCGCGACGGCTTCAGGTCGAGCTCCTCGAGCATCCCGTGCCCCATGAGCTCGCGCGTGAGCTGGGTGACGGTGGCCGGGCTGAGGTCGAGCCGGCGCGCAATCTCGCTGCGGCTGAGCGGCCCGACCGTGCCCAGCAGGGCGAGGATCGCCGTCCGGGTGAGGTCGCCGCGATCGGTGCTTACCATGCGATAGGGGACTTTCTTCAGAAGTAAAGTTAGTCCCGAAATATCCCCCTCGGTGCGGGCGGCTGTCAACCCCCGGACACACGAAAGGACCCCCGCCGTGTGGCGGGGGTCCTTTCGGTGCTTCAGGCGGACTCGGCGTCCTTCTCCCGGTTGCGCAGCGCGCGGCTGACGCCGTCGGCGCCCTCCAGGATCAGCCGCCGCAGCGCCTGCGGCGGCTGCTCGGCCGCCAGGTAGTCCTGCGCCGCCCGCACCGTCTCCGGCTCGATGAGCAGCGCGGGGAAGCACCCCACCGCGAAGTTCGACGCCTGGTCGAACGTCCACTCCCGGTAGATCCGCCCCACTTCGGCGAAGTACTTCTCCCGGTACGGCGCCAGCAGCTCGGGGTGGTGCGCGTCCTGGAACCCGGCGATCGTCGTACGCGCGATGTGGTTGGCCAGCTTGCCGCCCACGACCCGCTCCCAGGCGGCCGCCTTGGCCTCGGCGGTCGGGATCGCGGCCCGGCACTGCGCCGCCGACCGCTCACCCGTGGCCGTAGGGTCCCGCTCAAGCTCGGCGTCGATGTCGGCCTCGCCCAGCCGCCCGCCGGTGACCAGCGCGTGCACGAGCGACCAGCGCAGGTCGGCGTCCACGCTCAGGCCCTCGGGCACCTCGGAGCCGTCGAGGATGCGCTGCAGCAGGTCGAGGTCAGCGCCGGAGGTGGCCACCGGCCCGAACGCCTGCAGGAACGCTAGCTGGTGGTCGGAGCCCGGCGCGGCCTGGGCGAGCCGCTCGCGCAGCTCCGCGGCCAGCAGCGACAGGCCCTCGGCCCGCCAGGCCGGGTCCGCGTACTGCTGGACGGCCATGCGCGCCTGCCGCAGCACCGCCTGCAGGACCGTGATGTCCTTGAGCGTGGCGGCGCCGGAGATGACGAGCCTGACGTAGTCGCGCGTGGCCATCTCGCCGTCACGGGTCATGTCCCAGGCCGCCGACCAGCACAGGGCCCGCGGCAGCGACTCGGTGAACGCCGCGATGCCGCCGTCGACCAGCGTCCGCATCGAGCGATCGTCGAGGCGGATCTTGGCGTAGGTGAGGTCGTCGTCGTTGAGCAGCACCAGGTCCGGCTGCTCCTCGCCGACCAGCTGGGCCACACTCGTACGAGGGCCGACCACGTCCAGCTCGACCCGCTTGGTCCGCTTCAGCTCGCCGTCCACCAGCGAGTACAGGCCGATCGCGACCCGGTGCGAGCGCAGCGTCGGGTGTTCGGCGGGCGCCTCCTGCACCACCTCGAAGCCGGTGAACCGGCCGCCGGACACCTCGAACGCGGGCCGCAGCGTGTTCACCCAGGACGTCTCCAGCCACTCCTTCGACCAGGACGACAGGTCGCGGCCCGAGGTCCGCTCCAGGGCGTTGAGCAGGTCCTTCAGCTCGGTGTTGCCCCAGGCGTGCTCGGCGAAGTAGTCGCGCACGCCGGCCAGGAAGTTGTCCAGGCCGACGTAGGCCACGAGCTGCTTGAGCACCGAGGCGCCCTTGGCGTACGTGATGCCGTCGAAGTTGACCTCGACCGCCTGCATGTCCGGGATGTCAGCGGCGATGGGGTGGGTCGAGGGGAGCTGGTCCTGGCGGTAGGCCCAGGCCTTCTCCACGTTCGCGAACGTGGTCCACGCGCCCTTGCCCCACCTGGTCGCCTCGGCCTGCGCCAGGACGGACATGTAGGTGGCGAACGACTCGTTCAGCCACAGGTCGTCCCACCAGCGCATGGTGACCAGGTCGCCGAACCACATGTGCGCCATCTCGTGCAGGATCGTCTCGGCGCGCCGCTCGACCACCGCGTCGGTGACGCGGGAGCGGAAGACGTAGTCCTCCAGGAACGTCACGCAGCCCGCGTTCTCCATGGCGCCGGCGTTGAACTCGGGCACGAAGCACTGGTCGTACTTCCCGAACGGGTAGCGCACCCCGAACACCTTGTGGAAGAAGTCGAAGCCCTGCCTGGTGACCTCGAGGATGTTGTCGGGGTCGAGGTGCTCGGCCAGCGAGGCCCGGCAGTAGATGCCCAGCGGGATGCCGTCGTGCTCCGAGGTCACCTTGTGGTACGGCCCCGCCACCAGCGCGGTGATGTACGTCGAGATGGCCGCCGTGGGCGGGAACTCCCACCGCCTGGCCGGGGCCACCGCCCCGTGCTTGCCGCCTTGCTCCGCCAGCTCCTCGACCGCCGAGGCGGCGGCGTTGGAGACGACCTCCCAGTCGGCCGGGGCCAGCACGGTGAGCTGGAAGGTGGCCTTGAGGTCGGGCTGGTCGAAACAGGCGTACATGCGGTGCGCGTCGGCCGTCTCGAACTGGCTGTGCAGGTAGACCTTCTTGTCCACCGGGTCGACGAATCGGTGCAGGCCCTCGCCGGTGCGCATGTAGCTGCAGTCGGCGTCCACGCGAAGCTCGTTCGACTCGGCCAGCGACGGGAGCGGGAAGCGGCCCTTCTCCTCGTCATAGGCGGACACGTCGAGGTCCACGCCGTTGAGCGTCACCTTGCGCACATGGGCGCCGTGCAGGTCGATGAAGGTGGACGCGCCTGGCCTGGCGCTGGTGAAGCGGGTCGTCGTGACGCTCTCGAAGCGCTCGTCCCCCTCGGTCAGGTCGAGTGCGACCTCGTACGACTCCACCTTCAGCAACCGGGCGCGCTCACGAGCCTCGTCCCGGGTCAGGTTGCCTGCCAAGTTGCGCTCCTTTTCACCACTTCATCGAAGTTTGTCGGAATCGTGTCACGCTGGGAATAGGACTCGATCCACCTCAGGTTACGGGTCCACATGAGCGAAAAGATTCCCGTGGATCTGTGGTTCGATCCTGCCTGTCCCTTCGCATGGGTCACGTCACGATGGCTTCTCGAAGTCGAGAAGGTCCGTCCCATCGAGCCTCGCTGGCGCATCATGTCCCTCTACGTCCTCAACGTGGACAAGGACATCCCGGATGAGTACCGCAAGTCGACCGAGCGGGCCAGGGGCACCGTCCGGGTGGTGGCCGCCGCGGCCGCCAAGCACGGCGACCAGATCCTCGGGCCGCTCTACACCGAACTCGGCACCCGCCTGCACAACCAGGGCCTGAGCAAGGAGCCGGAGCGTCTGCGCGAGGTCATCGCGGGCGCGCTCGAGGCGACGGGGATCGAGAAGGAGCTCATCGAGGCCATCGACTCCGACGAATGGGACGAGGCCATCCGCACCTCCCACAACGAGGGCATCGACCTCGTCGGCCAGGAGGTCGGCACCCCGGTCATCCGGGTCGGCGCCAACGCCTTCTTCGGCCCGGTGATCACCAAGATCATCAGGGGTGAGGAAGCGGGCCGGCTCTGGGACGGCGTGCTCGCCGTCACCTCCTTCGAGGACTTCTTCGAGCTCAAGCGCAGCCGCACAAAGCGGCCCGAATTCGACTAACCCTCTCATTCTCGGGGGGCCAATCGTCGTACGCTGACGGAAGAACGCAGCTTGCGGTGGAGAAGACTTATCCCCGCCTCAGGATGAGACTCCCACCGCCATCTGAGGTGCTGACAGGATGGTGGCTATGCGTCAGCTGTACATCGGCGGCTCCTGGACCGCTTCGGCGTCGGACGGGTTCATCGACGTCGTCAACCCGGCCACGGAAGAGATCGTCGACCGCGTGCCCGCGGGGTCTCCCGACGACGTCGAGGCGGCCGCGGGCGCCGCTCGAAAGGCCTTCCCCGGCTGGTCGGAAACGGCCGCCTCGGAGCGCGGCAAGCTGCTCGCCGACGCCGCCGAGCTGCTGAAGCAGCGCTCCGAGGAGATCGCCAAGACGATCGCCACCGACATGGGAGCGCCGCTGGGCTTCGCGCGCAAGGTGCAGACGCTGATGCCGGCGGGCGTGCTGTCCTCCTACGCGCGGCTGGCCGAGAGCCATCCCCGCGAGTCACGCGTGGGCAACTCGATGGTGGTCAAGGAGCCCGTCGGGGTGGTGGCCGCGATCACGCCGTGGAACTACCCGCTGCACCAGATCGTCTGCAAGGTGGCGCCCGCGCTGGCCGCCGGCTGCACCGTGGTGCTCAAGCCGAGCGAGGTGGCGCCGCTGGCGGCGTACGCGCTGGCGGAGATCTTCGCCGAGGTGGGCCTGCCGGCGGGCGTGTTCAACCTGGTCAGCGGGCGCGGCCCGGTCGTCGGCGAGGCCATGGCCGCCCACCCCGAGGTGGACATGGTCTCCTTCACCGGCTCGACCGCCGCCGGGCGCAGGGTGGCCTCGCTCGCCGCCGAGTCCGTCAAGCGGGTCGCGTTGGAGCTCGGGGGCAAGTCGGCGAACATCATCCTCCCCGACGCCGACCTGGCGCTGGCCGTCAAGGTCGGCGTCGCCAACTGCTTCGTCAACGCCGGCCAGACCTGCTCGGCGTGGACCCGGATGATCGTCCACCGCGACCAGTACGACGAGGCCGTCCGCCTGGCCGTCGCGGCGGCGCGCGGCTACACCGTCGGCGACCCCTTCGACGAGTCCACCAGGATCGGCCCCCTGGTCTCCGCCGTCCAGCGCGACCGCGTGGTCCGCTACATCAACCGGGGCCAGGAGGAGGGCGCCAGGCTGGTGACCGGCGGCACCGAGCGGCCCCACGAGCGGGGCTACTACGTGGAGCCCACCGTGTTCGCGGGGGTGGAGCCGGGGATGACGATCGAGCAGGAGGAGATCTTCGGGCCGGTGCTGTCGCTGATCCCGTACACGAGCGAGGACAACGCCGTCGCGATCGCCAACGACACGAAGTACGGCCTGGCCGGAGCGGTCTGGGCCGCCAGTGAGGACCGCGCGGTCGCGGTCGCCCGGCGGCTGCGCACGGGGCAGGTGGCCATCAACGGCGGCCGCTTCAACCCGCTGGCCCCGTTCGGCGGCTACAAGCAGTCGGGGGTGGGGCGCGAGCTGGGGGAGCAGGGGCTGGAGGAATACCTCGAGACCAAGGCCATGCAGCTGTAACGGCCCCGCGCCGTCCGTTCGCGCCGTGCCCGCCATCGGCCGTGCGCGGCGTGTCGCCGGTGTCCGCCAGGTCGGCGCCGCCCCTGAGCGAGGGGCGGCGCCGAGGTGAAGGGGTCGGGTCAGACGAGCAGGCCACCCGTGGCGTTCAGGTTCTGCCCGGTGATCCAGCGCCCGTCCGGTCCCGCCAGGAAGGCGACCACGGAGGCGATGTCGCCGGGCTGCCCGAGCCGCTGCAGCGCCGTCATCGCCGCGGTCCGCTCCAGCGCCTCCGGCGGATTGGCGCCCCGCAGCATGTCGGTGTCGGTGGCGCCGGACGAGACCACGTTGACGGTGATCCCGCGCCCGCCCAGCTCCCGCGCCGCCACCTTGGCGAACTGCTCGACGGCCCCCTTGCTGCCGCAGTAGAGCGTCAGGGCGGGAGCGGGCACCTGGGTGTTGAGCGTGGAGATGTTGACGATGCGCCCGCCGTCGCGCATCACCCGCGCGGCCCACTGCATGGCCAGGTAGACCGCCCGGGTGTTGACCGCGAACACCCGCTCGTACTCCTCGTCCGTGATCTCCGCCATGGGCTTCTGCCCGAGCACGGCGGCGGCGTTGTTGACCAGGATGTCGAGCCCGGGCAGCCGCGACTCGGCCGCGCCGAACAGCCGCGCCAGATCCTCCTTGCTGCCCAGATCCGCCTGTACGGCGTGCGCGCCCGTCTCCTTGGCGACCTGCTCCGCGGCCTCGGCCGAACGCTCGTAGCAGAAGACGACCTCCGCCCCGTCGGCGGTCAGCCGCTCCACGATGGCCTTGCCGATGCCCCTGGATCCTCCTGTGACCAACGCACCTTTCCCGGAAAGTATGCTCATGCGCCCAACCTATGCTCTGAGCATGATCGTGCGGGCCTCGTTTCGCGGCAGGCGATCGACGTACAGCTTGCCGTCGAGATGCTCGGTCTCGTGCTGGAAGCAGCGCGCCAGCGATCCGCGGGCCTTGATCCGTACCGGGCGCTGCAGCCGGTCGATCCCCTCGACGGTCACACCCGCGGCCCGCGCCACCGGGGCGTAGATCGGCACCCGCGTCTGCCGGTCGGGCACGGACAGGCACCCCTCCTCGTCCGTCACCTCCTCCAGGTCGTCGACGGTCAGCACCGGGTTGATCACGTGGCCCTTGCGCCCGGCGATGTCGTACACGAACAGCCGGCGCGACACGCCGATCTGCGGGCCGGCCAGGCCCACGCCGTGGACCGCGTACATCGACTGGAACATCTCGTCGATCAGCCGGCGCAGCTCGCGGTCGAAATCCGTCACGGGCTCGGCGGGCGTGCGCAGGACCGGATCGCCGATGACGCGGATCTCACGCATGGATTTCTACTTTCGTAAGGACTGGACAACGGTAGGGGTCCTTACTCTAGCCAGCGCGGCCCACCGGCGGGGGCTGTGGAAGACTGGGCGGGTGCGTGTCTACATCGGTGCCGACCATGCCGGCTATGAGCTCAAGAACCACCTCGTGTCCTGGCTGAAGGACCACGGTCACGAGGTGACCGACTGCGGTCCCTTCGTCTACGACGCCGAGGACGACTATCCCGCGTTCGTGCTGCGCGCCGCCGAGGGCGTCGCGGGCGACCCCGGCAGCCTGGGGGTGGTCATCGGCGGCTCCGGCAACGGCGAGCAGATCGCCGCCAACAAGGTACGCGGCATCCGCTCCGCGCTGGCCTGGAGCGAGGAGACGGCCAGCCTGGCCCGCGAGCACAACAACGCCAATGTGATCAGCGTCGGCGCGCGCATGCACTCCGTGGAAGACGCCACCAGGTTCGTGGAGGTCTTCCTGGGCACGGCGTTCTCCGGCAGCGAGCGCCACAGCAGGCGCATCGCGCAGCTGACCACGTACGAGACGATCGGCCAGCTGCCCTCGCTGCCCTAGCCCTCAGCCCTTGCGCTTGACGTCGCGCCTGGGCATCTCGTCGCGCAGAGGCCGCCGGTCGGCGGCCTCCTGCTGCTCCTTCGACGGTTTCGACACGTCGCGGGCGCGCATGGCGACGGTCGCGGTGATCTGCAGGCTCTGCAATGCCATGCCCTCGACCTTACGCCGTCGGAGCCGGGGCCGGGGCCGTCAGAAGACGTGGCCGCACCACGGTTTCGGGCTCCACGACATCGCGGTGGCCAGCGCGCGCACCGAGCCGCGGGAGTGCTCGCGCAGCAGGCCCGCCTCCATCGACTCCACGAGCAGGCCGTCGCCCATGTACGCCGAACCGAGCGCGACCACCGGCAGCGTCACGTCCGGCTCCTCCTCGGCCGGCTTGCACTCGGCGCCGGTCGGGTCGGCGGTCAGCCTCCAGCGGCGGGCGTTCCACGGGCACACGTCGTCCTCGACCTCGATCACCACGTCCACCGGCGCCGAGTAGGCGCGGGCGGTCAGCGCCTTGTCGACCTCGACCACGCGAACCCACAGCTCGTCGGCCCAGGTCGCGCGGAGCTGGCGCTGGTCGGCGATCAGCGCGATCAGCGGGTCGTCCGCGGGCCTGCCGCCCGCCTCGACCTTGGAGACGAGGTCGCGGTCCAGGACGCTGCGCCAGAGCAGGGCGTAGGCCGCCGGATCGGTCGCCTCCAGCTCCTGCAGCTTCAGCTCCCCGTCGGGGATGCCGTTGGCGTCCCAGGACCCCTTGATGCGGAACAGCGCGTAGCCGCGCACGCCGCCGTCGTCCTCGGCGAGCACCGAGCGCAGCGGCCCGTTGCCGCGCTGGTCGAACTCCTCGTCGGCCAGCACCGCGTCCCAGGCGTGCGGCAGGCGCTCGAAGCGTCCCGGGTGCCGGGTCACGACGGAGGCGAACACCCGCTCCAGCTCGGCGCGGACGTCGGCGGGGGTGGCCACCCTGATCCTCAGCGACGGGTCCACCGGGGCGTTCCTGACGAAGGCCGAGCCGGTCTTGCTGATGCGGAACGACAGCTCCTGCGCGGCCTTGCCGTACCCGTACCGGCCGTAAATGGCGGGTTCGGAGGCGTAGAGGGCGGCGACGCTCTCGCCGCGCTCGCGGACGTCGGCGAGCTGGCGGCGCATCAGCGCGGAAAGGATGCCGCGGCGGCGGTGCGAGGGGAGCACGCCGACGCTCGTCACGCCCGCGACGGGGAGCCGGCCGCCGGGGACGGTCATGGTGAAGCTCAGGGCGGCGGTGACCCCCGCGATGACCTCGCCGTCGAAGGCCGCCAGTGTGCGATCGAACTCGGTCTCCGCCTTGAACCGGTCCCGTTGCTGGGGGTGGGGCGTCCAGCCGAACGCCTCTTCGAGGACCGAGAAGTAGACCGGCCACTCGGACTCGTCAATCGGACGGATCGGATACGTCATCTGTCCACGGTAGGAGCGGGCAAAGGGGGACGGCCACCCAATATACGTGCTTAATGATCAAGGCCTTGGTCAAGTGGGCTGCCCAAACACGGGTCAGACCGATACAGTCAGGCGCATCATGAGTACCCGTCCGGCGCCGCTGATCCCGCCACGGGTCCGCGCGGTCTTGGTGCGGGTGCCGTTTCTGGTGGCTGCCGTGCGGTTCGTCCGGCGTGGCCCGCTGGCCCGCGACCGCAATCTGCTCGTCGCGCTGACGGCGCTCGCGCTCGTCATCGGGTTCCTGGCGGCGAAGGTGTCGACCGAATGGTTCTCGCCGTCGCTGCTCATCCTGGTCACCCTGGTCGGCGGGCTCCAGCTCCGCCTGGGCAGCCTGGTCAAGCTGCTGGTGGGGGTCGGGGTCGCGCTCGGCTACATCGCGATCACGCTGGGCGTGGGCCGTGTCGGTCTGGGGCTCATGGTGACGATCGGGTTCACCACGGTGCTGGCCGTGCTCATGGCGCGCACCAGGGGCAAGCTGGGCGTTCAGGGGCTGCGCGGCGACGCGATGCTGCTGGAGCTGCGCGACCGGCTCAAGAGCCAGGGCGAGCTGCCCGCGCTGCCCAAGGACTGGGGCGGCAAGGTCGTGCTCAAGCAGGCGGGCGGGTCCTCGTTCGGCGGCGACTTCCTGGTCTCCATGCGCGACGGCAACTCCGTCGAGATCGCGCTGGTCGACGTGTCCGGCAAAGGCGTCGACGCGGGCACCAGGGCGCTGCTGCTGTCGGGCACGTTCGGCGGGCTGCTCGGCTCGGTCGAGGACTTCCTGCCCGCGTGCAACACCTACCTGCACCGGCAGCGGGGCGACGAAGGCTTCGTGACCGCGGTGCACGTACGCCTCGACCTCGACACCGGCGACTACACGATCACCTCGGCCGGTCACCCGCCGGTGGTGAAGTTCGACGCGGGCACCGGAAACTGGCAGGTGGCCTCGGCCAAGGGCGTGGTGCTCGGCGTCGTCCCCGACCTGCACTGCGAGCCCGACAGCGGCACCCTGCGCAAGGGCGACGCGCTGCTGCTCTACACCGACGGGCTGATCGAGCAGCCGGGGCGCGACATCGACGCCGGCCTCGACCGGCTGCTCGGCGAGGCGGAGCGGCTGCTGCCGTCCGGCTTCCGCGACGGCGCCAGGGCCCTGGTCAACGCCATGGCCTCGGGTCACAACGACGACTGCGCGCTCGTGCTGATCTGGCGGCCCTAGGCCGCTCCCGCCCGGTGACGTTTCACACGGGGCGGTCGTGATGGCGCTCACTGGCAGCGTGCTCGCGGTGCTGAGATCCTCTAGGGGTTCGGGCCCGGCGGAGCGGCGCGGCTCCACCGGACCCGTCTCAGATCCACCCGGAGTCGCTCGCGATGCGTACGGCGTCGAGACGGTTGCGGGCGCCCGTCTTGCACATGATCCGCGACAGATGGTTACGCACAGTGCCCACCGACAGGAAGAGCTGATCGGCGATCTCCGTGGAGCGCGCCCCGCCCGCGGCGATCCGCAGCACGTCGAGCTCCCGCCGGGTCAGCGGGTTCGTCGCGCATTGGAACGCGGCCACGGCCAGCTCCGCCTCGATGGCCCGGCGGCCCTCCGCGACCTGGCGCACCCCCTCGGCCAGGCGCTCCGGCCGTACGCACAGGCTCATGAACCCCAGCGCCGGCCCGGACAGCGCCTTGCGCACCTGGCCGGGGTTGGGCTGGGCCGACAGCATCAGCACCCCGCAGCGCGGCGCCTGCTCGGCCAACTGGACGGCCACGGGCAGCCCCGGCAGGTCGAGGTCGACGACCGCCACGTCCGGCCCGCACGCCAGCGCGGCCCGCACCGCCTCCTCTGGGCACCCGACCTCGGCGACGACGCGCAGATCGGGCTCGGCGCTCAACGTGGCGAGCAGGCCGCGCCGGACCAAGGGCAGGTGCTCGGCTATCAGTATCCGAATCAAGACGTCCCCCTCCGTCGTAACTCAGAGTGATTGTTTGATAGCGGGCTGTCAATCCTCTCTAAATGGCACGCAAGCCGTGGAGCAGGGCTCGTTCGACTACTCTGGGGCTGTCGGACGGTTCGTCCACCCCTGTCGTCGGCTACGGAGCGCGCATAGATGAACTGGCTCTACATCGTGGGGATCATCCTCTTTCTCCTCGGGCTGATGTTCTCCATCGCGTTGCACGAGATCGGCCACCTCGTGCCGGCCAAGATCTTCGGCGTCAAGGTGACCCAGTACATGGTCGGCTTCGGCTCGACGGCCTGGTCGCGGCGGAAGGGCGAGACCGAGTACGGCATCAAGTGGATCCCGTTCGGCGGCTACATCCGCATGATCGGCATGCTGCCGCCGCGCCCGGGCGACGACCCGGCCAAGCTCCGGAGCACCTCCACGGGGCCGTTCCAGGGCCTCATCGACTCGGCGCGCGAGGCCGCGCAGGAGGAGGTGCGCCCCGGCGACGAGGACCGGGTCTTCTACCGGAAGAAGTGGTGGCAGAAGGTCATCATCATGTCCGGCGGCCCGGCGATGAACTTCGTGCTCGCGTTCATCTTCTTCAGCATCCTGCTGGTCGGCATCGGCCTGCCCACCTGGGCGCCGGTCGTGTCGCCCGAGACCGACACGTGCGTGATCCCGATCTCGGAGCACCGCACCACGTGCAAGTCCACCGACAAGCCCACCCCCGCCGCCCAGGCGGGCATGAAGCCCGGCGACCGCATGGTCGCCTTCGACGGCCAGAAGATCGTCTCCTGGGAGGACGCCACCCGCCTGATCCGCTCCCACGGACCCGGTCCGGTCGCGCTCGGCATCGTCCGCGACGGCAAGCCCATGACGCTCAACGTCACGCTCATCGCCCAGGACCGCCCCAACCTCCAGGACCCGAAGAAGATCGACAAGAACGTCGGCTTCCTCGGCGTGCTGCCCACCGAGGTCATGCAGCAGCAGAGCATCGGCCAGGTCCTCGGCTACATGGGCGAGCTGACGGGCCGGGTGGCGGGCTCGATCGTCAATCTGCCGCAGAAGATGGTCGGCGTCTGGCAGGCGGCCTTCTCCGGCGAGGCACGCGACCCCGAGGGCCCGGTGGGCGTGGTCGGCGCGGGCCGCATGGGCGGCGAGATCCTCGCCTCCGACCTGTCCAACGAGAAGAAGATCGCCATCTTCGTCAACCTGCTGGCCGGGTTCAACCTGGCGATCGGCCTGTTCAACCTCATCCCGCTGCTGCCGCTCGACGGCGGCCACGTCGCCGGCGGGCTGTGGGAGGGCGTCAAGCGGGCGTACGCCAAGATCATGCGGCGGCCGGAGCCCGCGTACGTGGACATCGCGAAGGTGCTGCCGCTGACGTACGCGATTGCGTTCGTCATGATGATCATGGCCGGCCTGCTCGTCTACGCCGACCTGGTCAACCCGCTCACGCTGACGGGCTGACGCCTCCGTTCACGCGAAAAAAGCCGCAATCGAAGCAGAAGGCCCTTTCCCGGTTGGGAAAGGGCCTTTGAGCTGGTCGGGGCGACAGGATTTGAACCTGCGACTTCTTGCTCCCAAAGCAAGCGCGCTGCCAAGCTGCGCCACGCCCCGCCTCGCCGAGTGCGCATGCGCTCCGGGACTCCGGTACGCTTACGCCCTGACGACCGGATGAAGTCTAGACCAGAGTTCGACCGGTTCGCGCGGACGTAGCTCAATGGTAGAGCCCTAGTCTTCCAAACTAGCTACGCGGGTTCGATTCCCGTCGTCCGCTCCACAGGCAAAAGGCCAGGTCAGCCCCATGAGGCGACCTGGCCTTTGTGATCTCCGCTATTTCTTCTTGATCTTTCGTGCCCGTTGCGTGCCCGATGCCTTTTTTCCGTGCTCCTTCCGTGCCCCCTTCAACGCTTGGCCGAGCGCCTGCGCGATGGCCTGGTCACGGTCCTGTGTCGCGTGCTGGTAGATCAGCGCCGCTCGCGTGGAGGAGTGGCCCATACGGGTCATCAGCTCCCGCAGGCTCGCCCCTGTGGACGCGGCGAGGGTGTTTCCCGCGTGCCGGAGGTCGTGGAAGTGAAGATCGGGCAGCCCCACCTTGATCTGAACCTTGTTCCAGATGCGCCGGAAGGCCGAGCGCCGCAGCAGGCCGCCCTTGGGGCCGATGAAGACGTGGCCGTTCTCTCCTGGTTCGGCGTACCGCTCCAGATGCCTCCGAAGGTCGGGGAGGATCTCCGGAGGGATGGCCACCACCCGACGACCGGCCCGGGACTTGGGCGTGTCGTCTACGAGCTTGCCGCCGTTCAGTTCGGCCAGTGTGCCGACGACACGGACAACGGCCGCGTCCAGGTCGAGGTTCTTACGGCGGAGCCCGGCCAGTTCGCCCCACCGGAGGCTGGTGAAGGTGCCAAGGAGCACGAGCGCCCGGTATCGCTCGGGTACGGCGTCGGCGATCTCCAGCACCTTGGCCAGCGGGATCGCCGGCCGCTCCGGAGTGTCAGGGACAGACGCCCCCTTGATCCGGCAGGGGTTGCGCCGGATCAGCTCGTCGGCCACCGCCGTGTTCATGATCGACTTGAGGAGCTGGTACGCCTTGGCCACCGTGGACTGTCCCACCGCGCCGAGGCGTTCCTTGCGCCACTGCCGGACGTCCGCGTCCTTGATCTCGCCGATCTGCCGCTTGCCGAAGGTCGGCATGAGGTGATTCTTGAGGAGACTTCGATAGAGCCCCTCCGTGGTCCTCTTGATCACCCGGTCATCGATCCATTGGGTCGCGAAGACCTCGAACGAGATCATGCCGCCGTCCGGGTTCATCCATTCTCCGCGCTGGATCTCCGCCTCTTTGAGCACCAGCCAGCGGTCCGCCTCGCCCTTGGTGGCGAAGGTGAACGGTGCTGGTCGGTCCATCCCGTCAGGTGCCGGGTAGCGCACCTGATAGCGACCTGAGGGCAGCAGACGGACGCGACCGAAGCGCCTCTTGGGCGAGCTGGACTTGGTGGGACGCTTGGGCCCTTCGGGCGTGGCACGTGCGGTCTTGGCCATTACGCGGCCCTCCTACGGCGCGTGGTGGTGATCGGTTCGACGAGCCCCGTCGCGATGAAGGCTTCAAGTGCCGCTTCGGGGATACGGACGTTGCGTCCGACGTGGATGAAGGCGATCCGCCGTTCCTCGATCAGCCGTCGAGGGAAGCGGACCGAGGTGTTCAGCCGTTCGGCGGCCTGTTCCACGGTGAGCAACCGGCCCTGAGCCCAGTCGGGGAGCGTGGTGGGGGTCATGCCGCCCTCCCCAGGTCCTCAGTTGCCGAAAGATCTTGGCCGTCTGCTTGGGCCTGGAGTTGGGCCATGTGGGCGCGCCAGCGCTGCCGTTCGGCCACCGTGCGCAGGAGGCGGACCGCCAGCGGGGCCACGTTGGCGTCTCCGGCCGGAACGGGCTTCCAGACGTAGCGGTGGGGATCCGGTGGTGGCTGGTCGGTCTGCCCGAGGGCTTCCAGGACCCAGGTACGACGGTCCTGCTTGTGTTCGGCCAGGGTTTTGTTCGACCACTTGCGGGAGACCAGGACGCGCCGTCCGGCGTAGCCGAGGTGATCGGGCTTGTGGGCTTTGCCCCGGCACCGGCCGGGAGCCATTCCGGGTTTGGCGCCCTTGGGCTGGATGCCGTAGCGGAGCCAGTTCACGCACGTGGGCGAGCAAGGCTCGAACCGCAGCGCTTCGGCCAGCCGTCCGGCATGCTCGCGTTGCGCCGGGTTGTCGGAGTCGAGGCTGTCGCCGAGGGATTTGGTCAGGTACTTGGACAGGTACCGGATGCACTGGTCGGCGTCCGGAGTGCCGGCCAGCACGCCCTGCACATCGACCTGAACGCCGAAGCGCAGCACGTGCAGCGGTTCGGCCGCCTTGTCGGCGTCGAGCTGGTCGAGCGCCTCGTCCCACGTCGGGAGCACCTCACCGGTTGCCGGGTCGAGGTAGCCGATCCCGTCGTCCCAGATGGGCAGGTGGTCACCGTCGAAGACGACCCGATCGACGGCAGGCCACCACACCTGGTGGTAGGTGGCCGCCGCGATCTGCTTGATCTCCGCGCGGGGGAGGGTGCCCCGGATGGCCATGTGCAGGTGCGGGGCGAGCCGCTTCTGAGGCTCTACCGTGGCGAAGTACTGCACGTCGTAGCCCGCGACGCGGCGCAGGTTCTGCACGAACCGATCGACCAGCTTGGAAAAGTGCAGCGCATCCCGGGCCGCCGCCGCGTAGTCGTAGGTGTCGGGATCGACGGGTACCCCATCGCGGATCTTGCCGTATGACGGCAGGGTGAGCGTGACGAACAGCGAAGGCCGGTAGACCTTGCCGTCCGAGCTGGTGAACGTGCGCCCCAGCGTGGTGGCCGTCATCTTGCGCTTGGGCAGGTCCGGGGCGTCCTGCCGCCGCCGCGTCGAGCGGTTGCGCTTGGGGGCGGTCCGGCCGAGCACGTTGCCGCGCATGCCCGCTTCGTTGATCTCGGCATCGATGCCCTCGATGGCGGCGTCCCAGTCGGAGGTGTCTTCGCCAAGCCAGGCGGCTTGGTCACGGTGGGCTTGCAGGTCGGCGCGGAACTCGATCAGCCAGCGTTGTTCGTCGTTGGGTTGGTCCGGGGTGATGGCCGGCTCCTGGTCGAGGTGCCAGCCCTCCCGACATTGCGCCATGCGGAGCTGCCGGTTGCGCTTGGCGCACGGGGGACATGTGGCATCCAGGGTGGCCCCGCAGGGAACGTCTACGATCTCCCAGGTTCCGGTGTGGGTGTCGAGCCGCTTGAGCGGGACGGGCCGGATGCACACGCCGTACTGCTTGGCGACCTCTTCGGCCACCTGGCGGGCCAGGGGCATGGCCTGCCGCACGGCGCGGGGTAGGGGGCGATGGGTCATGCAGTCCTCCCGTCGGCGGCGTCGGTGGTGACGAGTGCGGTCTGGCCGCACTCGCGGCACTCGACCAGGCCCGCCGCCACGTCCATCCACAGCGCGTTCTCGGTGCGGCAGACCGAGCAGCGCAGCCCGTCGAGAACGTGGGCCAGCAGCCTCATCGGCTCTCACCCCCTGTGAAGGCGGCGACCAGGGCGCGGATGTCGTGATCGGAGACGTAGGCAGCCCGGACCCGGATCGGGTCAGGGGAGGTCTCCAGCCGGACGTAACCGACGCCCGCGCCCAGCTCGGGGTTCGCCGAGATCCGATCGGCCAGCGCTCCCCGGTCCCGTGCGCCGTCGCCGAGGACCATGTCCACCTGTTCGGACTCGTCCAGCCGGAGGGCGATCTTGTCGGGGAACAGGTTGCGGATGGTCATGACCTCCTTGCGAGGGTCCTGGAGCGCCGCCAGGACGCCGACGCCGACCGCCCGTCCCTGGGTGGTGAGCGTGGCCAGAGCGGCGGAGACGCGCCGTTTCAGGTCCTTGTCTGCCTGGTAGGCGGTCAGGAATGCGACCTCATCGACGATCACGAGGATGAACGGGTCCTTGACGGTGGGTGTGTGGGAGCGCTGGACTCCGCCGAAGCGGGTGGCCCGTTCCTGCATGACCTTGACGGCCTGCTCCAGCAGGTCGGCGCACTCTTCCGGGGCGGCGGCGTACCGGGCGCCGAACAGGGCACGGCCGAAGGACAGCTCCATCAGCTTGGGGTCCAGCGCCCAGATCTCGACCAGGCCCGCCAGGACGGCCGGGATGAGAGCGCGGATGGTGGACCAGATGATTGAGCCCTTGCCCGCTCCGGTGGCGCCCGCCGCCAGGACGTGAGTGCCGTGGATCTTCAGCAGCCATGGCTCGCCGTTCTCCTGGATACCGATCTTGATGGGTCCCACGGTCGGTTCTGGTGGGGTCGGGATCGCTGGCAACGGCGTGGCCAAGGGGTCACGTCGGGGGAAGGTCAGGACGAGCCGCCCGGCGCGGAGGATCGAGACGCGGCAGGAGGACGCGCCGAAGCCGTGCGCGAGGGCGTCGATGCGGTCGGCCCAGTCCTTGACGGCTTGGCCGTCGAGCATTCGTATGGTGACGGTGTCGGCCCAGGCGTTGCAGGTGACCTTGCTGAGGTGGGGCAGGTAGTCACGGCCGCGTAGGTGTCGGCCTAGCCCGGAGATGATCATGACCGGTTGCCAGTGGCGGCGGTAGACCCAGATGAGCCGCCACCAGGCCAGCAGTCGCCAGCCGACCCAGTGAGCGAACGAGGCGCGATCGATGACGGCCCAGGTGATGAGCCCTACTGGGACCGGCGCGACGAGAAGGAGCGCGGTTTGCCAGCCGTACAGCCAGCACAGTGCGGACGGCACCGCCAGGACAACGGAGACAACGGGGTGTCGCCAGATCGTACGGACGAGCCCAGCGAGCAGCCGCCAGGTGAGAATGACGATGGTGAGGATGGCGGGGGTGGTGACGACGGCCGGGCGGAAGACGACGGCCGTGTCGGGAGTGGTGGAGACGAGGTTGCGCGCCTCGTCGCCGGGAAGCCTGCGGAACATAAGCTAGGTGCCTCTCATGAGTGAGATCAGGGAGAAGATCGGGGGCCGCCGGAAGTTGCCGCTTCTGGCGGCCCCGCCTTGCCTGGTCAGGCCGCCGTGTCGGTGGCGGTCTTGTCGGTGGCCGACTGGTCAGCGTGCAGGCACTCGCAGTCGGCCAGGTAGCGAGCAGCAGCGTTGAAGATCTCGCGGGCAGTGGCCAGGTCGGCGTCAGTGACCCGGCCGGCGCCAGTGGTGGAGATGTGCACCTGGGCCTCGTGCGAGGTGAATTCCAGGAACGGGCGCGGGTTGCTGAGCAGCATCCCGGCGCTGACGCGCAGCCGAGGCGTGTAGAACGAGACGCCCAGATGCGGGGCGTCGTCCGGTCGCATCGACAGCGTGACGTAGGTGTACGGGCCGAGGTTGCTCATGCGGCCCTCCTCGTGGCAGTCGTCTCACGGGTGTCGCCCAGGGCGAGCAAGGAGCGCTCGACCGATCGGGCGTAGCGGGCGGCCTCGCGGGCGAGCCGGCGCGCGAACGTCAGGTCCTCTGTGGTCACGGGTCCTCGCGTGGTGACCAGGACGCAGGTGGCTCCGAAGTCGAGCGCGAGCACAGGCTCACGGTGGCCGTAGGGGTGGAGCAGGGTTCGGGCGGTCCGGCCGGTGGTCAGCCGGATCACGCTGGTTCGAGGGGTACGGCGACGGGTCATCAGGCGGCGTCCTTTCCGGCCTTGTTCGGGGTGGTCTGGGCGGTCGGGCGGGGAGCGTGCATCTCGTGGACCTTGATCGAGTAGGCGAGACGGCCGGCGGCGTTGACGTACGGCGTGACGGACATGCCGTCGAACTCGACCGGCGTGAACGGAAGCCCCGGCATCGGCTGCGGGGGCACCGGCTGCACCGGCGCGAGGATCTTGACCGCCACCGTTTTCTGGGCGGGCTTGAGGGTCGGGTCACCGTCCATGACTGCGACCTGCCAGACCAGCTCTGCGGTCTGCTTGTCGCGGGCCTGCACGAACCGCCCGTTGGACGAGGCGTCGAAGTCCTTGACGGGCTCGACCTCGCCGACGACGTAGCAGCCGTGCGGGAAGACCATGGCGAAGGTGACGGGGATGGGACCTTGCAGAGCCATGACGGCTCCCCTCTTGGATGTCTGACACTTGACCTATCAAGTGATGCTCTGAGAATACGACTGGCAAACTTGGTAGGTCAAGTGCCTAGGAGTGGGTGACGGCGATCTAACCAGCCGGATACGTCACGATGCCATGTTGTGTCACGCTTGGCGCCGAACGCTGCTGGGCTATCCGAGGCGTCAGAGGAACAATCCGGATCATGAAATCGGATCCGCCGGGCAAGGACGCCGCCTGGCCATGGATGCTGTTCCTCTTATGGATCTTGGGCACACCCCTCCTGGGCGTGCTGTGGTTCAGCTATGGCTTTGCCCTCATCGGAGGGGAGGCGAGGAACGGGCAGCTCTCGCAGATCTGCGGGAACGCCATGCTGCTCGTCGGTTTCGGCACGCCCGTGCTGGGGCTCACCCTCGCCCTCGTGTCCAGGCGGCGCACCGCCACCATCGTGTTCGGCCTGGCCCTGCTCGCGGTGGCCGCTCTCTGGGTGTGGCTAGGGCTGCGCAAGTAACCGAAAGAGTTGGTCAGCTGATTGGGTAGGCGTCTTCCAGTTCATGACGATCGGCCGGAAGAAGCACTTCAACTACGACCAAGGGCCGGCCGGAGGCATCACGGACAGCCCCGAAGACCGCCAGGAGCGGCACATTCTTGGGCATGCCGAGCTGCTTGGCCTCCTGAACGGTGGGCATCCGGGCGGTGATCTGCTCCACAATGTGATCGAAACGGACGCCCTTGCGCGATTTCAGATGCTCACGGATGCCCTGCGGCAACGGCTCGCCACTGGTCAGGTCGGTGCCCTCCGACAGTTCCAGAGGTAGCCACAGCGAGACCAGCTCAGTCGGCTCGCCATCACGGACTACGAGGCGTCGGCGCAGGAACGCCTTGCTCTTGGGCTGTGCATCCAGCAACGCCGCCACCCGATTGGGAAGAGCGACGGCGCCGGCCTCGACCAGCTCGCCGGGGGCGTTGGTCTCCGGGTTGGTCAGGTACGCCTGCCCGGGGCGGTTGGGCTCCACGGCTGCCATCGCGGGACGGCCGCGCACGAAACGCCCCTTGCCCTGCTGGGACTCAATCCAGCCCTGCTCACGTAGCACCCGCAGCGCGGCGACAACGGTAGGGCGCGAGACGCCGAACTCTTGGATGAGCTGGTGTTCACTGGGGAGGAGGGAGCCGGGCGGGTACGTTCCCGCCTCGATACGCCGTTGAAGTGCCTGTACAAGCTGCGCATACTTCGGCGGTACGGACTCTAGCGACATTCTGACCGTCCAACACCCGACAGGTTGTTTTACCAAGTTGAGCGTATCCCGACTCGGACCGTCTGTCCACGTCGGTTCAGGTGACGCAAGCCGTCCAGAACGCGCCCGGCAGGCTGGACCAGCAGAAGGGGCCGGGGGTTAGCCCCTTGGTGGCGCTGCCGCGCAGCCTGCCGGGACGATGAGGCGCGACGAGGCAGGGGAAAGAACGCCCGACCCCCTCCGATCGGGCACTGTCACCGCCTCGCCGCGCCCGCCTCAGAGACCCTTGACGTACTCGGCCAGGGTCGAAGCGGCTCCCTGCGGGTCGTCGGTCGGGTGCCGCCTGTTGGTGTTGTCCCAGGAGTAGAAGGCTCCGCCGTACCCGACGAACACCCACACCGGCAATGCCCCGGCAGGGCGAACCACCATCAGGGCACTGTTGTTGTCGCGCAACTCGGCATGCACACCGATCTCCGCGAGCTGATCACGCAACGTGATGAGCTTTACCGCCTCGTCGTGATGGCTGATCGCCTCGCTGATCCTTTCCATCGACACGGCCATGATCGGATTCATCTCCCGCTCCCTTCGGCCTGGCCTCTTCCGAGGCAGTCGAGACACTCCTGCTCCCCAATCCGTTCGGGCTCCTCCCCGTCGTTGCCGATCAGGAGGGCGCGGCGCGAGCTCCGCAGCTTGTAACCGAGCCCTCGACACGCAGGGCAGAGCCTTGCCTCGCTGTTCTCGTCTGGCCGGGTCACCGTCGCCATCTCCTTGCGAGTCGTTCGGTACTCCCTGTGGCGGAAGTCCGTTTGACGTACCGTGGTTGATTGATGGCAAGTTCACCGGCAAAGCAGAATGAGGGGACCTGCTAAGAGGCCCCCCTCTTAACCCCCTTTTCGATCCACCATCGGAAAGCAGGCCAGGTATGCCCGAGGCAACACCCAATGTGCTACTTCGGAACTGGCGGCAGCAGGCCGATTTGACCCGCGCCGAAATGGCGAAAATGGTCAACCTCACCAAGAGCGGGATCAAGTACAACCTCGCCTGCGACGAGGAGCGCATACGCCGCTGGGAGGCAGGCGAGGTCACCTGGCCGCGCGAGCCGTACCGACTGGCCTTAACCGAGGTCACCCACCAGGACCCGGAAGACCTGGGCTTCGCGCCCACCAAGCGCACCCGCACGCACACGGATTCCCGCAAAGCGGTTGATACCCTTGCAAATGCACCACGCGCTGTGAATCTCGTCGAAAGAGGAGAGGACGAGAACGTGCGACGCCGCGAATTCGTCGGCCTCACGGGGGCCGCCCTGTTCAGCTCAGTAGTCGGACAGCCCAGCCCCACCCAGGACACCGGCCTCAATATCGAAAATCTCGCCGCCGCACTCGTCGACTACTCCACTCCCGCAGACGGCCCGATCGACCTCGATGCACTCGCCACCGCAGTCAGCACCGCCAAGCGCAACTACCAGGCATGCCGATACACCCAGGTGACCGCCAAACTGCCGGCCCTGCTCAGCAAACTCCGCGCCGCCAGCACCACGCTGCACGGCGACGATCAGCTACGGGCTCACATGCTGTGCGCCGAGGCGTACCACGTGACCGCCTCCATCCTGCTCAAACAGGAGGACAAGGGACTCGCCTGGCTCGCCGCAGACCGCAGCGTCCAAGCCGCCCACGCCAGCCAGAGCCCCCTCATGATCGGCTCAAGCTCCCGCATCATCACCCACGCCCTCATGGACGGCGGACACCACCACGCCGCCACCGACGCCGCCCGCAGCGCAGCCCAACGCATGGACGCCGACCTCACCACCCCTTCCCCCGACGACCTGTCCATCTACGGATCCCTCCTGCTACGCGGAGCCGTCGCCGCCGCCAACACCGGCAACCGGCACAACACCGTCGAACTCCTCGACGAAGCCGCCGAAGCAGGCACACGACTTGGCCACGACGGCAACCACATGTGGACCGCGTTCGGTCCCAACAACGTCCTGTGCCACCGGGCCAACGTCGCCCTCCGCCTCGGGGACGCCGGCACCGCCATCGACTACGCCCGCCAGGTCGAGCTGGACAAGCTACCGATCAACGAACGCAAGGCCACGCTGCTACTCGACACCTCCCGCGCGTTCCTGATGTGGAACCAGCACGACAAGGCCCTGCACATCCTTCGCGCCGCAGGCGAGATCGCCCCCGAGGAAATCACCGGCCGCCCCGCGGCTCTCCGGCTGGTACGTGACATCCTGGCAACCGCCCCGATCAGCGTCCGCCGCGAAGCCCGCGAATACGCGGCCACCCTGGGAGTCAGCGCGTGACCCAACCCGGCAAGGTCCTCCACATCATCGTCTGCGCAGCAGGACCCGCCCCCAACGTCGGCCACCTCGTCACCCTCGCCCAAGACCAAGGCTGGACCGTCCAGGTCATCGCTACCCCGCCGGCCCTCGACTTCATCGACATCCCCGCGTTGGAGAAGCAGACCGGCCACGCTGTCCGCAGTCAGTACCGCAAGCCGGACGAGCCGAAGTCGCCTCGTGCTGACGCGATCATCGTTGCCCCCGCTACGTACAACACGATCAACAAGTTCGCCCAAGGCATCGCCGACACCTACGCCCTAGGAGTTCTCTCCGAAGCCCCAGGCTTGGGCATCCCGGTTGTCATCTTGCCGTTCGTCAACAGCGCCCTGGCCTCCCGCACGCCATTCCGCCGCAGCATTGAGGACCTACGCACCGATGGCGTGCACGTCCTGTTCGGCCCAGACCAGTTCGAGCCACATCCGCCGAGTTCGGGAGGCGACCGCATCGACGCCTATCCCTGGAAACGCGCACTCACAGAACTTGCCGAATTGATCTCATAGGTATCAAGCGGCGGCGCGGCGCGCCGCCGTACGCCCCGCGCCGCCGTCCCGCGCTGCGCGTGCGGCCTGGGGGCCGTTCTCGCGCGAGCGCCGCGCGGGGCATCGCCGTACGCCCGCCCCGCCGTACATCCCCGAACCCACCGACCAAGCGCCGCACCGCCGCACTGGACCGGGCGCGTCATCAGAGGCAGACGTTCAAGCATGCCTCCGGCGGGGGCCTCAGGCTCCGAGATGATCGCGACCACACACAATGCGGGGTGGTTGACAAGGTGGGCCTGATCTTCCCGTCGCCGTCGCCCAGGACAAGCCCGAGCAGACCAGAGGGCAGGGGCGAAGGTCGTTCTTCCAGCGGGGAGCTCCACCTTCACCCCTGCCCTCTGGCCCGCTCCCCTGACGGGTGGGACGACGGCGACGGGAAGATCAGGCAGGGTGGTCGGCGGGGGTCGAAATTCCAGAGCGCTGCCGGTGCCTGACTGTCTACCCTTGATCGGAGAGAGAAAGGGAATCCCCATGATCAGGCGCAAGGGGCGATACCGCTGGAGAACCAGGCTTCGCAGACGGTTGCCGTGGTATCTCATCGATCTCGGCGTAGCAGGGAAAGGTCGCCGTGATTGCCGTGATCATGAGTGGTACAACCATGACGATCAAGTGGATCTCTGCTATCACTGCGAGGTTGGCGAGCGCTCACACGTCGCCTGATAAAGGTTAGGACGCCACGCCATGGTCGGCAGCGCGTGCCCGCTACGTGCCCGACAGGGCAGTGATTCACGGGGAGTGGCGGTGTGTCGTGGATAGCCTGAATCTTCCCTCCGCCTGCACCTCAGCAGCTCACGAAATCACGTACCGAAATCTTCCAAACTAGCTACGCGGGTTCGATTCCCGTCGTCCGCTCCACAGGCAAAAGGCCAGGTCAGCCTCATGAGGCGACCTGGCCTTTGTGGTTTTCGCCATTTCTTCCAGATCTTCCGGGTCGGCCGCCTTACCTCGGAGGTAATCGACGTGCCTCACCCCGGGCCGAGAGGGTTGCGGCATGAGTGATGACACCCGTGACGTCGTGGAAGAGTTGCTGCGCCGGATGGCCGAGGGCGATCACGAGCGGACGGCCGAGTTGTTCGCCGAGCCGATCGACTGGCAGCTCGACTGGCCCGCCGAGGGGCATCCGGCGGTGCCGTGGATCATCCCGAGGTCCAGCCGGGTCGATGTGGCGGATCATTTCCGGTCGTTGGAGGCCCATCACGTGCCCGAGCTGAACGGCACGTCGGTGACGCGGATCCTGGTCGACGGCACGCACGCCGTGGTCCTCGGAGAGATCGCACAGACGGTGCGGGCCGACGGCACGGCGTACACCTCGCCGTTCGCGCTGCACCTCACCGTTGAGGACGGGCTGGTCACCCGCTATCACATCTACGAGGACAGCCTCACGGTCGCGCGGGCTCTCGGCGCGCGGGTGTGACCCGCTCCTGAGGGCCGGGGATGACCCGGCCACCGGGCATGTGCCTATACTCCGCAGGTGGCTGCTGAGACGATCTTCGGGATTCCGGCCCGGTGCGAAGGCGATCCGGCTCGGGCGGCCGTCGTCCTGCCCGCCTGCCCCCTCCTGAGGGACGTGACCGCGGAGACGGACCGGTTCGTGGCGGGACTGCGTCCCTAGGCATGCGTGCGCGAGCGATCTCCCGTGACGGCCTGGTCGAGGAGCTGGCCGAGCTGGTCGCCGGGCGGCCGGGGTGGGTGCGGGTGGCCGTCGACGGGGCCCCGGCGGCGCGCCCCGAGACGCTGGCCGACGAGCTGGTCGCTCCGCTGCGGTTGCGCGGGCGGCCCGTGCTGCGCGTGTCGGCGGGCGACTTCCTGCGGCCCGCGTCGCTGCGTCTGGAACACGGCAGGACCGATCCCGACGTCTTCTACGAGGACTGGCTCGACGTCAAGGCGCTCCGGAGGGAGGTGCTGGAGCCCTTGGACGAGGGCGGCTCGGGACGGGTGCTGCCGCGGCTCTGGGACAGCCGCGTCGACCGGGCGTACCGGGCGCCGTACGAGGAGCTGCCCCCGGGCGGCGCGCTGGTCGTGGACGGGACGCTGCTGCTGGGACGGGGGCTGGCGTTCGAGGTGAGCGTGCACGTGTGGTTGTCGGCGGGGGCACTGGAGCGCGGGACCCCCGAGGACGAGCGGTGGCGGCTGCCCGCGTACGAGCGGTACGAGCGTGAGGCACGGCCCCAGCAGGCCGCCGACGTCGTGGTCAGGGCCGATCACCCCGGCAGGCCGGCCGTCATGACCCGCGACGCGTGATGCTGGAATGCGGAGCGTGAGCGGCGCAGACTGGGGCGATGATCCCCAGCGACTGGTACAACATCGTTCCCGACCTGCCCGCTCCGCCTCCGCCGCCGCTGCATCCGGCGACGCGCGAGCCCGTGGGGCCCGGCGACCTGGCTCCGCTCTTCCCGATGGAGCTGATCGGGCAGGAGGTGAGCGGTGAGCGGTTCGTCCCGATCCCGCAAGAGGTGCTCGACGTCTACCGGCTCTGGCGGCCGACGCCGCTGATCCGGGCCCGCCGGCTGGAGAAGGCGCTCGGCACGCCGGCCAGGATCTACTACAAGTACGAGGGCGTCTCGCCCGCGGGCTCGCACAAGGCGAACACGGCCGTGCCCCAGGCGTACTACAACGCCCGCGAAGGCGTGCGGCTGCTGACCACGGAGACCGGCGCCGGGCAGTGGGGGTCGGCCCTGGCGTTCGCCTGCTCCCAGTTCGACGTCGAGTGCCAGGTCTGGATGGTGCGCGCCTCGTACGACCAGAAGCCGTACCGCCGCTCTCTCATGCAGGTGTACGGCGCCACCGTCCACGCCAGCCCGTCACCCGTCACCGGCTCGGGCAGCAAGGTCCTGGCGGACGACCCGGACTCGCCCGGAAGCCTGGGGATCGCGATCAGCGAGGCCGTCGAGGTGGCCGCCGCCACGCCCGACGCCCGCTACGCGCTCGGCTCGGTCCTCAACCACGTGCTCATGCACCAGACCGTGATCGGCGAGGAGGCGCTGCGACAGCTGCCCGAGATGCCGGACCTGGTCATCGGCTGCACCGGAGGCGGCTCGAACTTCGCCGGCCTCACCTTCCCGTTCCTGCGCGAGAAGTTGGCCGGGCGGATCCGGACGGTGTTCAGGGCGGTCGAGCCGGCCGCCTGTCCGTCGTTCACGCGCGGCGTGTACGCCTACGACTTCGGCGACACCGCGGGCCTCACGCCGCTGCTCAAGATGCACACGCTGGGGCACGGGTTCGTCCCCGACCCGATCCACGCGGGCGGCCTGCGCTATCACGGCATGTCGCCGCTGCTGTCGCACATGTACGAGCTGGGCCTGTTCGAGGCGGTCACCCGCGCCCAGAGCGAGTGTTTCGAGGCCGGTGTCCGCTTCGCCAGGACCGAGGGCATCGTGCCCGCCCCGGAGCCCACGCACGCGCTCGCGGAGACGATCGCCGAGGCCCTGCTGTGCAGGGAGAGCGGCGAGGAGAAGGTGATCCTGACGGCGCTCTGCGGCCACGGCCACTTCGACCTGGGCGCGTACGACCGCTACCTGGCCGGGGGACTGGAGGACTACACGCTCCCGCAGGACCGCATCGAGCAGGCGCTGAGCGAGCTGCCCGGATGAGGGCGGGGTGGCCGCCGTGAGAGGCGGCCACCCGGTCAACGCGCCGTGGGGCGCTTGCCGTGGTTCGCCTTCTTCTTCTTGCGTGCCTTGCCCTTGCGCGCGCGCCTGGCCATAAGCTCGCCTCCGATGATCGGCCAATGATCGGGTACGCCACGAGCCTCTCCCGCCCGCGCTGACCAGCGCAAGCGCAGCACGCGAACTAACATTCCCCAACAATTTCGTGTCATAATTTGGTGGAATCTGTTGGAAGGAGCGGGCGTGCTCGCACAGCAGCGTCAGCAGACGATCCTCGAACGCGTGCGCAGCAACGGCGGTGTCCGGGTCGCGGACCTGGTCCGCGAGCTCGGCGTGTCCGACATGACCATCCGCCGCGACCTTGAGGTGCTGGCGGAGCGCGGGCTGCTGGAGAAGGTGCACGGCGGCGCCACCGCCCTCGGCCCCGGCTCCACCGAGGAGCCGGGCTTCACCGCCAAGTCGGCCCGCCAGCAGCAGGAGAAGGAGGCTATCGCGCGCCGCGCGGCCGGCCTCGTCCGGCCCGGCACGGCCGTGGCGCTCTCGGCGGGCACCACCACGTGGGCGCTGGCCCGCCACCTGATCGCCGTCCCCGAGCTGACCGTGATCACCAATTCGATCCCCGTCGCCGAGGTCTTCCACCGCAACCCGCGTCCCGACCGCACGGTCGTGCTGACCGGCGGCGTACGCACGCCGTCCGACGCGCTGGTGGGCCCGGTGGCCGTGGCGGCGATCCGCCGCCTGCACGTGGACACGTTGTTCCTCGGAGTGCACGGGATGAGCGTGCGGGCCGGGTTCACCACCCCCAACCTGCTGGAGTCGGAGACCGACAGGGAGCTGGTGACGGCCGCCCACCGGCTGGTGGTCCCCGCCGACCACACGAAGTGGAACACGGTCGGCATCAGCACCATCGCCGAGCTGACCGAGGCCGACGTGGTCATCAGCGACGCGGGGCTGCCTGAGGACGCACGCATGGAGCTGGCCGAACGGGCCGGAGAACTGATCATCGCGGAGGGCTCGCCTTGAAGCGCACCATCACCCACCTGGCCGACGGCCGTGAGCTGATCTATTTCGATCGGCGGGACGACGCCGACAGGAGCGCGATCGACCGGCGGGTGCTCGACCCCCGGCCGGTGGCCTCCGAGCTGCGGTACGACCCGCTGACCGAGGAATGGATCGCGATGGCGGGGCACCGGCAGACGCGCACGTTCCAGCCGACCGGCTCGGCGAACGAGTGCCCGCTGTGCCCGTCGTCGGCCACGAGGTCGACGGAGGTCCCGGCGTACGACTACGACGTGGCGGTGTTCGAGAACCGATTCCCCTCCTTCTCCGGAAATTTCGGGACTTATGTGGATCCAGGGGGCCTGAGCGAGGTCCGGCCGGGGGTGGGGCGGTGCGAGGTGGTCTGTTTCACCTCGGAGCATTCGTCGTCCTTCTCCAAGCTCTCCAGCGATCAGGTGGAGCTGGTCATGGAGGCGTGGGCCGACCGGACGGCCGAGCTGTCCGGGATCGAGGGCGTGGAGCAGGTGTTCTGCTTCGAGAACCGGGGCGAGGAGATCGGCATCACGCTGGCCCATCCGCATGGCCAGATCTACGCGTACCCGTACGTCACGCCCAGGACCAAGCTCCAGCTCGCCGCCGCCAGGCGCTACTCGAAGGGCAACCTGTTCGCCGACGTGCTGGCCGCCGAGCGGGCCGCCGGGACGCGCGTGGTGGCCGCCAACGAGCTGTGGACGGCGTTCGTGCCCGCCGCCGCGCGGTGGCCGTACGAGGTGCACGTCTACCCGCACCGGCACGTGCCCGATCTGGCCGCGCTGACGGAGGAGGAGCGGTCGGCGTTCGCGCCGCTCTACACCTCGGTGCTGAGGGCCTTCGACGACCTGTTCGGCGTGGTGATGCCGTACATCTCGGCCTGGCACCAGGCGCCCGTGCGGCAGGACCGCGAGCTCGGCTATCTGCACCTGGAGCTGTTCAGCATCAGGCGGGCGCCGGGCAAGCTCAAGTACCTGGCCGGGTCGGAGTCCGCGATGGGGGCCTTCGTGAACGATGTGCTGCCGGAGGAGGCCGCACGGATGCTTCGATCACAGGTAGATCACTATTAGATTTCTAATGGGGGTCGCGTGACTCGTGATCTACCACTAATATCCCTTTTGTGGCTGCCGTAACAGCAGTCACGCGCCTAATCCCGGGCGAGTCGCCCGGGAGCCGGGGACCCATTTGCACCTGGGGTGAATCCACTTCGGTGGTAGGGCACGCAGCTCCCAGCCCGAACCCGTCAGCTAACCCGGTCGGCAGAGGGAGAGGAACATCCACGTGGCGGCTCCGTCCCCCGCGGCCCTTGCCATCAGCCTCCTGGCCGCGGCCGCCGTCGGCCTCCTGCCGGCGACCGCGGCCTCGGCCTCGGCGGCCCCCAAGCCGTCCGAGACCCAGCTCCGCGCCCAGCTGAAGCAGCTCAACGGCAAGGTCGACAAGCTCATCGAGAGGTACAACCTCAAGCGGGTCGAGCTGGCCAAGGCGCAGGCGGCCGCCAAGGCGGCCAAGGAGCGACTGGCCGCCGCGGAGCAGGCGCTGGCCACGGCCGAGCAGCGGGTCGGCGACCTCGCCAGGATGCGGTACCAGAACCACGACCCCTCGTTGCCCTCCGCCCTGATGGTCCAGAACGGGGGTGGCGCCGCCCTGCTCGAACAGCTGACGGCCGAGCAGCAGGCGCTGGTCCAGGGCGTGGCCAAGGCCCGCGACGACAAGAAGAAGGCCTCCGACGAGGCCGCCGCGCTCGCCGCCCGGATCGGCGTGGACGCCAAGGACGTGTCCGAGCAGCGCGACGAGGCCGAGGACGTCATCGACGACATCAAGAAGAAGCTCCAGGACCTCGTGCCGTTCGGCCCCGGCCGTCAGTCCAACGGCAGTTGGGCGCCCGAGCTGCCCACGGGCTCGGACAACATCACGGCCCGTACGCGGCTGATGAAGGCGGAGCTGGAGAAGAACTTCAAGCTGCCGTTCACGGTGGGCTGCTTCCGCTCGGGCTCAAGCGGCGAGCACCCGCTGGGGCGGGCCTGCGACTTCATGATGAGCGGCGGCGGCTCGATGCCGTCGGCCATCAACAACGCCCTGGGCGACCGCATCGCGGAGTGGGCGCTCAAGAACAAGGGCAAGCTCGGCGTCAAGTACGTGATCTGGAAGCAGCGCATCAACATGGGCTCGGGCTGGCGGGGGATGTCGGACCGCGGCAGCATCACCGAGAACCACTTCGATCACGTCCACATCTCTATGTACTGAACCGGCGCATTGGGCCCTAAGGTCGGACATCGTGACTGAAGACACCCGGATCCCGCCGGCTCTCACCGGCGACGAGCGGACCACGCTGAACAACTGGCTCGAATGGCACCGCGCCACCCTCGCCTTCAAGTGCGCGGGCCTGTCGGACGATCAGCTGCGCCTGCGCTCCGCCTCACCCTCGACCCTGTCCCTGCTCGGCCTGGTCAGGCACATGGCGCACGTCGAACGCAGCTGGTTCCGCCGCGTGCTGAACGGCGAGGATCTTCCCAAGCTCTGGGACAAGGACCGCGACAACGACGCCGACTTCAAGGAGGTGGACACCGCCTCCGTCAAGGAGGCCTTCGCCACGTGGGAGGAGGAGATCGAGCGCGCCCGCGCCATCTCGGCCGCCAAGCCGCTGGAGGCCGTCGGCGACCGCAACGGACAGGCCTGCACCCACCGCTACATCCTCATCCACATGGTCGAGGAGTACGCCCGGCACAACGGTCACGCGGACCTGCTGCGCGAGCGCATCGACGGGGCGATCGGCGACTGACGGGGGATCGGGGCCCGGATCAGGACCCCGGATCAGTGTCCTGGATCAGTGCTCGGTGCGGAACAAGGCCCACACGGCCTTGCCGCCGCGGGCCAGCGGGTCCCAGCCCCAGCACTGGCTGTAGGTCTCGACGATGTAGAGGCCGCGCCCGTTCTCCGAGATGAAGTCCGGCTCCTTGGGCCGCGGCACCTCGTCGCTGGGATCGGCCACCGCCAGCAGCACGTGCGGCTGTACGCGCATCAGCAAGAGCTCGATCTCCCGCCGGCCCGCCGCGTACATCGCGTACCGCACCGCGTTCGTGACCAGCTCCGAGACCACCAGCGCGGCGTCGTCGCTCAGTTCGTGCAGGCCCCAGCCCTTCAGGGTCGAGCGGGTCACGTCCCTGGCCGTCTTCACGGAGTCGGCCTGAAAGGGCAGCGGGCACGAGGTCGTGTACGGCTTCCCGCCCATGAGGAGGTGGTCGAAGCCCACTTCCCGGGTGATCTGCAAGGCATCGGCAGTGGCCAGAGGATCCTCCACCATTCTGCCGATACCTCCCCGTTCAGCCCGAGTTAGTGCATGTTTGGCCCAATATGCACTAAGCCATCATGGGTCACGATCGCTGCACCTGCAAGACCCAAATGCACGTGCACTTGCATTGTGCAGTAGCAAGCTCTGTTTTGGGGCGTAACTCTGCGAATCGGACACGGGGTTGAGACCTTGTCATAACCGGCAATGTGGTGTCACTGTGTGTGCGGACCTTGATAGGAGGCAAAGTGACGCAGAACCAGCCGGGTTCCGGGCCGACGGCGCTGCGCATCCTCCTGGGCTCCCAGCTGCGTAAGCTCAGGGAAGCGAAGAACGTCACTCGTGAGGAGGCGGGCCACCTCATCCGTGGCTCGGAATCCAAGATCAGCCGCATGGAGCTGGGCCGAGTGGGGTTCAAAGAACGGGACGTGGCGGACCTGCTGACCCTCTACGGGGTCGTCGACAAGCAGGCCCGTTCCGCCGTACTCGACCTGGTGGCCACCGCCAACGAGCCTGGTTGGTGGCACCGGTTCAACGATGTCCTGCCCACGTGGTTCCAGGCGTACGTCGGCCTTGAAGAGGCCGCCGCCAGGATCAGGACCTACGAGGTCCAGTTCGTGCCAGGACTCCTGCAGACCAAGGAGTACGCAAGGGCCGTCGTGACCGCCGGATCGGCGGGGATCGGGGCCGAGGAGATCTCCAGAAGAGTGGATCTCCGGCTGGAGCGCCAGCGGATGTTCGACAGACCTGACGGGCCAGTGTTCTGGGCCGTGATCGACGAGGCCGCGCTACGACGCCCCATCGGTGGCGTCGAGGTGATGCGGGCCCAGATCGAGCACCTCATCGACTTGATGCGCCAGCCCAAAATCACGATTCAGATCATGCCGTTCAGTTTCGGCGGGCACAGCGCGGAAGGCGGGGCGTTCAGCGTCCTGCGCTTCCCCGACACCGACCTGCCCGACGTGGTGTACGTCGAGCAGCTGGCCAGCGCGCTCTACCTCGACAAGCGTGAGGACGTGGACCGATACACCGAGGTGATGGAGCGGCTCTGCGCTGTGAGCACCACTCCGGACGAGACGGTCGAGCTCCTGCGGACGATCGCGGACGAGTTCTGACGGACGGTTACGGATGATCGCGGGCGACTTGTGACGGCGCGGACGTCGTTGTTGGGTACGCATCTGCCCTAGACTGGCCATCGGCGTTGGATCCCGCCGAAGCGGAGCATGCCCAACACCGCTCATGTGGGCGCGGCGCGTGTGCCGTCACCGATGGACGCGCCCGCGATCACTCGTAGCTTGATCAAGGAGACCATTCCGTGAAGACCGCTGTCGAGGAGCTCAGCCCGACCCGGGTCAAGCTCACTGTCGAGGTGCCGTTCGACGAGCTGCGCCCGAGCATGGATGCGGCGTACAAGAAGGTCGCGCAGCAGGTGCGCGTCCCCGGGTTCCGGCCTGGCAAGGTTCCGGCCCGCATCATCGAGCAGCGCTTCGGTCGGGCGGTGGTGCTGGAGGAGACCCTCAACGACGCGGTGCCCAAGCTGTACGGCAAGGCCGTCGACGAGGTCGACGTCTTCCCCGTCGCCCAGCCCGACATCGAGGTCACGAAGATCGAGGACGGTGAGCAGATCGAGTTCACCGCCGAGGTCGACATCCGGCCCAACTTCGAGGTTCCCGCCTACCAGGGCCTCGAGGTCACTGTCGACTCCGCCGAGGTCTCCGACGAGGACGTCGACGCCCAGCTCGACGCGCTGCGCCAGCGCTTCGCGACGCTGTCCGGCGTCGAGCGCGCGGCCGCCAACGGCGACTTCGTCGTCATGGACCTGCGTGCCGAGATCAACGGCGACAACATCGAGGAGCAGCAGGCCAGCGAGGTCTCCTACGAGGTCGGCGCCGGCTCCGTGCTCCAGGGCCTGGACGCCGCGCTCGAGGGCATGTCCGCGGGCGAGGAGAAGAGCTTCAAGACCGAGCTGGTCGGTGGCGAGAACGCCGGCGAGGAAGCCGACGTGATCATCAACGTCAAGTCGGTCAAGGAGAAGGTCCTGCCCGAGCTCGACGACGAGTTCGCCCAGCTCGCGAGCGAGTTCGACACGCTCGACGAGCTCAAGGCCAGCATCCGCGAGCAGGCCCGCCGCAACAAGCTGATCGACCAGGTCGTCCAGGCCCGCGAGAAGGCCCTCGACACGCTGCTGGAGCAGATCGACATCCCGCTGCCGGACAGCGCGCTCAAGGCCGAGGTCGACGCCCGCAAGCACAACCTCGACCACCAGATCGCCGAGAGCGGCCTGAGCCGCGACGCCTTCTTCCGTCTCTACCAGACGACGGAGGAGGAGCGCTTCGCCGAGTTCGAGACCAACTCCGCCCGCGCGATCAAGGTCGGCTTCGTGCTCGACAAGATCGTCAAGGCCGAGGAGCTGGGCGTCTCCGAGCAGGAGCTGACCAACTTCGTCGTGCGCCGCGCCATGGAGATGGGCGTTCAGCCCAACGAGCTGGCCAAGCACCTCGCCGACAACGACCAGCTCACGCTGGCCATGGTGGAGATCGTGCGCGACAAGGCCAAGTCGGTGCTCGGCGACGGGGCCAAGGTCGTCGACACCGAGGGCAACGAGGTGGACCTCAAGGCGATCTACGCCGAGATCAACGGCCAGGAGGTCGTGGAGGAAGAGGCCGCCGAGGACACGCCCGCCGAGGAGAAGTCCGAGGCGTAACCGCCCTCTCGTTCGTTTCCGAAGCCCCCGGCCGCCCGGCTCGGGGGCTTCGGCCTTTCCAGGACGTTCAGGGAAAGAGCGTGCGGGCCGTGTGCGGCCCTCAGAGGGCTCGTGAGCATCCCAAGGGCCTCGACGGGGCCCAGGTGCCGGTCGCGCACCCAGCAGGCCGTGCGCGGCGCTTCAGGGAGCCGCGCCCCAGGAGGGCACGACGAACCTGCGCCGTCAGCGAACAGTCCCGGGGACCGGGCATGAGCTGTGCGCGGCGCGCGTTAAGGTCACAAGCAAAGCCAATCGATTACGACGCATCGGAAGGTGACGCTGTGACCAGCCCGCCGACCTTCTATCAGCCTGAGTCGCGAGGCCGTGAGAACGGCTCGTCCTTCCGGCTTGAGGACCAGCTTTACCAGCGCCTGCTCCGGGAGCGGATCATCGTGCTGGGGCAGGAAGTCAACGACGAGATCGCCAACCGGATCTGCGCCGAGCTCCTCCTGCTCGCGGCCGACGACCCCGACCGTGACATCACGCTCTACATCAACTCGCCGGGTGGCTCGGTGAGCGCTGGCATGGCCATCTACGACATGATGGAATACGTACCGAACGACGTTTCCACGGTTGTGATGGGCATGGCCGCTTCGATGGGGCAGTTCCTGCTCACCGCGGGCACCAAGGGCAAGCGGTACGCGTTGCCCCATGCCAGGGTCATGATGCACCAGCCGTCCGGAGGCATCGGCGGCACCGCGGCCGACATCGCCATCCAGGCCGAGCAGATGCTCTATGTGAAGAAGACACTGGCCGAGCGGATCGCCTACCACACAGGCCAGCCGCTGGATCAGATCGAGGCCGATTCCGACCGCGACCGCTGGTTCACGGCCGAGGAAGCCAAGGACTACGGCTTCATCGACCACGTGGTCCGCAGCGCGCGGCAGGTGCCCTCGCAGGGCCCGGTCTCCTAAGGGGGAGTAGAGAAGTGAATATCCAGAGCCGCTACGTTCTCCCCTCCTTCGTCGAGCGCACGTCATATGGCGTGAAGGAGATGAACCCGTACAACAAGCTCTTCGAGGACCGCATCATCTTCCTCGGAGTGCAGATCGACGACGCGTCGGCCAACGACGTGATGGCCCAGCTGCTGACGCTGGAATCGCTCGACCCCGACCGTGACATCAGCATCTACATCAACTCGCCGGGTGGCTCCTTCACCGCCATGACGGCGATCTACGACACGATGCAGTTCGTCCGGCCGGAGATCCAGACCGTCTGCCTGGGCCAGGCAGCCTCGGCCGCGGCCGTGCTGCTGGCCGGCGGCACCCCGGGCAAGCGTTTCGCGCTGCCCAACGCCCGGGTGCTGATCCACCAGCCGTCCACCGAGGGTGGCGGCCAGGGCAGCGACATCGAGATCCAGGCCCGCGAGATCCTTCGCATGCGGTCCCTCCTCGAGGACATCGTGGCGAGGCACTCCGGGAAGACCTCCGCTGAAGTCCGCAAGGACATCGAACGCGACAAAATTCTCAACGCGGACGAGGCAAAGGCGTATGGTCTGATCGATGACATCATCCCGTCCAGGAAGAAGCGCGCTCAGGCCGTGGCTTCCTAGACGAGACGTGACGCACCGGGGCGCTGCCCAATAGGGCACGTTCCGGTGCGACTCGCCGCTAGGGGGCTCACTGAGGGCCCAGAAGACGGTAACGTCGAAACCTGAGCGGTTCGGCCAAGTCCGGAGGATGTCCGGAGACACTGCTCGCAGGAGCAGGGCGGTCCCACGCAAAGGAGTATCTGGGGTGGCACGCATCGGCGACGGGGGAGACCTGCTGAAGTGCTCTTTCTGCGGAAAGAGTCAGAAGCAAGTCAAGAAGCTCATTGCCGGTCCAGGCGTCTACATCTGCGATGAGTGCATCGATCTCTGCAACGAGATCATCGAGGAGGAGCTGTCCGAGTCCTCCGAGCTCAAGTGGGACAACCTGCCCAAGCCGAGGGAGATCTACGAGTTCCTCGACGCCTACGTCATCGGTCAGGACAAGGCGAAGAAGGCCCTCTCGGTGGCGGTCTACAACCACTACAAGCGGGTGCAGTCGGGCGACCGGGGCAGAGACGACGGCCTCGAGCTGGCCAAGAGCAACATCCTGCTGCTCGGGCCGACCGGTTCGGGCAAGACGCTGCTGGCGCAGACCCTGGCGAAGATGCTCAACGTGCCGTTCGCCATCGCCGACGCCACCGCGCTGACCGAGGCGGGATACGTCGGCGAGGATGTGGAGAACATCCTCCTCAAGCTCATCCAGGCCGCCGACTACGACGTCAAGAAGGCCGAGACCGGCATCATCTACATCGACGAGGTCGACAAGATCGCCCGCAAGAGCGAAAACCCGTCGATCACGCGCGACGTCTCCGGTGAGGGCGTGCAGCAGGCGCTGCTGAAGATCCTGGAGGGCACCACGGCGAGCGTGCCCCCGCAGGGCGGGCGCAAGCACCCGCACCAGGAGTTCATCCAGATCGACACCACCAACGTGCTGTTCATCTGTGGCGGCGCGTTCGCCGGTCTGGAAAAGATCATCGAGTCGCGCATCGGCAAGAAGGGCATCGGCTTCAACGCGATCATCCGGTCGAAGGAAGAGGTCGACACCGTCGACATCTTCGGCGACGTGATGCCGGAGGACCTGCTGAAGTTCGGCATGATCCCCGAGTTCGTCGGCCGTCTGCCGGTCATCACCTCGGTGCACAACCTCGACCGCGAGGCGCTCATCCAGATCCTCACCGAGCCGCGCAACGCGCTGGTCAAGCAGTACCGCAAGCTGCTCGAGCTCGACGGGGTGGAGCTGGAGTTCACCGACGGCGCCCTTGAGGCCATCGCCGACCAGGCCATCCTGCGCGGCACCGGCGCCCGCGGGCTGCGCGCGATCCTGGAGGAAGTGCTCCAGTCGGTGATGTACGAAGTGCCGTCGCGCCAGGACGTGGCCCGCGTGGTCATCACCCGCGAGTCCGTGCTCGAACACGCCATTCCGACTCTCGTACCCCGCGACCAGCTTGCCGCCAAGCAGCAGCGCACGCCGCGGGAAAAGTCGGCCTGATCCCATAAACCCAAGGCAAGCGCCCCGGCGGAGTCGATCCCTGGGGCGTTTCGCTTTCCCACCTCCCTAGAATTGGTCACCGTGAGAACGCCAGAGCTGCCCACCCAGTACACCCCGGCCGACGTCGAGACCCGGAGCTATGATCGCTGGGTATCCCAGGGGTACTTCACCGCCGACCCGGGCAGCTCGCGCGTGCCGTACAGCATCGTCCTGCCCCCGCCCAATGTGACGGGCGTCCTGCACATCGGGCACGCGCTCGACCACTCCATCCAGGACGCGCTGACGCGGCGCGCCCGCATGGAGGGGCGCGAGACCCTCTGGCTGCCCGGCATGGACCACGCCGGCATCGCCACCCAGAACGTCGTCGAGCGCGAGCTGGCCAAGGAGGGCAAGTCGCGCCACGACCTCGGACGCGAGGCGTTCGTCGAGCGCGTCTGGGAGTGGAAGGAGGAGTCCGGCGGCCGGATCCTCGGCCAGATGCGCAAGCTCGGCGACGGCGTCGACTGGTCGCGCGAGCGGTTCACGATGGACCCCGGGCTCTCGCGGGCCGTTCAGACGATCTTCAAGAAGCTGTTCGACGACGGGCTGATCTACCGCGCGGAGCGGATCATCAACTGGTGCCCGCGCTGCCTGACCGCGCTGTCCGACATCGAGGTGGAGCACAGCGAGGACGAGGGCGAGCTCGTCTCGATCCGCTACTCCGACGAGATCGTGGTGGCCACCACGCGCGCCGAGACGATGCTCGGCGACACGGCCGTGGCCGTTCACCCCTCCGACGAGCGGTACGCGCACCTGGTCGGCACGATGGTGGAGCTGCCGCTCACGGGGCGCATGATCCCCGTGGTCGCCGACGAGCACGTCGACCCGGCCTTCGGCACCGGCGCGGTCAAGGTGACCCCCGCCCACGACCCCAACGACTTCGAGATCGGACGGCGTCATTCACTGCCGTCGCTGACCGTCATGGACGAGCGCGGCATCATCACCGCGCACGGCCCCTTCCAGGGGCTCGACCGTTTCGAGGCCAGGCCCGCCGTCGTCGCCGCGCTGCGCGCCGAGGGCCTGATCGTCGCCGAGAAGCGCCCCTACCTCCACTCGGTCGGCCACTGCTCGCGCTGTAAGACGGTGGTCGAGCCCAGGCTGTCACTGCAGTGGTTCGTGAACGTCGGGCCGCTGGCCAAGGAGGCCGGCGACGCCGTCCGCGACGGCCGCACCCGCATCCACCCGCCGGAGCTGGCCAAGCGCTACTTCGACTGGGTCGACGACATGCACGACTGGTGCATCTCCCGGCAACTCTGGTGGGGGCACCGCATCCCGGTCTGGTACGGGCCGGAGGGCGAGGTCGTGTGCGTGGGCCCCGACGAGGAGCCGCCCGCCGGCTACACACAGGACTCCGACGTCCTCGACACCTGGTTCTCCTCGGCGCTGTGGCCGTTCTCGACGCTCGGCTGGCCGGAGCGGACGCCCGCGCTGGAGCGCTTCTACCCGACCTCCGTGCTGGTCACCGGATACGACATCCTGTTCTTCTGGGTGGCCAGGATGATGATGTTCGGGCTCTACGCCATGGACGGCGAGCCGCCGTTCCGCGTCGTCGCGCTGCACGGCATGGTCCGTGACCAGTACGGCAAGAAGATGTCCAAGTCGTTCGGCAACGTGGTCGATCCCCTTGACTGGATCGAACGCTTCGGCGCCGACGCCACCCGCTTCACCCTGCTGCGCGGCGCCAACCCCGGCGCCGACGTCGCGGTGAGCGAGGAGTGGGCGGCCGGCTCCCGTAACTTCTGCAACAAGATCTGGAACGCCACCAGGTTCGCCCTGATGAACGGCGCGGCCGTGGGATCGCTGGAAGGGGCCGAGCTGACGGCGGCCGACCGGTGGATCCTGTCGCGCCTGCAGTCCGTGGTGGCGGCCGCGGACGCGGCCTTCGAGGACTACGAGTTCGCCAAGGCGTCCGACCTGCTCTACCACTTCGCGTGGGACGAGGTCTGCGACTGGTACCTGGAGCTGGCCAAGATCCAGCTCGGTGAGGGGCTCGAACACACGAGGCTGGTGCTCGGCCACGTGTTCGACGCGCTGCTGCGGCTGCTGCATCCGCTCGTGCCGTTCGTGACCGAGGAGCTCTGGCGGGCCGTCACAGGCGGCGAGTCGATCGTGGTGGCTCCGTGGCCGGCGGTCGACGCCCGCTACACCGACGCCTCGGCCGAGGCGGAGATCGGCGCGCTCCAGGAGCTGGTGACGGAGGTCCGCAGGTTCCGCTCGGATCAGGGGCTCAAGCCGGGCCAGAAGGTCGCCGCCCGGCTCGGGCTGGCGGACACGCCGCTGGCCGGGCAGGAGAGCGCGATCCGCGCGCTCCTGCGTCTCACGGAGCCTCCTGAGGCTTTCAGGGCCACGGCGAGCTTCACGGTGGGCGGGGTGACCGTGGAGATCGACACCGCGGGTGCCATCGACGTCGTGGCCGAGCGCAAGCGCCTGGAGAAGGACCTGTCCGTCGCCCGCAAGGAGGCCGCGCAGGTGGCCGCCAAGCTGGGGAACGAGCAGTTCATGGCCAAGGCGCCGGAAGACGTGGTGACCAAGGTCAGGAGCCGGGCCGGGCAGGCCGCCGCGGACATCGAGCGGCTTGAGGCACAGCTCGCCGGGCTCGGGGTTTGAACCATACGAACGCGGGGAAGGTCCATTCGTTACCGAAGATGGACCTTCGACGCCGTCGGGGCTGCTACAGTTTTCAACGTAGGGCGGTTGCCCTGCCACCCCTTCTGATCGACTCCCGGCTTTCGGGCGATTCCAGCCGCTTGGTTGGACAAGCGCCGAAAGTTGGAGTAAGTTAGCAGGGTTGCCTCGGAGAGAGGCAAGTCCGGAACCTACCGGATCGGGCGGTTTGACAAGGATCGTCCGGATCTGGTAGACTGAAGGAAATGAAATGTGCGCCTCCGCGCTAGGGTCTCGAAAGATCTTGGCAAGGAAGTACGCGTCCGTTTCTTGAGAACTCAACAGTGTGTTAAAAGCCAGTGCATGAGTAACACATGCATATCCCCGTCATTATTGACGGTTATT
>NZ_JBITJQ010000053.1:0-60240 GCF_044460125.1 Nonomuraea sp. NPDC050153
TCGGTAAGCCGTATGCGGGAAAACCGCACGTACGGAATTGAAAGGGGGATGGGGAACCGGGCCTTCACGGCACCGCGCCCCTGACTACCAATGGCGCCTGGTGGATTCTTCGGACGAGCGTTGCTCGTGGACGTCGCCGGCCGGGGGGCGAGAGGCGCCTCCTATGAGCTGAGCGATCGAGTGTTGCGGTCGTATGTGGGCGGGGTGGGGCTCGGCACGTGGCTGTTGCACCGGTTGGCGCCCGCGGGGGTCGATCCCCTGGATCCTGAGGCGCCGCTGGCCTTCGTCTTCTCCTCGCTGGTCGGGACCCCGTTGACGACCAGTGCGAAGTTCGCGGTGGTGGCCAAGTCGCCGTTGACCGGACTGCTGACCGATGCTCTCGCGTCCAGCCAGTTCGCCATCGCCGGCAAGCTGACCGGGCATGACGCGATCGTGATCCGTGGCCGTGCCGACGAGCTGTCGGTGCTGCTGATCGACGGCGACGGCGTCCGGCTCGAACCGGCTCCCGAGCTCGCCGGACTGCCCGCGTCCGAGGCGGAGACCGCGGCGAGGGCGCGGTTCGGCCGCACCTGGCGCACCGCGGCCATCGGCCCGGCGGGCGAACGCCAGGTGAGATACGCGACCATCAGCCATGACGGCCGCCACGCCGGCCGGGGCGGCCTGGGTGCCGTGATGGGTGCGAAGAACCTCAAGGCCGTGCTGGTCAGAGCGGCGACCAAGGTGTCGGTCGCGGACCAGGCCGGGGTCCTTGCCGCCGCCCGCGACCTGCGCCGGCGCAGTTTCGGCCCGGCCACCGCGAAATACCGGGAGCTGGGCACGCTGGCCAACCTCCTGGCTTTCAACGCCGTCAGCACCCTGCCCACCCGCAACTTCACCGCGGCGACCTTCGAAGGTGCGCCCCGGCTGGCCGCCGAGGAGCTGCACGAGCTGCGGGGGGTGGCGCGTAACAGCTGCGCGTCGTGCTCCATCGGCTGCGAGCACATCTACTCGCGCAAGGGCGGTGGCCGCCAGCGGATGGAGTACGAGAATGTCTTCGCGCTCGGCCCGCTGTGCGGGGTGTCCGATCCCGACGAGGTGTTCGCCGCCAGTGCGCGCTGCGATGAGCTGGGCATCGACACCATCTCGGCGGGGGGCACGATCGCGTGGGCCATGGAGTGCGTCGAACGTGGTCTGCTCGATGAGCCGTGGCTGCGGTTCGGTGACGGTACGGCGTTGTTGCGCGCGCTGGACGCGATCGGGGAGCGGTCGCCGGGCGTGGGAGAGTTGCTCGCGCAGGGCTCGCGGCGGGCTGCCGGTGTGGTCGGGCAGTCCTCGATCGATTTCGCGCCGCAGGTCAAGGGGCTGGAGCTGCCCGGTTATGAGCCGCGTAGCCTGCAGACGATGGCGCTCGGGCTCGCGGTGAACGCCAGGGGAGCCGACCACAATCGGTCGGGTGCCTACGAGGCCGACCTGTCGGGTGAGCTCGACCGGCTGGCCGGCGGCGCGGCCCATGTCGCCGCCGCGGTCGACACCGAGGACCGAGCCGCGGTCATGGACTCGATGATTCTCTGTAAGTTCCTGCGGGGTGTATTCGATGACCCCTTCACGGAGTGGGCCAGGTTGCTCGCGCTGGTCACCGGGTGGCGGCTGGACGCGGATGAGCTGCGGGACACCGCCCGGCGGATCGTCCGGGCGAAACGCGCGTTCAACCTGCGCGAGGGGGCCACCGCGGCCGACGACACGCTGCCGGCCCGGATGCTCGAAACGCCGCTGGAGCTCGGCTCCGGCCGCCGTGCGGTGCTGGACGCGGGCCGCCTGAAGTCGATGATCGCCGGTTACTATGCTGCGCGCGGCCTGGACGAGGAAGGGCGCGTCGCGGCGGCTGATCTTGAGGATTTGCTGCTCGACGCTTAGCACGGTGCGGTGTCAGCAGTGTGCGCGCAGATGCCCTGGTAGGGAACCCCCACCGGAGCCGCGAAAGCACACGGTCACGAATCTTGACAATTTGCCCATATTGGTACTAGCACCGGATTTAGTGCGAAACGTTACCGCTGACATTGTAGCGAGAACTGTATGCCGTATTCTGTATGCTCTCTAACCGCTCGACTGACGGGGTTGAGATGACGACTCTCGAAGAGCCGGTGACGGTGGTCCGGACCGTGACAGCCGAGATCGACGGCCGTACCGTGACCGTGCCGGAGGGCACCAGTATCTACGACGCCGCGAAGCAGGTCGGCATCGACATCCCGGTGTTGTGCCACGACGAGCGCTATGACCCCGTCGGGGTCTGCCGCATGTGCGTGGTGGACACAGGCGGGCGGGCCTTCGCCGCCGCGTGCGTACGCCCTTGCGAGGAGGGCATGCAGGTCAGGACCAGCACCCCGGAGCTGGAGCGCAACCGGGCCACCTTGACCGAGCTGCTGATCTCCGACCAGCCGCCGCGCGTGGAGGACCCGAAACAGACGACCACCGGCGACAACCTGCTCCTCGGTCTCGCCGACCGGTTCGACGTGGCCAAGGAGACGACCGACCTGCCGTGCGGTTCGGGCCGGGGGCTGGACTCGTCGAACCCGGTGATCGAGGTCGACCACGACGCGTGCATTCTGTGCGACCGCTGTGTCCGCGCGTGCGACGACATCCAGGGCAACGACGTCATCGGCCGCTCGGGCAAGGGCTACTCGACCAGGATCGCCTTCGACCTCAACGACCCGATGGGCGCCAGCTCGTGTGTGACCTGCGGCGAGTGCGTGCAGGCCTGTCCCACCGGAGCCCTGACCAACAAGGCGATCAACAACATCCCCATCCGGCCCCGCGAGGAGCTGGACGCGGTGGACAGCGTGTGCCCGTACTGCGGCGTCGGCTGCGCGCTCACCTACTACGTCGACCGGTCGCGCGGCGCGATCGCCTTCGCGGAGGGGCGTGACCAGCCGGGCTCGAAGAGCAGGCTGTGCGTCAAGGGCCGGTACGGCTGGGACTACGCGGCCTCGCCGCAGCGCCTGACCGTTCCCCTGATCCGGAAGGAGTCGTCCTATCCCAAGGGCCCGCTGTCGGCGGACGTGCGCGGCGAGGCGTACAACGACCGGGGACGCGGCGGCGCCGGCGGGAACCGCAGCGGCGGCGGTCGCAGCGCCGAGCTGAGCAGGAACGGCAAGGACAGGCGCCGCAAACCGGGCGGTCTGGTCGACTACGACGAGGTGTTGCCGCACTTCCGCGAGGCCACCTGGGAGGAGGCGCTCGAGCTCGTCGCCCGGCGGCTGAGGGAGATCCACGCGCAGCAGGGCGCCGGGGCCATCGCCGGGTTCGGCTTCGCGAAGTGCTCCAACGAGGAGGCCTACCTCTTCCAGAAGCTGATCCGGACCGGGTTCGGCACGAACAACGTCGACCACTGCACGCGGCTCTGCCACGCCTCGTCGGTGGCCGCGCTCTTCGAGGGGGTGGGCTCCGGCGCGGTGTCGACCACGTACGGCGACGTCGCCAACGCCGAGGTCGTGATCATCACCGGTTCCAATCCGACGGCGAACCACCCCGTCGCCAGCTCCTTCTTCAAGCAGGCCCGCCGGCGCGGTACGAAGATCATCTATGTCGACCCGCGGGCCAGCACCGTCGCTGAGCACGCCGACTACTACTGCCAGGTCAAGCCCGGCACCGACGTGGCGTTCTACAACGGTGTCATGCGTGAGGTGATCCGGCTCGGCCTGATCGACCGGGAGTTCATCAAGGCCCGGGTCTCCAACTTCGAGGAACTGGTCCGCACGGTCGACGACTACCCGCCGGAGCGGGCCGCGCAGATCACCGGTGTCGACGCGGACCTGATCCGGCAGGTCGCGCGAGTCTGGGGTGAGGCCAGATCCGGCGTCATCTACTGGGGCATGGGCATCTCCCAGCACACCACCGGCACCGACAACGCCCGGTGCCTGATCGCGATGTGCTCGATCACCGGCAACGTGGGCAAGCCGGGGGCCGGCCTGCACCCGCTGCGCGGGCAGAACAACGTCCAGGGCGCCTCCGACGCCGGGTTGATCCCCATGTTCTACCCCGACTACCAGGGCGTCGACCGGGAGGCCGCCCGCCGGCGGTTCGAGGAGGCCTGGGGCACGGAGCTCGACCCCAACCGCGGCCTCACCGTCACCGAGATCATCGGTTCGGTGCTCAAGCCCGGCGGCGTGCGCGGCATGTACATGCTGGGCGAGAACCCGTTCCTGTCCGACCCCAACATCAACAAGGTCCGCAAAGCGCTGTCGAAGCTGGACTTCCTGGTGGTCCAGGACATTTTCCTGACCGAGACCGCGGAGTTCGCCGACGTCATCCTTCCCGCGTCGTCGTACCTGGAGAAAGAGGGCAGCTACACCAACACCGATCGCCGGGTGCAGCTCGGCCGTAAGGTGATGGACCCGCCGGGCCAGGCCCGGGTGGACTGGGAGATCATCCAGGACATCGCCCGGCGGATCGGGCTGGACTGGTCGTACGCCTCGCCCAGCGAGGTGTTCGACGAGATGGTCGCGCTCATGCCGTCGTATGCGAACCTGCGCCACGACAACCTCGGGCTGACCGGCAAGCTCTACCCGAACCACGACCCCGACCACTCCGACGGGACCGTGGTCCTGTTCGACGAGCGGTTCAACACCGACGACGGCCTGGCTCACCTTGTACCGGCGCACTGGCTGCCGGCGAAGGAGCTGCCGGACGCGGAGTACCCGCTGGTGCTCAACACCGGCCGGCTGCTCGAACACTGGCACACCGGGTCGATGACGCGCCGGTCGTACGCGCTGGACACCATCTCGCCGATCGCCGAGGTGTACATGCATCCCAAGGACGTCGCCGACCGCGGGCTGTCGCATGGCCAGCTGGTCCGGGTGAGGTCCCGGCGCGGGGCCATCGAGTTGCAGGTGCGGGTCTCCCACCGCGAGCAGCTGGGCAACTGCTTCATCCCGTTCCACTTCCGGGAGGCGGCGGCGAACCTGCTGACGATCGACGAGATCGACCCCTACGGCAAGATCCCCGAGTTCAAGTTCTGCGCGATTCAGGTCGAGGCGCCGGGCGCGGAGCCCCTCAGCAGCATGGGAAGTGACTGAATGACCCTGAGTTTCGAGCTGGGACGTCGCCAGGTGCCGGGTGTGGAGGCACGGGCTGGGAAGTTCCCGGGGCCGTCGCTGATCCCGGCTCTCAACGCCATCCAAGCGCGGTTGGGCTGGTTGCCGCGGGAGGAACTCGAAGAGCTCGCCCGCACCATGCGGCGTCCGCGGTACGAGATCGAGGGCCTCATCTCGTTCTACCCGCACTTCCGCACGACCCCGCCCGCCAAAGTCGCGATCAACGTTTGCCACGACCTGTCGTGCTGGTTGCGCTCCGCGGACGACCGGATCGCCGAGATGCGTGCACGCTACGGCGACGACACCGAGATCGAGCTCGTCGAGGTGTCCTGCCTCGGCCGCTGCGACAACGCCCCGGCGCTGGCCGTCAACGAGTATCCGGCACCGGTTGCCGACGTTGACGCGCTCGTGGCCGCCGCGCGTGAGGAGGAGCTCGCCGAGGCCACCGTGACGGGACGTCCCGAGCCCTGGCCGAACGACCCGTACCCGGCCGGATCGGATGTCCCGGCGCGGTACGCGAGCCTGCGCGCGCTGCTGGCCGGCGAGATGAGCGCCGAGAGCGTGGTGGCCACGCTGGAGGCCTCCGGATTGCGCGGTATGGGGGGCGCGGGGTTCCCCACGGGCAGGAAGTGGGGCCTGGTCGCCTCCACCGAACCGGGCAGCGTCAAATACGCGATCTGCAACGCCGACGAGTCCGAGCCGGGCACCTTCAAGGACCGTCAGATCCTGACCGATCAGCCGCACCTGGTGATCGAGGGTCTCCTGCTCGGCATGGCCGTGGTCGGGGCCGAGCAGGGCTGGATCTTCATCCGTCACGAGTACGGCCCCGAGGAGCGCGTGCTGCACGCGGAGATCGCGGCACTGCGCCAGGCCGGGGTGATCGGCGAGAACGCCTGCGGCAGCGGCCGCCGCCTCGAACTCGACATCTTCGTCTCGCCCGGCGGCTACATCCTCGGCGAGGAGACCGCGCTGCTGGAGTGCATGGAGGGGCACCGCGGCGAGCCGCGCAACAAGCCGCCCTTCCCGGGCAACTACGGTTTGCACGGCCGTCCCACGTTGATCAACTCGGTGGAGACCTTCGCCGACGTGCCGGTGATCCTGCAACGCGGTGCCGAGTGGTGGGCCGGGCAGGGCGAGGGAGACTCCGCCGGCTGGAAGTTCTTCGCCGTGTCCGGGCACGTGGAGCGCCCCGGCGTGTACTGCGTGCCGATGGGCACGACGGTGCGCAGCCTGATAGACCTCGCCGGCGGCGTGCTCGGCGGCGCCCAGGTCGGCGCCGTGCAGCCGGGTGGGGCTTCCTCGAACTTCATCGGCCCCGACAAGCTGGATCTGGCACTGGACTTCGGCACGCTCGCCGAAGCCGGGACCATGCTGGGTTCGGGCGCCCTGGTGGTGCTCGCCGAGGGTACCGATCTGCTGGCCGCCTCGACGAACGTGCTGCGCTTCTTCCGCAACGAGTCGTGTGGCAAGTGCGTGCCCTGCCGGGTCGGGTCCACCAAGGCCCACGAGCTGCTGCGCGGCGTGCTGGACGCGGGTTCCTCCGCCCTCGACGACGCGCGGAGCAGGCGGATCCTGCAGTTGGAGGAGACCATGCGCAAGACGTCGATCTGCGGGCTCGGGCAGGTGGCGCTGGGCCCGGTGGTGTCCGTGCTCGGGCTGAACAAGGGGGCTGCGGCGGCCGGGCCGCAGCCCCGGCCCGAAGGCTCGAAGGAGCGGCCGGACCGTTGAGCGGCAGGGAGTTCTTCACCGTCCGTACCCTCGCCGAGGTCCGGTCCGGCTTCCGGCCCGCTCACCGTACGCCCGCGGAGCGCGTGCCGCTGTCGGCGGCGCTGCACCGGGTGCCCGTCGCGGACATCTCGGCGCCCGCCGCCCTGCCCGGCTTCGCGCGGTCCACCGTGGACGGCTTCGCGGTTCGGGCGATGGACACCTACGGCGCCTCCGATGCGCTCCCGTCCTACCTCGATCTGCTCGGCGCGGTGCGGATGGGCGCCGAGCCCACCGTGGCGGTCCGGGCAGGCGGATGCGTGGCGATGCCGACCGGGGGAGTGCTTCCGGCCGGCGCCGACGCGGTGGTGATGGTCGAGTACACCGCCGAGACGATGCCGGGCACGATCGAGGTCACCCGGCCCGTCGCACCGGGCGGCGGCATCGTCCGCGCTGACGAGGACGTGGCGGCCGGCGGCGTGCTGGCGCCCGGCGGCCGGTCGCTGCGCGCCCCTGACCTCGGCTTCCTCGCCGCCGCCGGGGTGACCGCGATCCCCGTGCACGCCCGGCCCCGGGTGGCGATCATCTCCACCGGCGACGAGGTGGTGCCGCCCGGCACCGTGGAGCTCGCACCCGGACAAGTGCGCGACGCGACCGCCTCCGCGCTGGCGGGACTGGTCGCCGACGCGGGTGGCGAGCCGGTGATCGCCGGCATCGTCCCGGACGAGCCCGGGGCTTTGAAGGACCGGCTGACCGCGGTCGTGGCCGAGTCCGACCTGGTCGTCGTGTCGGCGGGCTCGTCGGTCGGCGCGAGGGACGAGACGGCGGGCGCGGTGGCCGCCATCGGCGACATCTGGTGTCACGGCATCGCCATCAAGCCGGGCAAGCCCACGCTGCTGGCCGAATGCTCCGGGATCCCGCTCATCGGGCTGCCGGGCAACCCGCTGTCCGCGCTGGTCGTGTTCGGGCAGGTCGGGGTGCCGCTGCTGTGGCGCATCGCCGGGTGCGAGGCTCCGCCGCCGCAGCCGAGCACGCGTGCGCGGCTCTCGCGCGACCTGGCTTCGGCGGCCGGCCGGCTTGACGTGGTCCAGGTCACGGTCCGGGACGGCGTGGCCGAGCCGATCTTCGGCCCGTCGGCGCTGTTGTCGGTGCTGACCCGCGCCGACGGATACGTGATCGTGCCCGAACCTGCCACCGGCTTGGACGCGGGCACCGAGGTTGAGGTCATCCTGTACAGATGAGCGCAGAAAGTCCTTTCGTTTCCGACGTTCCCGCGGCGCAGGCCCTCGCCGTCTGGCGCGAGGCACGTGCCGCGGCGGGATGCCCCGCCCGGGTCGAAGCGGTCCGGGTATCGGTCGGTGCCGCCGTGGGCCGGGTGACGGCCGAGCCGGTGTGGGCGCTGCGGTCCTCGCCCGCCTTCGACTCCGCGGCCATGGACGGCATCGCCGTACGCGCCGCCGACACCGTCGGCGCGGCCGAGACCAGCCCCATCCTGCTCGCCAGGGGCGACTTCGAGGTCGTGGACACCGGCGACCCGCTGCCTGATGGATACGACGCCGTGGTGATGCGCGAACACGTACATCGCACCGCGCAAGGGGAGGCCGAGCTCCGGGCGGCCGTACCGCCCTACCAGCACGTCCGATCCATCGGGGAGGACATCAGCGCCGGCGAGCTGCTCCTGCCGGAAGGCCACCGGCTGCGTCCCGTCGACGTCGCCGCCTGCGCCGCGGCGGGAGTCGTCGAGCTCGGCGTCCGGCGCGCACCACGGGTGGTGATCGTGCCGACCGGTGACGAGATCCGCCCGATCGGTGCGGAGCTCGCCCCCGGGGACATCCTCGACACGAACTCGATGATGCTGGCCGCGCAGGCACGGGACGCGGGCTGCGAGGCCCGGGTCACCGAGATCGTCCACGACGACCCCGAGGCGATCACCGCGGTGCTCCGGGCCGCCACCTGCGACGCCGACCTGGTCCTGCTCATCGCCGGCTCCAGTGCGGGGCGGGACGACTACACCGCCCGCGTGGTCGCCGGGGCCGGCGTCCTCGCGGTCCACGGGGTCGCCGTCCGTCCCGGCCATCCCGTCGTCCTCGGCGCGGTCGTGGCGACGCCTGTGATCGGCGTTCCCGGCTATCCGGTGTCCGCGGCGCTGACCTTCGACATCTTCGCGGCTCCGATGCTGGCCGAGCTGGAGGGAGCCGCACCGCGAGAACGCCCGTCGGCCACGGCTTATCTGGCCAGGAAGCTGCCGTCCGCCATCGGCATGGACGACTGGGTGCGGGTACGCCTGGGACGGGTGCGGGACCAGCTCGTCGCCACCCCGCTGCCCCGGGGCGCCGGCGTGCTCACCTCGCTCGTCCGCGCCGACGGCCTGCTCGTCGTACCCGCAGGTGTGGAGGGGCATCACGCCGGGGAGCAGGTCCGGGTCGAACTGCTACGCGGCCTGTCCGAGATCGGCCGGACCATCGTCGCGATCGGCTCGCACGACATGGTGCTCGACCTCGCGGCCTCTGCCCTGCGCGCCGCCGACCCGTTGATCACGCTGGCGTCGTCGAACGTCGGCTCACTGGGCGGCCTCGTGGCGCTGCGCGACGGCCTGTGCCACCTGGCCGGGTCGCACCTGCTGGACCCGGCCACCGGCGAGTACACCCTGCCGTACGTGGACAAACTCCTGGGCCTGGACGCCGACGTGGTCGTGGTCCGGCTGGTCCACCGCGAGCAGGGGCTGATCGTCGCGCCCGGCAACCCGCTCGGCCTGACCGGGATCAAGGACCTGACCAGGCCCGACCTGCGGTACGTGAACCGGCAGCGCGGCGCCGGCACGCGGGCGCTGCTGGACCACGAACTGGCCGGCCTCGGCATCGACGCGAGCGAGGTGCCCGGCTACTCCCGCGAGGAGCACACCCACCTGGCGGTGGCCGCGGCGGTGGCCGCGGGACGCGCGGACGCCGGCCTGGGCATCCTCGCCGCCGCCCGCGCCTTCGGACTCGACTTCGTCCCGGTGGCCCAGGAGCCTTACGACCTGGTGCTGCGTACCGACGCGCTGTCCGAGGAGCTGCTGGCTCCGCTGTGGGCACTCCTGGGGCGGCCGGACTTCCGCGCCGAGGTGGAGGCGCTGGGCGGCTACTCCTGCGCGGAGACAGGGCGCCGCATTCGCTGACTGTCGCTGACTCCCCGTTCTCACCGGCCGGCATGAGTCCGGTACGCGACTCGTGGGCGGCGGGCGGACGGCAGAGACGTGATCTCAATGCTGGTGGGCAGAGGGCTGGATGGCTCGGTTGCCAGTGGAGGGAGCGGACACCATGCGGTTGAGCGCGCGTAACAGGATCCCGGCGAGGGTGGTCGGCGTCACGAGGGGCGAGGCGACGGCGAATGTGGAGCTGGACGCCAATGGCGTGCGGCTGGTGGCGGCCATCACGGTGGAGGCCGCCGAAGATCTTGGGCTGGAGCCGGGCAGGGAGGTCATTGCGGTGATCAAGGCGTCCGACCTCATGCTGGGTGTGGACAACTAGCCCGGCAGCGGGGCCTGGCCAGGCTGCCGCGGCCCCGCCTCGGCAGGGTGGTCAGGCAGGGTGGTCAGGCAGGGTGGTCAGGCAGGGTGGTCAGGCAGGGTGGTCAGGCAGGGTCGAGGGCGTCGGTGTCGCCGACGTACAGGCGGACGACGCCGCTGACGTAGCGGCCGCCCTTGACGTCGCCGGGCACGACCAGGCGCGGGCCTTGCTTGTCCAGCTTCGCGCCGTCCTGGGCGACGGCGAGCAGGACCTTCTTGCCGGAGAAGGACGGGTCGAGTTCGGCCCAGGCCACGGTGGCGTGGTAGCCGTCGGAGCCGGTGGCGGTGACCACCAGGCGTAGCTGCGCGTTCTTGATGCCGGGGTCGATGCGGGGCTCGGTCAGTTTGAGGACGTCGGCGAGCAGGGGGCCGGAAGAGGCGCAAGCGTGGTCAGCAGCGCTGCCGCGAGCGCGGACGCGGCGGCCCGGCGGCGGGAGGTACCGAGGGTCATGACGAACTCTCCGATCTCGTGGATGCCATGGCAGAACGGTAGATCATGCCGCTGATGCGGTGGAAGGCGGGTATTCAGGCTGGAATGTGCGGAGGGTATCGTGAGGCATGTGACGACGTTTCGGATCAGCGAGGCCGCGGCGTTGCTCGGGGTCAGCTCCGACACGGTCCGCCGGTGGGTGGACGCGGGTCGGCTGGGAGCCGAGCGGGACGAGCATGGCCACCGCCAGGTCAACGGCGCCGACCTGGCCGCTTTCGCCCGTTCGCAGATCGAGGAGAGCAGCGATGGCGGCCGTTCCTCGGCGCGTAACCGTTTTCGCGGGATCGTCACCGACGTGATCCGCGATGCGGTGATGGCGCAGGTGGAGATCGCCGCCGGGCCGTTCCGGGTGGTGTCGCTGATGAGCCGCCAGGCCGCGGACGAGTTGGGCCTGGAGGTGGGGGTGGTGGCGGTCGCCGTGATCAAGTCCACCAACGTCGTCGTGGAGATTCCCGGTCACGAGCGCGTGGCCAGCTATTTGTGAGGAGCCCCCCTTGGTGTTCAGGCGTTTTTCCCGATGGGCGATTGCCCTGCCCGTCGCACTCGCGCTGGCGGGCCTGTCCGGTTGCGGCTCCGGCGAACCGACCTCGGCCTCGACCTCTGCGTCAGCCTCCGCGGGCGGTGGCGGGGCCAAGGAGGTGACGGTGTTCGCGGCTGCCTCGCTGACCGGTACGTTCACCGAACTCGCCAAGACCTTCGAGGCCGCGCACCCGGGTACGACGGTGAAGTTCAACTTCGGCTCCAGCGCGACCTTGGCTCAGCAGATCATCCAAGGGGCGCCGGCCGACGTGTTCGCCGCGGCGAGCCCGGCCACGATGAAGACGGTCACCGACGCGTCGCTGGCGAGTTCGCCGACCACGTTCGTGCGTAACAAGCTGGAGATCGCCGTGCCGAAGGACAACCCGGCCAAGGTGGACGAGCTGAAGGACCTGACCGACAGCAAGGTGAAGGTGGCGTTGTGCGCCGAGCAGGTGCCGTGCGGGGCGGCGGCGATCAAGGCGCTGGACGCGGCCGGGCTCAAGGTCAAGCCTGTGACCCTGGAGCAGGACGTCAAGGCCACGCTGACCAAGGTCGAGCTGGGTGAGGTGGACGCGGCGCTGGTCTACAAGACCGACGTGATCGCCTCGGCGGGCAAGGTGCAGGGCATCGAGTTCCCGGAGGCGGACAAGGCCATCAACGACTACCCGATCGCCACCTTGGCCAAGGCCCCGGAGGGTGACCTGGCCAAGCAGTTCGTGGATCTGGTGCTGTCGCAGCAGGGCAAGGACGTGCTGACCAAGGCCGGCTTCGAGGCGCCCTGATCCCGGATGAGCCCTTCGGCGCCGGAGCAGCTCGACCCGGCGGGCCCGCGTGGCGGGCCCGCCGGGGGTCCCGCCACGGGCCGTGAGGTCTCCGACCGGCTGGCGTGGATGCCGGCGCTGCCGCCGGTGGCGTTGTACCGCTCGCGGCCGGACGGCAGCCCGCGTAACGTCCGGCAGGCCCGCATCGACGGCGTCGAACGGCACGGCGGCAACGTCCGGGTGCACCTCGACGGCCCGATCATGGCCGTCGCCGACATCACCCCCGCCGCCCTGGCCGGCCTCGACCTGCCCCCCGGCCAGACCATCTGGGCCCCGGTCAGGGCCACTGAGACCCGCAGCTACCCGGCATGAACGCCGAACGGCCCGGTGACGGCCACGACTGCAACGCCATCTGCCTGGGCGGGCCCTGCCACGGCCTGCTCACCCACATCGACCAGGAGATCGGCATCCTGGTCATCCCCGTGCCGCGCAGCTCGTCCGGAGAGCCCGAGGAGTGCGCCCGCTACCGCATCACCCGCGAACGGGTCCGCTACTGGGGCCAGGCCGAGCCGTACATCGCCCTGCACTGGGCCGACCCGCCCTGCTCCTGCGTCTAGCCGTATCGACCCGCGGGGTTGTCGACGCGGGTGATCGGTGGCCCGGTGCGGCGATCAGGAAGCGCAACCGGGCTCAGCCGAGGTCGAGGAGTTGTTCGTAGAAGCCGCCGTAGCCGCCGGCGGCGTCGATCAGGTGGACCTCCAGAATCCAGTGGCAGACGCGGCCCGCACGGTCGGTGCGCCGCATCGGCGTGGTGTTCCCGGGGGCGATGTAGGACTCGATCTTGGCGGCGTCGATCTCCTCGTGGGGGAACTCGCCGACGAGATGTCCTGCGTGCGTGCCGCCGAGCGTCCAGCCGGCCTCTCGCGCGAGTCTGCCGACCTCGGCATGGAGCTGGGCTCCGGTGACGTCGGGGTGGTCGGCGAAGTAACGGCGCCCGGCCTCGAAGATGGCGGGCAGGTCGGCGGCCAGGCGGTGTTTGACGGGGTCGTCGCCCAGAACGTAGGTACGGCCGAGATCGGCTTCGAACTCCTGGAAGATCGGGCCGAAGTCGGCGAAGACGATGTCGCCGTCCTCGACGGTCCGGTCCGGCGGGTTCTCGCGGTAGGGGAAGAGGGTGTTCGGGCCGGACCGGATGATGCGCTTGTGCCAGTGGCGGGTGGTCCCGAACATCTCGTTCGCCAGATCGCGGATCTTGTCGCTGATCACCCGTTCGGTCTCGCCCGCGACGATGAGGTCTCGCTTGACGATCTCGTCGAACAGCGTGATCGCCTTGTCCTGGGCGTCGAGCAGGCGCTGGGCGCGGAAGTCCTCGGCGGTCGCGACGTCGACGTAGACCCAGGCCTTCTCGCCGGATCGCAGATCAGCCTTCACCCTCAGGTAGTCGTCGACCTCGTAGGCGTCGGCGGCCGCGAGATCCTCCGGAGTGAGGGTGAACACCATGCCGTCGATCGCGTCCTGCGGGTCCTCGGAGCGTACGGCCATGGGGTGCTCGTCGCTTCCGCTGTCGGCGATCACCGCAGGATCGGTGATGGTCACCGTCTCCAGGCGGAAGCCCAGCAGCGCGTCCGGGCGCCCGTCGAGCTCGCGTCCGAACCGGGCCACCTGCACCTGCGGCAGCCGCAAGGTTCCGTAGGAGAACAGCAGATGATTGGACAAGTGAGCTCCCTGAAGGCCTGCCGCATCTTCGAGATGGGACCACGTACGGTTTTCGCAATCGCCAGGATATATGGGCATCTGTCTTGTGATCTGAGGGGACCTTCTGGACGTCGCCGACCGGCGGGCGTCGCCCCCAGGGGAGCAGCGGCACCGGGTAACGACCCCATCGGCCGGTGTTCAACCGCGCAGCAGGACCAGCGGCACCGGCTGGCCGGGTTCGGCGCCGTGCGGGATCGCGGCCAGGGCGTCCCCGACGGCCGCGCCGTTGAGGAACGCCGGACGGTCTCCGCCGAGGGCCCGCACGCCGGGGCCGTCCCAGACGACCGGGACGATCCGGGTGCGGCCGGCAGGCGCCGGGACCTGAGTGATCAGCGGAGCGTGCGGCAGGCCGACGAGTGTCCGGCCGGACAGTCCGGCGAGGAGCGGGCCGAGCAGCGTGTGCGCGGCGACCAGCGCGGCGAACGGATTGCCGGGAAGGCCGATGACGTAAGGGCCGCCGCGCGACCGGGCGAGGAGTTGGGGGTGGCCGGGCCGGCACGCGACCGCGTCGACGATCCAGCGGGCGGAGCTTTCGGCGAGCAGGCGGCGCAGCCCGTCGGTGGCGCCGACCGAGGTCGACCCGGTGACCACGATGACATCGGCGTCGGCGGACGCCTCCACCGCCTCGCTCAGCGCGGTGTCGGGCCGGTCGGGGACATGGACGAGGCCGTCGAGGCACCCGCCGAGCTCCTCGATCAGCGACGGCAGCAGCGGGCCGAGGGCATCGCGGACCCGGCCCGGACCCGGCGGGCCGTGATGGACCAGCTCATCTCCGGTGACGATCGCCCGTACGGCCGGCTTGCGACGGACCGGCAGCTCATCATACCCGCAGGAGGCGGCCAGGCCGAGGAGCGCGGGACCCACAGGGATACCCGCGGGAACCAGCCGCGCACCGGCGCACGCGTCCTCTCCCGCGTGCCGGATGTGCATTCCGCTCGGCAACTCGGGACCGGCCACACCCCCGTCGCCGGGAACGGCCGACTCGACCGGAAGCACCGCCCACGCCCCGGGAGGAACGACGGCCCCGGTCGAGATCTCCACGGCGCGACCGGCCTCCAGCCGCTCACCCGTCCATGGCCCGCCGGGGCGGGAGCTGCCGACGATCAGCCACGGACCGGCGCCCGCCACGGCGAACCCGTCCATCGCGGCCGTGTCGAAGGCCGGCAGCGGCGTCGCCGCGACGAGCTCCTCGGCGAGCACCAGGCCTGCCGCCTGACCGAGTGCCACGCGCACGGGTGAGGTCGGCTCGGCCGCCGCATGCGCGTACTCCCTCGCCGTCGCCCAGGCGACGTCACGACGTGTTCGCCGATCGGCTGTAATGATCATGTGTCACTCTCCCATCTGCAAGTTTGGGCTGTGGTTCGTAGAGCCTCACACCTTGTACCCGCGATGGCGAGTCGGATGGGACTTTCGATCACGTGGAAAGCGATGCGCTTGCGAATCGTGTTGAGGCCGCGTCCGCCCCCGAGCTCACCGGGCCGCCCCGCCCGCGGGCGTCGGCCTGCCCGCAGTCTTCGAGGGCTCCACCGCGCCCGCCGTTGCCTACTGTCGTCTGGACTCCTAGGTGCAACCATGGTTACAGTAACTGTGGTTGCGAAGAAGGAGGTCTGATGACAGGGACGGTGGGGCAGTGGGTGCTGCTGGCGTACCGGATCCCGCGCCAGCCCTCGACGTTGCGGATCACGATCTGGCGCAAGCTGGACCGGCTCGGGGTGGCGCGGCTGGGCGACGGGCTGGTCGCGTTGCCTGCCGACGCGCGTACCCGTGAGCATTTGGAGTGGATCGCCGAGGAGATCGGTGAGATGGGCGGCAGCGCGACCATCTGGCTGGCCGCCGCCGGCAACGTGGCGCAGGAGAGGGCCATCGCCGCGGACATGCGCCAGGCGCGGGCCGAGGAGTACCGCGCGGTGATCGCGGAGGTCGAGGCGGCGGCGCGGGCGCGGCCCGGCGAGCGCAGCCGGGCGGTCAAGCGGTTGCAGGCCGAGCTGCGCAGGATCGGCCGCCGCGACTACTTCCCACCCGTCGAGCGTGAGGTCGCGCAGCAGGCGGTACGCGTTCTGGCCCAGACGGCGGAGGGCGTCGTATGAGGTGGGCCACGCGTGCGGGAGTGCACATCGACCGGGCCGCGTGTGCCTGGCTCATCCGTCGCCGTGTCGACGCCGAGGCGGAGTTCGTGTTCGTGGGGGATCCCGCCGAGGTCCCGGACGATGCCACGCCGTTCGACATGCGGGGTGTGGAGCTGTCGCACCACGGCGGCTACTGCAGCTTCGAGACGATCCTGCGCCGGTACGAGCTGGACGATCCGGTGCTGTGGAAGCTGGCCGAGATCGTGCACGAGGCCGACATCGACGACGAGAAGTTCGACGCCCCGGAGGCGGCCGGTCTGGATGTGGTCCTGCGCGGGTTGTCGATGATCTGTGACGATCCGCGCGTTCTGGAGATCACGGGGCCGGTCTTCGACGGGCTGTACGAGTTCTACCGGCGCTCGCTGCTGCTGGGACGCGAGCCGTCGTGATCCGGAATGTCGTCGGCGTCCTGCCGAACCGGCGGGCCTGCTGCTTGGCGCCGGCGTTCGTGATCGCCGGGAGTCATCAAGACCGGCTACGACCTGACCTTGTGGCGGATCTTCCGCTCCGTTCGTCTGCCCTCATGAGGTGGCTGTGAGTATTGACGTCCATACCGACGTGATTCCGTTCCGCCAGGCCGTGCGCGCCTGGTTCCTGATCTCGCTGCAGACGTTCGGCGGTCCGGCCGGGCAGATCGCCGTCATGCAGCGCACGCTCGTGGAGGAGCGGCGCTGGATCGGCCAGCAGCGGTTCAACCACGCGCTCAACTACTGCATGCTGCTGCCGGGCCCGGAGGCCCAGCAACTGGCCATCTACGTGGGCTGGCTGCTGAACGGCACGCGCGGCGGCCTGGTGGCCGGGACGCTGTTCGTGCTGCCGGGCATGCTCGCGTTGCTGGCCCTGTCGGCGGTCTACGTGCTGTGGCAGGACACCGCGGTGGTGACCGCCCTGTTCGCCGGGATCGCCCCGGCGGTGCTCGCCATCGTGGCCCAGGCCGTCATCCGGGTGGCCAGGCGTTCGCTCACGCATCCGATCCTCGTCGTCACCGCCGTGGCCGCCTTCGCCGCGCTGGCGCTGTTCGGCGTGCCGTTCCCCATGGTCATCGCCTTCGCCGCGCTCGTCGGCTGGACCGCTCACAAGCTGGCGCCGCACGCCTTCAAGCCCGGTAACGGGCACGGCGGGGAGGATGGGCCCGCCCCGCTGATCTCCGACGACGCGCTGCACCACGCCCGGCCGAGCCGGCGTTCCGCGGTCAGGGTCCTGGCGGTCGGGCTGGCGGCGTGGTGGTTGCCGGTGGCGGCGGTCGCGCTGCTCACCGGGACCGACAGCGTCTTCACCACCCAGGGGCTGTTCTTCTCCGGCACCGCGCTGGTCACCTTCGGCGGCGCGTACGCGGTGCTGGCCTTCGTGGCGCAGCGGGCCGTCGAGACGTACGCCTGGCTGAGCCCAGGCGAGATGGTCCGCGGCCTGGCCATGGCGGAGACCACGCCGGGGCCGCTGATCATGGTGGTGCAGTTCGTGGCGTTCCTGGGCGCGTACCGGGATCCCGGGGCGCTGCCGCCGTGGGGCGGCGCGCTGGTGGGGGCGTTGCTGACGACGTGGGTCACGTTCGTGCCGTGCTTCCTGTTCATCTTCCTCGGTGCCCCGTACGTGGAGCGGCTGCGGCACAACCGGGCCATCAGTGCCGCGCTGACCGGCATCACCGCCTCGGTCGTGGGGGTCATCGCCAACCTGGCGCTGTACTTCTCCGAGCACACCCTGTTCGCCAGGACCTTCACCTGGGAGGCGGGCCCGCTCCACGTCCAACTGCCCGAACTGGGCACGGCGAGCCCGGTGGCTCTGGCGATCACGGTGGCCGCGCTGGTGATGACGTTCACCCTCAAATGGCCGATGCTGCGCATCCTGGCCATATGTGCGGTGCTGGGCATGGGCACGGCGCTCCTTCCCTGAGCCGGTCAGGCGGCATCGTGCGCGAAGGGGGCGATCCTCCGGCCCATGCTCCGGGCGGCTCCTGGCCTGATGGACAAGGTGCGATGGCCTCGAGGCGTTCTGGCGACTCCGAGCTCCACAGCGGCGTTCGCGCCGGCAGTCGCCGGCTCGCTCAGTCGTGCCGGGGGAGGCCTGACACCTCGTGGCCGGCGTGGAAGAGGGCCTCCTTGATGAGGGAGCGGACGTGGGCGTCGCGTGCCCGGTACAGCACGCGGCGACCGTCCCTGCGCGTCTCCACCAGCCCGGCGTAGCGGAGTTTCGCCAGGTGCTGGGAGACCGAGGGGCGTGCGACCGCGATGGCCCCGGTGAGGCTGGTGACGTCGTACTCGCCGGACGAGAGCAGCCACATCAGCCGCAGCCGGGTGCCGTCGCTGAGCAGGCGGAAGGCGTCGACAGCCGCTCTGACCTGCCTGTCGGTGGGTTGCTCCTGCGCAGAGTTGGCACCTGATTCGTTGTCGCGTGCGTACATGACTACATATACTGCCGCCGGGAGTCATTTCAGGCAAGGAAGGTGGACATGTCGGATCAGCACGGACACGGACATGGGCATGGACACGGGCATGGACACGGGCACGGGCATGACCGTGGGATCAAGCGGGCCTTGGGCTCTCTCAAGCACGTGATCACCCCGCACAGCCACGACAGCGCGGACAAGACCGACGCGGCCCTGGAGTCCAGCAGCCGCGGCATGCGGGTGCTGGCCATCTCGTTCGCCGCGCTCATGGTCACCGCCGTGGCCCAGGCGGTCATCGTCGCCTACTCCGGCTCGGTCGCGCTGCTCGGCGACACCTTGCACAACTTCGCCGACGCGCTCACGGCCGTCCCGCTGGCCATCGCGTTCTCGCTCGGCAGGCGTGCGGCGACGCGCCGCTTCACCTACGGGTACGGCCGGGCCGAGGACCTGGCGGGCATCGTCATCGTGCTGCTGATCGCGGCGTCGGCGGGGCTGGCGGGCTACGAGGCGGTCAAGCGCCTCATCGATCCGCAGAACGTCGAAGCGCTCGCCTGGGTGGCCGGGGCCGGTTTCGTCGGGTTCCTGGGCAACGAACTCGTGGCCCGGTATCGGATCAAGGTCGGCCGGGAGATCGGCTCGGCCGCGCTGGTGGCCGACGGGCTGCACGCGCGTACCGACGGCTTCACCTCGCTGGCCGTGCTCATCGGCGCCGGCGGCACCGCGCTGGGCTTCCCCGTCGCCGACCCGATCGTGGGCCTGCTGATCACCGTGGCCATCTGCTTCGTGCTGCGCGACGCCGCCCGCGAGATCTACCACCGGCTGATGGACGGCGTCGACCCGGCACTGGTCGAGCAGGCCGAGCAGATCCTGACCGCGGTGCCCGGCGTCCGGCGGGTGGGGGCCGTACGGCTGCGCTGGATCGGACACGCGATGCGCGCGGAGGTGGACATCCAGGTCGATCACGAGCTGTCGCTGGTCGAGGCGCACGCCGTGGCCGTGGCGGCCGAGCACCGGCTGATCCACGACCTGCCGAGGCTGAGCGCCGCCACCGTCCACGCCGACCCCGACGGCCCGCACGGGACGGATCACCACGCGCCGCTGCTGGCCCACCGCTAGCCTGAGCATGCCGGCCCGAGCGGCTCCAGGATCTCGGCGCCCGGCGGGGGGTGACATGGCCACCGTGCCCGGAGGCCACTCCGCGTCCGGCGGCAACGGGACGTCGTAGGCGTTGAGCACCATCGAGATGGCGGCGTACTGGGCGATCAGGAAGACGAGCTCCGCCGTGCCGAACTCGCCGAAGCAGTCGATCACGGAGCGATAGAGTGCGAGCTCGTCGCCATCGCGAACTCCTCGCGCTACGGACAGAGCAGCAGCCTGTGGAGCACCGGCACCGAGCACGCCGCATCCGTGAGCGGAAGGATCCACGCGGGAGCCGTCTTCGTCAACATGATCTCCACGACCGATCCGCGCCTTCCCACCGGCGGCATCAAGGTCAGCGGCTACGGGCGGGAGCTCGGTAAGTGGGGGGTGTACGAACTGGCCAACCTCCAGACGCTGCGGATCCGCCGCAGAACCTGATCGAGGCGGCAGAGGGGGTGAGTGAATGTCACCTCCTCTGCCGCCTCGATGGCGCCACCTGCGTCGCCTTTGCCGCAGGTGGCCGGCTGGCAGAATGTCAGGAAACGGTGCCGTTCGACGGCGTCAGGACCACATCAAGCGACACGATGTAGTCCTTCATCTGATCCAGAGATCGCATGGGCTTCTCCGAAGAAAAGCGAATGTCGGAGAAGGAGCCGACGATCCGCTCCAGCACAATGCGCCCCAGCACCCGCACCAGCGGCAGGCCAAGACAGATGTACATGCCCTGTCCGAAGGTCAGGTGAGGATTCGGGGAGCGCCTGATGTCGAATCGTTCCGCGTTCGGGAAGTAGTTCTCGTCGAAGTTGGCCGACGAGTCCCAGACCACTACGTACTGACCTGCCCTGATCTCGCGCCCGCCCAGCACGGTGTCGCTCCGGGCCGTGCGCCAAAGGTTGAACCACGAGAAGTCGTAGCGCAGGATCTCCTCGATGGCTCCCGGAATCAGCGAGGGGTCGCGCCGCAGCGTCAGGTAGAGCTGCGGATCCAGGCAGAAACGAGCAATGGCGTAGGCCAGCATGAGGGACAGCGGGGCATTGCCCGCGGTCGCCAGATCCAGGCACATGTGGATGATTTTCTCCTCCGCCAATCGTCCGTCCCTGCTCCGCTCCGCGAGCAGGGCGCTCATCAGATCGTCGCTCGGGTTGCGCTTGCGCTCGTCGAGTTGCTCCGTGAACAGGGCGACCACGTCGGCGTGATCCGGAGAACGGACCCCGATCAGCTGGCCGAACATCTGGTCGGACCATTCCCGAAAACGGCCGACGCCGGTGATCCGCAGCCCGAACATGTCCGCGACGACGCGTTCCATGAGCGGATAACACAGCTCCCCGAGTATCTCCATCCTGCCGGAGGTCAGGGCGTGCGCCAGCAGCGAGTCGACCATCGAGGTGAATTCCGGCGCCCGGCTCTCGATGTTGCCCGGCACGAACGACCGCGCGACGAAACCGCGCAGGAAACGATGCTCCGGGATGTCCGCCCGGCCGAAGGAGAACGGCAGACCCAGGTGGGTCTTGTTGGTCACCGAGAAAGTGTCTGGATTCTTGAGCACGTGATTGACGTCTTCGTACCGGAACACCTCCCAGAGGTTGTACTCCGGGCGGAAGCGTAATGGTTCGTCCTTCTGCATCTGCTGAAACCAGGATATCCGCTTCTCGATCGAGTCGCTCAGCTCGGGAAACAGCAGGTCCCTCGTCGGCTTGCTTGATGTGCTGGTCATGTCGTCACCTTTTCTCCGGCGGGTCGCGCGTCCTGGTGCGTGATGGTCACTACAGGAGCTCGGCCGTGAGCCAGATGTGCTCCTTCGTGCGGAACGTGCTTTCCCACACGGCCTTGCCGACCTCGGGGAGCCTGTCGGTGTGCTCGTCGACCACCTTGCCCAGAACGGGACTGCTGAGCGTCTCCGAGGTCGGCCCGTACTGGACGATGAGCTTGTTGCCCGTCGCCTGGCTGAACCGGAGCCTGCCGACCGGCGCGTCGCAGATGCGTTCCCGTACCGGCGTCGGCGCCACGCTCACCAACGGCGCCCAGGCGTACATGGACTCGCCACTGACGACCGCGTGGTCCTGCAGCACCGTGAACGGCAGCGACTTGACGAAGTCCACGCAGAGCTCCTCGTTGAGATCGCAGGCGAGCTCGGCGGTGACCTCCACTCCCAGGGGTTGCCACGTGAGCCTGATGGGAATGCGCCGGAGCGGATCGTCCTCGATGTCGACCGGCGCGGGCGCGTACCCCGGTCGCATCGTGACGTCGCTCGTGGCGTACCGGTAATGCTCGCCGACATGCCACGGGAAGTAGTGATGCGACCAGGCCGTCAACCGGTTCGCGTATTCGGTGAACGTCGACAGCCGGTCCACGAGCTCTCGGCGATCCTCGGCGGGCTGACCGACCTTGACGGCGTACTCCGCCAACGTCGGGAAACCGTTGTAGCCGAGAAAGGTGCTGTAGATGGGATCCAGCGTTCGGAAGACCGTGAGCACGTTCTCGACGGGCAGGCTCGCGTCCGCCGCCATTTTTGTCAGCTGGTAGAGATTCATGGCATAGTCGCGCACGATGCTGTTCGCGAAATCCCACGCGGTGAAATACTGATCGTAGGATCCGGGCAGATCGGGGAGTGTTCCCGTCCGCATCTTCTGGATCTCCGAGGGCTCCTCGGAAATGAACGTCGTGATGAGTTCCCTGAGCTCTGGGTAAACAGACACCTATTCCCCCAATTGATGTGCGCGTTGCCGCGCCTGGTTTTCTCGAGAGTCCTTACGACGCCACCCGCAGCCGATCGGGCGAGCATCGGGCCCACAGGGGGTGGATCTCTCCCGTGACGATCTGCGTTGCCAGGGTCCGTCCGATGAACGGGGCGAGAGTGATGCCACTGTTGGCGAACGCCTCGTAGTAGCCGTAGACGCCGGACAATGCGCCGACGCTCGGAAAGCCGTCCGCCGGGAACACCGCGGTGCCGATGCGGATCCGCTCGACGGTGGACGACGCCAACGCCGGAACCGTGCCGTACACGCGCTCCAGCAGGTCCTTGACGATCTCGTCGCCGGGCTCGGACCGGATTCCGGCCGGAAGACAGGCGTCGACCTGATCGGATCGCACCCGCACGCGACCGGGCCCCGCCGACCTGACGTGCGCCTCTGCTCCGCGCAGGACATGTTTTACCGGATCGCCGTCGGTCGCGAGGTCGATCACGAGGCTGCCGCGTGTCGCGACCGCCCCGGCCATGGGAGCTCCGAGCGCCGCGGCCACCGTGACGGCCTCCGGACCGGCGGCGTTGACGACGGCGTCGACCTCGATGCGGTCCTGGTTCTCCAACCGGAGCGCCACGACCCGGTCGCCGTGGACCTCGATGTCCTCGACCGCGCCGTTCCACAACCTCAGACAGCCGGACTGCTTCGCGGTCTCGATCAATGCGGAGACCAGTTGCGGCCCGTCGATCCAACCCTCGTCGGGGAACCGCACGATCGGCGCTTGAGCGGGCGAGAACGCGATGCCCGGCTCCCACTCCCGGTTCACCCGGGCAGCGTCACACCAGATCGCACGATAACCCCAAGCGCTGAGTCGGTCGACAACCTCCACGAACGACTCGCCGGTGCGGGCGCCGCCCGCGCCGGCGGCGTCGCTCCACGCCAAACTGCCGGTGGGATGCCACCAGGCAGCGGAGGCGAACTGCTTGGCGAAGCGTACATGTTCGATCATCCCGGTGTGACTCAGTTCGAACCGCGGGTATGTCGGCTGCTGGTAGGCGCTCAATCGCGCGAAGCTGACATCCGTCGTCAGACCCCCAGGTTGCGCGCGCTCCACGCAATGAACCCGCACCCCGCGTTGCGCGAGGGAGAACGCCACGCAGGCTCCGATCACACCGGTCCCCACGACCCCTACGGTTTTCACTGTCTCCTCCATGTCTTGCGGCAGAGCGCGAACTCGAATCCGGCGCACGGTCACAGGAGTTCGGCGAGGTCGAAGGCCAGGTCGAGAGACTGGCCGCGGTTGAGCCTCGGGTCGCACGCGGACTCGTAGCGGTGGTGCAGGTCGCCGGCCAGGATCTCGTCGCCGCCGCCGATGCACTCGGTCACGTCCTCGCCGGTGAACTCGATGTGGATGCCGCCGGGGTGGGTGCCGAGCGCGCGATGGACGTCGAAGAATCCGCGCACCTCGTCGAGGATGTCGGCGAGGTGCCGGGTTTTGTGGCCGCTCGGCGCGAGGAAGGTGTTGCCGTGCATGGGATCGCTGATCCAGGTCGGCTTCCCACCGGTCTCCTGGGCGGCACGGATCAGCTCGGGCAGCCGGTCGCGGATCTGCCGCGCGCCCATTCTGGTGATGAAGGTCAACCGCCCCGGCTGCCGGTCCGGATCGAGGATCTCCACATAGGAACGAACCTCGTCCGGCGTCGTCGTCGGGCCGAGTTTGACCCCGATGGGGTTCGCGATGCTCCGGCAGAAGGCGACGTGCGCGCTGCCCGGCGCGCGCGTGCGCTCGCCGATCCAGAGCATGTGGCCGCTGGTGGCATACGTCAGGCCGCTGTCGGGGTCGATGCGCGTGAGCGCGTCCTCGTAGTCCAGCAGCAGGCCCTCGTGGCTGGCGAAGATCTCGACCGAACGCAGCTCGTCGAGCCGGACCCCGCAGGCGCCCATGAACCGCAGCGCGTGGTCGATCTCGTAGGCCAGCTCCTCGTAGCGGGCGCCTGCCGGCGAGCTCGCCACGAAGTCCCTGTTCCACCGGTGCAGCTGATCCAGGCCCGCGTACCCGTCGCGCGCGTGGCCGGCCACGATGTCCAAGGTGAACCGCGAGGCCTCGTACATCCGCCACAGCCGAGCCGGGTCCGGCACGCGGGCCGCCGGGTCGAAGTCGAAGCCGTTCACCGCGTCGCCCAGATACACCGGGAGCGTCACGCCGTCGCGGGTCTCGCTGGGGCTGGAGCGCGGTTTGGCGTATTGGCCCGCCATCCGACCGATCTTCACGACCGGCCTGGCCGTCGCGTAGGTGAGGACGACGGCCATCTGCAGCAAGGTCTTGGTCTTGTTGCGGATCGCGTCCGGGGTCACTCCGTCGAACGTCTCCGCGCAGTCGCCGCCCTGCAACGCGAACGCCTCGCCGTCGGCCACCGCCGCCAGCCGGGAGCGCAGGCTGTCGCACGCGTTCGGCGTGACCAGACCGGGTGCGGCGGACAGCCTGGTCAGCACGTCCCCCAGGGCCGCGCGGTCCGGCCACTCCGGTTGGTGCGTCGCGGGCGCGTCACGCCATGAGACGAGTAACTCGGAATTCGTCACGGAGAGCAGATCACCACAATTTCTCGCCGACGCGCAATGAATAGGCCGAGTGGTCCGGTCAGGCGGCCATCGAATGGTACGGCCGACTACGACGGAGTTTGTTTCTCCGTGCACTTGACAAAGAAGGGGTGTGTATTCTCCGGAATGGCTGAATTGCTAAACGTCACCGTGATCGCGATTTCCGTGACACCGCCACCCGCCCCAGCTCGATCATCGTGCCCGAGCCGTTGCCACCGGAACTCGCCGGGACGGCACCCTCGACGGCGGGTCCCGGTGACGCAGTCCCATCGCCTCGACGGCATGACGGTGACGGCTCCCGGCTGGATTACGACGCGAGCAGCCCGGTGACCTGGCGCATCGCGGCGGCGAGCACGCCGACGGCCTCCGGGAGCCGGCCGCTGCGCACTGCGCCGTAGCCGACCGCCACCCCGGGTGCGGACGGCCGGCGGCCGAGCCGGAAGTGCCCGCCGGGGTGTACGAGAACCGACCTCGCCCGTGCGACAGCGGCCAGCCGGACGTCGTCGACCCCGTTGGGCCACTGGATGTACGCGTGCGTACCGGCAGGCACGCCGGTCATCCTGGCACCCGGCAGGTGCCGCTCGACGGCGTCCCGCAGCGCCGAGCGCCGTTCCCTGAGGACGCTCCGGACCTGCCGGACGTGCTGGTCCATCACGCCTGACGACACGAAGTGGGCGAATGTCAGCTGGGTGAGCGGGTCCGGGGCGCCCAGCTGCATCCGACCGAGCCGGTTCGTCACGGGGTCCGGCGCCACCGCCCAGCCGAGCCGTATGCACGGACCGAGCAGGGTCCCGGTCGCCCCGATGTAGATCACCCGTTCCGGACGATGCCGTTGCAGGGCGAGCGGGCCACTTCCGGCGCCGAACCACAGGTGCCCGTCCCGGTCGTATTCGATCACCCAGCCGTCCACGTCGGCGGCCCAGCGCAGCAACGCCTCCCGCCGGCCCGGTGACAGCCCGACCCCCGTCGGCACCTGCGACAGCGGTGTGACCAGCACGGCGCGCGCCCCGGACCGTTCGAGCGCGTCGACGTCGATGCCCTCGCCATCCACGGGGACACCGGTCACCGCCAGGCCGGCATGCTCGGCGAGCCTGGCCTGCCAGGGCGGGCCGGGGCTCTCCACGGCGAGGTGGTAGTCCCCGAGCTCGCGCAGGACGTGGCACACCACGCCGACGGTGTGGTCGAAGTCCGCGGTGACGGCGACTTCCGCGGCGGTCGCCAGGACTCCCCGCGAACGGCCCAGGTATGCCGCGAGTTCGGCTCGGAGTTCCGGAACACCGAGGGGGTGCCGCCGCGGACCGGGTTCGCCGATCGATCGCCCCACGTGCTCGTAGGCCTGCAGCCATTCACGCGAGGGGAAGAACACCGTGCTCGTCGCGTCGACCCGCAGGTCGAAGCGGGCTTCCGCGCTTCTGGTCGGCTCGACCGCGGCTCGTCCGGGATGAGGCAGATGTGTCGCCACCCTGGTGCCCGACCCCTGAGCCGCCCGGACATAGCCTTCGGCGATCAGCTGTCCATAGGCCTGGACCACGACGCTGCGGGAGACCCCGAGGTCTCTGGCGAGATCGCGGCTTGACGGCAACCGGACGCCTGGATGCAGGGTGCCGTCCTGTATCCGTCCGCGGATGGCTGACTGGATCTGCGCGGTCATGGGCAGCCGCGACTTCCGTTCGATGGCGATCGGCAACATTCTTCCCCCCGGCGCTGATTTTCCATTCAGCGCGAATTTCCCCTCGGCGCCGGCTTTCCTCTCAGTACGGAAATGGCCCGCCCGCGGGGGCGTGAAATGGACTTGGCCGGCGCCGTTGCCGACTGGAACGCGTGGCACGAAAGAACAGCGAAGAAGCAGCGGCGACCGGCCGGGAAACCGCACTCGACCCGGCTCGAAGACGACGGGCGGAGATTCTTTCGCCGCGCACGGACGAGTGGTCCATGGGTGAGGTCATGCGTGGCGATGCCGGGCTGGTCGGTCTGCGTCCAGGGGAGAATCCGTCGCGGAGCTCGACGGGCCGGTGCGCATTATGGACGCGGTCAGGGTCGCTGTCGACTGACCTCCGCTGGACATCGTCGGCACCGGCGGAGACAAGGCCGACACGGTGACCATCTCCACCGTCGCCGCGGCACCGGGCGCGCGGATCGTCAAGCACGGCAACCGGTCCATGTCCTCGGCGGACCTGTGGGCTCCGGTCGTCGCCGGTCACCCGCGCGGCGACGGGCCGGCGCGCGACGCGGGGAGCACCCTGGGGATCCTCGCGGGACCACGCGGGCCGGTCCTGCTGCCCGCGGGTGGCGGGACTCACCGCTGCCACCCGCGCCCATCACGGAGCGGTTGGGTGCCTGCGTCGTACGGGCCGCTCGCGCCGCCGGTCGTCAGCTCGAACAGCGCGACCACGACCCGCCCGCCGAATCGTCGGAAGTGGCCGGTGTGGTCCGGCGGCCTGCTCGCGTTGGTCGGCATGCTCACCTGACAACGCCCTGCCCCCGCGTTCGTGGCACACCCGGTTCCCCTGCCCGGATGGAGATCAGTGTCCGGGGGAGGGGACGCGATCGGGCACCTGGCCGTCGGCGGAGTGCACCGTGCCCCAGCCGGCCACCAGCGCAACGATCGTCTGACCGGCCGCGGCCACGCACATCAACGTGATCGGTGCCTGCCAGCCGGAGCTCATCGTGTGCAGCAGCCCGAAGATCACCGGCCCCACGGCGGCCAGCAGGTAACCGATCGACTGCGCCATGGCCGACAACGCGCCCGCCACGGTCGCGTCCTGGGCGCGCAGGCTGATGAAGGCCAGCGCGAGCACCAGGCAGGCCCCGCCGCCCAGCCCGAGGACGACACTCCACAGCAACGCCGATCCCGGCGCCACGAGAAGTCCCAGGTAGCCGAGGAGCATGATCGCCGAGCAGATCGTCGCCAGCGCGCGCTGGTCACGCGCCCACCGCAGCGCGCCGGGCACCGCCAGGCTGGTCAGCACCGCGACCGCCTGGAACAGGAACAGCAGCCATCCCGCCCCGGCCGCGCTCATGCCGTTGTCCTGGAAGACCTGCGGCAACCACGTCACGACGACATAGAAGCCCAGCGACTGCAGTCCCATGAACGCCGTGACCGCCCACGCCAGCCCGGAACCCCACGGCAACCGGTGTGCGCGAATCGCCTGTGCGGCCCGCCGCGGAGCCCGCATCTGAGGAAGCCACAGCAGGACGGCCACCAGCGAGAACAAGACCCAGCAGCCCAACGCGGTATACCAACCACCGGGGGCGACCTCACTGATCGGCACCGCCACCCCGGACGCCACCGCGGCGACACCGCCCATCACCGTGGCATAGGCGCTGGTCAGCAGTCCCACCTTGCTGGGGAAATCGCGCTTTATGAGGCTCGGCAGCAGCACGTTGCCCACGGCGATGCCCGTTCCGATCAGCACCGTTCCCGCGAACAGCCCGACTGCCGTCGGCACCCACCGGAGCGCGATCCCCAGCGTCAGCACCACGAGCGCGTACCCGAGGAGCTGGTCGGCTCCCCATCGCGCGGCCAGTCGAGGCACCAGCGGGGACACCGCCGCGAACGCCAGCAATGGCAGTGTGTTCAGCAGACCCGCCACGGCCGGGGCCAGACCCAGATCAGCCTGTACGCGATCCAACAACGGCCCGACGCCGGTCAGACTCGCTCGCAGGTTCGCTGCCACCACAAGCAGCCCCCATACCAGCAACGCCTGACCGGAACGGCGCGTCAACGTGTTCTCCATGGACACCACGATCAAGCCGCACCGCGGCCGACAACCAGGCCGTGCTCAGGCTAGCCCCCAAAAGGCCACCCTCCGCATCGCGCGACGAGGCACTGCGCGATCAACGGGCGGCCCCGGTACCCTGTCGACGTGGGGACGCCATTGGGGAATTTCATCCGGGCCAAGCGCGACAGCATCCAGCCGGAATCCCTCGGACTGCCGGACCGCGGCCGCCGCCGTTCACCGGGGCTGCGCCGACAGGACCTCGCCACGTGGGCCGGCATCAGCGTCGAATACCTGACGCGCATCGAGCAGGGCCGCGACCGCAATCCATCGCCGGCGGTGATCAACGCCGTCGCCGACGCGCTCCGCCTCGACCCCTCGGAGCGCAACCACCTGCGCTACCTCGCGAAGATCACCGGCGACGAATGCTCCGTCCACATCCGGCCCGTGCCACCGTCCCGACGCGTGCGACCGTCTGTCCTGCAGACGCTCGGCCTCCTCGAACCCGGCGTCGCCATCGTGACCAACCGGCTGGGCGACGTCCTCGCCCACACCAGCAGCTACCAGCTGGTCACCAGCGGGACCGGACTGCTCGACGCCCCCCGTCCCAACCTCAACCGCTACCTGTTCACCGACCCCCGCGCCCGGACGTTTTTCGTCGACTGGGACGACATCGCGGACGAGCAGGCCTTCGACCTGTGGCAGGCCCCGTCCCTCGAGAATCTCGAGTGGCTCACCGCGGAGCTCACCCCCATCGCCGGGCCCGACTTCACCCGCCGCCTGAACCGTCATATGGTGCCGCGACGTGGCATTCTCCGGCTCAACCACCCGGCCGGGCACCAGCTTCGACTGCTTCGTGAGACGCTCGAACTGCCCGTGGAGGCCCAGCAGCTCGTCGTCTTCCTCCCGGCCGACGACCAGACGGCCGAGGCCATCGACCAGCTCCAACGCCAGTCCCACGGCCGGCTCCGGTCCATCTCGTGACACACCGCGAGTTGCTTGCCGTCGGGTGAGGGGGAGCGGGCGTACGGTGATGGACGGGGGAGTCGGCGGTCGGTTTGAGCGAGCCGTCCGCGAGGATCGCGAAGCCGAGCAGACCACCGGGGGGTGTGGCGCCGTCGCTACCGGGTGTCGGTGAGGCGGAAGACGCCGAGCATGTCGGAGTAGCGCGGATCGCTGCCCGAAGGGTAGAAGGACGCCTCGGCGCCCACCCAGCCGTGGAAGCCGCCGTCGTCGTCGAGGATCTGCAACAGCGGCTTGACGTGGGAGTTGCCGGTGTAGCAGAACTCGCCGCGCTCCCTGGCCAGGCACGTGCACCAGTGCCAGAGCGTGTCGCGCCGGTCGTTGCTGGAGACCTTGACCAGGTAGTACTGGATCGAGCTGTCATCGGTGGCCGTGCCGCCGCCGTAGTTGGGGCAGCCGCCGCTCGCCTGGCACGCGCTCGCCGACGACGGCTGGGCGTAGGTCAGGCACCAGGTCGTCGTCGTGCAGGTGCGATAGGCCGTGTTGGTGAACACCTGCCCGTTCGAGGTGGTCACGTTCTCCTTGGTCCAGGAGGCGAGATCCTGCTTGAGCGTCCCGGAGAAGGCTTGCACGGTGCTCATCGCCCGGCGCGTGGACAGCGCCGCGTTGCTGCCGTAGCCGTAGGCGTGGGTGGCGAAGGTGTTGTACTTGCTTTCCAGCCGGACGAGCGTGCCGTTGCTGTTGGGCCGCAGGTACCACTGTTCGGACCAGGTCTGGGCGAAGTTCCACGTGATGTTCAGGACGTCGTCGGCGACGCTGAAGGTTCCGGTGCGCGACTCGGACGGGGAGTCCATGAACCCGCCCGCCGTCAGCACCTCGCAGTGGCGGGCGCGGGTGTGGCCGACCGCGCCGCTGATGGTCGAGCAGCTGTCGAGGTCGGGGGTGGTGCCGGTGCCCTCGCGGGCGGCAGGCGCGCTCTGCCGCCACAGGTACGTGCGCGCCGTGACGGTGCCGTCGGTCGCGAACTGGTACGTGCCCAGACGCACCCAGTTGTCGCGGACGTCGGCGCGCAGCCGGCCCAGGGTGACGACGTAGTTGGCCTTGCCGCCGGGCAGGTCGACGGCGTAGGCGGGGGTCGGAAGCAGCGGTAACAGCAGCAGGACGAGGGCAACGAATCGCATCGTGGCTCCATATTTCGGCCAAGTCCGGAATGCTCTCTGATGGCAGAGAATAGCGCCTTCTTGGCTTCCGGTCATGACCCTTATTGAGCGACTCTTCCTGCGGGGCTCGTGACCCCGTGCCCGCCGGGGCACGGGTCGTCGCCGGCTGTCAGGCGGGGCGAAGGTTCGGTTTGGCGGGGCGCCATCCGGGCTCCCCCTCCTGGAGGTGCGCCTTCAGCCAGGTTTCGGTTGTGGTGACGTGCATCAACGCAGCGGCCTCGGCTCGGATCGCGTCATTGGCGACCAGCGCCGCGTAGATGGCCTGGTGTTCGATCAGCGTACGGCCTGCGGCGTCGGCGTCGAGGAGCCCGCGCCACACGCGGGCGCGCAGGGTCCGGCTGGCGATGCCGTCGAGAACGGCCGACAGCGTCTCGTTGCCCGTTGCCGCCACGACCGCGCGATGGAACTCGGCGTCGTGGTGGTTGAGCAGCTCGACGTCGTCCTTCGCCTCGCGCATCGCGTCGAGATGCGCCCTGACCTGGGCCAGTTGTTGCTGGTTGATCCGAGTGGCCGCCAGCCCGGTGGCGGCGGGTTCGAAGAGGCGGCGTACCTCGGTGAGCTCCAGCATGGTCTCACCCTGGAGCAGCTCGACAGCCTCGGAGATGCCCTCTTGGAGGAGGAGGCGCGGCTCCAGGCTGGTGACGTAGGTGCCGCTGCCGCGCCGGACTTCGAGGACGCGGGTGGCCACGAGCGCCTGTACGGCCTCGCGCATCAGATTGCGTCCGACGCCCAGCTCGGCCGCGAGTTGCTGCTCCGGTGGCAGCTTCGAGCCGGGCGGCAGCTCGCCGGACTGGATGAGCTCCCGGATCCGGGCGATGGCTTTGTCGGTCAGCGACATGTTCGAAATCGTAGCAGGCAATCCCATGTCTCTGTAGATGACATCCCATGGCTTGAGGTGCTTCTGCCGGGTTTCGTCCATATATCTAGACGACAGAGGGGAGGTGAGCTATAAAGACATCCCATATCTACGGGATGTCTTTGGGATGTCTGACGCGGAAGAGGGCCCGCATGACCCATACGCGAGAGGTCGTCACAGCAATCGAGGCGGTCGACGTCCGCTTCCCCACCTCGCAGGAGCTCGACGGTTCGGACGCGATGAACCCGGAGCCGGACTATTCAGCCGCCTACGTCACCATCCGGACCAGCGCGGGCCGGGAAGGGTACGGCCTGGCGTTCACGGTCGGGCGCGGCAACGACGTACAGGTCGCCGCGGTGAGAGCACTGGCGCCCCTGGTGACCGGCCTGCCGCTCGTCCGGATTCTCGCCGATCCGGGCGGGTTCTCCCGGCTGCTGACCGGTGACAGCCAGCTGCGGTGGCTCGGCCCGTACAAGGGGGCGATCCACATGGCCGCCGCCGCGATCATCAATGCCGCCTGGGACCTCCACGCGCGCATCGAGGGCAAACCGGTCTGGCGCCTGCTGGCGGAGATGACGCCCCGCCAGCTGGTCGATCTCGTCGACTTCCGGTACCTACGCGACGCGCTCACGCCCGAGGAGGCGCTGGAGATCCTCGAACGGGCGGAGCCGGGCCGCGCCGAGCGGATGGACGATCTCCTCGCCCGCGGCTATCCGGCCTACACCACGACGCCGGGTTGGCTGGGCTACTCCGACGACAAGCTGGTCCGGCTGTCGAAGCAGGCCGTGGCCGACGGGTTCACCCTGATCAAGCTGAAGGTCGGCGCCGACCTCGACGACGACGTACGGCGGCTGCGGCTGGCCAGGCAGGCCGTGGGGCCCGGCATCCGCATCGCCATCGACGCCAACCAGGCGTGGGGCGTGGGCGAGGCGATCGACTGGCTCCGGCCTCTGGCGGAGTTCGACCCGTACTGGATCGAGGAGCCCACCTCCCCGGACGACGTGCTGGGCCACGCCGCGATCCGCAAGGCGGTCTCGCCCGTCAAGGTCGCCACCGGCGAGCACGTCGCCAACCAGGTCATGTTCAAGCAACTTCTGCAGGCGGACGCCGTCGACGTGGTGCAGATCGACGCCAGCCGGGTGGCCGGGGTGAGCGAGAACGTGGCGATCCTGCTGCTGGCCGCCAAGTACGGCGTGCCGGTGTGCCCCCATGCGGGCGGTGTGGGCCTGTGCGAGATGGTGCAGCACCTGGCGATGTTCGACTACGTCGCGGTCAGCGGCAGCACCGAGGACCGGGCCATCGAGTACGTGGACCACCTGCACGAGCATTTCGTCGACCCGGTGTCGATCCGCTCCGGCCGCTACGTCGCGCCGGCGTCTCCCGGCCTCGGCGCCCGGCTGCACCCCGGATCGGTGGAGACCTATCGCCACGTGGAAGCGCCGTGAGCTCGCTGAAGGCGGACGCGGCCCGCAGCTTCCGCCGCCACTGGCAGCTCTACCTGCTCCTGCTGATCCCGCTCGGCTACTTCGTCGTCTTCAAGTACGTCCCGATGATCAACGCGGTCATCGCGTTCAAGGACTACAGCGTCATCGACGGGATCTGGGGCAGCCCGTGGGCAGGCCCGAAGCACTTCCTGGCCTTCTTCGACAATCCGGTCTTCTGGACCCTGGTGCGCAACACCTTCCTGCTGTCGGTGTACTTCCTCATCGCGAGCTTCCCCATCCCGATCATCCTGGCGCTCGCGCTCAACGAGGTTCGGCGGGGACTGTTCCAGCGCACCGTCCAGATGGTCACCTACGCGCCCTACTTCATCTCGACGGTCGTGGTCGTCTCGATGACCATCCTGATCCTGTCGCCGAGCATCGGCCTGGTGAACGACGCGATCGGCCTGTTCGGGATCAGCTCCGTCGACTTCCTCGGCGATCCAGACTATTTCCGGCACATCTATGTCTGGAGTGACGTCTGGCAGACCGCCGGGTACTCCGCCGTCGTCTACATGGCCGCCCTGTCGGGGATCGACCCCGGCCTGTACGAGGCCGCCAGGGTCGACGGCGCCAACCGCCTGCAGAAGATCATCCACGTTGACCTGCCGGGCATCATGCCCACGGCGGCGATCGTGCTGATCCTCGGCGTGGGCAACATCATGGCGATCGGATTCGAGAAGGCGTTCCTCCTGCAGAACCCGCTGAACCTCAGCCAGTCCGAGATCATCGCGACCTACGTCTACAAGACCGGGCTGCTGAACGCCGACTTCAGCCAGGCCACGGCCGTCGGCCTGTTCAACTCGGTCGTCAATCTCGGCCTGCTCGTCGGCGTCAACTTCGTCGCCAAGCGCGTGTCCGGGTCCGGTCTGTGGTGACCGGCGCCGTGGAAGGGAGCACCCGGCAATGACCATGACAACCGCGGCCCGCAAGCCGCGAGCGGCCGTGCCGGCACGGCCGGGCCGGGTGCGGGACTCGCGCGTCGACCGCCTGTTCATGGTGGCCGTCCACGTGCTCCTCGTGACGTTCCTCGCCGTGGTCCTGGTCCCGCTGATCTACATCGTCGCCAGCTCACTGAGCAGTGCCGACGCGGTCTCCTCCGGGCGGGTCACCCTCTGGCCGGTCGACTTCAGCCTGCGCGGTTACGAGGTGGCGCTGTCCGATCCGCAGATCGTGACCGGATTCGCCAACTCGCTGTTCTACACGGTCGTGGGGACGCTGATCAGCGTCACCCTCACCATCGCCATCGCCTATCCGCTGTCCAGGAAGGACTTCTTCGGCCGCAACCTCATCACCCGCTTCATCGTCTTCACGATGCTCTTCGCGGGCGGCGTCATCCCGACGTACCTGGTGGTCAAGTCCCTCGGGATGATCGACACCAGGTGGGCGCTGATCGTCCCGAACGCGATCGGCGTCTGGCAGGTGATCATCGCTCGCACCTACCTGCGCCACGCGATCCCTGAGGAGCTCTACGAGGCCGCCGAGCTCGACGGCGCCAGTGATCTGCGCGTCCTGTGGTCGGTGGTCCTGCCGCTGGCCAAACCGATGATCGCGGTCATCGCGCTGGTGTACGCGATCGCGCAGTGGAACTCCTATTTCGACGCCCTGATCTACCTCAAGAACGACGACCTCTACCCGCTCCAGCTCGTCCTGCGGAACATCCTCATCCTCAACACCCAGGGCGACAGCAGCATGGACGTCGCGACCATGCTCGAACGCCAGCAGATGGCCGACCTGCTCAAATACTCCCTCATCGTCATCTCCACCGTGCCCGTCCTGCTCATCTATCCCTTCGTCGCCCGCCACTTCACCAAGGGCGTCATGCTCGGGGCGCTCAAGGGCTGATCCACCCCCCAACTGCCACACGAGGTGCTGACATGTTGTCCACAATCAGAAAGCCGCTCGCCGTCCTCACCGCCACGGGCCTGCTGTCACTGGCCGCCTGCTCGGGCGCTCAGGAGGACAAGCAGCAGCAGGCATCGAACGCGATCACCATATTCGCGCCCCAGGGACCCGAGTACGACCTCGCCAACAGCACGTTCACCAGACATCTCCAGCAGAAGTTCGGCATCAAGCTCCAGTTCGAGACCACCACCTACGACGCCGCCGCGGCCAAGGAGAAGCGGCAGATCTCCCTGGCCAGCGGCGACTTCCCCGACGTCTACATGCTGATCGCGTGGGTCGACGTGTTCAGCCAGTCGGAGCTGCTTCGCCTGGCCAAGCAGGGTGTCCCGGTGCCGCTCAACGACCTGATCGACAAGTACGCGCCGAACATCAAGAAGGCCTTCGAGCAGTCGCCCGAATACAAGAAGATGGCGACCGCGCCGGACGGCAAGATCTACGGCCTGCCGCAGTGGAACGACTGCTTCCACTGCTCCTACTCGGCCAAGCTGTGGATGAACTCCGCCTGGCTCAAGAAGCTGAACCTGAAACAGCCGACCACGACGGAGGAGATGCGGGAGGTCCTCAAGGCGTTCAAGACCAAGGACCCCAACGGCAACGGCAAGGCCGACGAGATCCCGCTCAGCGGCAGCACCTCCGACACGCTGCTGTCGTACTTCATGAACGCCTTCCTGTACGACCCGCAGGCCGGTGGCACCTACCCCTCGACCCTTGCGCTGGGCAACGGCAAGGTGCAATACCAGCCCGCACAGCCCGGATGGCGCGAGGGTTTGCGCTACGTCGCCTCCCTGTACAAGGACGGGCTCATCGACAAGGGGGCCTTCACCCAGAACCGGGACGCTCTGAAGGCCACGGGCAGCAAGGCCGACGCGGCGATCGTGGGTGCCGCGACCGTGCAGCATCCGGGCATTCTCGTGTCGGACGGGCTGAAGGACGACCGCCGCAAGCACTACGACGCCGTGCCACCGCTGGCCGGCCCGACCGGAGTCCGGTACACCGCCTACAATCTGCCGAGTGTCCCCGGGGCCGCGTTCGTCATCACCAGCAAGGCGAGCGAGCAGACCCGGATCTCCGCGATCAAGATGCTGGACTACGTCTTCACCACCGAGGGCCATCTGCTCGGGGAGTTCGGCGACGAAGGCGTCTGGTGGACCAAGCCCGGCCCCGGCGACGTCGCGCTGGACGAGAAGCTGACACCGCTGTTCAAGACGATTCCCGCCAAGCCCGATGTCCAGGCCGACAAGGCGGCCAGACCGTGGGGCGCCATGGCGCAGTACTACGCCCCCAAGGAGTTCCGCAACGCGCAGGTGCAGGCGACCGACGTCTACAGCCCCGACGGGTACGAGCGCAGACTGTTCGACGCCACCAAGCTGTATGAAGGCAAGGAGCCGAAGGACCAGATCTACCCGTACTGGAACGTCTGGATCTCGCCGGACGTCGCCAACGAGGTGGCGACCCTGCAGACCAACATCGAGAACTTCGCCACCCAGTCCAGCCTGCAGTTCGTCACCGGACAGAAGAACATCGACGACGACGTCGCCTGGAACGCCTATCTGAAGGGCCTGAACGATCTGGGCCTTCCCCGCTACCTCGAACTTCAGCAGCAGGCCTACCAGGGCCGATAAGCACAGAGAGAAGCCCCATGTCCGCACGCCACCGCATCCGCTTGTCCACTCCCGCCGCCCACTTCCACGACGGCTTCCCTCTGGGCAACGGCGCTCTGGGCGCGATGCTCCACGGCAGCGCCGGCGCCGAGCGTTTCGACCTCAACCTCGACACGCTGTGGTCAGGTGGCCCGTTGCCGGCCGAAGAAGGGCCCGCGCCCAGCCTGCTCCTGCCGGAGCTGCGCGAAGTCATCCGCAAGGGCGACTTCGTCCAGGCCGACGGCCTGGCCAGACGGATGCAGGGGCCCGGCTGGACCGAGTCCTACCAGCCGCTCGGCCGGCTGGACTGGCGCTACGCCACCACCGGCCAGGCCGACGACTACGGCCGGGAGCTCGATCTCGCCCAGGCGATCACCACCACGCGCCACCGCGGCGACGGCGGCCCGGTCGAGCTCTCCGCCTTCGTCTCGGCGCCCGCCAACGTGCTCGTCGCCTCGGTGACCGGCGCCGAGCCGCTCGCGCCGCCCTCGTTCACCTCCCCGCACCCCGGCGTCCAGGTGTCCGAATTCGAGGAGGGCGGCGCGCGCTGGCTGGTGGCCACAGGGAGGGTGCCCGCGCACGTCCTGCCCAACTACGTCGACCAGCAGAACGCGATCGTCTACGCCGACGACGAGCCCGACCAGGACGGGACGGTCGCCGCCGGCATGGGCTTCGCCGTCGCGGTGGCCCTGCAGCGGACCGCCTCGGGGGAGGTCCGCCTCATCGCCTCGGCGGCCGGCGGTTTCCGCGGCTTCGACCAGCGCCCCAGCGCCGACCTCGCGGCACTCGCCGAGCAGGCGCGCGGGCCCGTCGCGTCCGCGCTGGCCAGCAGCACGGCCGAGCTGCGGGCCGGGCACATCGAGGACTACCGAGGCTACTTCGACCGGGTCGACCTGGACCTGTCCGCCTCGCCGGACGCCGCCCGCGCCGAGCTCTTCTACCACTACGGCCGCTACCTGCTGATTTCCAGTTCGCGTCCGGGCACCCAGGCCGCCAATCTCCAAGGCATCTGGAACGCCGACGTCCGCCCCGGCTGGAGCTGCAACTACACCACCAACATCAACGTTCAGATGAACTACTGGCCCGCCGAACCCACGGGCCTGCAGGACCTGCACGGGCCACTGCTCGACCTGATCCGCGACCTGGTCGCCACCGGCGCGACCACGGCGCGGCGCTACTACGGGGCCGCCGGATCGGCCGCGCACCACAACACCGACATCTGGCGCTTCACCACGCCCGTGATCGGCGAGCCCTGGTTCACCACGTGGCCCTCCGCGCTGTTGTGGCTGGCCGCCCACGCGTGGGACCACGCGGAGTACGGAGGCGCCGGCGACCTCGCGCTCCCCGTTCTGCGTGCCGGGACGGAGTTCGCCCTCGACATGCTGGTCCCCGACGAGGACGGCCGGCTCGTGATGAGCCCGTCGACCTCGCCGGAGCATCGTTTCCTGGTCGCGGGCTCCGACGCCGCCACCTCCGAGGGCGCGGCGATGGATCAGGAACTCATCCACGAGGTGCTCACCCGCTACACCCGGCTGGCCTCCGACGACCTCGCCGAGCGCGCCCGCTCGGCGCTGGCCCTCCTGCGTCCGGTCGCCATCGGCGACGACGGCGCGCTGCTGGAGTGGTACGGCGAGCGCCCCTCGCACGAACCCGGGCACCGCCACGTCTCCCATCTCTACGGCCTGTATCCAGGCACGCGCATCACCGAAACCGGCACTCCGCGCGACTTCGACGCGGCGCGACGCGCGCTGCGCACGCGGCTGGAGAACGGCAGCGGCCACACCGGCTGGAGCCAGGCGTGGATCCTGTGCCTGGCCGCCCGGCTGCGCGACGCCGAGCTCGCCGAGCGGTCGATCTCGATCCTCCTCGACGAGCTCAGCTCCGAGTCCCTTCTCGACCTGCATCCCCACGGCAGCTGGCCGGGCGGCCACATCTTCCAGATCGACGGCAACTTCGGCGCCGTCGCGGGCATGACCGAGCTGCTCGTCCAGAGCCACGAGCAGATGATCAGCCTGCTCAAGACGCTGCCGCCCAGCTGGCACAGCGGATCCGTCCGCGGCGTCCGGTGCCGCGGCGGACACCGCGTCGGCCTCACCTGGCGAGCGGGGACACTGGTGGGCGCGGACATCACGATCGGCCGCCCCGGTCCGGCGATCCTCGACATACCCGGCGACACTCCGCCCCTGACCATCGTCGACGAGGACGGCACCCTCGTGCCTCATGCCGAGGCCGAGGGAGCGATCCCCGGACGGCGCCGCCTGACCTGGGACGGCCTGCCCGCCCGTCGCTACACGGCCCGTACGACGACAAGTGAGAGGTGACGCGGATCCGGTCAGCGGCGACGCAGCACGACGGTGGTGCCAGGTGGCACCGTCAGCGTGGCGTCGTCACGGACCCCGGCGCCGGTGACGAGGTTCACCGAAGGGCCGAAGCCCTTGGTGGTGAAGGTGTACCTGCGGTTGCCGGTGGTGTTCATGGCGATGAGATACGGCCCGTACCGGCACCGGTAGAAGGCGGCCCGCCCGACGAACGGGGTCTCCTGCCCGAGAGGGGAGGCGGGCACGTCCGGCGGCGCGGCCGCGAGGGGCAGCTTCTGCCCGGCGAACGCCTGATGGACAGGCTCGCCGGGCGGCGGGAAGCCGCCGGGAGGGATGGGCGCGTCGGCACCGACGGAGAACTCCCAGTTGACCCAGTCGGGTTCGGTGTGGACGCGGCCGTCGCCGATGACCTCCACCTCCTGCCAGACGGTTCCGGAACGTTCGACGCCGTCGGGGGTGATGTGGTGGATGCGGGCCAGGCGGTTGACGCCCCAGCGAGCCCGCCAGTAGAGGGAGACGTAGAGGATCTCGTCCCCGTGCTTGACGGCGACCACGCCGTTCTCCTCGTCGGCGAAGACGAGGCCGGGCTGCCCGGGGGTCATGGGCAGCGGGCGCTTGCCGGCGGAGGCGGTGGTGATGACCTCGTAGTCGCGCCTGACCGACAGCAGGTTCCGGTCGACGACGGCGCTGTTGGCCGCGTTGTGGGCGTCGAGCAGGATGCTGAACAGCTGGTTGTCGGCGATGGCCTGGCGGGTGTACGCGATCAGGTCGGGGTCCTTGAGCAGGGCGGCGAGCTGCATCGGCTGCCCTTCCCAGCTCTGGCCCTGGTCGTAGACGCGCTTCCCCGGGTACAGCGGGTCACGCCAGCCGGTGAGCGCTTCCAGCCGCATCGTGCGATACCCGTCCGCGTCCAGGGCGGGGTGGTGGAAGTAGCCGCGGGTTTTGGCGATCTTGATCAGGTGATCGCGCAGCCGGTCGTCGCGGACGCCGCCGAAGACGGTGACCACCTCGTAGACGAGCCGGAGCCAGCCCTGGAGCTCGCCGTAGCTGCCGACGTACCCGAGCTCCTTGGACAGGCCCTTCTTGGTCACCTGGTAGTAGGACCCGCCGAGGGGCCGGCTGGGGGTGCCCTGCTCGTCCTCGGCGCCCAGCCAGGGGGTCAGGCCGACGGCCTCGTACAGGTAGCGGCGCGCCCGCTTCTCGCCCCAGGCCTCGGGGGCGCTGAGGAGCTCCAGGCCGCGGTCGGCGAGGTAGATGCCGAGGTCGACGATCATCGCCTGGTTGGTGTACGAGCGGCGGTTCCTGCGCCAGTACTCGCGGCTGCCGAGCAGCAGCTCGCGCCAGGCGTCGCGGCGGACGACCGGCCTGTAGGGCGAGCCGGCGGGCGGCGTGAGCGCCAGGTCGTCGAACCACGCGGTGCCGGGGCCCTTGAGCCGGACCTGGAGCTCCACGGCGACGGCGCCGGCCGGAGTGTCCAGAGCGGTGCTGACCTGTTCCCAGTCGTGCGTGCCGGCGGCGGCGAAGACCTTCTTCTCCGCGCCGACGACCTTCCCGGCGGCGTCGAAGAAGAGCACGTCCAGGTAGGCGCCGTCGGCGCTCACGTTCTCGGTCCTGATCCAGGCGGAGTAGGCGTGGGTGCCGGGACCGATCGGGATCCTGCTGTGCGGGACCAGGCCGACGACGCCGGCGGACGGGACGGTGATCTTCGCTGAGGCCGCGCCGCTCCGGGTCACGGTGGCGTCGCGGGTGGCCGTGCCCGAGCCGGTCCAGGTGCTGCCGCGCCAGCCGGTGGGATAGCCGTGGCCGTCGTCGAAGCCCGGATTGTTGATCACCGCGGGTTCCCCGGTGAGCGGGGCGTCGAGCCGCGCGGTCAGGGTCTTCCCGAGCTGGAGGAGGAACTGGGCGACGATGCCGGCGCCCATCCAGTTGCCCTCGACCACCGCCGGGTCGGCGAGGTATCGGCGGTAGTAGTCGTCCACGCTCTGCACGATCTGGGCGGCCACGGCCGGGTTCCGGTGGGCCTCGGTGTACGGCAGGTCGTAGGCGCGGGCCAGGACGTCGAGGTAGTCCATGTTGCCCTGGACCGAGGTGCGGTTGAGCTCGGTGCGCACCCGGGCGGCCACGCGGGCGTCGATCGTGTCCAGCACTTCCCGGCCGGGCGTGGTGCGCACCGGCGCGTCGGCGATCGAGCCGGTCAGGTCGCCGGAGGTGAGGTCGAAGTACGGCTGCTGATGAGTGTAAAGGCGGTAGATGCCCCGGGACGGGCGGGTCAGGCCCCGGAAGTAGGTCTCCGGGGTGTTGGCGTAGACCGGGATCCGTCCCATCGAGCGGATCTCCAAGGTGAGGCTGGTCTTGCCCGCGGTGAGCTCGGGCGGCAGCGGGAGCGTGTGGAAGTAGAAGCGGCCCGGCGTGCGCGGCTCCCACCCGGCGATGTCCAGCGGGTCCACCGCGCCCAGGTGGTAGTGGCCGACCTGCCTGCCCTCGGCGAACAGCTGCAGGCGGCCCATCTCCTCGCCGGCGTCCCCACCCCAAAGCTTGATCGTCACGTAGGTGGGGCCGGTGGGGCGGCAGGCCATGGTCACGGTCACCGTGCCGCCGAAGAATCCGGCTGTCTCCAACGGCTTCAGCACGCGGGACGGCTGGCCGAGACCTCCCGTCAGCACGTCCGAGGCGTTCGCGACCAGGCGATGAGCGGTCTCGGAGCTCTGATCGCCGAAGACGACCGTGTCCAGCGCGCCCGCCGCGCCGGCGAGCGGGGCCGTGGCCGCGCCGGCGGGACCGGGCTGCCACAGCCGGCCGCCCGCGGTGGCGGCGGCCGCGCCGCCGGCGAGCTTGAGGACGGATCTGCGGTCCAAGGGTTGGGACATGGCGATGCTCCTTCGGGGGTGAGTGCGCGCCGACCGGCCGCTCGTGCTGCGGCGTGGGACGCGCCCGGTGGGGCGGAGGCGGATCGTGCGATCAGGCGCTGGTGGCGAGGTCGGCCGGCCGCACCTGATGGGCGAGCGGGAGTCCCGCGGCAAGGCGTTCCAGCTCGGCCACGACGGTGCGGCCGAGTCGCTCCAGTTCGTTGCCGATGGAGCCGGCGATGTGCGGGGTGAGGAACACGTTCGGCAGCCGGTAGAGAGGGGAGCCGGCAGGCAGGGGCTCGGGGACGGTGACATCGAGCACCGCGCTGATCCGGCCGCTTGCCAGCTCGTCGGTGAGCGCCTCGTGGTCGATCAGGTTGCCGCGGGCGGTGTTGATCAGCACGCCGCCGTCCGGGATCAGCGCCAGCCGCGCCCGGTCCAGCATCCGGTACGTCTCGGCGGTGTCGGGGGCGTGCAGCGTGATGATGTCGCTGCCGCGCAGCAGGTCGTCGAGTGCCAGTGGTACGGCTCCGAGCGCGGCGGCTGCCGCGTCGCCGACGTACGGGTCGTGGAGCGAGAGTGCCAGGTCGAAGGGGCGCAGCAGTTCCATCACCCGACGCCCGACGCGGGAGGCGCCGACGACGCCGACGCGCCGGCCGAGATTGCCCAGGCCGGAGACGTCGCCGGCGGTGGGGCGGGCGTGCCCGAGCCGGTAACGCTCCGCCAGCGTGAAGACGCCCTTGCCGGCCAGCAGGATGACGGCGAGGGTGTATTCGGCGACCGGCAGGGCGTTGGCCTGCACGGCGCTGGAAACGGTGCGCCCGCGTTGCCAGAACGCCTCCCCGACCAGGTGCCGGACGCTGCCGCCCGCGTGCAGGACCATCCGCAGCCTGGGCATGGCCGCCAGCGCGGCGTCGTCGATGCGCGGGCAGCCCCAACCCGTGATCAGCACCTCGCTTTCGGCCAGCGCGGCGGCCGGCGCCGGGTCGGCGAAATCGCGCACGACGAGGTCCGGGTCGATCCGCGCGAGTTCCCGCAGCCGTTCCATCAGCGGCGGCGGGAAGAGCGCGGGAAGGTGCACCGGGTCCATCGCGAACAGGGCTGCGGGCAGCGGGGCAGAAGGCATTCTTTTCCTGGTTCGACGGGGGGATCAGGACGCCGGCAGCCGGTCTGCCGGCTGCGTGGAGCGAGTTATGAAACTAGTATCATTGACTTGCCCGCGCAACAAGCCCGTAACACCGCCGACGTGAGTCGGGCCATGGTTGTCCCGCTCTGGCGCATGACGCAGGGATCGAGCCGGCGAACCTCAGCCCGCCGGGGCGGGCTCCACCGGCTCGCGGATCAGGGTGCGGACTCCCTGACGACCAGCCGGCTCGGCAGCTCCACATGGCCGGTGGCCTCGTCGAGGCCCAGCGCCAGCCGGGCCCCGCGGACACCGACCTCCCAGAACGGTGCCCGGACGGTCGTCAGCGAAGGTGTGAGGTCGACCATGTGCGGGGCGTCGTCGAAGCCCACCACGGCGACGTCGGCCGGGATCGCGAGGCCGAGGCTCCGCGCGGCGCGGTAGACGCCGATGGCGACGCCGTCGGTGACCCCGACCACCGCCGTGGGCCGGTCTGATCTGCGCAGGAGCTCCTGGGACGCGTGCGCCGCGGCCTCGGTCTCGTTGGGGCACTCGAGCGCCAACGATGGATCGACCGTCAGGCCGGCATCCCGCAGGCCCAGCTCGTATCCGCGCAGGCGTTGCAACGGGGAGGTCTTGTTCGGGTGCGTGCCGATGAAGGCGATCCGCCGGTGGCCCGCCGAGGTGAGGTGGTTCATCGCGGTGCGCACGCCGCCGACCTGGTCGTAGTCGACCGACAGGACGTTCGGCAGCGCGGGGATGGCCGGGTGTCCGCACAGCACGAGCCGGGCGCCGATCGTCTCCAGGTCATGGGCGTACTCGGCGATGCGCCGTTCGAACTCCACGCCGGTCGCCGTCGAACCGGCGAACAGGACCGCGGCGGCCCGCTGCTCGCGCAGCGTCTCCATCAGGTCGCGCTCTCGCGCGGCGTCGTCGCCCGTGGTGCTCACGATGAAGAGGTTTCCCTGCTCGGCGGCGACGCTCTCGGCGCCGGCGGCCATCGCGGCGAAGGTCGCGCCGATCATGTGGGTGGCGAGGAAGGCCACCGAACGCCGGCCCCGCCCCATCATGGCCTGTGCCAGCCCGTTGACGACGTACCCGAGCTCCTCGGCCGCGGCGAGGACCCGCTCGCGGGTGTCGGGGCGCACGAGCGGGCTGCCGGCGAAGACGCGAGAGGCCGTCGACGGGGAGACGCCCGCGCGGGCGGCCACGTCACGCAGATTCGCCCCTGAGGTCGGGGCCGGGCCGCGCGTCCCGCGCCGCCGGTTCGGAGCGTTGGTGGGCGCGGTCATGCAGGTCATTGTAGGACTCCTGGCCGACGCGGGGCGGCGGAGCCGGGCGCGTCACGTTCGGCCGGACGGCGACGCCGTGCCTGCGGCCCTCTTGACGGCCTGCCGCTCAACTCGTAATTTACCGCTCTGAAACTAGTTGCAAACGACGGCGGAACGCGGCAGCGTGGGCGCGCCGACCGTCCGAGACACACGCTGTTCGATGGCTGCGGGGGCCAGTTCGAAGGACAGGGCGATGGCAGTGAACGCACGTCGCAGCGGCTTTCGAAGGAGAAGAAGATGCACAACCCGCGAACTCCGGCACAACGGACCCGAACCGGACGCCGGGTGGTCACCGCTATCGCGGCCATGGGCCTGATCGGGGCGCTCGCCGGGTGCGGAGGGAACGCCGGATCGTCGGGGAAGACGGAGATCCGCTTCGCCTACGCCGCCGGGGACGAGACGTTCAACACCGTCCTGAAGGCGGTGGCCGACGCGTACAACGCGCAGGCCAAGGGCTCCACCGTGCGGCTGGACCCGCTGGCCGGGGGCATGGACTATGCTACGGCGGTCAAGACGATGGACGCCACGGGCAACTGGCCGGCGATCATCGACATGAGGGAGACGCGGACCTACATCGCCGCCGGCAAGCTGGCGCCGATCCCGGACCAGGTCACCTCCCTGCTCGACGACAACGTCTACGGCAAGGCCGAGGACGGCAACGTGTACGTCGTCCCCGCGGGCCCGCTGAACGGCGAGATCGGGATCAACATCGTCTACGACAAGGACTACTTCGCCGAGCACGGCCTGAAGGTGCCGGCCACCTACGACGAGTTCGTCAAGCTGCTCCAGGCCGTCAAGGCCAACGGCGACACTCCGCTGGCGACGGCGGCGGGTGAGATCTGGCCGAGCGATCAGCTGTGGAAGCCGCTGGCCTCTCCGGTCTTCGCCCGGTGGAGCGACAAGGGCGGGTTCTGGAACGCGGTGGAGGAGGGCAAGGCCTCGATCAAGGATCTGCGTGAACCTCTGGAACGGCTGAAGTACATCACCGACAACTTCGTGCTGGACGGCTGGCAGTCCACCACCGACGCGCAGACCAGCACCCTGCTGGTCAACCACAAGGCCGTCATGGCGACCTCGTCCGCGGGGACCGGCCGCCTCAACGACATCCAGAAGGTCGACCCCAAGTTCAACGCGGGGCTCTTCATCATCCCGGACGACCAGGGCAACCTCGACGTCCTGAAGAACGCGATCAACGGGGAGACGGCCACCGGCCTGTCCATCTCCGCGCAGGCGCGGAAGAACGGGGCCCAGTATCAGGCGGCGGTCGACTTCCTGACCTATTTCTACTCGGTGGAAGCCGCGAACGTCATGGAGAAGAGCGGCGGCATCGCCCCCAACATCAAGCGGTCGGCCGAGATCACCCGCAACACGTCGGTGCCCGGGGCGCAGGACTACTTCGACCTGCTCAAGAACCCGAAGCTGGTCTGGTACGACAACGATCCCCGCTCGACCAGGTTCAGCGCGTTCGCCACCTTCTTCCGCCAGGCGCGGATCGAGATGCAGGACGGTCAGACCACGCTCGACCAGGCCATCGCCAAGACGCAGGCCGAGTTCGACAAGACCGTCAAACAGGGCTGAGCAGGACCACGGGGAGATGGATGTGCGAGACGAGAGGGCACCGGTCGTGACCACCGAGCGTTCCCCAGGCGTGGCCGTGCTGCCGAAGAGCGGCACGAGTGACAGGGCGGCACCCGTGGGAGGCGCTCCGCCGGCCCGCGCCGGCCGCTCGCGGCGGCACCGGACGATCATGTTCCTGTTCATCGCGCCCGCGCTCGTGGTCTACACCGTCATGGTCATCGCGCCGTCCCTGCAGTCGATCCAGATCAGCCTGACGGACTGGGACGGCGTCAACCCGTCATACGACTACATCGGGCTGCGCAACTACGGCGAGATCCTCGGCAGCGGGCGGTTCTGGAACGCCGTCACCAACACGTTGCTGCTGGGCCTCGGCTCGGCGCTGATCATCAACGCGATCTCGCTCGGTGTCGCGCTCCTGCTCGACCGGCTCCGGCGCTGGCAGGGCCTGTTCCGCACCGCCGTTTACCTGCCGGCGCTGGTGAGCGGCTTCATCGCGGCGACCATCTGGAAGTACATCCTCAACTACAACTTCGGCGTCGTGAACACGACCCTGCGGGATCTGGGCGTGGAGGCGTGGGCGCGGAACTGGCTCGGCGACAGCGGCCTGGTCGTCTGGGTCCTGCTGTTCATCATCTGTTTCACGCTCGGCGGGAACACGACGCTCATCTACCTGGCCAACCTGCAGTCGGTGCCGCCGTCGCTGATCGAGGCGGCGCGCATCGACGGCGCCTCGGGCCGGCAGGTGTTCCGCTACGTCACCTGGCCCATGCTCGCCGGTTCGGTGACGGTCAACCTCACGCTCGCGGTGATCGCCGGATGGACGATCTTCGATCAGGTCATGGTCCTCACCGCCGGCGGTCCCGGCTTCGTCAGCGAGACGATGGCGTTCTTCATCTACAAGGTCGGCTTCGGCGAGTACCGGGCCGGGTACGGTAGCGCCGCCGCCATTGTCCTGTTCGTCGTCGTGCTGGTGAGCACGCTGGCGGCGAACCGGTACATGCGCAGCAGGGAGATCCAGGCATGAGCGTCACCTCCGCCGCCCGCCCTCGCACGCGTCGCAAAGAGCCGCGCGCCCGGTTCACGACCGGCGAGATCGTGTCGATGGTCGTCCTCACGGCTCTCGTCGCGGTGGTCGCCTTCCCGGTGCTGTACGCCCTGCTCAATTCGTTCCGCGGCTACGCCGACATCACGCGCGACCCGATGGGCCTGCCGACCTCGTTCAGCCTCGACAACTACGTTCGGCTGTTCCAGGACACCGACTACGGCGAGGCCGTGCTCAACACGCTGATCATCACGGTCGTCACGATCGTGCTGCTGCTCGCGGTCGTGCCGATGGCCGCGTACGGGATCGAGCGCATCGGGGGCCGCCTGTCGCGCGTGATCTACCTGTTCCTCATCGCCGGGCTCATGATCCCGTTCCAGGTGCGGATGATCCCACTCGTCAAAGGGATGAACGAGGTGGGGCTGTACAGCACGCTCACGAGCGTGATCCTGGTCCATCTCGGCGCGTCGGCGTCATTCGGCATCCTGCTGTACTGCAGCTTCATCAAGACCGTGCCGGTCGAGGTCGAGGAAGCCGCGTACATGGACGGCGCCGGGCCGCTGCGCACGTTCTGGTCCATCGTCTTTCCGATGCTTCTCCCGGTGACATCAGCCTTCGTCATCATTCAGGCGCTGCTGCTGTGGAATGACTTCTTCATCCCGCTGGTCTTCCTCGACTCGACGTCGGCGGGCACGATCAACGTCGCGATCAACCGGATGGTCGGCCTGCTCACCTCCCGGTGGGAGCTCGTCTACACCGGGGCGATCCTCGCGGTCATCCCCTCAGTGATCATCTTCATGGCGTTCCAGCGCTACTTCATCAAGGGCATGGCGATCGGCGCGGTGAAGGGATGAGCGCACGCCTTGACGGGCCGGTGGCGCGGACCGCCCTCATCACCTGGCATCTGTTCGTCGCGTCGGCGTGTTTCCTCGTGTGCTGCGCGCCGTACTTCCTGTTCGAGCGGTTGATCGGCTGGCAGCCCAGCCATGGCGCGCTGTGGCTCGGCGCGCTCAGCCTGATGCCGGTGGGCCCGGCGCTTCGAGGACTGCTGGCGACCGTGCACGCGATGGTGAGCGAGGGCCGGTACCCGGGCCGCCCTGTGGGCCGGTTCGTCGGTGCGATCCGGCGGAGCTCCCGTGGTCTGAGAATGCTCTGGTGGTCGCTGCCGGCACTTGCCCTGCTTCTCGCGTACGACGTCGCTCTCTACGGCGGAACGAACTCGGCCGTGCCGGTCCTCGCCGGGACCGTCGGGATGCTGCTGGGACTGATCCTCATCGGCGCCACGGTCGTGGACACGCGACAGCGCGGGCTCGCGGTGACGCTGCGCATCGTGCTCGAATCCGCCGCTCGCCGCCCCCACATACCGCTGGCCTGGCTGTTTCTGCTGCTGACAGCGGTGCTCGTCGCCAATCTTCCGCTCGTCGGCCCGAGCCTCCTGCTCTTCGTCCCCGCCGCGTGGGCGACAGCGGTCGACGTCGTCAACCGCTCCTGGCAGTTCGCCGCGCGAGCCCGCGAGAAGACATGACCGGTGCCCCCGGGGACCGTACGGATCCGTGACGGGCCGATCTGACCTGCCAAGGGAATGAGATGCCATACGCCGACCTCGACGAGATCACGCTGCACTACCAGGACACCGGCGCGGGTGAGCCGACCCTGCTGCTCGTTCACGGGTGGGGTGGTGACCTGCGGGTGTGGGAACCGCTCGACTTCCGTGATCACCGTACTGTCGCCGTGGACCTGCGCGGCCACGGCCGGTCCTCGGCGCCGCGGCACGGCTACCGGCCGGGTGATCTCGCCGGCGATCTCGCTCAGTTGCTGCCCCGGCTGGGGGCCGGACCGGTGGTGGCCATCGGCCATTCGATGGGCGCACAGGTGGTGACCGCCCTCGCCGTCGAACATCCCGCCCTGGTCACCGCGCTCGTCGTGATCGACCCGGCCTACGGCGCCGACGACGAGGAGGCCGGGGGCTTCCACGATCGCCTGGCGCGCTTGCGGGCCGAAGGCGCCGCGGCCGCGCTCGACCCGCCCATCCCTCTGCCGCCGGGGGTGCGCGATCAGGTCCTGGCCACTCCAGGACCGGTGCTCGCCGCCTGCTACGCCGGCCTCTACACCGAGCCGGGCGCGTTCGGGGCACGGCCGGCGTCCGAGCGTTACCTGGCCCGGCGCCGGTGCCCGGTGCTGTGTCTGCGCGCGCGGGCCGAGCCCAGCGTGTGGGAGGCGGCCCTGCCGGCGCCTCCCGGCTCGCGAGTGGAGGCATGGGCAGGCAGCGGCCACTTCCTGCACCTGGAACACCCCGCCAGAACCATCCGCTTGATCACCGACTGGCTGGACCGGCTACCGAAGGAGAAGCAGCCTCCGCACACTTCCGGCTGACCCCAGGAGCTCAACCGGTCAGCGATCATCCCGCACGCCGAGGTCGCCGCGCCTGGGCGCCGTGGCGATCGCCTGCCTCAACACGGTGACGATCCAGATCGTGCAGGGCGATCCCGGCTCAGGAAGCGGTGTGGACGGTCGCGGCGGGGGCCTGATCGTCGGCCGGATGGTCGGCCGGATGGTCGGCATGGACACCGCGGTCGATGCGGTCGGCGTGGTAGAGGCCCTGGGCGAGCAGGCGGCGCACGTGCTCGTCGGCCGCGCTGTAGTAGACGAACGTGCCCTCGCGGCGGCCCTTGACCAATCCGGCCAGGCGCAGTTTGGCCAGGTGCTGACTGACCGTGGTGGGGGAGGCGTCGGCCAGCTCGGCCAGGCAGGCGACGTTGGATTCGCCCTGCAGCAACGCCCACAGGATCTTGATGCGAGTGGGGTCGGACAGCAGCCGGAACGACTCGGCGGCCAGGTGCACCTGTTCCTCGTTCGGCATGTCGAAATCGGTCAGCGAGGTGTGCATGAGGTCAGCATATCCCTGAACCTCACCACTTGCATATCTGCGTGAGTGCGCATATACGATGCTTCGGTGACAACAGACCTGAGACCTTCCCCCGCCGCCCCGACACCGGCAGTGACGTCCCGGACCGCCACCTGGTGGCGGTCCGGGGCCGGCTCGCTGACCGAGGTGCGCTGGGCCATCGCCGCCACCACGCTGTTCGCCGCCGGCGGCCTCGCCCAGCTGGCCGGGACGCCGCCCTGGCTGTGGTGGACCCTGTACCTGGCCTGCTACGCCGCCGGCGGTTGGGAACCGGGCCTGTCCGGGCTGAAGGCGCTGCGCGAGAAGACGCTGGACGTCGACCTGCTGATGGTCGCCGCAGCCATAGGCGCGGCAGCGATCGGGCAGGTCTTCGACGGCGCGCTGCTGATCGTCATCTTCGCCACCTCCGGCGCGCTGGAAGCCGTGGCCACCAAACGCACCGAGGACTCCGTGCGCGGCCTGCTCGATCTGGCCCCGGACCAGGCCGCCCGCGTCGACGACAGCGGCGAGGAGGAGATCGTGGCGGCCGCCGACCTGCGGGTCGGCGACATCATCCTGGTACGGCCGGGAGAACGGATCGGCGCCGACGGCCGGGTGGTGGCCGGCGCCAGCGACGTCGACCAGGCCTCCATCACCGGCGAGAGCCTGCCCGTGGACAAGCAGACCGGCGACGAGGTGTTCGCCGGCACGTTGAACGGCACCGGCGCGCTGCGCGTGCACGTCACCCGGCCGGCGTCCGAGACGGTGATCGCTCGCATCGTGGCGATGGTCGAGCAGGCCGGCGCCACCAAGGCCCGCACCCAGCTGTTCATCGAGAAGGTCGAACAGCGCTACTCCATCGTCATGGTCGCCGCCACCCTCGCCCTGTTCACGCTGCCCCTGCTGTGGGGCACGCCGGTGCAGGACAGCCTGCTGCGGGCCATGACGTTCATGATCGTGGCCTCGCCGTGCGCGGTGGTGCTGGCCACCATGCCGCCGCTGCTGGCCGCCATCGCCACCGCCGGCCGCCACGGCGTGCTGGTCAAGTCCGCGGTGGTGATGGAACAACTGGCCGACGTCACCCACGTCGCCTTCGACAAGACCGGCACCCTGACCGAAGGACGCCCGTACCTGGCCCACCTGCGCGCCCTGCCCGACCCGGCGGGTGACCCCGAGGCGAAGGCGGGAACGGACGCCGACCGGCTGCTCGCGCTCGCGGCCGCGGCCGAGCAGGGCAGCGAGCATCCGCTGGGTCGCGCCATCGTCGCTGCCGCCCACCACCAGGGGCTGCCGCTGCTGGCGGCCACCGAGTTCGCCGCCCTGCCCGGGCGAGGTGTGCGCGCCCGCGTCGACGGCCAGGTGGTCGATATCGGCAGCCCCGCCCACCTGCTGAATCCGGCCACGTCCGCTGACGCGGCACCGGCCCGCGCGGTGGTGGCCGAACTCGAGGACGACGGGCACAGCGCCGTGCTGATGCTCCTGGACGGACGCCCCGCCGCGGTCCTCGGCCTGGCCGACCGCATGCGCCCCGGCGCCGCGCAGGTGGTCACGCAGCTGACCGGCCTGACCGGCACCACTCCGGTGCTCCTGACCGGCGACAACCCGCGGGCGGCGGACCGGGTGGCCGGCCAGGCCCGGATCACCGACGTACGGGCGGGCCTGCTGCCCGAGGACAAGGTGCGCGCGGTGCGCGAACTGCAGCAGCACCAGGCGCGGGTGGCGCTGGTCGGCGACGGGGTCAACGACGCCCCTGCCCTGGCCACCGCCCACGTCGGGATCGCGATGGGCCGCTCTGGCGCCGACCTCACCCTCGAGGCCGCCGACGCGGTCATCACCCGCGACGAACTGGCCACCGTCCCGGCCGTGCTCGCCCTCGCCCGGCGCGCCCGCCGCCTGGTGGTGGCCAACCTCGTGATCGCCGGCACCTTCATCGCCGTGCTGGTGGCCTGGGACCTGTTCGGCGACCTGCCGCTGCCGCTCGGCGTGGCCGGGCACGAGGGATCCACCGTCATCGTCGGCCTCAACGGGCTGCGGTTGCTGCGCGACGCCGCCTGGCGGCGAGCCTCGACCATGACCATGACCACGCCCGCGGGCCGGCAGAACTGACCACGACCGCCGCCGAACTCGTCCCCGTCCGGGGCCCACCTGGGCCTCGGCGGGCAGGCCCGCCACCGACCGGCTCGACTCCGGCGTGCTCCTGCCCGTACGACTCCTCTACACCGGCGCCCCTGGCCTGCACGCCACCCGTGTCAGAGCCGGCTGCCGTTCGAGCCGGCGTCTGAGGGCGGTACGGCCGAGGAGGGCTCTGGGTCAGGTGCTCCACGAACGGGTGGTTCACCGACGCGATCAGCCGGCCGCCGGGTCTGAGCACGCGCCGCATCTCGGCCAGCGTCGGCCCCCAGTCCTCCAGGTAGTGCAGCACCAGCGACGCGACCACGTCGTCGAACGAGCCGTCGGCGAACGGCAGCGGATCACGCAGGTCGACCACGTGCAGGTCCGCGTCGTCACCGAGCCGCCGCCTGGCCACCGCCAGCATCCCGGCGCTGGCGTCGACGCCGGTGACGACGGCACCGCGGTCGCGTAGCGCGGCCGACAGAGGGCCCTCATTGACTCGGCGCACTCACCACGCCGCTGACGTCGGAGACCGCGATGGTGCCCTGCCCAGGGTCAGCGCGGTGAGCGCGAGAGTCCAGAGCGATGTGGCGATTGTCGCTCATCACCCAAAGCCGACCGGGTGGAACCTGAACCTTGAACTGCAGATGCGAAGCGGGTCGGGCGGCCACGTACGGCTCGTCCAGCGCCTTGTCGTCCACCTGAAGCCGACCCTGGGAATCACAGCAGACCACAGTGCTTCCCGGTACGCCGATGACCCTCGACACGTGCATGGCATCTGGGGTGATGCCACTCCAGTCGCCCGGTATGAAGGCGATGACTTCACCCAGGCGGGGAACGTAGTCGTCGTCGGTCCGCCGCACAGTGAGGTCCGCCCCCATCTCGATGGTCGGCTTCATCGACTCGCTCGTCATGGTGATGCGGAACCAGCCGGCAGCCTTACTCAGGAGCCCACAGCCTGCGGTGGCAATCAGGGCCGGAAAGACAAGCGCCACGGCGACCATACGCAAAGGAATCACCAGGGCATTATCCGCGACAACATGTCAGATAACGCCGTGCTCACCGCCCCTGCCTCGGCATGCGTCCACGCGCCCCGCGGCACACACCGTCGACCCGCCTGGTGCACTGTAGCGTTACCAGCGAGTAGGCGACCCAAACAGACGCCGACCGCGAGGTGGCCCGGCTCGGCTCGGCCGGTCCCGTAAACGACCGTTCTCGGGGCGGCCCTCACACACCTCAAACGACCTTGAAAAAGTGGAACCCCGGGCGCTGAGTCCCGTCACGCGGGGACCGGTCCCGGCCGGCCCCGCGCACACTACCGTCACCAGCACCCCCCACCGAGGAGGAGCCATGCGCTTCACCGTCATCGCCGCCCTCGCGATCGTCGCGATCGCCGGCCTGACCCCGGCCGCCCAAGCGTCCACCACCGCCGTCGCCAAGCCCAACGTGCGCGCCTGCTACGACGGCAACTGCAAGCTCACCCTGACCAAGAGCGTCTCGTTCCGGGTCAGCCCCAAGTTAGGTCTCACTCGCCTGTACATCAGCTTCTCCGCGGACGGGCTGGCTGTGAGCGGCACGGGCGGCAGCAGTGTCGAGTCGTCCGGTTCGGTGGACGGGACAGTGACCGTCAACGGCATCAAGATCCGCCCCCTGTCCCTGTCGGACAGCCGGGCCGTGCTGCGCCTCTCCACGAAGAAGCGATAGAGTCGCTCAGCAGCAGAAGCAGCGACATTTACCGTGGCACGTCACATCCAGGGGAACGGGTCATCATCGGCAGGCGGCTTCCGCCATGTTCATGTCGCCTGATCCCAGTTCATGACTGGCTTGATCATCGCCACCTGGCGCTCGAACTCCTGCGACGTCAGGTCACGGTTGGAGTGAGCGGCCACCATCATGACGTAGGCGTCCATGATGCCGTTGTATGCCGCGGCGCCGACAGGATCAGGCGCCAAGGTATCAGACTTGACTTATATAAGCGTAGGCTGGCACGATCTCCGTCGTGCACGCGTTCGACATCCTCGGCGACCCCGTGCGCGGCGCACGTTGTCCCAAAGGAAAAGAATGATGCGCCCCATGAAATACACCGTCTCCATCGAGATCGCCCTGCCGCGGGAGAAGGTGCTCCAGCTGATCGCCGACCCGGCACACCTGCCGAAATGGCTGCGGGGCCTGGTGCTGCACGAGCCGCTGAGTGGGGAGCACGGGCAGCTCGGCACCAAGTCGCGGGTCGTGATGCAGATGGGCCAGCGGAAGATCGAGCTCACCGAGACCATCACACGCCGGGAACCGGCAGACCTGCGGGAGATCCCGAAAACGAGCGTCGTTCACTTCGACCGCGAGATCGCCGGCGAGGGCATGTGGAACGCCGCGCGCGAACGGCTGACCGAAGCCGGCCCGGAAACGACGCTCTGGGAGAGCGAGAACGAATACCGGTTCAGCGGCTTTCTGATGAAGCTGGTGGGACTTCTGATGCCCGGCGCCTTCCGCAAGCAGTCGCAACAGCACATGCAGGACTTCAAGGCGTTCGCCGAGCAGGGAAAGGACGTCCGCGAAGCGACGGACTGATCTGCCGTAACTGGTCAGGCGTCTGACGGCGTGGCGTGTTGATCTTCCCTTCGTTCGTAGATGACCGCTGGGGCAAGCTCCACCGGCGCTGTCCGGAGATGACCGTTGCCGAAGGCGGCGAGGCTGGATGGCTGCGGCGCTGTACTCGGTGGCCAGGTCCGCCAGGGAGACCTCGCCCCCGGCGTAGCGGCGGCGGATGGAGCGTCGGGCGGGTTCGGGCAGTTTGGGTTGCTTGCCCTTGAGCTTGCCGTTCTTCTTGGCCAGGGCCATGCCTTCACGGGTGCGCAGGTGCCCGAGGTTGGCCTCGAACTCGGCGACCATAGCCAGGGTCTGCAGGAACAGCCGCCCGAACGGGTCGTTCCAGTCGTAGACGGACGCGCCCAGGCCGAACAGGACACCGCGGCCGGACAGTCCGGTGAGGATGTCGTTGGCCTCGGCCATGTTGCGGGCGAACCGGTCGAACTTCGTCACCGTGAAGACGCTGCCGTCCCAGACGGCGGCCAGGCCCTGGTCGAGGCCGCCTCGGTTGCGGCGGGTGGTGCCGGAGAAGCCGCGGTCGATGTAGATCCGGTCGGCTGGGACGCCGAGCGCGAGCAGTTGCTCGGTCTGGATAGTGACGCCTTGTTCGTCGGTGCTGCAGCGGGCGTAGCCGACACGTGCTCCGTTCACGCCCTCAAGTGTTCCGGATAGGGGGCCTTGACCGGAACGGTTCGCGGAACACCTATACGGAACACCCCGACCTGGGGCGGTTACCCGGGCGGCTGGTGTTCCGGTTGAGGATCGCCTCACGGAACACCACCGGACCTCCCGCGCGAGATGCGCTTGTCACCCGGCGGGGGACGGCGTCCTGCTCCCAAAGCTGTCTCAAACCCCAATGCATATGTGAGCTAGATCACGGTTGAGGTTGACCCTGGGTCAGGGTGGAAGCTCGGCGCAGCGGCGCGACGCCGACCCGGACATAACAACGTCGAAGGGCAAACCACCATGACGATCAGCCTTTCCGATCAGGACAAGAGCACCCTGCGGATTGCCGCGTACGGCGCCGTGTCGCTGATGACCGCCGCCGGTGCGGCCGACAAGCCTCACAAGATCGCCACCTCCGGCAGCATCGCGCTGGGCTCGGCCACCGGCCTGATCGGGCATGTGCTGGCCGACTACCCCAAAAGCAAGGACCTGACCGGCAAGTCCGTGGCCGAGATCGCCGACCGCGTGCTGCCGGCCCTGACCACGGCCATGAACCTCCTGAAGCAGCAGGATCCGGCCGAGGCCGGCAACTTCCGCAGCACCGTCCTCATCGCCGTCGAAACCGCCCAGATGCACCAGGGCCAGCCGAGCCCCGCCACGGCCGAGATGGCCCGCAAGATCACCGAAGCCCTCGACGCCGCCGGGGCGGCCGTTGCGGACAGCGGGGCCGTGCCGGAAACCGCGGCCGGGCAGGATCGCCCGGAGCTGCAGAAGGCGATTGAGGAGATCGTCGATACCGGTTTCGTCGGGGTGTCGCTGCGCGTGCACGATGAGCGGGGCGAGTGGGCCGGCAGCGCCGGGGCAGCCGAGCTGGGCGGGACCGCCAAGCCGCCGGTCAACGGACATGCCCGGATCGGCAGCAACACCAAGACCTTCACCGCAACCCTGGTGCTGCAGCTAGTGGCCGAGGGCAGGATCGAGCTGGACACCCCGGCGGCCGACTACCTGCCCGAGTTCGGGCTGGACCGCCGGATCACGGTGCGGATGCTGTTGCAGCACACCAGCGGGCTTTTCAACTTCACCGGCGAGGTCTACGACGACGGGTCGATCGTGCACGGGATCCCCGTGCCCTACGGCACCACGGGCAAGGAGTGGGTGGACAACCGGTTCAAGACCTACCGGCCGCAGGAGCTGGTGGAGCTGGCGTTGTCCAGGCCGGCGCGGTTCGAGCCGGGGACGGGCTGGAGCTATTCCAACACCAATTACGTGCTGGCCCGGCTGCTGATCGAGAAGGTCACCGGCCGCTCGCTGGCCGAGGAGATGCAGGAGCGGATCCTGGGGCCGCTCGGGCTGTCGGGCACGGTGGTGCCGGACGCCTCGCCGGAGCTCCCTGAGCCACACACCCACATCTACTACCGCTACGAGGACGCCGGCCAGCAGAAGACGATCGACATCACCCGCCACAACCCCTCCTGGGTCTCCACCGGCGGTGACATGATCTCGACCAGCCAGGACCTGGCCACGTTCATCACCGCGCTGATAGGCGGCAAGCTCCTGCCGGCCCCGCTGCTGGCCGAGATGTGCACCCCGCGCGCCACGGGCATTCCGAACTTCGAGTACGGGCTGGGAGTGATCGTTCAGAAAACGGAGTGCGGCGGCACCGTCATCACCCACAACGGCGGCACGGTCGGCTCCACGACGCTGATGTACGGCACACCCGACGGCAGCAAAACCATGACCGCCGTACTGAACTGGGTGGACGACGCCGACATGTCCATAGCGACAACGGTCCAGAACGCCCAGCAAAGGCTCGTCAACGAGGTGTTCTGCGGCGAGCAGGCCGATCCGGCTCAGCCGGCGCACTGAACACCTGTGACCCGTACGCCTCCAGAGGCGCCCCCTTCCGGTCGTGCATCAGGGAGAACGTGAACCGGGGCCACATGCTCGGCTGGGCTGTACCTGGTCGCCGAGCTCGAGCACAAGGCAGGATATTGCCGATGAACGGAGTCACGATCGGGCAGGCGGCGGCCTTCGTCGGCGTCACCGTCAAGACGGTGCGCCACTACCACAAGCTCGGCCTGGTGAAGGAGCCAGAACGCGACAGCTCCGGCTACCGCAGGTACGGATCGGCCGAGCTGTTGCCGCTGGTGCAGGTCAGGACGCTCGCCGCCGCCGGGGTGCCGCTGGCCGACATCGGGCCCCTGCTCGACGCCGACGCCGCCCAGTTCGCCGCCGCGCTCACCGACGTCGAACGGCAGCTCACCGAACGGATCGAGGAGCTGATCGCGCGCCGTGACATGCTGCACCGGCTCGCCGACGGAGACCGGGCCCTGCTGCCCGACCACGCCGTGGCGCTGCTGGAGCGGCTGTCCGGCCTCGGCATCTCCGCGGAGGAGGTGGCGGCCACCAGGGAGGGCTGGGTGCTGGCCAGGGCCCTGGTCCCTGAGGGATTCGACGACTTCCTCACCCATGTCGAGCACGCCCTCGACGACCCCCGCTTCGTCGCGTTGAGCAAGCACGCAATCGAAGCCACGGCGTGGGAGCCGGACGATCCGCGCCTGCCCGAACTCGCCGCTGCCATCGCCGAGCACTTCCTCGCCAACCCCGCACACCTGAAGATCGTGACCGGCCTGCAAGGCCGCACCGACGCCGCGGCCCGGTACCACCTGATCGCCCACCACGGCGAAGAGCAGGGATCGGCCGCGGCCCGGGGGGTCGCGCTCGTCGAGGCCAAGCTCCGCGCTGCGGGCATCCATATCCCCAGACCAGACACCCACTGACCGCGCCGGTCCCCGGTCCTTCGACCCGGGGACCGGCGGGGGCTGCCGGCAGACGCCGCTGGAGCGGCTCGTCCCACGCTGGGTGCATCGCCTCAGCCATCCACGCGTCCTTCGACGGAGCGGCCAAAAGGACAGGATCGCGCAGCCAGGCCGGGCACGACGGGCGATTCGCCGTCCAGCTCAAGGAAAGCCTCAGGACAAGAACGTCGGCCGTTGGCCGCGATCCTGGCCGCTACACCACCTCCTCGTCCACGCCGCCCTCGCCCTCAGGCACGTCGGGTATCTCGCCGAGCTGCCGCAGCCCTTCGGCCGGCGCGGAGGAGGCGATGGCGTAGCGGCCCAGGACGTTGAGGTGGGCGTGACCAAGCGGGCTGAGCCGAGCGGCGTCCTTGTCTTTGACCGGGATGCCGTGGGCGCGCAGCTGGTCGACGGCGGCCGACAGGTACTTCGAGTTCCACAGCGCGACCGCGTTGACGACAAGACCAAGAGCCGCCAGTTGATCTTAACCGAAATGATCTTGAAAGGCCCGGTCGACTTGGAGTTCAAGCGGTCGGGCACGGAGCGTGACTGGAAAGAATCTTGAGTCGTGCCAGCGGTGGGCGTGTCGTGCGATGGCTTGAGGAGTGCCCAGGTGGCGGTGCTGGATCGTCCGGCGTCAGGTCGGAAGTCCGGCATGCCGAGGTGGACGGTGGTGTGCTTGGCGGCGAGCTGGCGCATCGTGGCGAGTTTCTGCTCGGCTGCGGCGAGGCTGGCCTCGATCGCGGCCACTTCGCCGAGCCAGCCGTGCTCTTTCGCCTCGGTGAGGCGGTCGTGGAGGTTGGCGTGGATCTCCTCGAGGCGCGGCATCTGGGTCGGATCCGGCCCAAGCTGGGGACATCTGACACAGGCGTGCTCGTGCTGGCAGGGGGTTCCGTAGTCGCGGGTGCAGACGCCCAGGGCGACCTTGCGGAGTTCGAAGTGGCCGAGGAACTCCTGCCATTCTTCGGGGGTGATGTCGCGGTATTCGTCGCTGGGTCTCAGGGATCGGCGGCGGGCGATGAAGGCCCGGTGGTGGGAGATGACGTCCTGGGGGTAGATCGCGGCGTATCCCATCGTGGTGTCGAGGACCCGATGGCCAGCGATCTTGGCGGCGATGTGGGGTGGGAGCCCGGACCGGATGGCGTCGGTCAAGAAGAGCCTGCGGAAGTCGTGCGGGCTGAAGGTGAGCGGTTGTCCGGTGGCGTCGGCCAGGCCGCTGGCGGCGAGCGTCCGTTCGAGGCATTTGTGCACGTAGTTGCGGGATATGGCTCGGTGCTCGGGGCCGTGACGGCGTTGGAACAGGAACGGCATCGGTGAGCTCCAGACCCGTTCGTTGGCGTCGTAGGCCGACACCAGTGGAATGGCGGCCCTAGCGGCGCGGACGCGGTGGATGATCGCGGTGAGCACCTCGCCGAGTTCCGGCGAGATCAGCAGCAGTCTTTCCATGTCGAGCTTCGACGGGGCGATCTGCAGCAGCCGGGCCCTCGTCAGGGCTGGCACGTTCGGTTTCTCGATCGGCACCAGGCCGACGTTGCACGCCTCGGCCACGATCAGCGCGGCCAGGCTGACGCCGAAGCCTTTCATGGGCGCATCAGCGCCGGAGATGTGGGTGAAGTCGTCCGGCAGGCCGGTGCGGTCGAACACCTCCAGCAGCAGCTCGGGAAAATCCAGCCGCGGCAGCATGTCGTCCAGCAGCGCGCAGCTCCTTAATCAGCGGCGGATCCTCGGCCGCTCCGAGCTTCTCTATCTGCAGCCGGCCGCCGACGAACTGCACCGCGGTGTTGGCGCCGAGCCCGTCCAGCACCCGGGCATAATCGCCCTCCAGCGCGCCGGCGAGCTCGGTCAGATGCCCAGCGGGTTCGATCTCCAGCTCCAACGAGGTGAGAATGCGCGGCCGCGCCTGCTGCCACGCATCCCCGTCCAGCAGCCGGGCGCGCGGGTCGCTCCACCTCTCCGACCCTTCGGCGAACACATCACGCCGCCGCAGCGCCTGGTGCAGGTGCATGACCGCGCACAGCACGAACGCGGCGTTGTCGATCTGCCCCTCCGGCAGGTCCGGGTTGCCGAGCCGCAGCCGGCCACGTCTCCGACGAGGGCCAGGATCGAGGCCCGCGCCCAGTACTCGTTCAAGATGTTGCTCTCGGTTTCCGCCGAATACGCCTCGGCGAAGCCGTCGTAGCCGTTCACCTGGTCCGGATCCGCGGGCTGGGTTGCGGCCGAAACCCAGGCAGGATGCCCTCCGGCAACATTCTCCGGCAGGTCGGTTACGCGGTCCATCGTCGCAGCCTAAGTGGTCGTCTGCGTAAATCTCTCGGGGGTTACGCGGCTGCGTCGAGTAAGGCAGGCTGATGCTCGCAGCCGGTGAGCTGCTGGGAGTTGCGCTCTTTCTGTTCGTGTCGCTC
>NZ_JBITJQ010000054.1:0-53493 GCF_044460125.1 Nonomuraea sp. NPDC050153
CTCCTTCGAGGGTGGTCAGGTCGACCATGGAGATGGCCAGGTCGATGGCCTGGGCCTTGGCCGTGGTCTTGATCGAACGGGTGCCCAGCATCGCCGCCCGCTGGTCCGCGCCGACCCGGTCAACCCCGGGCAGGCCGTGCAGGAAAGCTCGCAACGCGGCGTCGGACGAAGCGACGTCCGCGAGCGAGGTAGTCAGAGTTGACACCATCACAGCATCGCCGACCAGGGCCGTGAGCTCCAAACCGGACCGCCTTAGACCGCCGGTGGCCGGGGCCTAGGTATGCCGTAGGGGTCCGCGTACCAGAGATAAGGCATCCACCCGATGTGGCAGGCGGGGCCTTAGCCCGAGTCTTAAAGGTGTCAGGAAGAAAGCACGAAATTTCAGGAGAAACACCATGCACCCCGAGATCGAGTACGAGCTCATGAAGAACCACGCGAGCGAGCTCCGCAAGGCCGCCGCCGAGCACCGGCGGGTACGCGAGGCCGAGCGGGCCAACAAGTCCGAGCGCCGCTCGGTCTTCGGCAAGCTCCGTTTCTCATGACCATCCCACGAGAGCCCGGCCACCACCTCCCTCGTGGCCGGGCCTCGAAACCCCCGTAAAGGGACCCCCATAAAAGCGTCGAAAGCAACCGATCGGGCATGACATGCTGGATGACATGCGGGGACGTACTGTCAGTCCCGTCTTCGTCGGGCGGGAAGAGGAACTGGCGGCTCTGTCTGAAAGCTTCGACGAGGCACGAAAAGGCAGGGTGACGGCCGTCCTGCTCGGCGGCGAGGCCGGGGTCGGCAAGACCAGGCTCGTCCAGCGCTTCGCCGAGCAGTGCCAGATGTCCGGCGCCCACGTGCTGTTCGGCGGCTGCGTGGAGCTGTCCACGGAGGGCCTGGCGTACGCGCCGTTCACCGCCGCGCTCAGACAGCTCGTCAGGGAGCAGGGCCCCGCCGCCGTCGCCGGGCTGCTGCCGGACGGCGCGGAGCGCGATCTCGCGCGGCTGCTGCCCGAGTTCGGCGAGCCGAGCGGCGACGGCGAGACCGACACCGGCCGCGCCCGGCTCTTCGAGCAGTTCCTCACCCTCCTCGAACGCCTGGCCGTCCCTCGTCCCACCGTCCTCGTCATCGAGGACATCCACTGGGCCGACAGGTCCAGCCGCGACCTCATCGCCTTCCTCAGCCGCAACCTGCACGCCCCGCAGGTGCTGATCGTCATGACCTACCGCTCCGACGACCTGCACCGCCAGCATCCGCTCCGGCCGGTGCTGGCCGAGCTGGGCCGGGTCAACGGCGTCCACCGGCTCGACCTGCCCCGCCTGTCGCGGGACGAGGTCGCCCAGCAGATGGCCGGCATCCTCGGAGAGGTCCCCCAGTACGTCAAGGTCGAGAAGGTCTACGAGCGCAGCGAGGGCATCCCGCTGTTCGTGGAGGCCATGCTGGAGGGCGGCGAGGACTGCACGTTCCCCGAGTCCATGCAGGACCTCATCCTCAACTCCGTCGAGCGGCTGCCCGAGGAGACCCAGCGCCTGCTGCGCGTCGCCGCCGCCGGCGGCATCCGGGTCAGCCACAAGCTGCTGGCCGCCGTGAGCGGCCTGTCCGACGTCGAGCTGGAGACCGCGCTGCGCCCCGCCATCGCGGGCAACGTCCTGCAGATCGCCGACAACCGCGCCTACGTCTTCAGGCACTCGCTCATCCGCGAGGCGGTGCACGACGAGCTGCTGCCCGGTGAGCACCAGCGCCTGCACGCCAGGTACGCCGAGGAGATCTCCAAGGACCGCGGGCTGGTCCCGCCCGGGCGCGCCGCCGTCGAGCTGGCACACCACTGGTACGGCGCCCGCAACGACACCTGGGCCCTGATCTCCGCCTGGGAGGCGGCCCGCAAGTCCTTCACGGCGTTCGCCTACACCGAGGCCGTCCCGCTGCTCGAACGCGTGCTCATGCTCTGGGACCGGGTGCCCGACGCGGCCCAGCTCATCGGCGCCGACCACACCGCCGTGCTCGAACGGGCCTCCGAGGCCGCCAACTCGGGCGGCGACGTGGACAAGGGCATGAAGTTCGTCAAGGCCGCCCTGTCCGAGCTCGACGAGAACGAGCAGCCGGCGCGCGTGGCGCAGCTCATCGTGCGCCGGGCCGCGTTCCTCAACTCCAAGGGCCAGCTCGGCGTCATCGACGATCTCAGGCACGCCCTGCGGCTCGTGCCCGGCGACAGCCTCGACCGGGCGGAGGTCGTCACGCCGCTGAGCCGCCACCTCATGCTGCGCGGCGAGATCGCCGAGGCGAACGAGCTCATCGCCAAGGGCCTGCGCCTGGTCAGGGAGCTCGGCGACCGGTGCCTGGAGGCCGACCTGCTGCTCAACCTGGCCCTCGGTCACTCTCTCGACGGCGAGAACGAGTCCACGATCATCGTCAACGAGCAGGCACTCGAGCTCGGCACCGCGGAGAGCTCGGGCCGGCTGATCACCAGGGCGATCGGCAACAACATCGACGCGCTGATGGACATGGGCCGCCACGACGAGGCGCTGCGCCTGGCCGCGCACGGCTGGGAGCTGGCCAAGAAGTACGGCAGGCTGCGCGGCGGCGGCCTGTTCATCAAGAACAACTGGGCCGAGGTGCTGGAGGCGGTCGGCTGCTGGGACGAGGCCATCGAGATCATCGAGGGTGCGCTCAGCCACGGTCCCGTCCTGCGCCACAAGTACGCCCTGCTGCGCACGCGTGCCGACATCGCGCTGGCGAGGGGCGAGGTGCAACTGGTCGAGGGCATCCTGTCCGAGATCGGCGTGCTGAAGGACCGCCCCGAGGAGTTCGTCCAGGACATCATCAGCAACTCCCGGCTGCACATCGGCTGGCACCTGCTCCGGGGCGAGCCCGGGGCCGCGCTGGCCGTGGCCGAGCGCGTGCTCGCCCATCCGCAGCAGCCGAGCAAGGCCATGCTGAGCTGGCGGCTGCTCGCCCTGCTCCGCGTCGTCTGCGACGCCGCCGCGACCACGGAGCCCGGCAGGGCGGCGGCGGTACGCGAGCAGGCCGCCGAGGTGGCGGCCGAGCTGTCGGTCATCGGGCCGGTCGCGGAGGCGTACCGGCTGTCCTACAGCGGCGACTTCGACGCCGCCGCCGCGGCCTGGGAGCGGCTCAACCGCCCGCACAACCAGGCCAAGGCCCTGCTGCGGGCGGCCCTGGCGGCCGCTCACGGAGGCGACCGCGAGGGGGCGGCGACCCGGCTGCGGGTGGCGCTCCCGCCGGCCGAGGCCCTGCGGGCCACTCCGCTGATCGAGGAGATCGAGACGCTGTCGCGCCGGGTGGGCGGGGTTCAGCCCGCCCAGGAGTCTTCCGAACTGCTGACGCCGCGCGAGCTGGAGGTGCTGCGCCTGGTGACCCAGGGCAGGACCAACAGGGACATCGCGACCGAGCTGTTCATCTCGGCCAAGACGGTGAGCGTGCACGTGTCCAACATCCTGGCCAAGCTCGGCGTCACCACCCGCGGCGAGGCCGCCGCCGCGGCCCACCGCCTGTCGCTGCTGTCCCCGTGATCAGATAAGCGCTTCGGCCAGGAGGACGACGCCGAACACCGCGAACGCCGCCGCGGCGCCATACCGGATGACCTTCTCCGGCAGGTGCCTGCCCATCAGCCGTCCCACCAGGATCGCCAGCGCGTCCGCCGCCACCATGCCGACGGTCGAGCCGATCCAGGTGCCGAACCAGCCGTGCTGCGTCGCCAGCGTGATCGTGGCCAGCATCGTCTTGTCGCCCAGCTCGCTCAGGAAGAACGCCACGGTCACCGCGATCAGGGCGTTCCTGGTGGTGCGCTGGGCCTTCTTCGACTCGTCCTCGGTCAGCTCGTCCCCGCGCAGCGTCCACGCGGCGAACCCGAGGAAGGCCAGCCCCGCCACCACCGAGATGGCCGTCGTCGGCAACGCGTCACCGATCAGCCCGCCCACGGCGACGCTGACCAGGTGCACGACGGCTGTGGCGATCGTGATGCCCGCGAGCACGGGCCAGGTCTTGAAACGGGTCGCGAACGTCATCGCCATGAGCTGGCTCTTGTCGCCGAGTTCGGCCACGAAGATGACGGCGAGACTGATCCAGAACGCTTCCAACGGTCCCCTTCCGCGCGACCGAGCCGGAAGCGGCGACCCGGGGAGTTTCGGGCACGACTTCGGCCCGGCAGCGTCTCATTGCACAACTGCCAGGCCGAAGGTCTCGTCCGCCCGTATGAGGCCCGCGCGACCGGGCGCGAAGAAGCGCCAGTGTGTCGATCACGCGATTGGGACTACTCCCCTTCGGTAATTCCAAATCACCATAACAGCCCGCGAACAGGACCTATTCCCCGAGGGCACACCCGACGAGCACGGGCTCGTTGACCAGCGTGACCCCGAACTTCTCCCGCACCCCGTCCCGGACCTCCCTGGCCAGCGCGAGCAGGTCGCCGGTGGTGCCGGCGCCATCGGGGTTGGTCAGCGCCAGCGTGTGCTTGGTGGAGATGCGTACGGGCCCGCGCGCGTACCCCTTCGGGTAGCCCGCCTGCTCGATCAGCCACGCGGCGGGCACCTTGACCGACCCGTCTGGCTGCTGCCAGCGCGGATGCCCCGGGGCGCGGGAGGCCAGCTCCTCGGCCTCCCCTGGCGTGAGGATCGGATTGGTGAAGAACGAGCCGGCGCTGCGGGTGTCGGGATCGTCCGGGTCGAGCACCATGCCCTTGCCGCGCCGCAGTGCCAGCACCGCCTCGCGGGCCCGCGCGAGCGGCACTTTCCCACCGACCTTGGCCTGGAGCCTGCCGGCCAGCTCCTCGTACGCCAGCGGGCCGGACATTTCCGAAATATCCAGCGCGTACGTCACCGCGAGCACCACGTGCCGCGTCAGGTCGCGCTTGAAGGCGCTGTCACGGTAGGAGAACCCGCACTGCCGTGCCTCCAGATCCACCACCTGCCTGGTGAGGCGGTCGTAGGCACGCACGCACCGGATGGTCTGGGACACCTCCTGGCCGTACGCGCCGACGTTCTGGATGGGGGTCGAGCCGACCAGGCCGGGGATGCCCGACATGCACTCGATGCCCGACCAGCCCTCGACCACGGCGCGGGCGACCAGCGAATCCCAGTCCTCCCCCGCCTCGACCGTGAGCAGCACCTGCTCGCCGTCGCGCGAGACCGCCACGCCCTGGGTCGAGACCTTGACGACCAGCCCGTCGAACCCCTCGTCGGACACCACGACGTTGCTGCCCCCGCCGAGAACCAGCGTGGACAGCCCCTTCACGTCGGCCTCGGCCACCAGGGACACGAGGTGCTCCGCCGTGGTCGCTTCGGCGAAGTCACGGGCAGGGCCGCCTAGGCGCAGCGTGGTGTACGGCGCGAGCATCTCCATGGGGCACTAGCTTATGAGGTGCCCAGTATGCGCAGCACGCGGTCGAAGTTCCGCCGCGACTCCCGTACGTCGTAGCCGGGGTGGCGATCCCAGCCGCGGCACGGGCGGCGGCCCCTCCGGGACGACCAGCTCTCCGCACTCGTCGCGCTGCTTCGTTCATGGGCGTCACGCGTACCAGAGAGCCGCCCGAACTATCACCCGGCAGGCCGGCCCCTCAGGAGAGCTGGACCACCGCGCGGGCCTTGGACAGCACCTTCTGGTCGCCCGACCTGGCGGTGAGCCCGATGACCACCCGCTTGTCCTCCAGCTTCTCCTCCACGACCCCGCTGACCGAGACCGTCGCCCCGTGGTCGTCGTCGGGGACGACCACCATCGACGAGAACCGCACCCCGAAGTCCAGCACCGCCCCCGGGTCCCCGGCCCAGTCCGTGACGAACCGCCCGGCCTGCGCCATCGTGAACATCCCGTGCGCGATCACGTCGGGCAGCCCCACCATCTTGGCGAACCGCTCGTTCCAGTGGATCTGGTTGAAGTCCCCGGAAGCCCCGGCGTACATCACCAGGTTGAGCCTGCGCACGTTGTAGTCGGCCTCCGGGATCTCCTGCCCGACCTCGACCTCGTCGTACTTCACCGTGGCGGTCATCTCAGCCGGCCCCTCCGCGCTCGACGATCGTGTTGTAGGTGACGCAGACCGGCTCGCCGTCGACGGTCGTCACGTCGCTCCTGACCGTCAGCAGCTCGTTCCGCCCGGCCGTGCGAATGTCGGTGATCGTCGCGGTCGTGACGAGCCGGTCCCCGGCGCAGACCGGCCGGACGTACTCGAAGCGCTGCTCGCCGTGGACGACCATGGCGAGGTTCAGCCCGAGGTCGGGATCGACGAGCGCCTCACCGCCGCTCTGCAGGCTGAACACGATGGGGAACGTGGGTGGCGCGATCACATCGGGGTATCCGGCGGCCTGGGCGGCCTCCTTGTCCCGGTAGAGCGGGTTGTTGTCACCGATCGCGGTGGCGAACTCCCTGATCTTCACCCGGCTGACCTCGTACGGCGCGTTGGACGGATAGGTCCTGCCCACGAAGTCTCGGTTCAAGGCCATCAGTGCTCCCTCGCGTGTCACCAGCCGAGCGCTGCTGAGGCCGACGGTAACAGAACAAGGTTCGGCTGTCGCCGGTGATTATCTTGATTTTGCCCCGCGAACTTTCCCGGCACACGGGCCTCTCAAAACCCCGTCCATAGACCCGGCATGCGGCACGGGGACGCGGCAGAGCGCTCCAGGACCCGAACCAGGCCGACCGACCCCCGCCACGACACCCGTTCGCGCGGCGGACCCGTCCGGACGGCGACAGCGAGGCGCTTACCGGTGCCTCAGGAGTGCGACGGACACGGGCGCGAAGAGAGAAGCCCGGGATCCTCTGAGGTCTGTGCGAAGCCCTGTGCAGAACGCGACGAACCGGCGCCCTGTGACAGGACGCCGGTTGCGCGATATGACGAAATGTGGGGCCAGAAGCCCCTGCCCGGTTACCCGGAGACCTAGCGGGTCTCGCGGTGCGCGCGGTGGCAGCGGCAGTTGGGGCAGTACTTCTTCAGCTCAAGCCGATCCGGGTCGTTGCGCCGGTTCTTCCGCGTGATGTAGTTGCGGTGCTTGCACTCCTGGCAGGCCAGCGTGATCTTCGGCCTAACGTCGGTGGCAGCCACTTGGGAGTGCCTTTCTACGTTCGGGACATGGACACGCCCGTACCCAGGCCTGTTGACCTGGGGATGGGCAGTAGCGGAGGCCGGACTTGAACCGGCGACACAACGATTATGAGCCGTTTGCTCTGCCTGACTGAGCTACTCCGCCTTTGAGCCGGTAACGACCCCGGCCCGTAGAGGATACCCGAAGCAGCGAGCACATTCGTAACTCGCCCAATCGGGTGGGGTGCTACCCAGTATGCCTCAGGAACCCCCGACAACCGAAATCCATTACCAATCGGCGATGCTCGCCCCCGAACAGCCGACTCCACATGAAGATCAAGCAGTGGAGGAGGCAAGCGTAGCAGCGACCGGCGCGCGGCGCGCAATCCCTTGAGAGCGCCCGGATCACGTCGTGGCGCACAGGCCTCACCCGCCCCCATGACCGCGCGGTCCCCGGGCACGTACCTTGTGAACATGACCTTCGTGGGCACTCCCCGGCCGCGTCCGCGCTGGTACCACGCGCACACGGATCTCGAGGACTTTGCGATCGTGAGCTACCGGGTGGACGCCGACGCGCTCGCCCGGCACCTGCCCGAAGGTTTCGCCCCCATGGAGACGACGTTCGGCGACGGCCCCGGAGCCCTGGTCTCCGCCGTCGCCTTCCGCGACCGGGACTTCCACTTCCGCTTCCTGCCGCAGGTGGCGATCGACTGCGGGCAGATCAACTACCGGGCCTACGTCACCGCGTACGGCCAGGCGGGCGTCTGGTTCTTCGGCACCCGCCTGGACCACCCCGTCGTGGCGATCCCGCAGCACCTGTGGGGCATGCCATGGCGCCGCGACCACATCCGCGTCGAGGCCGACTGGCTCAGCACCCCGGCCCACTGGCGCCTGTCGTCCACCGACGCCCGCTGCGAGGCGGTCGAGCTCCCCCGGCCCCCGATGCCGCTGGACGGCTTCCCGGACGATTCACACTGGCTGGAGCGACTCACCCACCCGACCCAGGGCTGGTACCAGCGCCGGGACGGAAGGGTGGGCGTCTACAGCATCTGGCACCCGATCATGCGCCCCCGGCACCTGGAGGCCACCTTCGCCCGGTTCCCCTTCTTCGAACGCCTGGGCCTGATCACGCCGGACACACCCCCGCACTCGGTCCTGGCCCAGGCCCGCATCCCCTTCGACATCCACACCCCACCCCACCGCTTGCACCCGGAGCCGCAGGCCCAGCGCGCCACCGAAGCGTGAGACGGCCCTCCAACGGCGAGCACGCCTCCGCCGGGTGGTTGCGGGGCGGCGGTTTGTGGGTTGTGGTGGAAATGCGAAACGCCCGGCCCCGCTACCTGGCGGGTCGGGCGTTGTGGTTGATCAGAGCAAGAGCCCCCAAACGGAATCGAACCGTTGACCTTCTCCTTACCATGGAGACGCTCTGCCGACTGAGCTATAGGGGCCTGTCCGGCGCTGCGGACAGGTGTAACCATACACGGCACTCACCGATGATGCGAACTCGTTCGGGCCTCCGCGCGCTCCTCCATCCGCCGCCGCACCGGCAGTTCGATGACTTCGCACAGATCCGCCAGGTCGACGTGTCGGGCCACCTCCACCACAGAGGTGCAGTCGGCGACCACCCACCCGTGCCGGCACACCCGCAGCAGCTGCCGACCGCCGCTCACCACGCCTACGACCTCGTAGCCGTCGAGGCCGACCCATCGCCTGTCCATAGCGGCACAGAGTAGCCTCCGGGTCTCTCAATTTTTGCCACGCCACAGGCGTTACAGGCCATACCGAATCAGTTCAGAGCCGATAGAAGCCCGCGAAGTCCTTACGCCGGGCGATGTCGTCCACGCGCACCATGGCGCCGGTCTCGGGGGCGTTCATCATCTTTCCGTTGCCGAGATAAATGCCCACATGGTGGGTTTTGACGGCTTTTTTCGTGACTTTTCCGAAGAAAACCAGGTCCCCCGGCATGGCCACCTGAACCCGCCGCATCCGCCGCACATGATCATTGGTGTTCCCCGGCCCCAGCACATCCGACCCGCTCGCCAGCGCGTACACCCACCGCGCGAACCCCGAGCAGTCGAGCCCGCGCGTCCGGGCGGCCGGGCAGGGCCTGATCTTCCCCCGGTAGCCCTGGCAGGTGCCGGTCGACGGGCCGGGCTCCTCAGCGTGGCCGCCTCCCCATGAGTAGACGATCCTGCGCTGCTCGATCTCGTACGCGATCCGCACGACGTTCGCCGGCACGTACAGCCCGAGCGGCACGGAGGCCGTGGCGACCAGCAGGAGCAGCGCCGCCACCCCTGCCGCCAACCGCCACCGCCGCCTCATCCTGCCCGCCCCCCGACAAGCTCTATGGCCCTCTGGAGCCATCCTGCCTTATGGCGGTTTGTGGTGCTTTGTGACTCCGAGCGCCCGAGCGCTCCCGCCCAGGCGTCAGCGGGACTTGAGGGTCATTTTCACAGAGCCCACCGCGACGTACAGCCCGACCGTGCCCTTCGACCTGGACGGCTTCGTGGTGATCGTGAACGTCTTCTTCTGCCCCCGCGCCAGCTCCCCGACCCGGCACACCACCGCCGTGCCGCTGAACGTGCACCCGGGCGCCTTCACCACGCGCTGCCCGCCGAACGCCCGCCCCGACACCTTGACGTCCTTGACGGGGTGCGGGCCGGTGTTCGAGACGGTGACCGTGTACGCCTTCCTGCTCCTGGCCGCGCCCGAGACCGTCACCTCGGCCGGCGGGTTGGCCAGCTCCTTGAGCTGGGACTCGGAGCCGTTGAACGAGTTCTGCCCGCCGGCCAGCGTGCCCTTCTCCGCAGACTGCCAGAAGGTGTGCCGCTTCCAGCTCTTCGGCAGCTCACCGGGGTCGTCGCCCCAGCGGGCGATCCAGAGCGGGTTCGACTTGAACTTGTCGGAGTTCCCCGTGCAGGTCCGCCACCAGCTCGTGGTGGTGTAGATGATCGCGCGGCGGCCGGTCGCCTCGTGGTACTTGGTGGTGAAGTCCTTGAGCCAGGTGACCATGTCCTCGACGGACAGGTCATAGCAGTTGTTCTTGCCGTTCTTGTCCTTGTACGGGTTGTCCTCGATATCGAGCACTCCGGGCAGCGTTTGACCATCGCTGATCCAGTTGCCGCCGTTCTGCAGGAAATAGTCGGCCTGGGCCGTCCCATCGGATTCGTGCGGTTGCGCAAAGTGATACGCGCCCCGGATCAGCCCCGCTCCGGCGGCACCGCCGTACTGCGCGTCAAAAACCGGGTTACGGTAGTTCGTACCCTCGGTGGCGTGCACGAACGCGAACTTCCCGCCTCCTGAGGCCACACTTTCCCAGTCGATCTCGCCCGTCCAGTTACTGACGTCGACTCCGGCGACGCCGTCGGCCGCCTCCGCGACTCCGCCCATACCTAAGGCAGCAATTGCCGCAATTACCCACAGACTTTTCACGCGGGAATCATTGCGGAGCCTGACACAACCCCGCAAGTCCCGAAATATCGACTGCTTTTGAGGTATCGACCCAATAGGTCACCCCCAACCCCAGCGGCCGTGTCGGCGCCGGCCAGGGGCTCTCCAGCACCGCGCCCCGCCCGGCGCTCGCCAGCAGCGTCCACATGCTCTCCCCGGCGGCCGCGCCCAGCCGCCTGCTCCACTCGCGCTCGCCCACCCCGGGCGGCCGTTCGAGGACGTCGGCCAGCGTCTCCTTGAGATCGTCCTTGCTGAAGACCGGCAGGCCGAGCTCCCGCCCCAGCGCCCGCGCGAGCGTGCTCTTCCCCGCCCCGGGCAACCCGTTCACCAGCACCACCATCCGGCACACGATCAGCCATGCTGCCAGGCCCGCCGGGAAAAACTTCGCGACACCCGGAAACCCGCACTTCAGCACCCGGAAATCCACCGTCGCAGAGCGTTGCAGAAAACATCGTTTCCGCAGGTGAGAGCCGTTTATGAACATGACATTCGCGTTTGCCAAACCGGATTGAACCTGCACAAACTTGATTCGATCCTCAATCGCGCCCCCGACCAGGGGTTATTTCGCCATGCCCGGAGGAGGGCGACCATGATCCATGCCCGGGGACTGACCCGAGTGTTCAAAGTCAAGAAGGAGCGGGTGGAAGCCGTACGCGGCATCGACCTGAACGTGGAGGCCGGCCAGCTAGTCGCTTTCCTGGGTCCCAACGGGGCCGGCAAATCCACCACCCTGCGGATGCTCACGACCCTCCTGCCGCCCACCTCGGGCACCGCCATGGTGGCGGGCCGCGACGTGGCCAAGGACCCGGCGGGCGTGCGCGCCCGCATCGGCTACGTGGGCCAGCGCAGCAGCGCGGGCGAGAACTACCTCGTCCGCGACGAGCTCGTCACCCAGGGCCGCTGCTACGGCCTCGGCGGCGGGCAGGCGGCCGCCCGCGCCGACGAACTGCTCGACCTGCTCGACCTCAGAGCGCTGGCCAAGCGGCGCCCCGGCACGCTCTCGGGCGGCCAGCGCCGCCGCCTGGACATCGCGCTCGGCCTCATCCACCGCCCCGACCTGCTCTTCCTCGACGAGCCTTCGACCGGTCTCGACCCGAAGAGCCGGGCCGAGGTCTGGCAGCACATCCTCCGGCTGCGGGAGACGTACGGAACGACGCTGTTCCTGACCACCCACTACCTGGAGGAAGCCGACAACATGGCCGAACGCGTGGTGATCATCGACAACGGCCTGATCATCGCGGACGGCACCGCCGAACAGCTCAAGAACGACCTCGCGGGCGACCACATCACGATCGCCACCAGCACGGAGGAGGAGGCGCGCCGGGCCGCGGAGATCGTCGGCGGCGCCGCCGACGGCACCACCGTGCGCCTGCGCGTCCCCAACGCGCCCACCGCGCTCCCCGACTACCTCAGAACCCTGGACGGCTCCGGCATCAAGGTCACCGCCGCCGAGACCGCCCGTCCGACCCTCGACGACGTGTTCCTCGCTCTTACCGGGAGAAGCCTCACCGATGACGACATTCTTTCGTGACACCGCCACCGTCTTCTCGCGCGAGTTCAAGCCGGTCGTGCGCGACTCGGTCGGACTGCTCTTCGAGATGGGACAGCCGCTGCTGTTCCTGTTCCTGTTCGGGTCGCTGCTGGACGGGGCCGTCGGGTCGTCGTGGCAGTGGTTCGTGCCGGGGATCCTGGTCATGATGTGCCTGACGGGCCCCATGTCCTCCGGCTACACCCTGCTGGTCGAGCTGATCGGCGGCTCGCTGGAGCGCCTGATGGTCACCCCGCTCAACCGCACGGCGATGCTGGTGGGCCGGACGCTGAAGACCATGATCGTGCTGCTGGCCCAGGCCGTCCTGATCATCGTGCTGGCCGTCCCCCTGGGCTTCGAGCTGCACCTGGCGGGCGTGCTGGCGGGCCTGGCGCAGCTGGTCGTCTTCGGCGTCGGCCTGGGCTCGCTCTCGTTCGTGCTGGCCATCAAGTCGGCCCCCAGCGGCACGCTCTTCTACGTCGTCAGCCAGTCGGTCCTGTTCCCCCTGCTCCTCCTGTCGGGGGTGCTGCTCCCGATGGAGACGGCCCCGGAGTGGCTGCGGGCGGCCGGGTACGCGAATCCGGTCACGTACATCGTCGAGGCTCAACGAGCCCTCTTCTCCGGAAACCTGACAAACCCCTCGATCCTTTACGGGACCGCGGCGGCGTGCGCCATCGCCGCGATCGGCCTGTATCTGGGCAACCGGGCCATGCGCCGGGGTGTCTGAGACCCTTGAGGAATGACTCATCTGACGGTCCCCTGGATCCCCGTACGCCACCGTCTGGACCTGATCCTGTCCCCGAGTCTCCCGCCTCTGGACAAGACCACGTCGGCGTTCGCGTTCGTCTCGGACCAGACCGGCAGAACCCTCATGACGTGCCTGGACGAGGAGGGCCGCGGGTGGGACATCCCCGGCGGCCACCTCGAACCCGGCGAGACGGCCCTCGACGCCGCGGCCAGGGAGCTGTATGAGGAGACCGGCCTCCGCCTGCCGCCCGCCGCGCTGTCCGCCTTCGCCTGGCAGCGCATCGAGCTCCTGGACGCCGCCCCGGCCGGTTACCGTTACCCGCCGCTGACGTACATGGCGATGTTCAGGGCCCGCCTCCCGCATCCGGGCCGGCCGACCCAGCCGCCGGCCGGCTCGGAGAGCACCAGGGCGGACTGGCTCCCACCGTCGGAGATCGCCCGCGTCTGCCCTGATCGCACCTGGTTGTCCCTCCTGGACGGGCCCAGCCCGCACTAGCTACTTGGACGCCTTCCCGGTGAAGAGATAGCCGCCCACGATCACGAACCCGATCTGGAAGAGCCAGAGCCGCACGTCCGCCACCTCGGGCTTCATCTGGGTCCACGCCTGCTCGGGCAGGAAGCCTGGGCCCAGGATGCTGGCCAGGATGACGGTGATCAGCACGCCTAAATAGACGGTGATGAACCAGCTCCGATGGCGAACCGCGGTCTTCTCCAGCAACTGCACCACCGGCGAGTCCGCGGGCGGCGGGGAGAGATCCACCAGTTCGCTCTTCGGTTCGACGTCCTCGGCCCCCTCGGCCCCGGATCGATCTCCGGCGCCAGACGGCTGACTGGCTCCACTCATGTTTCCTCCATCAGCCCTGTCGTCAGGGCTGACTACGGGGAGGTGCGCTGGACCACCTCAGACTGCGATGGGACCCACCTCGGAGAACGAGCCACGTGTGCATGTCAGATTTCTGCCGCTTCATACGGGATTTCTGCCACGCTGCCCGATCGCGCGTCCTTGCGGGATAAGGCACATCCTAGGGGCCTGTGGGATTCGAGCGCGCCTTTAGCCCACATTTCATGATGACATGACGCGTACTATTTGTGAGAATTACCCGCATATGAGCCCAGGAGTGGATCCTTCCGCACGCGTATAAAGTTCTTACTTCGAGGTGTGGCAGGACAACACTCGGTATGGGCCGGACCCCCTCCCCATGGCAAGCCAGCGTGTATAAAAAACATGCACCTACGATGAGCACCGAGCAGCAGCGAGACGTCGGAGCATCCCCACCCTCTACTCCACGTGCCCCCTAACCCCAAGGGCCAGGAGACATGACCATGACGCGTGAGTCCACCGGCAAGGACACCAGCCTCGATCAGGAGAGGAGCAGCAACAACAACAATTTCGTACGGTTGTCCGTCAACCTGAGCCACGAAACCGCGCAAACGTTCAAGACATTGGCCGAGCGCAAGGGCCTGTCGTTCACCGAGGCGATCCGCCGCGCCATCACCATCTGGAAATTCGTCGAGGACCAGCTCGCGCAGGGCCACGAGCTGGCCATAGTCGAATCCGACGGAAATCCACGGAAAATACTCTTCCTCTGACCGGCCGTTCACCGGACGCCCGCGACGGCGGGACGAGCCCCGCGACCCCGCCCGGGGGTGGTCCCCGCATGCCGTGCACGCCATCGACGCGCCGAAGCGAGCACCCAACCTTTCACCCGTCCCCAGGCGTCGGTACGGGCGAGAGGAGTCATCTTGGACCCCAATGACAGCTTCCGCGAGTTCATGGCCGCCCACCAGCGTTCGCTGATGCGGACGGCGTACCTGCTCACGGGGGACGCCCACCTCGCCGAGGACCTGCTGCAGAGCGTGCTGATCAAGGTGCTCGGGCGCTGGCCCAAGCTGGCGCACGTCGCCAGCCCCCAGGCGTACGCCCGCAAGGCGCTGGTCAACCAGTACATCTCCTGGCGCCGCCGGCTGGTCAGGACGGCCGAGTTACCGAGCGCCGAGCCGCCGGAGCGGCCCTACTCCAGCGAGGAGTCCACGATCGTCCGGCTCGCCGTGCGGCAGGCGCTCGCGCAGCTGCCGCCCAGGCAGCGGGCCGTGATCGTGCTGCGCTACTACGAGGACCTCACCGAGCACGAGACCGCGAAGCTGCTGAGCTGCTCGATCGGCACGGTCAAGAGCCAGGCCCACGCCGCGCTCGCCCGGTTACGGGCGCTCGCGCCGGAGCTGGCGCCGAAGTTCGCCGCGCTGGAGGAGCTGGAGGGGGCACGCCGATGACCTGGCTGCGAGACGTCCTGGACGACCTGGCCGACGACGCGCCCCAGGTGGACCTGACCGAGCGGACGATCAGGGCGCGCGAACGGCGGCGGCGCTGGACCGTACCGATCGTCGCGACCGCCGCCGTCGTCGTCACCGCGCTCATCGTGACGGCTGTCGTACGGCTGCTGCCGTCACAACCGGCCCCCGCCACCGGGCCCGGGACGGTGACCGACCTGCCGGCCCGCGGGGTGCGGCCGCTGAGCCACGCCTACATGACGTTCTGCGAGCCGGAGGACGGCAAGGCGCCGCCCGGGTGCGTGGACGGCGGCTGGCGGGTCGTCACCCGCGACGGCGCGACCTACCGGGTGGCGCAGGCCCTGCGCGGTCCCGAGAGCGGGCTCCGACCCAGCCCTCTGGCCATCAGCCGGGACGGCGGCAAGATCGCCTACTACGACACCGCGGCCGGCACCTTCGCGGTGCGCGACCTCGCCTCCGGAGAAGTGCTGACGGCCCCGACGAGGGTGCCCAAGGCCTGGCTCGGGAGCATCGCCCATCTCCTGCTGTCGGACGACGGCCGTTTCCTGGCCTTCACCAAGAGCCCGCCGCTGAAGGACCCGGCCATGCTGTTCGACATGCGCGAGCGCATGGTCCGCCCGCTGCCCAACGGCTGGAATCCCATCGGCCTGTCCCCCGACGGGAACACGATCACCCTGGCGGAGTACGCGCCCAAGACCCGGCTGCAGACCATCAGCCGCCTCTGGCAGACGTCCACGGCGAGCAACGCGAGAACCGTCGACGTCACCGGGCACTACCTGGTCGGCGGGCTCGGCCTCGACGGGAAGTCCGTCGTCGCGGTGGAGAGCGTGAACGTCCCCGGCACCGACTGTCTGAGAAGCGGCGGGTCTCTCGTGTACCTGGACCGGGACACCGGCAAGGTGCTCCGGAGGGTCCCGGTGCGTGGCCTGTCCATGACGCAGAATTTCGTCCATCTACGCAGCTGGATCGGCCCTCGGGAGATCATCGCCCTGGCCACGCCCTTCGTGTGCGGGGACAAGGACGCCCCCGAGACCCCGAGAGGAGACCCCCCGTACGCTCCCTTCACGGCCTACGCGGTGAACGTCAAGACAGGCACGGCCAGGAAGCTCACCACGTACACCGCCCAGGACTTCTTCCAGCTCGTGCTCCCCGGCTTCCCCGGAACGCTGTGACCGAGGCCGCGGATCTCGTCAGGGCACGCGGGTGAAGCTCGCGCGGTAGGCCGTGGGAGTGAGGCCGACCCGGCCGACCAGGTGTTCGCGGAGGGAGTCGGCGCTGCCCAGGCCGCTCCGCCCGGCCACCTGGTCCATCGGCGGCCCGGTGGTCTCCAGCCGTGAGACCGCCTGCTCGTTGAGGCGGTTGCTGAAGCGGGGTCGCTCACGAGGCGCCGAGCCGGACCTCCGCCACCGGGCGCCAGTCCCAGGCCGGCTCCGGGCCGTCCTGGTTGACGATGTGGATGCTGCGGATGGTCACCTCGCGCTCAGGAAGCCGCTCCCCGAGCGCGTCGATGATGGGCGCCGCCGGGCCGTCCGCGCTGCTGTAGGCCACCGTCACGTGCGGGTGCCACACGTCGTGGGCGAGAACGCCGTCACGGCCCGTCGCCGCCCGCGTGGCGAACCTCGCCGCTTCGAGCAGGGGCCGCAGCCGCTCGGCCGGCCGGGCCTCCAGCGCGACCGCCTCGGGGTGGTAGAGCACCCGCCCCAGCGTGACCGTGATCGGCGCGACCCGCGCGAGCTGGCCGGCCGCCTCCTCGGCCATCACGGTCACCTGGCGCTCGGTGATCTCATGCGAGTAACCGGCCACGAACGTGGTCAGGTGGATGAACCGATGCGGCACCGGATCGAGCCCGGCCAGGCCGGCCAGCCGGTCGTGCGCCTCCTGGACGACGGCCCGCGCCTCCGGGTCCTCCCCCAGCAGGACGTGCCAGTAGAGCCGGCCCTGGCCCGGCGGCAGCATGAGCGCTCGCCGCCGCTCCCAGCGATTCGTCATGCGCGTCGGTAGCGGGCTCACGCATCCTCCTCGGTGAGCGCGGGGAGCTGGTCTACTTACGCAGCGTGGTCACGATATCCGACCGGGTGAGCGGAGGTCACGAGGGGAACCGGCGCGGGCGGCGGGACAGCCGCAGATAGGAGCGGTCGTCGAAGCTCTCGGCACCGGCCGCCACCGCCTTGGTGGCCGCGTGTTCCATGATGCGCAGCCGATCGGCCCGCAGCGACACCTGAAGCTCCGCCTCGGCTCCGGAAAGGGTCCGCGCCGGGCCGAGGTAGCCGTCCGACGCCAGCACCACCTCGCACACGTCGTCCGTCAGCGCGAACGTCTCCACGAACCGCTCCGGGACCGGCCGCCCGTCGAGCAGGCCGTATCCGAACGGACCGGCGTCATCCCGGTTGGCCAGCACCGCCTGGCGCTCCAGCACGGGCCGGATCAGCGCCCGCCCCGGATCGCCGGCCGCCAGATCCTCGGGGCGCTCTCCTTGCAGCAGCAGGCAGTGCAGGTAGGCGGCCCGGGCACCGGCCAGCACCGTGTCGATCAGCTTCCCGCCGGCGTGCCGCCGCCATCCGCCGTCGCGGTGGCCCAAGGCGACATGGACGTCGCCCACGCGCCACACCAGCTTCCGCCGCGGCCACACCACCGCCGCGACGGCCGCCGGCGCGAGAAGATCGTCCTCTGCGACCGACCACTTGCGGCGCAGCTCCATCAGCTCCGCCGAGACGGCCGCGACCGCCTCCGCCACGGAGACGCCGGACGGCAGGGTGGCCAGCGTCTGAGCGACGCGATCGGCGGCCAGGGCTCCGCCGCTCGCCCCGCCGTAGTCGCGGCCGGACTTGTCGGTGACGCCGTCGATCACCGCCGCGCAGTGCACGCCGTCGCCGTCATCGAGGACGACCACCCGGTCCTCGCCGGGCCCCGCGCCTTTCGCACGCGCCGCCCGTTCGGCCACCCGCCAACCCGGCACGAGAACCGCCACCGGCTCAGGTCGTCCTGAGCAGCGAGACGAGGTCGTCCCACCGGGCCATGAGCAGGCCCAGCACGGCGCCGAAGACGCCGACGACCGCGCCGAGGCCCGGGTCGAAGGAGCCGTTCACCAAGGAGGCCGCCAGCCCGAGCAGGGCCACCGCGATGAGGATGCCGTTGCGGACCACGTGCGCCATGCTCAAGGGCGTCCGGGAGGCGCCGAAGCAGCGGCAGGGAACGGCCGCGCCCCTCCTGACCACCATGACGACGGCGACGGTGAGGCAGCCGAGCAGCCCCGCCGCGAGCACGAACGACGCCGATCCGGCCCAGCGAAGGGGGATCGCGGCCAGCACGATGACACCGGCCTCGGACGCCGCCGTCGCCACCGCGGCCGCCGGCGCCTTCGCCCTGTCCATCACCGCCATCGATCTGATCGACTGGACGAACTCGCCCCAGGCCTGGCGGCTGGAGACCTTGCTCGCCAGCGCGAGGACGAACACGGTGAGCAGCAGCAGTCTGCTCGCCACATCGACGTACTGCATAGACGGCAACCTGTCATGGCAGAGCAAATCCGGCAAGAGCGTCGCTGCGTTACTCTCGAAGATCCACGAGCAGGGGGTGGACCGTCGTGCTGATCCGGTTACTCGGCCCGGTGGAGGTGGAGCGCTCGGGGCAGGCCCGGCCCGTGCACCCTCCGCAGGTCGCGCTCGCCCTCGCCGCGCTCGCCTGGGAGGTCCGCCGGGTCGTGCCGGTCGAGACGCTCCTCGCGCGGGTCTGGGGCGAGCAGGTCCCGCCCGGCGCGCGGCGCACCCTTTACACGATCATCACCCGCATCCGGCGCGACGTGCTCGCCGACGACGGCGCCGTCGTGCGGCGGCTCGGGGGTTACCTGCTCGACGTGGACGAGTCCGCGGTGGACGTGCCGCGCTTCCGCGGCCTCGCCGACGAGGCGCTGGCCGTACCGGATCCGGTGCCGCCGCTGGGCGCGGCCCTGGCGCTGTGGCGTGGCGACCCGCTGACCGGGCTGCCCGGCGAATGGGCCGAACGGGCCCGCCACCGCCTGCGCGACGAACGCAGGGAGATCCTGCTGCGCTGGGCGCGGGTGGTGACCGGCCGCGACGCCGCCAGCGCGGTGGCGGCGCTGTCGCCGCTGGCCGAGGAGTACCCGCTGGACGAGTTGGTCGCGGCGGCGCTGGTCGAGGCGCTGCACGCGTGGGGGCGGACCGCCGAGGCGCTGGCGCACTTCGCCCGGGTACGCCGGACGCTCGCCGAGGAGCTGGGCGTCGAGCCGGGCACGGCGCTGCGGCGCGTCCACCGGGCCCTGCTGCGCTCCGGCGACGCGCCCGAGACCGCCCGGCCGATCCCGGCGCAGCTGCCGGTCGGCCTGCGGCACTTCGTCGGCCGCTCGGCCGAGCTGGAACGGCTGGCCACGATCGCGAACGGCGAACGGCCGGCGACCGCGGCGGTCTGCGCGATCTCCGGGCCGCCCGGGGTGGGCAAGTCGTCGCTCGCGTTGTGCTGGGCCCACCTGCACCGCGACCGCTTCCCCGACGGCCAGCTGTACGCCGATCTCGGCACGATCGACCCGGCCGACGCGGCGGCCGTGGTCCTGCCCCGGTTCCTGGGCGCACTCGGGGTCGCGGAGGCGCAGGTGCCGTCGGGCGTGGAGGCGCAGATCGGGCTCTACCGCAGCCTGCTGGACTGCCGCCGGGTGCTGGTCGTGCTCGACGACGCCCGCGGCGCCACCCAGGTCCGGCCGCTGCTGGCCACCGCGCCGGGGTGCCTGACGCTGGTGACCGGCCGCGCCGAGCTGTCCGGCCTCGCGGTCACGGCCGGGGCGCACCTGGTCAGCCTGGACGTCCTGCCGGGCGACGACGCGTACCACCTCCTGGTGGCGTGGCTGGGCGAGGCCCGGCCGGCGGCGGAGCCGGAGGCCACCGCGAACATCATCCGCCGGTGCGGCCGGCTGCCGCTGGCGCTGGCGATCGTCGCGGCGCAGCTGGCGCAGCGCACCGATCTGCCGCTGGCCGAGGTCGCCGCGGACCTCGAACGGGCCGGCGCGGACCTGGAACCGTTCGCGCACAGCGACCCCGCGATCGACCTGCGCCGCGTGTTCGGCCGCTCGTACCGGGACCTGCCCGTGCCGGCGGCCCGGCTGTTCCGGCGGCTCGGGCAGCACCCGGGGCCGCACCTGCCGCTGTCGGCGGCGGCGAGCCTGGCCGCCCTGCCGGTGGACCGCGCACGGGAGCTGGCCGGGCTCCTCGACCGGGCCAACCTGGTCGAGATCCGCGCGCCCGGCCGCCTGCGCCTGCACGACCTGCTGCGCGTGTACGCGTCGGAACAGGGCCGGGCCGCCGACACCCGGACGGTACGGCGCTCCGCGACGCGGCGGCTGCTGGACTACTACCTGCACTCGGCCTGCGCCGCGAACGGGATCTGTTACCCGCACCGCGACGACCTGCCCCTGGACCGGCCGGCGCGGGGCGCCGTGGTGGAGCGGTTCGCCGGCCAGGAGGAGGCCCTGCGCTGGTACGCCGACGCGCTGGTGGTGCTGCCCGCGCTGCTGGCGGAGGCGGCCGAGACCGGGCTCGACACGCACGTGTGGCGGCTGGCGTGGGCGTTCGCGGAGTTCATGCAGCGCCGCGGTCTTTGGGAGGAGAACCTGCGCGCCCAGGCGATGGCGCTGGCCGCGGCCGAACGGCTCGGCGACCGGCTGGCCGAGGCCCGCTGCCACAACAGCATCGCCCGCGCCCACGCCAGGCTCGGCCGCGACGGCGAGGCGGTCGAGCACTTCGAGCGGGCCGTCGAGCTGCACCGGGACCTCGGCGAACCGGTCCTGCGGGCGCACGTCCACCTCGGCCTGACCGTCGCGCTGAGCCCGACGCGACCCGTCGAGGCGCTGAACCGGTCCCTGGAGGCGCTGGAGCTGTTCCGGCAGGCCGGCGACGTCGTCGGAGAGGCGCGGGCACTGAACAACTCCGGCTGGTTGCGGGCCGGGATCGGCGAGTACGACGAGGCGCTGGCCGACTGCCGCCGGTCCCAGCAGCTCCTCGCCGACCTCGGCTACACCCAGGGCGAGGGCCACGCCTGGGACAGCGTCGCCCATGTCCTGCACCTCAAAGGCGACTTCGCGGGGGCGGTGGCGTGCTTCGAGCGGGCGGCAGAGCTGCTGCTCGACTGCGACGACCCGCTCGCCGCCGCCGAGACGCTGGTCCGCCTGGGAGAGACCCACGTGGAGGCGGGTGACATCGCGCCCGCGCTCGACGCCTGGAAGCAGGCGGCGGAGTTCTTCGACGCGCTCGACGACGCGCAGGCGGCGAAGGTCCGCGACCGCATCGTCTCCTTCCACCATCGGTGATCCACACGCCTGCGACCACCGCCCTGAGCTGCCGAGACAGGCCGTTAAGAATTCATTGAGAAATCGCTCAGACCTCTGGCGCACGCTGCGACGGGCGGCGGGACGGCGGCGTGGTCCGGCGGACCGCTTCCGCACGGGCGGGCGCGGGCCCGCCGGTACGACCGAAAGGAAGATTCGATGCGCGTCGTGTCCAAGATGGCCGACCGGCTCCTCGAGCTGATCGCGCCGCACACCGTGGCCAGGGCTGCCGACTGCGGTTACGAGTGCTGCAGTTTCCCGGCGTTCACCGCGAAGTACTGCTGCTACTACCCGAACGGCAGCCGCAGTTGCGGCGGCTGCAAGAGCTACATCTACTGCTCGTGACCGCACGTTGACCGGGCGCCCGGCCGGCGGGCCGGCCGGGCCCTTAGCACGGAAGGTTGTCTCATGTCCTATTTGATCGCCGTCGTGGCCCTCGTCGGCGCATTGTGCCTCGTGGATCTGGTGTTGACCCTCGGCGTGGTCCGGCGGCTTCGGGAGCACACCAAGCTGCTGGACGGACTGTATGAAGCCGTCGACCTGATGGGCGGCCCTTCCGGGCCGGGCGGGGGGCCGACCGTCGGTGACATCGCCGGTGATTTCGAGGCGACGACGGTGGACGGGAGCCCTCTCACCCGGGATCTCCTGCCGGACGGGGCGGTCGTCGCGTTCTTGTCGCCCGATTGCCGCGGCTGCCATGAGAAGCTTCCCGGCTTCGCCTCGTGGGCCGCGGACCAGGACCGCTCGCGGGTGCTGGCGGTGGTCGACAACCGATCGGGTGACCCGGCGGATATGGTCAGCGCTCTGAAGCCCGTGGCACAGGTGATCGTGGACAGCGCTGTGAGCAACGCGTTCGGCGTGCACTCGTTCCCGATGTTCCTCCAGGTGACCGCCGGCGGCAAGCTGATCGCGGTGGCGCCCGAGATCTCCCGGTTGCCGGCCGGGTCGCCTGCGTGAGCGAGCCGGCGCCGACGCCGCGGGAGCTGGTAAGGAGCGCAGCACGTGCCGCCGCGATGGTGTGGCGGTCGGCGCCCGTCCATGTTCTTGCCTACCTGGCGGTCACGCTGGTGGGCTCGGCCACCCCGATCGCCGTGGCCTGGCTGACCAAGGCCGTGCTGGACGGGGTGGCGCTACGGCAGAGCGGCGCGCTGCTCGCCCTGGCGGTGGCCGTCGCCGCCGTCACCACGGCCGCCGCCGCGGCGGCGCACGTGGGACATTACCTGCGTGCCGAGGTGGATCGCAGGACGGCGCTGCACGCGAAGGACGAGCTGTTCGCGGCGGTCTCCGGCTTCACCGGTCTGGCCAGGTTCGAGAGCCCGGCATTCCTTGACCGGCTGCGACTGGCCCAGCAGAGCGCGAGCAACCCCGGCAGGCTGGTGGACACCACGCTCACCGCCGTTCGCAGCGCGGTGACGGTCGCCGGCTTCGTCGTGTCCCTGGCACTCGTCAACTCCACCTTCACCATCCTGGTCGTGCTGTCGGCCCTACCGGCGCTACTCATCGAGCTGCGGATGTCGCGGCAACGGAACACGATGTTGTGGCGGATCGGGCCGGCCGAGCGTCGCGAAATGTTCTACGCGCACCTGCTGTCCACCGCGGAAGCCGCCAAGGAGATCCGCCTGTTCGACCTCGGCGCCTTCTTGCGGCTTCGCATGCTGGCCGAGCTGCGCACCGCGAACGCCGAACGCCGCCGGATGGATCGGCGGGAGCTCCGCATCCACGCGAGTCTGTCAGGCGCCTCGGCGATCGTGGCCGGAGCGGGCCTCGTCTGGGCGATCCTGGCGGCGGGGCAGGGGCGGCTCAGCGTCGGCGACGTGGCCATGTTCGTGGCGGCGGTCGCCGGCGTGCAGGCGGCGCTGGACAGCATGGTGTCGGCCGGCGTGATGGCGTACGAGCACCTGCTGACCCTTCATCACCACGTCGCGATCGTGACCGCCGAGTCCGATCTGCCGGCGCCGGGCGCCCGCCCGGCGCTGCCGCCCCTGCGCCGTGGCATCGAGCTGCGCGACGTCTGGTTCCGCTACAGCCCGGACCATCCGTGGATCCTGCGCGGCGTCAACCTGTTCATCGCGAACGGGCACACCGTCGCGCTGGTCGGGCGCAACGGCGCCGGCAAGAGCACGCTGGTGAAGCTCCTGTGCCGGTTCTACGACCCGACGCGCGGGGCGATCCTGTGGGACGGCGTGGACCTCCGCGACGTGCCGCCGGAGACGCTGCGTGCCCGGATCGGCGCCGTCTTCCAGGACTTCGTGTCGTACGAGCTGACGGCGACCGACAACATCGCGGTGGGCGACCTCGCCGCCGCCCAGGACCCGGCGCGGATCGAGCGGGCGGCGCGGGACGCCGGGATCCACGACGTGGTCACGGCTCTGCCGCGCGGCTACCGCACGCTGCTGAGCCGTGGATTCCCCCAGGACCCGGAGCAGGACGACGCCGACTCCGGAGTGCTGCTCTCCGGCGGGCAGTGGCAGCGGCTGGCGCTGGCCCGGGCGTTCCTGCGCCGCGACCAGGACCTGATGATCCTCGACGAGCCCAGCGCCGGCCTGGACCCCGAGGCCGAGTACGAGGTGCACGGCCGGCTCGCCACACTGAGGTCGGGGCGCACCAGCGTGGTCATCACCCATCGCCTCGGCGCGGTCCGCACGGCCGACCGGATCGTGGTGCTGGTCGACGGCGTCGTCACGGAGCAGGGCACGCATGCCGCCCTGCTGGCCGGGGGCGGCACGTACGCCGAACTGTTCGCCCGGCAGGCGACCGGCTACCGGGACGACGTGGGGCTGTCGCGGTGACAGGCGCGATCGTCGTGCTGGCGGCCGTCGGCGTCGCCCTCGCCGTTCTCTGGGTGCGCCGGCGGTACCTGGTGGCGACCGTCCAGGGGGAAAGCATGCTGCCGGCGTACCGGCCAGGTGAGCGCGTGCTCGTACGGCGGACGCCGCCCGAGTGGCTGCGCCCCGGGCAGGTCGTCGTACTGAGCGGCTTCGCCCACGCCCGGCCGGGCGAGCGCCTGCGGGAAGCGCGGCAGCAGCTGGGCACAGGGCCGGGCTGGATCATCAAGCGCGTCGCGGCCGTCCCGGGCGACCCGATCCCGCGCGACACCGTCCCCGCGCTGCGGACCGCGCCGGGCACGCGGGTACCGGCCGGACACCTGGTCGTGCTGGGTGACAATCCGGACCACTCGCTCGACTCCCGGCAGTCCGGCTACCTGACGGCGGATCGCCTGTTCGGCGTGGTGCTGCGCAAGATCGATCAGCCGACGTCGGCGCCCTCCCGATAGCCGCTGGCCTGGGTGGCGAACAGGTGGGCGTAGCGGCCGCCCAGCGAGATCAGCTCGTCGTGGGTGCCCTGCTCGACGATCCGGCCGTCACCGAGCACCACGATCAGGTCGGCGTCGCGGACCGCTCCGAGCCGGTGCGAGACCAGCAGGCTGGTGTTGCCCGCGCGGTGCTCGCGCAGCCGCCGGTGCACCTCGTACTCGGCCTGCGCGTCCAGGCCGGAGCTGGGCTCGTCGAGGATGAGCAGGTCGCGGCGCTCGCGCACCAGCGCGCGGGCCAGGGCCAGGCGCTGCCACTGGCCTCCGGAGAGGATCACGCCCGCCTGCGGGTCGTCGTCGTCCTCGGGGCCGAAGAAGACGCGGCTCAGCATGGTGTCGTAGCCGCGGGGCAGAGCCCGTACGGTCTCGTGCGCGCCCGCCAGCTCGGCGGCGGCCTGGAGCCGGGCGCGGTCGGACATCGCCTCGACCTCGCCCACTCCGATGTTCTCGGCGGCGGTCAGGTCGTAGCTCATGTAGTCCTGGAAGAGCACGCCCATCCTGGCGCGCAGCTCGGCGGGTGGCACGTCGCGGATGTCGACGCCGTCCCAGAGGATCGCGCCGCGGGAGGGGTCGTAGAAGCGGCACAGCAGCTTGATCAGCGTGCTCTTGCCGGCCCCGTTGAGTCCCACCAGCGCGACCGAGGAGCCGTGCGGGATCGTCAGGTCCACCCCTCGCAGCACCCAGGGATGGCTCTCGTCGTACCGGAACCACACGTCGTGCAGCTCGATGCCGCGGCGCAGCGCGGGCAGCGGCTCCGGTTCCCCGGGGGTCGGCAGGTCGCCGGGCAGCGACATCACCCGTTCGTGGTGGGCGAAGAGGAGCAGCGCCTGGCGCGCGTTCGCGGCGTTCTCCACGGTGGCGATCAGCGCGGCCTGCGTTCCCGCCACGGCGGCGGCGAACGCGGTCACGTCGCCGAGGGTGAGCCGCCCGCCCAGCGCGGAGTACACCGCCCAGAGCAGCCCGGCGCCGCTGACGGCGGCGGACAGCGCCGCGAGCGCCGACTGCGTGAACGCCTCCCGCCGGTCCAGCCGCCGCTCCCCCGCCTGCTGGACGGCCAGCTCGCCGAGCACCCGGCGCTTGAGGAAGTCGCCCAGCCCGAACAGCCGGACCTCCTTGGCGGCCTCCACGTCGGTGATCAGGGAGGAGTAGAAGATCTGCCGCCGGGCCGCGGCGGACTGCCCGGCGATCATCTTGATCCGCCGCTTCTCCAGGGACATCCTCGCCGCGAGCACGGGCAGCGCCGCGAGCGCCACCAGGCCCGCCATGAGCGGGCTCAGCACGGCGAGGGCGGTGAGGAGCCCGGCCAGGGCGATGACGTTGCGCCCGAGGTCGAACAGGCCCGAGGTGATCGGCCCCATCGCGTTGCCCGTCGCCTGCGCGGCCATGCGCAACTCGTCGAGGAACGCCGGATTCTCGAACCGCGACAGGCCGTGGAACGTGTTCACCCGCGTGTACAGGCGATCCTGCAGCAACAGGTCCAGCCGGCGATCCGTCTCGCCCCGCAGATAGCCGGTCAGCTGCGGCAGCACCCCGGCGACCAGCCCCAGCGCGACGAGCCCCGCGACCGGCACGAGCACGCGGTCCTCATGGCCCGTCGCGAGCCCGTCGACGAGCAGCTTGGTCGCCCACACGGTGGCCGACGGCAGCAGCCCGGCCACGACGGTGGTCCCCAACTGGAGCACCGCCGTCACCGGCCCGGCCCGCCAGCACAGCAGCGCCAGGGTGGCGGCGCGGTGCAGCGGGGACCGGGTCACGTCGCCGGCGCCATGGCGGCGAGGTCGGCCAGCTCCGTGTCCGCGGCCACGACCTTGCCGTCCTGGTCGGTCCTCAGGAACGTGGGGAACGCGTGGATGTCGAGAGCCTGCACGATGCGCAGCGCGTCCTCGCCCGTGACGACGCTCGCCACGCCGCCCACCACTTCGACCAGGTCCGCGGTCTCCTCGACGGCGCCGGAGATGACCGCCAGGGCGCTCTGCCCCTCGGCCTCGGCGGCGAACTGCGGCGCGCGCTCGTGGCAGGTGTCGCAGCCGACGTCGAAGAAGCCCACGAGCCGCGGTCCGGCCACGTCCTGCGGCAGCCTGCGGCCGACCAGCACGCGGGGATCGTACGGCATGAGCGTCGACGTCCCCGCGAGGCGTTCCAGCTCGGCGGTGTGCTCGCGGAGCCGGCGCAGCACGCCCAGAGTGAGCACCAGGTTCAGCAGGCACAGCAGGCCGACCAGCACGACGGCGGCGATCAGGAAAGGCATCGGACAACCCCTCTTCAGGCGGTGAACAGCCGGGTTCGGGGCCGGCGGCGGTGGACGCCGCCGGCCCGCGCGTTCTACCTAGCCGCCGCAGACCCGGAAGGCGTAGCAGGACCCGCAGCGGGTCGTGCCGCCGGCGGTCGTGCAGATCTTCCTGAAGTCGGAACGCTCCCTGCAGTAGCAGTGCACGTACCACTCGGCGGCCGCCTTGGCGGACGCCTTCGGCACGAGCCTGTCGAGAATCCTGTCGCCGAGCTTGCCCAAGACAGAAGTCATGTTCGCTCCTTGTATAGCGATGCGGTCAGGCCGAAACGCTATTTGGGGGAGATACAGCGACCGATACAGCCGCGCTACACCTGGGCGGTGAGCAGCCTTTCCAGCACCGGGTTTCGGCGCATCGCCGGATCCGCGAACAGCTCCTCGGCCCTTCGGGCGTCCCCGGCGGCACGCGGGTCGCCCGACGCCGTCCGGGCCCTGGCGAGCTGGCGGGTGCAGGCGGCGTAGCCGTACGCGTCGCCGATCTGGGCGGCCAGCTCCAGGGCCCTGACCAGGTCGCGCTCGGCCGCGGCGAGGGCACCCTGCCGCAGCCGGATCTCGGACCTGCTGAGCAGCACCTCCCACTCGTCCTCCCGGTTGCCGGCCTCCTCACAGCGGGCCAGCGCCTGGTCCATCGCGGCCAGCGCCTCGTCCCGCAGGCCGAGCAGGCAGTAGGCACGGCCGAGCGCCGCCAGCGTGATGCTCTCGCCGTTCAGGTCGCGGTCGGCCCGGCGGACGGCCAGGCACCATTCGAAGCGATCCACCGCCTCGGCGTCCCTGCCCAGCTGGAGCAGGAGCTCGCCCAGGCTGTGGCCGACCAGCCCGACGCGCCTGGACCCGTGCGTCTTGAGCAGCGTCAGGCTCTCGCTGATGTGGCCGAGGGCCGCGTCGAGGTCGCCGGTCTGCATGTTCAGCCAGCCGAGGTTGTGCAGCGCCATCCCCTCCTCCTCGCGATTCCCCAGGTCGCGCCGGAGCTCGAGAGCGCGCCGCAGGTGAGCGTCGGCCGCCTCCCTCCGGTCGGCCCGCCATTCCAGCAGCCCAAGGGTGGGGAGCGTGGACGCCTCCGCGCCGCGGTCGCCGTCGCGCCGCGCCACCTCGATGGCGAGCCGTGCGATGGTCTCCAGCTCGCGCCAGTAGCCGCCCTTCATCACCGTGGCCTTGACCAGGGTCATCAGCTCGATGGCGAAGCGCGCCACGTCCGGCTCCCCGCGCGCGGCCTGGACGGCGGCCGCGACCAGGCAGCGCAGCTCCGTGTCGAGCCACCGCACGGCCGCGGCGGGGTCACGCAGCACCAGGCCGGGATCGCGCCGGCTCTCCCCGCTCCCGCCGCCGCCTCGCAGGTGCGGCTGCAGCAGATCGCGCAGTTGGTGGCAGAGGTCGAGGTACCAGTCCAGGGCCCGCCGTACGACCAGGTCCAGGTCCTCCGGCGAGTCGTGGGAGGCGGCCAGCTCCCCCGCGAAGAGCCGCAGCAGGTCGTGCGTGCGGAACCGGCCCTCGCCGACCGGCTCGATCAGGCGTGCCTCGACCAGCTCGTCGAGCACGGCCTCGGCGGTCTTCAGGTCGGCGTCGACCAGCGCGGCGATGAGCTCGACGCCCACTTCCGGCACCTCCAGCACGCCGAACAGGCGGAAAACGGTCCTCGCGGCGCTCGTCAGGGTCGCGTAGCCGACTTCGAAGCACGAGCGGACGCGCAGATCGGCCGCCTGCAGCTCGTCCAGCCTTCGCCGCTGGTTGCTCAGGCGCTCGTTGAAGCTCGCGAGCGACCAGTCCGGCCGGCCCGCGAGGCGGGCGCCGGCGATCCGCAGCGCCAGCGGATGGTGGCAGCACCAGCGCGCGATCTCGGCCGCCGCCTCCGGCTCGGCGGCCACGCGCGCCTGACCGACCACCAGCGCCAGCATCCGTACCGACTGTTCCTCGCCGAAGAGGTTCACGGCGATCGGTACGGCGTCCAGCGTGGTCAGGGCCGACCGGCTGGTGACCAGTGCCGCGCAGCCGCCGCCCGCCGGCAGCAAGGGAGCCACCTGGGCGGCGCCGACGGCGTTGTCGAGGACGACCAGGACGCGCCGGTCGGCCAGCACCGACTGGTAGAGGGCGGCCGCCTCCGCCGGCGACGCGGGCACCTCGCCGGGGGGCACCCCCAGCGCGCGCAGAAAGCGGCCGAGCACCTCGTCGGGGCGCAACGGCGACAGACTCGGTGTCGATCCCTGGAGGTCGACGTAGAGATGGCCGTCGGGGTACCGCTCGGCCACGCCGTGGGCCGTCTTCAGGGCGAGCGTCGACTTGCCGATCCCGCCGGGGCCGTGCAGCGCCAGCACGGGCGGCCCCGCGCCGCCGCCCAGCACGGCGTGGATCCGGGCGAGCTCGGCCGAGCGGCCCACGAACACGGCCGGCGCGCGCGGCAGCTGGCGCGGCCGGGGCCGCCCGTCGTCGGCGGGGCCCTCCTCCGACAGAAGGGTGGAGTCCCTGCGCAGGATCAGCTGGTGCAGTCTGCGCAGGTCGGGGCCAGGATCGATGCCCAGCTCCTCGGCGAGGACCTTCCGGGCGGCCCCGAACGCGTCCAGCGCGCCGACCACGTCGCCGCTCTGGTACAGGGCCACCATGAGCTGGCCGTGCAGCCGCTCGCGCAGCGGGTACTGCCCGATCACCTCGCGCAGCCGCTTGGCCGCCGGCGCGTGCCTGCCGAGGGCGAGCTGGATCTCCGTGTGCTCCTCCACCACGTTCAGGTAGTGGTCGGTGAGGCGGGCCACCACCTCCCGCAGCGTCGGCCCCAGCGGCACGTCCTCGGCCGCCATCCCCTGCCACAGCGCGAGGGCCCGGGTGTAGGCGTCCAGGGCGGTGCTGAGATCGCGCCTGCCCACCGCCTGGCGGCCGTGCGCGGACAGCGCCTCGAACTGGAAGAGATCGAACTCCTCGGGCTCCACCCGCAGCAGGTAACCGGCGTCCGAGGTGACCAGCCGCTCCACGCCCGGGTCGGCCGCGGGCGGCATCAGCTTGCGCAGCTGCATGAGGTACGTACGCAGGTTCGCCACGGCGGAGCGGGGCGGCTGGTCGTCCCAGACCTCCGCCACCAGCGCCCGGATCGGGACGATGTGACCCGCCCGGGCGAGCAGCATGGCGAGCACCGTCCGCTGCTTGGGCGCGTTGATCCCCGCCCCTCCCGGCGGGGAGTCGGCGCCTTCGATCCGCAGCGGCCCGAGCAGCCGGAACTTCACGTCGCCCGGCCTACAGCGCAGACCCGCCCAGCCGGCGCAGCGCGACCCCGAGCAGGCGATCGGCCGGGAAGAAGCCGCGCTGGCGCGAGTCGACGCTGTGCGGGTTGTCACCGTAGACCACCAGCGCGCCCGCGGGCACGCGCGCCACGGCGCCCGCGGCCGGGCCGTCCACGTCCGGCGGAACCGGGTCACCCGGCAGGGCGACGGCGCGCTTGATGTTCCAGCGCGTGCCGTCCGTCTCCGGCACGAACACCCGCGCGGGGTCGGACGGAGGTTCGAGCACCACGACGTCGCCCCTGGACACCTGGTCGACCCGGCGCCGCCGCACCAGCACCCGGTCTCCGTCACGCAGGGTCGGAGCCATGCTCGTCCCCTCGACGGTGACCACCACGTAGCGCCGGCGGGCCACCAGGGCGCCGGCCGCCGCGACGAGCACACCGGCGAGCAGCCCCATGCTGATCAGCTTCATCCGCTCTTCCACCGTCGGCCCCAGAGAGGTTGATCTTTGTTCGGCTAAAGATCTCCGTTGGCCCGGTGACCTGTCAACCGCGTTCAGCGTGCTTCGGGAAATGCGATGCTCTCCGACTTCCGCTTGGCGTCCTTATGTGGACATCACCATGGACGAGACCACGTACCGGGTCCACAAGAACTGTGCACCCGCTCCCGGTATGCGATCATCGTGCTCATGACGTCGACCAGAAAGGGCCATGCCGCGTAGGCGCCCTTCTGAGGTCCGTACGCGAGGATCGGCGTGCGGGACCCACAGAGCTTTGATCCACCAGGTCCCCGGGCTCGGCCGTCGCCCCATGACGGCGGTGATCGCCCTCGAACACACCCGGATGTGGCCGGGCGCGGTGGCGGCGGCACTGGTGGCGTGGCAGAAGGCGGCCCTCGCCGGGACCGCTGACCGCCGGTTCGGCCGGTGCGAGTGCGAGGAATGCAGCGGGGACGCGCCCCGCCGGCGACTTCAGCAGGCACTCATCGCCTTACCGGCGTGGGCCGGACCGTACCTGTACGCCTTGGTCCTCCCCGTCGATCGGTACTACCTCCGCCGAACCTCGCCGGCCCCTCCTGCATCGCCCGATTCCGATTGGGCATGGTGGCAACGACGACGCCCGTATGAAGATCCATCGCGTCTCCGTGATCAATGGCCCCGATACTGATTCCGGGAAAAGGCGCGAACGCTTGTTCGGTTTCCTCGGCGGCCTGGCGGGCGGCCGGCCTGCCTTGCCGGCTGGATGGCTCCTATCCTGTGGCGATGGACTTGGAGTTCAGCGGTGAGATGTGGTTCTGGAGGGGGCCGGCGCCCTGGCACTTCATCACCGTGCCGGACGAGGAGTGCCGCGATCTGGAAACGACCACGGCCGCGGTGAGTTATGGCTGGGGCATGATTCCGGTCACGGCTCGGATACGGGAAACCCGGTGGAAGACCTCGCTGTTCCCCAAGGACGGGCGCTACATCGTGCCGGTGAAGGCGGGGGTGCGGAAGGCCGAAGAGCTCGACGTGGGGGACGTGGTGACCGTTCGCCTGACCGTTGAGCTCTGACGGACCGGCTGGCACGACGCCTCGTCCGGCAGGCCCGTCAGCTGGACTTCGCGTGCCATCCAGCGGGTGGGTCCTCGCCGACCACCCCGTCGACGGCTTCGCGGAGCAGGTCGGCGTGGCCGGTGTGCCGGCCGTACTCCTCGATCAGGTCGCAGACCAGCCGGCGCAGGCTGACGTGGCGCCCGTCGGGGAAGGCGAGATGGACGAGCTGGTCGAGCCCGCCGGCGGCCAGGGCGGCGTCGAGCCTCGCCCGGGACCGTTCGATGGTGGTGTCCCAGAGCGCGTAGAGGTCTTCGGGGGTGTCGTCGGCGGCCGAGTTGAAGTCCCAGTCGGGGTCGGTGTCCCAGTCCGCGGTGTCCCACGGCGCCCCGAGCGGTGCGCCGCTGAGCTTGGTGCCGAACATCTGGTCTTCGGCGCGTGCGAGGTGCTTGAGCAGACCGCCCAGCGTCAGCGAGGAGGCGCCGATGCGGGTACGCAGCCCGGCCGCGTCGAGACCGTCGGCCTTCCAGCGGAAGGTCGCGCGCAGGCGGTCGAGCGCGCCGAGGAGGTGCTCGGCCTCGGTGCCGGCGGCGGGCGGCTCCCACCAGTAATCACCGTTGGTCATGACGCCACCGTAGACGCCGGGCCTGACCAGCGCTCCACGAGGTGCTCGCGACCCGACGGCGGGTCGTACGGCTCCGGCCAGTAGTCGATGACCCGGCTGATCAGCCCCTGGTCGGACAGCTCGAACCAGACGCACGCGTCCTGCTGCTCGGCGCCGACGCGCGCGTCGACCCATGCCGCGGCCTGGCGGCCGTCAGCGACGATGCGCCGCACCTGAAGGTGCCAATCACCGGGATATTCCATGTTGAACCGGAGAAAGGCCGGCTTCCCACGGATCCGCTCGCGGGTTTGCGGCATCTCGTACACCACGTCTTCTGCGAGCAGGGCGCCGAAACCCTCCCAATCACGCCGCTCGGCGGTCTCGACGTAGGCCTGCGCGGTGCGTCGGGTCCTGGAGGTCTCGTCCATGCGGCGGACCTTACCTTCGAGCACCGACAGATTCTCAGGTGCCGGGCGGGGCGTGTGGCGGGCGGGGATCGGTGGTGATTTGGATGTAACCGGCAGCGGTCGGCGGCTGTGACATCTCCGTAACGCATGTTTCTTACGTTTTGCGCGTTGGATCTGCCCAGTTCGGCTGCGGCGCGCCCGCTGATCGGGAACGTCGTTCAGGCCCTGTCGAAGGGAAGGGCCGATGACGGCGACAGACCCGGACAACGCCGGCGCGCGGGTGAAGACCGTCTGCTCCTACTGCGGGGTCGGCTGCGGGATCGTCCTGGACGTGGCCAAGGACGCGGACGGGCGGCGCCGGGTCGTCAAGGTGTCCGGCGACAAGAGCCACCCGGCCAACGCCGGTCGCCTGTGCACCAAGGGGGCCACCAGCGCCGACCTGCTCGCCGCCCCGGGCCGGCTGGAGCGGGCGCTCGTCAGGCCCGCCAGGGGCGTGCAGCAGGAGGAGAGCGGGGTCGACGCGGCGATCACGGCGACCGCCCGGCGGCTGCGCGCGATCCTGGACGAGCACGGGCCCGACGCGCTGTCGTTCTACGTGTCCGGCCAGATGACGCTGGAGGCCCAGTACCTGGCCAACAAGCTGGCCAAGGGTTTCGTCGGCACCAACCAGATCGAGTCGAACTCGCGGCTGTGCATGGCCAGCGCGGGCAGCGGCTACAAGCTGTCGCTGGGCTCGGACGGCCCGCCCGGCTCGTACGAGGACTTCGACCGCGCCGAGGTGTTCTTCGTCATCGGCGCGAACATGGCCGACTGCCACCCCATCCTGTTCCTGCGCCTGATGGACCGGGTCAAGGCCGGCGCCAAGCTGATCGTGGTGGACCCGCGGCGCACCGCCACCGCCGCCAAGGCCGACCTGTTCCTGCAGATCCGGCCGGGCACGGACCTGGCCCTGCTCAACGGGCTGCTGCACCTGCTGGTGGAGAACGGGCACGTCGACGAGGAGTTCGTCGCCGAGCACACCCGCGGTTGGGAGGCCATGCCGGAGTTCCTGCTCGATTACCCGCCCGCGAAGGTCGCGGAGCTCACCGGCATCCCCGAGGCCGACCTGCGCCAGGCGGCCCGGTGGATCGGCGAGGCCGGCGAGTGGATGAGCTGCTGGACGATGGGGCTCAACCAGAGCACCCACGGCACCTGGAACACCAACGCGCTGTGCAACCTGCACCTGGCCACGGGCGCGATCTGCCGTCCGGGCAGCGGCCCGTTCTCGCTGACCGGCCAGCCCAACGCGATGGGCGGCCGCGAGATGGGCTACATGGGCCCCGGCCTGCCCGGGCAGCGCTCGGTGCTGGTGGCGGAGGACCGCCGGTTCGTCGAGGACCTGTGGGGCATCGCGCCCGGCGCGCTGCGTACCGACGTCGGGCAGGGCACGATCGAGATGTTCTCCCGGATGGCCGAGGGCGAGATCAAGGCGTGCTGGATCATCTGCACCAACCCCGTGGCCAGCGTCGCCAACCGCAAGACCGTGATCGCGGGTCTGGAGGCCGCCGAGTTCGTCGTCGCGCAGGACGTCTTCGCGGCCACCGAGACCAACGCCTACGCCGACGTGGTCCTGCCCGCCGCTCTCTGGGCCGAGACCGAAGGCGTGATGATCAACTCGGAGCGCAACCTCACCCTGCTCCGGCAGGCCGTCGATCCGGCCGGGGAGGCGCTGCCGGACTGGCGGATCATCGCCAGGGTCGCCTGCGAGATGGGGTTCGAGGATGGTTTCTCCTATTCGAGCGCGGAGGAGGTGTTCGAGGAGATCAAGCGGGCGTGGAACCCCGCGACCGGGTACGACCTGCGCGGCGTGACGTACGACCGGCTGCGCGAGACCCCGGTGCAGTGGCCCGCCCCGCCCGGCTCCGGTGAGCGCAACCCGGTCCGCTACCTCAACGACGGCCGCAGCCAGGAGCCACTCACGCGCGAGGACGGCAGCGGCCCGCGGCTGGCCTTCGCCACCCCCGACGGCCGGGCCGTCTTCTTCCCGCGTCCGCACCTGCCCCCCGCCGAGCTGCCCGACGACACCTTCCCGTACGTGCTCAACACCGGGCGGGTCCAGCACCAGTGGCACACGCTCACCAAGACGGCCAAGATCGCGAAGCTGAACAAGCTCAACCCCGGCCCGTTCGTGGAGATCAACCCGGCCGACGCCGCCGGGCACGGCATCGGCGAGGGCGACCTCGTGGCGGTCTCCTCCCGGCGCGGGCGGGCCGTGCTGCCCGCGGTGGTGACGGACCGCGTCATGCCGGGCAACCTGTTCGCGCCGTTCCACTGGAACGACCTGTTCGGCGAGTACCTCAGCGTCAACGCCGTCACCAGCGACGCCGTCGACCCCATCTCCTTCCAGCCCGAGCTGAAGGTGTGCGCGGTCTCCCTCGCCAAGGTCGCCCCGGAGGCGAGCGCGACCACCTCCGCCCCGGCGTCCGGGCAGGTTTCACCGGAAAACCCCACTGGCCCGGCGCGGACGCCGGTCGCCGCGCTGCACGGCCTGTTCGGCCTCGCCGACCTGACCCCGCCGGAGCTCTCGCCGACGGAACGCCGCTATCTGTCCGGGTTCCTGTCCGGCCTGGCGAGCGCGCCGCTCGAAGGAGCCGACGTACCGGTGCTGCCGGGTCATGCCCCCTTCGCGCCGGACCACGCCCTGTGGGTGAACGGGGCGCTGGCCGGCGCCTTCTCCCGCATCGTCCTCCCGGCGCAAGAGCCCGCGCCCGCCGAACCGGAGACCCCGGCCCGCGAGGTCGTCATCCTGTGGGCCTCTCAGACGGGCAACGCCGAGGAGTTCGCCGCGACCAGCGCCGAACGGCTGGCGGGCGCCGGCCGCAGCGCCCGGCTGGTCAGCATGGCCGACTACGCCCCGCAGGCCCTGACGCCGGACGCGGACCTGCTGATCATCTCCAGCACGTTCGGCGACGGCGAGGCCCCCGACAACGGCGCCGCCTTCTGGGACGCCCTCGCCGGGCCCGGAGCGCCGCGGCTCGACGGCGTGCGCTACGCGGTCCTCGCCTTCGGCGACTCCAGTTACGACGACTTCTGCGGCCACGGCCGCCGGCTCGACCGGCGGCTGGAAGAGCTCGGCGCGCTCCGCCTCGCGCCACGCGTGGACTGCGAGCCGGACGAGCACGAGCGCGCCCTGACCTGGCTCAACCAGCTCCTCACCACCCTGGCCGAACCCGGGGCGGAGCGGAGCGAACCGACAACGGCCGCGCCGCCGGCCCCGACCGGCTCCCGTACGGCCCCTTTCACCGCGACACTGACCGGAAACCGGCTGCTCAGCCTGCCGGGCTCGGCCAAAGAGGTTCGCCAGTTCACCTTCGAGACCGGCGGTGAGCTGACCTACCAGGCGGGCGACGCCCTCGGCGTGCTGCCCGCCAACAGCCTCGACCTGGTCATGGAATGGCTGGCCGGCACCGGCCTCAGCCCCGCCGACACCGTCGAGCTCCCCGGCCTGGGCACGCTGCGACTTCGCGAGGCCCTCCACCGCCACCTCGACATCACCAAGATCACCCCCGGCCTGCTGAGGTTCGTCGCCGAACGCACCCACGACCGCGACCTCGCCCGGCTCCTGCGCCCCGGCAACAAGGGCGAGCTGGACAAATGGGTGTGGGGTCGCCAGGCCGTGGACGTGCTCGCCGAGCTCCCCGTGCGCGCCACGGCCCAGGAGTGGGCCGATGTGCTCAAGCGGCTCCAACCCCGCCTGTACTCCATCTCCTCCAGCCCGCTCACCAGCCCCGATCAGGTACGCCTGACGGTCTCGGTGGTGCGCTTCCGCAACCCGCGCGGCACGGCGCGGGGCGGCGCCTGCTCGGCGTACCTGGCCGACAGCCCCGAGAGCACCACCGTCCCCGTGTACGTCCAGCCCACCACGCACTTCCGGCCGCCTTCCGACTCCGGCACCCCCATGGTGATGATCGGCCCGGGCACCGGCGTGGCCCCCTTCCTCGGTTTCCTCGACGAACGCCGGGCCCTCGGCCACCGCGGCCGCAACTGGCTCTTCTTCGGCGAGCAGCGCCGCGCCACCGACTTCTACTACCGCGACGAGCTGGCCACGCTGCACGACGACGGCCTGCTGACCCGCCTGGACCTGGCCTTCTCCCGCGACCAGCGGGCCAAGGTCTACGTACAGGACCGGATGCGCGAGCACGGCCTGCAGCTGTGGGCCTGGCTGCAGGACGGCGCTCACGTGTACGTGTGCGGCGACGCCACCCGGATGGCCAGGGACGTCGACCAGACCCTGCGCGACATCGCGGCCCGCCACGGCGGCCTGGCTCCCGACGACGCCGCCGCCTACGTCAAACAGCTGGCCGCGACGAAACGCTACGTCCGCGACGTGTACTGAAGGCCTCCCCCGCGCGGCCGGCCACGTCGCGCCGGGAGCGCGATCAGCTCACGGACGCCCGACGACCAGCCGCTCTCCCATCGGTTCTAGAGCGTGCGCAACGCGGCGATGATGGCCTGGGCAGGCAGGAGGGTGACGCCGATGCCGGTCATCTCGGTACGCCCGACCTCGTGCAGCCGTGAGGTGGCGTCGCCGGCCAGCACCAGCCGGTAGTCCCGCTCGCTCGCCTCGACCAGCGTCGCCCGCGGGCAGTTGGGGAAGTTGCAGCCGGCCACGACGAGCGTGTCCACGTCCCAGCCGCGCAGCAGCTCGTCCAGGCGCGTGCGGTAGAAGGCGCCCCAGCGCGGCTTGAACAGGGCGATCTCGCGCTCGGCCAGGGGTTGCGGCTCGCCGGACAGCAGCAGGTCGGGCTTCAGCGGCGGCGCGCCCGGCGGCAGCAGCTCGGAGGCGATGGCGCTGCCGGGGCTGTCGGGCGTCACGATGTCGGCACCGCCGGCGAGCAGCGTGCGCCGTACGAGGTCGGCGTCGCGGCCGTCGGGCTGGTAGAGCCGGACGATGTGGACGATCGGCCGCCCGGCGGCGCGGAAGGCGGCGGCCAGCCCGGCCAGCGTGGGCAGCACCTCGGTGGTGCCCGCGACGCCGTACGGCGCCTCGGACAGGAAGTCGCGCTGCACGTCGATGGTCAGCAGCGCCGAGGTGGCCCAGCGAGGTGCCAGGTGGGGATCGGTGATGGCGTTCATGAACGGTCGTCCTCCGCGGGGTCTCACCCGAAATCATCGCATCACGCGCCGAACGACCTCATGGCGGTCCGGGGTCACGAGAGGAAGAGCGCATAAACCCCATCATCATCTCATCTGCCATGGAAATGCCGAAAAGACCTTGCAGATACGTGTGAGCTCGCGCGACGGTGGGCAAGCGAAGGGCAGGCATGACGAGGGCGAGGAGGCGGCCGTGCGGCCAACGTCGATCGATCTCCCTACGGCCGGTCAGCTGTCTCTGTGGGGCGACGTGCGCCGGCCTGCCCTGCTGAGCGTCGCGATGCTCGGCTCGATGCCGCAGCGAGAGGCGGCGGTCAGCTTCGAATGCCGCACGTCCGGGCAGCGACGCCACTACTTCACCGGACCGCTGCTCCTCGATGTGCTCCGGGCCGCCGAACCGCTGTTCGACCCGGCCGAGCGCAAAGACCGGCTGCGCTACCTGATCGCGGTGCTGGGGCGCGACGGCCACCGCGCCGTGCTGTCGTGGGGCGAGATCGACCCCGAGTTCGGCAACACCCCGGCGCTGCTCGCCGTCACCATGGACTGCCAGGACCTGACCGAGTGGGGACCGCACCTGGTGATGCCCGGAGATCGCTGCGGATCGCGGCACATCAGCCGGGTCACCGGCATCAGGGTGTGCGCCGCCGACCGGTTATGGGCATGAACGGAGCGGTGTACGCCGCCGTTCATGCGGGGTAGGCGTGGGTCTCGCCGGCCTTGACCGAGGCCCAGATCTGCTGGCCCGGAGTCAGGTCGAGGTCGGCCAGGGCGGCGGGGGTGATGTCGGCGAAGGCGGTGATCGGCCCGTCGAGGTGGACGCGTATGTTGTCGCCGTGCCGTTCGATGCCGTCGATGCGCGCCTCCCACAGGTTGCGCGGGCTGCCGTCCGGGCGGGTGCGGTAGAGGGCCACGGCGGCGGGGGCGAACGCGACGAACACCGGCCCCGTGAGGTGCTCGGTGGTGCTGATCGGCAGCTCGCCGACCTCGACCCGCGCCCCGTCGGCCACGCCCCGGTACAGGTTGAGCCCGACCAGGCGGGCGACGTAGTCGGTACGCGGATGGCGGGCCACCTCGGCGGGGCTGCCCTGCTGGACGACGGCGCCGTTCTCGATGACGATCAGCCGGTCGGCCAGCACCATGGCGTCCAGCGGGTCGTGGGTGACCAGCACGGTGGCCCCGTCGAAGTCGGCCAGGTGGCGGCGCAGCTGCGAACGGATCTCCAGCCGGGTGTGCGCGTCCAGCGCCGCCAGGGGCTCGTCCAGCAGCAGCAGCCGTGGCTCGACGGCCAGGGCTCGGGCCAGGGCGACCCGCTGGGCCTGCCCGCCGGACAGCTGGCGCGGCCTGGCGGCGGCCCGCTCGGCCAGGCCGACCCGCTCCAGCAGGGCGGCGGCCGCGCGTCGGGCCTCGGCCTTGGAGACGCCCTGGCAGCGCGGCCCGAAGGCCACGTTGTCCAGCGCGGACAGGTGCGGGAAGAGCAGATAGTCCTGGAAGACCATGCCGATCGGGCGCTGCTCGGCGGCCAGGGTGTGCAGGCCCCGGCCGTCCAGGACGATCTCGCCGCCGGACAGCGCGGTGAGCCCGGCCAGGGCGCGCAGCGCGGTGGTCTTGCCCGCGCCGTTGGGACCGAGCAGCGCCACCACCTCACCCGGCGCCACCTCGAACGCGATGTCCAGGGTGAAGGCGGGCCGGCTGACCACCAGCCGGGCCTGGAGCATCATGGCGCGCTCACCCACCGGTCGCGCAGGCTGGCCAGAATGATCACCGAGACGGCCAGCAGCACCAGGCTGAGCACGATGGCCGCCTCCGGCTCGGTCTCCAAGGCCAGGTAGACGGCCAGGGGCATCGTACGGGTGGTGCCGGGAAAGTTGCCCGCGAACGTGATCGTCGCACCGAACTCGCCCAGCGCCCGCGCCCAGCACAACACCGCCCCCGCCACCACACCCGGCATGACCATCGGCAGCGTGACCCGCCGGAACACGGTCCACCGCGAGGCCCCCAGCGTGGCCGCGGCCTCCTCGAAACGCCGGTCGGCTCCCCGCAGCGCGCCCTCCACGCTGATCACCAGGAACGGCATCGCCACGAACGCCTCCGCGACGATCACCCCCGCCGTGGTGAACGGCAGCGTGATCCCCAGCGACGACTCCAGCCACTGCCCGACCAGCCCGCGCCGCCCCAGCACGAGCAGCAACGCCACACCACCCACCACCGGCGGCAGCACCAACGGAACGGTCACCAATGCCCGCACCAGCCGCCGCCCGGGAAACGACACCCGAGCCAGCAGCCACGCCAGCGGCACCCCGAACAGCAGGCACAGCACGGTCGCGACGGTGGCGCACACCAGCGACAACCGCAACGCCTCCAGCACCTGCGGCTCGGCCAGCCGCTCCAGCAGCGTGGACCAAGGGGCGCGGATCAGCAGCCCGGCCAGCGGCAGCACCAGGAACGCCAGCCCGACCAGCGCCGGCAGCACCAGCATCCACGGCAGCCGGCCGGAGGCCCGGCGGCCCGTGAACCCCCGACCGGCGGACCCGTCCATCGGGTCCGCCCGGCCGGCGCGCTCGGGATCGGCCATGCGGATCAAGGGCTCCTCACGGGCTGCTGGTCACGCGCTCGTGACCGGGGATCTCGACGACGACATTCGTGGACTTGATCACGGCGACCGCCACCACCCCTGTCTCCAGGCCCAACTCGTCGGCGGCCTGGCGGCTCATCAGCGACACCACCCGGAACGGCCCGGCGGCTATCTCCACCTGGGCCATCACCGAGTCCCTGAGCACCTCGGTCACGATCCCGCGAAAGCGGTTACGCGCCGAGGAACGGCCGCCGCTCTCGATCTCCTCGACCTGAGCACGGGCGAAGGCGGCCAGATCGGCGCCGTTTACCTGCCGATGGCCGTGCTCGTCCCGCTCGGCCGCCAGCCGTCCCGCGTCCACCCAGCGGCGGACGGTGTCGGCACTGACCCCGAGCAGCGCCGCGGCCTCGCTGATCCGAAACGTCGCCACAAGCCTTCACCATACCCTTCGCACTTTCCAGCCCGAATATCGGCCTTACTCGGAAACAGCGACTTCATCTGGCGTTCCACCATGGCATTCACGAGACTGGCGAGAAACGCCCCATGCGGGCTGTGGGCGGTGGGCAGCGCGAGTGGCTCGCAGCCGGTGAAATTCGCAGATCAGGCAATGACGCGGGTCCGTACCGCTGACGCATGACCGTGAGCGCGGTATGCGGTGAGCGGGGCGTTACACCTACAGTGGTGACGTGTCGTCGGGAAACGCCGTTGTGGCGCGTAACATGCGCCTGCTCAGGGAGCAGCGGGGCATGTCGCTGGCCGAGTTGGCTCGGCAGGCGGGGCTGGCCAAGCAGACTCTGTCCACGATCGAGCAGGGGGTGGGCAACCCGACGGTGGACACGCTGTTCTCCATCGCGGACGCGCTGGGCGTGCCGGTCACGCGGCTGGTGGCCGAGCGGGAGCAGGTGATGGTGGTGCAGCGCCGCGACGAGGTGGTGTGGCAACGGCACGGCGGCTACGAGTCCCGCTCGCTCGACCACGTCTACGGCTCCGGCGTGATCGAGAACTACCTGCTGCGCATCGCGCCCGCAGCCGGTGGCGGCCCGGCCGAGCCGTCCGCTCCCCATCCGGTGGGCACGCTGGAGCACCTGTACGTCATCAGCGGCCACGTACGGGTGGGCCCGGTCGAGTCCGCGGTGGAGCTGGGCACCGGAGACTTCGTGCGTTATCCGGGTGATCGTCCCCACGTGTACGAGTCGCTCGACGGTGAGAGCGTGGTGCACGTCGTGGTCAGCGTGCCGCGGGTGCAGCCGGGCACCGGGGCCATGCGGGTGTCCCGCACCCATGGCGAGCGGCCCCATGACGAGCCCGCCCTCTGAAACACCGGGTTCACGCCCGTTGTACGGTCCGGGAGGCCTCGTAGGCGACCCGGACCTCGTCAGCCTCCGCGCGGCATGCCGACCACATAGCCCATGTAACGCCCCTATCGGGAGAACTCCTGCTCCCGGGTTTCGGGCAGGAGGAGCACGCAGGCGAGGCTCACCAGGCAGAGCGTGCCCGTGTAGACGCCGAGCACCAGAGGCGAGGCCCACTGCGTGTTCAGCCAGGTGGCGACGAGCGGGGCGAAGCCGCCGCCCAGGGTGTTGGCCAGGATGAAGGCGGTCGACGCGCCGGTGTAGCGGAGCCGGGCGGGGAACAGCTCCGGCAGGAACGCGGCGATCGGCGCGAAGCTCAACGTGAACAGCAGCAGCCCGAGGGCGAACGCACCGGTGATCAGCAGGCCGTTCCCGGTCCGCAGGGAGCCGAACATGGGCAGCGCCCACAGGACGCAGCCGATGAGGCCGGCCAGCATCACCGGGCGCCGGCCCACCCGGTCGGCCAGGCGGGCGACGGGCACGGTGGCCAGGGCGCCGGCGGCCGCGGCGATGCTGGCGGCGGCGAGCACCGTGTTCTGCGGGATGCCGAGCGCGGCGGGGCCGTACTGCAGGCTGTAGACGGTGGTCAGGTAGTAGACGGACGAGCCTCCGACCGCCGCGCCGATGCCGAGGAGCAACCGGCCGGGGTGCTCCTTGAGCAGCGTGCCGAGCGGGAAGCGAGAGGTGGCCTGGCGGGGCGTGGTGGCGAAGACCGGCGACTCCTCCACCCGGCTGCGCACCCAGATGCCGATGACGATGAGCACGGCGCTGAGCAGGAACGGGACGCGCCACGCCCCGGCGGCGAAGCCGTCACGTCCGGCGATGGCCAGGGTGGGCAGGATCGCCGCGCTGGACAGCAGGAAGCCCAGCGGCGGGCCGGCCTGCGGGATGGAGGCGTACATCGCCCGCCGCCGGGGAGGAGCGTGCTCGGCGGCCAGCAGCACCGCGCCGCCCCATTCGCCGCCCATGCTCACGCCCTGGAGCAGGCGAAGCGCCACCAGCAGCACTGGAGCGAGCAGCCCCGCGTCGGCGTAGGTCGGCAGCAGGCCCACGCCGACCGTCGCCGCGCCCATGAGCAGCAGCGAGACGACCAGCGCGGGCTTGCGGCCCAGCCGGTCGCCGAGGGTGCCGAACAGCACCACGCCCACGGGCCTGGCCAGGAACGCGCCGGCGAAGGTGAGGAACGCGGCCAGGGTCTGCGCCGCCGGGGTCCCGGTCGGGAAGAAGGCGGGGCCCAGGACCAGGGCGGCAGCGGTGCCGTACACGGCGAAGTCGTAGTACTCGATGGTGGTGCCGATGAGGCTCGCGGCGGCGACGCGCGAGACGCCGCGCGTGCTGCTCGCGGCGCCCGCGGATGTTCCGGACGGGACGGCGGTCTCGGACATGGAAGGGGCTCCTCCGCTGAAGACTGGGGGTACAAGAGCATGGAAGGGCCCGCGGAGGAGAAGGGCACGTTCCTGTGCCGCACAGCGGCACGTCACCGCGTGCTTGACCGGCGGTCAGCCCGCAGGCGAGCCGAACTGCCCGGCCTGCGGGATCGTCATCGCGACGTGGGCGAGCATCCGGTCGGACAGGCGCCGGTAGGACCGCGACCCCTGTCACTTATAACTGACGCCCCGTCCATCTTGACAGACATCAACCCATCACCGCATTCTGTCCAACTAAGTGAACGGGTACAGGAGGAGGTTCACCATGAGCACGGCCGCCATCCGTGATGACCGCGCGGCCATCGACAAGGCGGTCAGTCTCCTGGTCTCGCTCGGCGACCAGGCCGGCACGGGGTTGGGCGTCAGCGAGCTGGCTCGGCGCGCCGAGCTGAGCAAGAGCACCGCGTTCCGGGTGCTGGGCATGCTGGAGCGCAACGGCGTGGTGGAGAAGACCGAGGGCAAGTACCGGCTGGGCCGGCGGCTGCACGAGCTCGGCCGGCACGTGTACGTCCCCGACCACGACCACATCCGTGACCTGCTCATCCCCTTCCTCACCGACCTGTACGAGCTGACGCGCGAGACCGTGCACCTCGCCGCCCTGCACGACACCGACGTGGTCTACCTGTCCAAGCTCTACGGCCACCGCCAGGTCCGCTCCCCCTCGCGCATCGGCGGCCGGGTGCCCGCCCACTGCACCGCGGTCGGCAAGGCCTTGCTGGCCTACGACCATGACGCCCTGCACCGCGTGCTCGCGTCCGATCTGCGGGCGTTCACGCCCAACACCATCACCGACCCCGACCGGCTGGCGGCCGAGATCGCGGAGATACGCCGCACCGGAGTCGCCTTCGACGACGAGGAGTCCACGCTGGGGCTGCGCTGCGTCGCGGTGCCGGTCATGGGCCGGGGCGGCAGGGCCGTGGCCGCGATGTCGGTGTCGGGTCCCACCGGCCGCCTGGACACGCGGGCGCAGGCGCCGGCACTGCGGCGGGTGAGCGCGGCGGCGGCGCAGGAGCTGGCCCGCGCCCGCCGCCTGCGCGCGACAGCCTGACCTGACCGCTCAGGCTACCTGGCCCGCTTGTGCGCGACGGCGTGACCGGGCCGCTCAGCTGCCCAGCACGCGGTCGAGGTCCATGTCGGTCCTGGTCACCCACTCCGGCTCGTGCACCAGCAGGCTGAGCTGCTCACCGGGCAGATCGACGTCGACGACGTAGCGGTAGCCGGCGGACTCGGCCGCCGCCATCCGATCGAGGTCGCCTTCCGGCACCGGGCACACCAGGCGGCGGCATCCGGGATCGGTCCTGGTCACGGCCTCGGTGACGCGCTGGAGGAGCCGGGTCATGGCCTTTCCCGTCGCGGTCGGGGAGACCCGGACCTCCACGTCCCGCGCGCCGACGGGGTACGCCCCGCGCAGGCGGCCCGTCACGCACCGCTCCAGACGTACGCCGTCGATGACCGGCAACGAGGCCATCTCAGCCCTCCTCGTCCACCAGGCGGCGGATCACGGTCTTGTCCAGCTTGCCGGAGGCGTTCCTGGGCATGCTCCGGACGATCTTCAGCCTGCGGGGCAGCTTGTAGCGGGCCAGCTGGGCGGCGGCGTACCCGCGGACGTCGTCGAGGGTGAGCGAGGTTCCCCCGGCCAGTGAGACCACCGCCACGACCGTCTCGCCCCACTGCTCGTCGGGGCTGCCGACGACCGCGACGTCCACCACGCCCGGCATGGCGGCCAGGGCGCGCTCGACCTCGGCCGGGTAGACGTTCTCCCCGCCGCTGATGATCATGTCTTTGAGCCGGTCGACGATGAACAGGAAACCGTCCTCGTCCAGGTGACCGACGTCGCCGGAGTGGAACCAGCCCTCGTCGTCGAACGCCGCCCCGGTGGCCTCGGGGTTCTCCCAGTAGCCGGGGGTGACGTTGGGGCCGCGTACGACGATCTCCCCGGCCTCGCCGGGCTTGAGCGGCTGGTTGGTGGCGGCGTCCACGACGCGGACCTCGGTGTGGGGCATGGGGATGCCGGCGGAGCCGAGCTTGCGCAGGGTGTGCTCGGCGGGAAGGTGAGTGGCGAACGGCGCGGTCTCGGTCAGCCCCCATGCCTGCTGCAGCAGGATGCCGTGCGAGGCGTACAGCTCGATCAGGGACGGCGGCACCGGCGCGCCCGCCACGACGATCGAGCGCAGCTGCGACAGATCGGCCTCGAAGACGCCGGGCACGCGGCTGAGCGCGGCGAGCATGGCGGGCACGGCGAACATCGAGTTCACCCGGTGGGCGACCAGGTCGTCGAGAGACCTGACCGGGTCGAACTGGCGGCGCACGACGACGGTGCCGCCGCGCACGATCGTGCGCAGCGCGAAGCTGTTGAGCGCGCCGATGTGGAACAGCGGGGCGGCGGCGTACGTCACGTCGCCCCGGCGGGTGTCGAGCATGGTGTCCACGTTGACCGAGTTCCACCAGGCGTTGCCGTACGTGAGGATGACGCCCTTGGGCAGGCCGGTGGTGCCGGAGGTGAACATCAGGATCGCCGGATCGTCGAACGTCCTGGTCGCCACCGTGGGGAACGGCTGGGCCGCGGCGATCGGGCCGGACCAGGGCTCCCAGCCCGTGACGCCCTCGGTGGCGGGCTCCTCGAAGTCGTCGTCCACGAGGAGGAAGCGCGTGAGCGAGGTCGCGGCGCGTACGTGCTCGGCGCTCGCCCGGTGCCCCTCCTCACACACGATCACGGTGGCACCGCTGCGCTGGAGCACGCTCTCCAGCTCGGGTTCGGCGAGCCGGAAGTTGACCGGGACGAAGATCGCGCCCAGCCTGAACGCGGCCAGCATGGTGACCAGGAAGGAGGCGCTGTTGAGCCCGAGGTACGCGACCCGGTCGCCGTCGCCGGTCCCGCCGTCGGCGAGGACCGTCGCCAGCCGGGCCGCTTTGTCGTCGAGCTGGGCGTAGGTGAGGTCGCCGCCCGCGTAGCGGATCACGGTGGAGTCGCCGAAGTGGCGGGCGTTGCGTGCGACGGCGGAAGCGGGGTTGACGTCGACCTTCGGGGAGTGGGGGTGGGTCATCGGTCGGCTCCTCAGAGGTGGTCGCCGCCGGCGGCACGGGCGAACCCCCGAACCCCGATGCCGCCGTCGGCCGAGATGGCGTGTCCGGTGATGGTGCCACTCTGCTCGCGGGCGGCGAGCAGGACGTACGGTGCGGTGAAGTCGCGCGGGTCGGTGCTGGAGTCGTGCAGCGGGATGGGCGGGCTGCCGTGGCGTTCGGCGAAAGAGGCCGCGATCGAGCGGTCGCCGAGCGCCAGCGTCTCGGGGCCGCGCAGGTCGGTGTTCATGCCGCCGCAGGCGACGCCGTTCACCCGGACCTTGGGGGCCAGCTCGTAGGCGAGCTCGCGCATCAGGCCGAGACAGGCGTGCTTGCTGGCGGTGTAGAGCGGGCCGCCGCCGTTGACGTAGAAGGAGGCGTTGGACAGCGTCATGACGATGCTGCCACGCGTCTTGACCAGCTCCGGCCAGGCGGCCTCGGCGGCCAGCAGGTAGCCCTTGACGTTGATGGAGAAGATCTCGTCGAAGGCGGCGTCGATCTGCTTGCCGGTCAGGCGGGTGAGCTGGCGCTGGTAGTCCCACACGCCGGCGTTGGCGACGAGGGTGTCGAGCTTGCCGAAGCGCTCGACGGTCTCGGCGACGGCGGCGTGCAGCGCATCGGAGTCGCGCACGTCGGCGGTCACCCTGTGCACCCTGGTCGGGTCCCCGGCGACCTGGTCGAGTTGTGCCGGGTCGCGGCCGAGGACGGTCACGCGGGCTCCTTCGGCCAGGAAGCGCTCAGCGACGGCGCGGCCGATGCCGGAGCCGCCGCCGGTGATCAGGGCGGCGTAGCCGTCGAGCCAGCCGCTCATGCCAGGAACCCCGTGACGAGGTTCTCGAACTCGCTCTGCCGCTCCAGCTGCACCCAGTGCCCGCACCGGCCGAAGACGTGCAGCCGCACGTCGCGGATCTGCTTCAGCATGAGCTGCGCGCCGTCGAGGGTGATCGTACGGTCGTCACGCCCCCACAGCAGCAGCGTCGGGGCCTTGATCCGGTGCAGGTCCTTCCACAGCGGGTCCATGCCACCGCGCCTGGCGAAGGCGGCGTTGTAGCGGTGGTAGAAGGCGATATGGCTGTCGTCGAGCGAGGCCTCGTAGCGGGCTTTGACGACGTCCTCGCCGAACTGCTTGTGGTCGAAGACCATGGTGCGGATGAACGCGGCCATCTTCTTCTCGCTGGGCCCGGTGCCGTTGTAGTAGCGGAACATCTCCTTCTGCCCCTCGGTCGGGGTGGGCCCGAACGGCAGCCAGCCGCCGCCGGGGGCCATGAGCACGAGCCTGGTCACGCGGTCGGGGCGTTCCTGGGCCATGGCGAGGGCGGCGGCGCCGCCGAGGCTGTTGCCGAGGAGGTGGAAGGTCTCGATGCCGAGGGCGTCGAACGCCTGGAAGAGGGCGTCCACGGTGATCTCGGTGATGGACCGCTTGTCGAGGTCCTCCTCTGTCGGGCGGTAGCTGCCGCCGAAGCCGGGCTGGTCGGGCAGGACGACGCGGAAGCGGCGGGACAGCGCGGGCAGGTTCTGGTGGTAGTTGCCGACGCCGGAGGCGCCGGGGCCGCCGCCGTGCAGCATCACCAGCACGGGGCCCTCGCCGGTCTCGGCGACGGCGATCTCGCCGAGCGTGGTGGTCACGCTGTGGTGCTTCACAGGGGCTCCGATCAGAAGAAGGTGGAGATGTTCTTGGCCAGCAGGATGTTCTGGTCGAGCAGGATGGTCCGGCGGGCGACCTGGAGGCCGCCTGGCGTGCGGCGCAGGAGATCGGTACGGCTGCCGGCGAAGACGTTCTCCTCGCGCTCCAGGCGGTTGCGGTAGACCAGGAACACCGAGCGGACGAGCAGGTCGTCGGCGGTGAAGCCGGGGTGCTCGGCAGGGTCGACGTGCCGCGCCAACACGTTGGTGATCAGGTGCCGGGTCCGGGAGGGCGGGTCCTCGGCCCAGGCCATGCCGGAGTCGAAGCGGCGGATGCGCCAGGCCAGGCTCTCCTTGCTCTCGTCGTAGAAGGCGGCCTCGCCCCGGGCGGCGACCGACAGGGCCTGCTGGCGGCGCAGCCGGTTGGTACGGGTGGGCATCCAGTAGTCGAGGTCGTCGGCGAGCAGATCGAGCCAGTCGGCATAGCGGCCGGCGTCGAGGAGGTCGGCCTCCTCGTAGTAGAACTGCTCGACCTCGAAGTGGGTCTCACGGTCGGCGCGCACCCCTGCGGTGCTCACGGTGGTCATGCGTTCCCCTCTAGGCGCGCAGCAGCGTGCGCAGGTTCACGGACGGGTCGGACAGTCGTCCCGGGTCGGCCGGGATCCGGCGGTCGATCATGCGGCGCGCGGCCCGTACGGCATTGGGGTCGTCCACGGCGGCGGCGGCCACCACCAGCCCGTCGCGCAGACCGAACACCGAGAACGCGGGGTCGTCGAAGGACCCGCGGACCACTGTCCGCTCGGCCGCCGCCATGTGGCCGACTGCCTCGACGTGGTGGCCGTGCCGGTCCGTCCAGAACCAGGGGGCGGTGGGCGTGGGAGGCGGCGCGCCGAGAATGGTGGCCGCCGCCCGGGCGCCGTCGTGCTGGGCGGCCTCCCAGTGCCCGTCGCGACTGCGCGCGGAGTCGCCGACAGCGAGGATCGCCGGGTTCGAGGTGACCTGTCCGGTGTCCACGAGGACACGACGATCGACCTTCAGCCCGGCTGCCTCGGCCAGCGCGGTCTCGGGCACCATGCCGACACCGAATACCACGACGTCGAACACGCGGCGTCCACCGGCGAACGTCGCCTCGGCGCCGTCGAGCGACTCCAGTCCGGCCTGGACGGTGGTGATGCCGCGGGTGGCGTGCTGTTCGTGGAGCCAGGCGGCCAGCTCGACGCCGACCGCAGGGGCCAGCGGCGTGGCCACCGGATCAGTGAGCACGACCTCGCAGCCGAGATCGACGGCATTCGATGCCACCTCTGCGCCGATCAGGCCCCCTCCGACCACCAGCGCACGGGCGCCCGGTCTCAGAGCGGCGCGCAGCCGATCGGCGTCCTCGGCCGTGCGGAGCACGTGCGCGCGCTCGCAGCCCGGGATGGGTGGGCGTGCCGCGCCTCCGCCGGTGGCCAGAACCACGCGGTCGGCGGGCAGCGGGGGGCCGTCCTGAAGTTCGACGCGCCCTGAGCGCAGCGCGGTCACGCGGGTCCGGTTGATCAGCCGGATGGACTGCTCGTCGTACCACTGAGGGGGCCGCAAGGCGATCTGCTTCAGGTCTTTGGCCCCGGTCAGGTAGTCCTTCGACAGCGGCGGCCGGTCGTACGGGAGCTCGCCCGCGTCGACCAGCGTGAGGTCGCCGTCGAAGCCACCCTCCCGCAGGGCCGCCGCCGTGCTGACGCCGGCGATCCCGCCGCCGACGATCACGACTCTCATGGCGCCTCGTTCGGGAAGAGGTAGACCTCGCCATCGCGTACCTCGACCCGGTGCGGGCAGGCGTCGCGGGTGGCGGGCAGGCCCTGGACCTCGCCGTTCTTCAGGCAGAACCGGCTGGAGTGCAAGGGGCACTCGACATAGCCGTCCTCGACCCAGCCGTCGGCCAGCGAGGCGTCCTCGTGGGTGCAGGTGTCGTCCAGCGCCCACACGCTGCCGTCGGTGTCGCGCAGCAGTGCGATGTCGTCCGCGGTGCCGGTGATGGCCCTGTCGACGGCGATGCCCTCGCCCTCGGGGATGTCGTCCAGCGCCGCGACCCTGATGCCGTCGCTCATTTGTCCTCCTCGTGCGCCTCATGCCAGGCGGGGGTGGTCATCAGCTCGCGCCAGCGCGCGTAGAAGGCCCGGCCGGCGGCGTCGCTGTAGAGCTCGCTGGTCGTGCCCGGGTGGCGGCCGTCGTCGCGTTCGGAGCCGAGGCCCATCTGGTAGTTGAGCGGCACGCTGTTGGTGACGAAACCGTGTGCGACGGCCTGCACCTCGCTCCAGTTCTCGCCGTCGTCCTGTTCGAAGATGCCGCTGGGGCCGAACGTGCGCAGGTTGTACAGCCGCTGCGCCTCTCGTACCTCGTGCGGCATGGACCTGTCGACGATCGTCCAGGCCCACACCTCCATCCGGTCGGGTCCCTTGGGGTGCCAGACGCGGATGGAGCCGTTGACCGGCAGGTAGGAGAAGTTCGGGAAGACGGTGGCGTGCCCGTTGGTCAGCGGGCCCTCGACGCGGGCCTCGCCGAGGCGTTCGCGCAGCGCGGCGTAGTCCGTCCACCGGTGGACGGTTCTGGCGTCGAATCGGTTCTTCGGGTGCACAGGGAAACCCGCGCCGTGACCGTTGGGGCTCGCGTACTGGCGGCCGGCACGGTGCACGATCTCGTCCTTGGGGCCTTTGCCGGTGGGCGAGAGCAGCATGAGCGCCGAGGCGTGGCTCATGTTGACGTGGTACCAGTCGGTGGCGAACTGCTCGGCCGCCAGCTTCCAGTTACCCTCCAGCACCCACTTGTGCACGCCGCCCACCACGACCGTGCCCTCGTCGTCGTGGTCGAGCATCGCGTCCATGTACCAGGCCATGTCGCCCAGCGACTCCCGCAGCGGCACCGGATCGGGATTCCAGGTGCCGAAGATCAGGCCGCGGTAGCTGTCGACGTGGGGCACCTCGACCAGGCCCCACTCCCCCGTGTCGAACGACTGCGGGTAGCCCGCCTTGTTCGGGACGCTGACGAGCTTGCCGTCCAGGTCGTAGGACCAGCCGTGGTAGGTGCAGGTGAAGTTGCGGGTGGCGCCGTGGTCGGCGCGGCAGACGCGGGCACCGCGGTGCCGGCAGGAGTTCAGGTACGCCCGGATGCGCCGGCTGCGGTCCAGGGTGACGATGACCGGGTCCTCGCCCATGTACGTGGTGAAGAAGTCGCCAGGCTTGTGGAACTGGTCGGCATGCGCCAGGAACAGCCAGCTCGGCGCGAACACGCGGCGCAACTCCTGACGGTAGATCAGCTGGTCGGTGAAGACGGCACGATCCACCAGCCCGCCCTCGCCGTCGACGAGCCCGGAGACGTCGATGGTCGGCGCCAGCTCGGCCGGTCGCCGCAGGGCCCCGCGCGGGGATTCGATGGTCATGGGGCCCAGACAACAGCCACCGAGCGCCGCGTTCCAACGGTCGTTCCGTACGACGGCACACGAGCTGTCATGCGATGGTCGTCGTCGGACACCTTGGCGGCATGCTTGCCGCCACCGCCGTCTCCCAGAGCGCGACCGACCCCCTGTCCGGTCTCGTCCTGGACGACGTCCCCAAGCCCGAGCCCAGGCCCGGCTGGTCGATCGTCCGGGTCGTCTCGTCCTCCTTGAACATGCACGATCTGTGGACACTGCGCGGCGTCGGCCACCCGCCCGAGCGGCTGCCGATCATCCTCGGCTGCGACGCCGCCGGCTACGACGAGGACGGCAACGAGGTCATCGTGCACCCCGTCATAGCGGACCCCGACGCCGGGCGCGGCGACGAGACCCTGGACCCGAACCGGGCCCTGCTGTCCGAGCAGCACGACGGCGCCTTCGCCGAGTACCTGACCGTCCCGACCCGCAACCTGATCCCCAAGCCGTCGTGGCTGTCCTTCGACGAGGCCGCGTGCCTGCCGGTCGCCTGGACGACCGCGTACCGGATGCTGTTCACCCAGGCGCGGATCAAGGCCGGGGACCGCGTGCTGGTGCAGGGCGCGGGCGGCGGCGTCGCCTCGGCCGCGATCAAGCTGGCGCTCGCCGCCGGCGCGATCGTGTACGCCACCAGCCGCAGCGAGGACAAGCGTGCCCAGGCGCTCTCCTGGGGTGCCCGGGCCGCCGTGCCGACCGGCGAGCGGCTGCCCGAGCGCGTGGACGTCGTCATCGAGACCGTCGGCGAGGCCACCTGGTCGCACTCGCTGAAGTCGCTGCGCCCCGGCGGCACCGTCGTCATCGCGGGCGCGACCAGCGGCACCAACCCACCCGCCGACCTCGGCCGGGTCTTCTACCTGCAGCAGCGCATCCTCGGCTCCACCGGCTGCACCCGCGGCGAGCTGGTCGCGCTGCTGAACCTGCTGGACGCCACGGGCCTGCGCCCGGTGATCGACCGCACGCTCCCGCTGGACGAGATCCACAAGGGCTTCCAGCTCATGATCGACGGGCGGCTCACCGGCAAGCTCGTCATAAAGGAGATCACCTCATGACCGCCGTCGCCGTCGGCCTGTCCCATTCCCCGCTCATCGGCAAGAACGACCCTGCTCCCGACGTCATCGCAGCCGTGGACATCGCCCTGGACGGGGCCCGCGCCTTCGTCCGCGCCTTCGACCCCGACCTGGTCGTGCTGTACGCGCCCGACCACTACAACGGCTTCTTCTACAAGGAGATGCCGCCGTTCTGCCTGGCCACCGAGGCCCACGCGGTAGGCGACTTCGGCTCCGCCGCCGGGCCGCTGTCGGTGGACACCGAGGCCGCCCGCGCCATCGCCCTCGGCGTACTGGACCGGGGCGTCGATCTGACGATCTCGGCGCGGATGACCGTGGACCACGGGTTCGTGCAGCCGCTGGAGGTGCTGTTCGGCGGCATCGACCGCGTCCCGGTGGTGCCCGTCTTCGTCAACGGCGTGGCCACCCCGCTCGGGCCGGTGAGCCGCGTCCGCGCGCTCGGCACCGCGATCGGCCAGGCCGCCGCCGAGCTGGACCGGCGCGTACTGTTCCTCGGCTCCGGCGGGTTGTCGCACGACCCACCCGTCCCGGTGCTGGAGGGCGCCCCGCCCCGCGTCGCCGACGCCCTCATCGAGGGCCACCCGCCCACGCCGGAGCAGCGGGCGCGGGGGGAGCAGCGGGTGGTCCAGGCCGGGCGTGACTACGCCGCCGGCTCGACCGCGATGATTCCCATCAATCCGACCTGGGACAACCTCGTGCTCGACACCCTCGCGAGCGGCCGGCTGAAGGATGTGGACGGCTGGAGCGTGGAGTGGATGGGCGCGGAGGGCGGTGGCTCGGCGCACGAGGTGCGGACGTGGATCGCCGCGTTCGCCTCACTGGCCGCCACCGGCAAGTACCGAATGACCTCCCGCTTCTACCGAGCCATCCCCGAATGGATCGCGGGCTTCGCCGTCGCCACCGCGGAGGGCTAGCGACGACCGCCATGGACGAGGCCGTGGACCGACTGGCGGACGCCGGCTCGCCGGCATCACGCTCGACTTGCGGCCGCAGACCCGCGGCGGGCGATGAGGGGAAAGGGGAAAGCTTCCTAATGAGAGTTAACGAATCCGCCCGGGTCATCGGGCAGACTTCGGACTGGTAGCCACCGGCAGGTGAGCACTCGTGCTTCCTGGACGTT
>NZ_JBITJQ010000055.1:0-49875 GCF_044460125.1 Nonomuraea sp. NPDC050153
ACCACCATGCCGGAGACGACTCTCCTCGCCGTCGCCGATCACGCCCGTATCACTGGCGACACGATCAGCGGCACGATCACGCAGGCGCGGGAGGTCTTCGCTCGACTCGCTGAGGTCGGTGTCGACCTGACCGACGTGTTCCAGGTACTCGAAGACAAGGGCATCGGCACATTCGAGAAGTCCTGGCTGGAACTGCTCGACACCGTGGCCGAGCGGCTCGTGAAGGTGAGTGCCTGACGTGGTGTCGCATGCGTCCGTCCTGCATCGGTTCGGCGTCCTCTACCCGTTGAGAGGCGGCGCGTCGCTTGTGGCACGCCCTCGTTCCATCCGGGCGCGGTGTACGGTCATCGCGGCTCTCTTCGCGCTGAGCATCCTGGTGGTGCTCGGCGCGACCCTGGACCTCACGATCCGCTACCGCTTCCAGTCCGACATCTTCCACCAGGCCGAACGGGTGGCGAGCCAGTGGAGCCCGGTCGCCCGCAGCGGCGTCGTGCCACGCCCGATCCCCGCCAACCCACCCGCCGATCTCATCCAGGTCGTGGACGCCCACCAGCGTGTCGTGGAGTCCAGCCGGACGGCCTCCGCGACCGTGCCGCTGAGCCGGCTCCGGCCTCCGCCCGACGCCCGTTACCAGCTCTACCGCGAGTGCTCACCGAACGACCGGTGCATCCTGCTGCACGCCATCCGCCTGACCCCGGCACCGGACGCGGGCGTCGTGTACGCCGGCATCCCGGAACCGGGCCTGCTGGCCACACACGACCTCGAATACACCATCATGACCGGGATCGCCCTGATCACCGCCGTCGCGGCCTGGACCGCATGGGTGCTGGCCGGGCGCACGCTGCGCCCCGTCGAGGCGATCAGGGCCAGGATCTCCCAGATCACGGTGAGCGAGCTCAGCCTGCGTGTTCCCGTACCGCCGGGCGACGACGAGATCACCCAGCTCGCCACCACCACGAACCAGACCCTCAGCCAGCTCGACGGTGCGGTGAAGCAGCTACGCCAGTTCGCCTGCACGACCAGCCACGAGCTGCGCACCCCTATCGCCGCCCTGCGCACGCAACTGGAGGAGGCGCTGCTCTACCCCGACGACGTCGACGCCCGGCAAACGCTCCAGACGGCGCTGACCACCGCCGACCGGCTGGAGGCGATCGTCAATGACCTGCTGCTGCTGGCCCGACTCCGGGCCGCCGACCCGTGCCCCCCGGAGAAGATCGATCTCGGCGAGCTCGTCGCCACCGAGGTGAGCACGCAGTCCAAGTCCGTGCCGATGAACGTCCACGCGCCCGCCGGGCTGGAGATCCGCGGCTTCCGCATGCAGCTGATCCGCGTGCTCGACAACCTCCTGGCCAACGCGCAGCGGCACGCCGAATCCTCTGTCGAGGTCACTGTCGAGCCGGCCGACGACAGGGTCGCGGTCACGGTGACCGACGACGGGCCCGGCATCCCACCGACCCACCGCGAACGCGTCTTCGAACGGTTCGTCCGCCTCGACGACGGCCGCCGCCGCGACCCCGGCGGAAGCGGGCTCGGCCTGGCCATCTCCCGCGACATCGCACACAACCACCACGGCACCCTCACGGTCGAGGATTCGCCACGTGGGGCCAGGTTCGTGCTGTGGCTGCCACTCATCAGCGGAGGTCCCGCAACAGCACACCAGGAAGCAGGAACCTGACGCGCACCAAGAGCCGCATTAACAGATAGGCCCGCCATGTCGGGATTGACGACACCGCCAGGATCCAGTTCGGACAGTTCGACCAGTTCTTGATGCCAATGGCAGCCGGGAGCACTGATGAGCACCACACCCATCGCCGACCTCGCGTTGGTGTCCGATCGTCATTCCGCCGGCCTGATCAGCCGGGATGGGTCGGCCGAGTGGCTGTGCTTCCCCCGGTTCGACGGGCCGTCCGTCTTCGCCCGCCTACTGGACGACGAGGCCGGGCACTGGGCGATCCGCCCGACCGTCCCGTATGAGACGACTCGCCGCTACCTACCGCAGACGATGGTGCTGGAGACCACCTTCCGCACCGGGAGCGGCACGGTCGTTCTCACCGACGCCCTGCTCACCGGCCCGGACGACGGCGGCCACCGGCTTGGCGTCGGTGTGCCGCACCTGCTCGCCCGACGGGTGTCCGGCGTCGGCGGCGAGGTGCCGATGGAGGTGGAGTACCGGCCCCGGCCGGAGTACGGCCTGATCAACCCGATCCTGTCCGTCGTCGACGGCGGCGTGACCGCCCGCGGCGGCGCCGAGTGGCTCGTGCTGACCACGCCGTTCCCCCTCGGCATCGGCGACTGCAGTGGATACGGCGTGTTCACGGTGCGAGAGGGCGAAACACGGCACTTCGGGATGCACCGCTCGACGCTACAGGAGACTCCCGCGCGGGTGTGGGACCAGGCGGAACTGGCGGCCCGGCTGGACGACACGATCGTCGCCTGGCAGTCGTGGTCCAGCCTCCACCAGGCCTACGACGGTCCGTGGCGCGACCAGGTGCACCACAGCGGGCGGGTGCTGCAGGCGCTGTCCTTCCAGCCCAGCGGGGCGATCGTAGCGGCCGCCACGACGTCGCTGCCCGAATGGGCCTGCGGCGAGCGCAACTGGGACTACCGGTACACGTGGGTACGGGACGCGTCACTGACCATGGGCGCCCTGTGGGTCGCGGCCTGCCCCGACGAGGCGAGCGACTTCTTCGCCTTCCTCACCACCGCCGCCCCGTCCCTGGGCAAGGACCGCGCGCTGCAGATCATGTTCAGCGTCCGCGGCGAGCACGACCTGAGCGAGCGCACCCTTCCGCACCTGCGCGGCTGGCGCGGCAGCCGACCGGTACGCGTCGGAAACGACGCGTGGAACCAGCGGCAGATCGACGTGTACGGCGAGCTGCTCGATGCGGCCGTGCGCCTCGAACGGCAGATCGGCGACATCGACGACGACGTCCGGCGCTTCCTCCGTGTCTGTGCCGACACCGCGGCCGAGCGCTGGATGGAAAAGGACCAGGGCATCTGGGAGACACGGGGGGAGCCGCGGCACTTCCTGTACTCCAAGCTCATGTGCTGGGTGGCGCTGGACCGCGGCATCGCCCTCGCCGGCCTCCTACGGGCGCAGGAGTGTGTCGAGTCCTGGCGGCGGACCCGCGCCGAGATCCGCGAAACCCTGCTGCGCGAGGGCTGGAACGACCGGGTGGGGGCGTTCACACAGGCCTTCGGCTCCGACGAGCTGGACGCCAGCGTCCTCATGGTGCCGATCGTCGGCTTCCTTCCCGCGGGTGACCCGCGAGTGCTTTCCACGATCGACGCCGTCGCGGACCGGCTCACCGACGACCAGGGCCTGGTCTACCGCTACCGCACCGCGGACGGTATCGACGGCCTCGCTGGTGAGGAGGGCACCTTCCTGTTGTGCTCGTTCTGGCTGGCGCAGGCGCTCGCCATGTCCGGGCAGGTCGGCCGGGCCAGGGAGGCATTCGAGCGAGCCGCCGCGTACACCAACGACGTGGGCCTGCTGTCGGAGCAGGTCGACCCCGGGAGCGGCGAGCTGCTCGGCAACTTTCCGCAGGCGTTCAGCCACATCGGGCTCGTCAACACCGCCTGGGCCATCGACGAAACCGAACGAACCGCACGGGCCGGCGGGGCGGCCGGCGCGGGCAGCGGGAACGGCGATGGCCGGATGGCGTGAGATCACCGCCGAGTTCGTCGGCACGGCGCTCCTGCTGCTGCTCGTCGTCAGTGCGATCGTCGCAGGCTTCGCGCCCGGCTCGCCGCTCGTCGATACGGTGCCGAACGAGGACCTGCGGAGGCTCCTGACGGGCGTCCTGACCGCCACCGCGGCGGCGGGGATCATCTACTCGCCACTTGGCCGGATCAGCGGCGGCCACCTGAATCCCTCGGTCACGACCGCGTTCTGGGTGCTGGACAAGATGACGTCAGGTTCGGCGCTGAAGTACGTCTCAGCGCAGGTGGCGGGCGCGATCACCGATGCGCTGGCGGCGCTTCTGGTGTGGGACGGCGCGGCGGCCAGCGTGCGGGTCGGCGCGACTGTACCCAGGCTCGGCGGCGCGGCCACCGCGCTGGTCGCCGAGGCCGTGATGACGTTCCTGCTCCTCACGCTGATCCTCACCTTCGTTGACCGCCCGCGCCTGATGCCGTACACCGCGGCCGCCGCGTCATCGCTCGTGGCCGTACTGGTGTTCACCGAGGCGCCGGTGTCCGGCACCAGCCTGAACCCCGCCCGCAGCATCGGCCCCGCGCTGGTCGGCGCCACTTGGACGGGACTGTGGGTATACCTCGTGGCACCGACACTCGGCGCGGTCACCGCGGCGCTGCTGCACCGGCGTCTGTGGGGGACCGTGGCCTGCGCGAAGCTCATGCACGACCAGGCCTACCCATGCCACTTTCTGAACTGCGCCTACACCTCACCCGACGACCGCATCCGGCGGCCCGTCCGCACCCGCTCCGCAGCTCTGTCGCCCATCCTCGCCGGCATCGGCCGGTGGCGACCGGGCGCCCGTCACCATCGCTCACGGAGGGAGCACCGAAGATGAAGGCGATCGCCGTATATCCCGGGAGGCGGACAGCGCCCACATCACGGACGTACCCAGGCTGGCCGCAGCGCCGTTCTTCCTCGTCGCCGCGCTGGCGCCGGGCATGCCGAGCGCGGACACGACGCGATCGTGAACGTGACCACGATGGTCGCCGGTTCGGCGTCGCCGGGATGGGCCTGTACGGGGCGAGCAAGGCCGCGCCGGAGCTGCTCACCAAGTCCTGGGCCGCCGAGTACGGGCCACGTGGCGTAACGCGTCAACACGGTCAGCCCCGGGCCTACCCGTACGGAGGGCACCCCGCGAGCTCTGACATGCCCATGAGGGTCGCCGCCGTCCTCACCTTACCCACCAGGCAGCACAAAATAAAGGACTATTTCGTCCATATGCGAGAGAAGCTGCTCAGGAGCCCTCATCGGCGGCGTAGGCGCGGATATGGTCGATCGCCATGTCCAGGGAGAGCTTCATGGGGCCCGGGTCGCGGGCCGTCTGAGCGAGCAGATAGCCGCCCTGCACGGCGGCCATCATCCCGGTGGCCAGCGCCGCGGGATCCGCGTCCGGCCGCAGGGTGCCGGAGTCTCGAGCTCTCTCCAGGCCGGCTCGGAGCAGCCCCTCCCACTCCTCGAAGTGCTGGGCGAGTGTCTTGCGGATCCCCTCGTCCTGGTCGGCGAGCTCGCTCGCCAGCGAGCCCAGGGGGCAACCGTACGCGCCCTCACGTAGGGCGACGCGTTCGACCAGCGCGTCCCGCCATCGCTCCAATCCCCGCAGGGACTTCAAACGCGTGAGGTATTGCTGGTGCCACTCCAGAACCTCGGAGGCTTGCAGCGTGACGACATCACGCATCAGGGCATCCTTGTCGGGATAGTGACGATACAGCTGTGACTTGCTCGTCCCGCTGGCTGTCCGGACATCGTCGAGGGTTGTTGCGGCCACGCCACGGACATACATCATGTCCGTGGCCGCTCTCAGGATGCGGTTGCGCGTGGCCCGCCCACGCTCGGTCAGCCGAGCATCGTTCTTGTCCCGCGCCTGATCCGCCACGGGATCCAGCCTAGTGCGAGCGAATCCTAAAAACTCCAATTATGGACTTCAAGGTTCTTTTTGGAAAGCTCTGCAGAGAACGACCGCAGGTGATCTCCGGCAGACGGGCCAATCCGCGGGGCGGATAACGAGAGGAGCTCGTGGTCGGCGTGTTCCTCGGCTACGTCTCCACTGGTGGCCGGGCTGTGCTCGATCGGGAGCTCTATCTGCCCAGGGAATCGTGGATCGCGTCGCCGGAGCACCGCGCGGCCGCACGCGTCCCCGAACAGGTCGGCTTCGCCACCAAACCTCAGCTCCTACGGGCCATGATCGAACGGGCGCTCGCCGCCGGCATGCTGTTCGGCTGGGTGACCGCCCATGAAGCCTACGGCCACAAGTGTGTACTTGTGCGGGCCAACGGTTCAGGATGTGCCGCATGTCCGGACATCTGAGGTCAGCGGTCGCATTTGATCAACTATGGCGTTGGCTTGAGATCGGGCACGGACTCGATGTGACGCTTGTGCGCAATGTCACCGACCTGGACGTGGCAAGATCCTGGCCGCAAGCAAGGTGGCTCGAATCCCGTGGTGGGCATGGGCGTACCGGAACGAGAGAGCGTTCGCACACGCCTACCAGACAATCGGCGTCCGCACTCCAACGTACGAGCCGCGAGCTACTGGCCGCATCGCTGACATGCTCGAGTTCATCGGCAGACTCGTCGACGCGGGCTTTCCGGACCTGACCCTTCCACCCGAACCTGAGATCGCAGTCACAGCGAGTTCTCAGGAACCCGGGACCAAAACGATTCTCTGCGATGTTACTTCCACTGACGCCGCAGCCAGCGACGTCAGAAGAGGAGATATCGTGTCGCACGACTACAGCAAGACTCCGGAGGCGCTGAGCCGCCTCACCGACAGCCAGTTCCGCGTCACTCAGAAGGACGGGACGGAGCCGGCGTTCCACAACGAGTACTGGAACAACCATGAGCCGGGGATCTACGTGGATGTGGTCTCCGGGCAGCCTCTGTTCTCGTCGACCGACAAGTACGACAGCGGCACCGGATGGCCGAGCTTCACCAAGCCGATCGTGGCGGCCGCCGTTCGCTCGGAGACGGACAGGTCGTTCGGGATGACTCGCGCGGAGGTGCGGTCCACCGGAGCTGACAGTCACCTCGGGCACGTGTTCGATGATGGTCCTGCCGACGCCGGGGGCCAGAGGTACTGCATGAACTCGGCGGCGCTGCGCTTCGTCCCGGTCTCCGAGCTCGAGACGCAGGGCTACGGCGAGTACCGCTCGCTGTTCGAGACGGCCGACACCACCAGCACAGAGGAGCACGCATCATGACCAGCGGAATTCATGACACCGGACAGATCACCCGCGAACCGGGCACCGAGACGGCCATCCTGGCCGGCGGGTGTTTCTGGGGCATGGAGGACCTCATTCGTCGGCAGCCAGGCGTGCTGGACACGCGCGTCGGATACACCGGCGGAGACAACGATCACGCCACGTATCGCAACCACCCCGGCCACGCCGAGGCGGTCGAGATCGTCTTCGATCCGGCGCAGACGACCTACCGTGACATCCTGGCGTTCTTCTTCCAGATCCACGACCCGTCGACGTTGAACCGTCAGGGCAACGACATCGGCACGAGCTACCGCTCGGCGATCTTCCCGCTCACCCCCGAACAGGAGAAGGTCGCACGTGACACGATCGCCGATGTCGACGCGTCGGGCCTGTGGCCGGGTAAGGCCGTGACGACGATCGAGCCCGCAGGGCCGTTCTGGGAGGCCGAACCCGAGCACCAGGACTACCTGATCGCGTACCCGAACGGCTACACGTGCCACTTCCCGCGTCCGGACTGGGTACTGCCCAGGCGCGCTGCGACCTCATCCTGAGGGCTCTATTGCGAGGGCGCGTTCACCACTGAGGTGATGAGCGCGCCCTCACCGGTTCCGTCACGAACGGCGCCGATCGTGTGCCCGATGGTGGTGTCGTCTCCGAGGCTGGCCACGGTCCCTGCCCTCGGTCCGGGAAGAATGACGAGTCAGTCCTTTCCGCGTTCAGCGGTTGCCCGCCGGAAGTATCAGGTCGAGACGGAGGCCGTCCGGCAACCGCTCCGCGTGGACCGCACAATATCGTTCGGATGCAGAGCGACGCCGACGTGCCTGGCACCGTTGGGGTTGGCATGGGATCTCACGGAATTCGACGAAGAGCTCACCCGCTTGGCTGGTTGGCAGCCTGATCCCGCACAGCAGCTCTACCGCGAGCAGGACCGTTGGCGTCAGGCTGTGCGTGATGTGAAGGAGAGCTTGCAACGCCTCAACAGAAAGCGCGAAGTTGGCCGCGCGGACGGAGACAAAGGGCAGGTCTCTTCCATCAAATCAGGACGGCGCCGACCAGATGGGAAGAATTAGTAGGCGCCATATTGTGCGCGCAGGACGCCGACCGACCTCGGCTGGGCGAAAGGCTCACGCGGGCTGGCCCGCATGATCAAGAAAACCTCGGTACCTTCTACGACGAGTACATCGCCCTGTTCCTGCGCTACAGCCGTAAGGCCGAAGAGGCCCGCCCGACGCCCGCCCCGTCTACGTCCGTTTCTTCACCCTGCCCGTGGACGAGGAGCGAGGCCGGCTTCGACCACCGCTCGACGGCACTCTCCCCAACCTGATCCGGCGTCGCTACGCTCTGGTTCGATCAAGTGGAGGAAAGGCGGTCATGACCAGGACCTGTACATTCTGCGGCATCGTTGCTGGGGAGATCCCCGCGGAGATCGTCTACTCCGACGAGCACGTGGTCGCCTTCCTTGACATCTCGCAGGCGACTCGCGGTCACACCTTGGTCGTCCCCCGCGAGCACTGTTGCGACCTGACCGACATCGGTCCGGACCGCGCGGGCCTGCTGATGCGGGGTGCTGTGCACACCGCTGCCCTGCTGCGGCGCGCGCTGGAACCGGGCGGGATGAACATCTGGCACGCCACCGGCCCTACGGCCTGGCAGATGATCTCTGCGTAGTCCTGCTTGGTGTAGTAGCCACCGGCGCCGCGGCCGACCTCGGTGCTGCCGCCGAAGGTGGCGAGCCGAGGCCAGCTGTCGATCTGGATGCGCCAGCCCTGGTCGTCGGTGAGATGCAGGTGCAGGATGTTCACCTTGTACAGCGCCGCCTGGTCGATGAAGCGCTTGACCTCGTCCACGGTGAAGAAGTGGCGGGCCACGTCGAGCATGACGCCTCGCCAGGCGAACCGCGGTTGGTCGGTGATCGAGACACCGTTGATCGTCCAGGGGCCTGGCTGGACGGTGAGGCTCTCCACCTTCGGCGGAAGGAGTTGCCGGAACGTTTGCACGCCCCGCATCAGCCCGTCCTGGGTGCGCGCGGTGATGGTGATCCCATGTGTGGTGACCTCGAGCTGATAGGCCTCCTGTGCCATGGTCGCGGCCCCGGACAGGGAGAGTTTGATCCCGGTACCGGACGTCGTGATCGGGAACGGCGCTCGGCAGGGGAAGCAACACCGCCGCAGTCGCGATCACGGCCAGGCGCCGTAAATGGGCCGATTTCATCTCGTACCTCCCACGTAGGTGTCGATGCGGTCGACGACCATGTACTGGCCGGAGCGCTTGACGGCTTTGAGGGTGTGCCGGCCGTAGGGCAGGTCGCGGCGGGAGTAGAGAAGCTGCTGGGACAGCCGGGTGGGGTTGGTGGTGTCGACGGCGGCTTGGTGTTGGCCGTCGAGGTAGAAGTCGACCACGCCTTGGTCGCTGTACTTCTCGGATCGGAAGTCGATGCCGGTGCCGGTGAAGGTGTAGGAGAACGCGTCATCGTTGGTCGTGGTGTAGTGGACGTCCTTGTTGTAGTCGTCGGCGTAGTGCCGGTTGACACTGGTGTGCCAGCTGCCGGTGTAGGTCATGCCCGGGGCGTCGTCGTTGAGGGTCGTCGCTGGATGGAGCTGGGTGGCTGGGACGATCTGCTGGGGTGTGTCCGGGCTGGACCAGAACAGTTTGGCGGCCGACGCGCCGCCGTTCTGGGTGACCTCCATGGTGATGGCGTGTCGCTTGCCGGCCGTGAGGGCGATGGTGCCTTTGTCGATCTTCGCGGCGTGCGGGGTGGTGTTGCTGATGACGAGCTGGTCGTCGATCCAGAGGCGGATGGTGTCGTCGGACAAGGTGGCGAAGGTGTAGGGCTGGCTGTAGCGAGGTTCGATCAGCCCGGTCCATCGGGCGGAGAAGTTCGTGGTGGGGATGGCTGGTGCGGGGGAGCCTTCGTACTTCCAGTCGGCGTTGATGGTGGGGTCGACGCGGGTGACTGCGGGGGTTCCGGTGAAGGTGTCGTTGGTCCAGAACTGCGCGGTCAGTCCGGTGCCTGTGCCGGCGGGACGGGCGGGTGTCGGCGTGAGGTCCAGTTCGATCACTGAGGCGATCGGGTCAGGGGCCGCGCCGGTCGGTCGCAGGTCGTAGCCGTCCCCGGAGGCGGTCACTGGCACCGTGGCACCGGTGGCCAGTACGCGGGCGCCGGTCACCGTCAAGGGCGCCTTGGCGCTCAGGTGCAGCGGTGTGCCCGAGGCGGGCCAGGTGTAGACGGAGGCGTAGAGCTTGTTGCCGTTGCGGCTGACCACTCCCCAAGAGGGCTTGGCGACCAGGCCGGTGTAAAAGGCGCCGTAGACGGCTGGTCCGTTCGCGCGAAGCCAGTCGCCCATCCCTTCAAGCCTGTCGAGCTGCGGCTGCGGGATGACTCCCTTGTCGTCGGGCCCGACATTGAGCAGGTAGTTTCCGCTGCTCGCCGCGATGCCCACCAGGTTGCGTGTGAGGTCGGTGGTGGACTTGTAGTTCGTGTCCCAGGCGGCGTATCCCCACGTGCCGTTGATCGTCATGCAGGATTCCCACAGCTGGCCGTCGGTCGGGGCCGTGGGAATCTCCTGTTCGGGGGTGCCGTAGTCGCCGTCCGCGATGCCCCGTTTGGCGACTCGGTTGTTGACGACGGTGGTGGGGGAGAGGGTACGGACGTACTCCTCCAGCCGCGCGCCCTCCTGCGCGGTCCACGGGTTCTCCCACTCGCCGTCGAACCAGAGGACGGCGATGTCCCCGTAGTTGGTCAGCAGCTCTTTGAGCTGCGCCTTCATCCGTGCTACGTACGCGGCGTAGTTGGGGGAGCCCGGCCGGGCGTCGGGGTCGTGCCAGTCCCAGATGGAGTAGTAGAAGCCGAGCTTCACGCCCTGGGTACGGGCGGCGGTGGCGAGCTCGGCGAGGATGTCCCGCTTGAACGGCGTGCGGTCGCGGATGTTCCAGTCGTTGACCTTCGTGGGCCACATCGAGAAGCCGTCGTGGTGCTTGGCCGTGATGACGAAGTACTTCTGCCCGGCGGTCTTCGCGGCGCTGATCACGGCGTTCGCGTCGAAGCCGGCAGGGTTGAATGTGGTGGCCTTCGCCTCGTACTCCGCCCACGGGATGGCGCAATTGCGCTTGATCCATTCGGCGTCACGGCAGACCGTGCCGTCGGGGCGCCGGTACTCGCCCCGGTAGGCGCTGTAGAGGCCGAAATGCATGAACATCCCGAAGTGCCCGTCCCGCCACCACTGTGTGCGTGACGACGTGAACGCATCATCGGGCACGTAGTTGTCACCGGGTTCGGCCCAGGCGGGCCCATTGGTCAGCGCGAGCGTGGAGCAGAGGATCAGCGAGCTCAGCACGGATCGGATTCGCATGACCTACCTCCTTGAAGGATTTGCTGTGCTCTCCCGCTTGGCGATGGAGCGGTACAGCTGCGACAGCGTGTCCCCGTCGACGGTGCGGGCCGCGCCCGCGTGCTCGGCAGTGTGACTGAACGGCTTCGTTCGGGTTGCCCAGTACCGGCCGGAGTCCGACCGCCAGACACGCCAGCCGGCGACCGGCGGTCTGGCGGTCGGTGCTCCGTTGTATGTCATCGAGGTCAGCTGACCTTGGTGAGGCGGAACTTCTGGTTGTCGGCGTTGGTGCAGTTCCATTGGATGACGGCGCCGCCGTCGGCCTGGGAGACGCCGTTGACGTCGAGGCAGAGCCCGCTCGCGGCGGCGGTCACCTTGTAGGTTCCATCGCTCGCGACGGGGAAGAACCGCTGGTGGACGAGGTGGGCGTGGCCGGATGGGTGGCAGGACCACTGGACAAGCTGGGTGCCGCCCGTGGTGGAGCCGTTGGGGACGTCCAGGCATTTGCCGCTCTTGACGTTCTTGAACTGGTAGCCGCCCTCGGCCACGGGGATGGCCTGCCATCTCTGCTCCGTGCCCGTACCCGCGGTCATCTGCACGATCGGCGCGACGTCGGCGACGGAGGCGTCCTTGGGGGTGACGTTCTTGCCGCTGTGTTGTGCGGTGATGGTGTAAACGCCGGCAGCGGGGCCGCCCTGGGTCTCGCCCGCCAACTGGATGGCGTCCAAGTCAAAGGCGTTGTTCTGGCTGTTCTTGAAGACCGCGTAGATGGACTTGGTGCGGACGTCCGACTTCACCGGGACGGCGGCGGTCATCTGGTAGTTGTCCCATCCGCCGGTGTTGTGGACGGGTGCGGTGGCCAGCAGGGTCCCGGTGGGAGAGTCGGCGTGGAGCTCGATGCTGCCGCCGCCGGACGGGCTGGAGATGCGGAAGGCGGCGGAGGTGATGGCGTTGAGGTCCATCGGGGTGAAGGCGATCCAGTCGTTGTTGCTGATGTCGCCGATGCGCTTGCCGCTCTCGGCGCCCGCCTGGTCGATGACGCGGATCCCGGACATGGTCGTGAAGTACTCGGCCTGCTTGCGCTTGGGCTGCAGGACGGCCTTGGTGTATCCGGTCAGCGGGTATTCGCCCTGGTCGGTGTAGTGGGCGTTGATGGCGTAGTAGAGGTTGGCGCCGGCGGGGTGGCCGCCGAGGTCACTGGTGGGGATGGTGCCTTCGCAGCCGGGCTTGTCGACTGTCTCGTGCTCGTGGTCGTCGTGGCCGAGCGCGGGGTTGACCATGACCTTCGAGCAGTCGACTGTGCCGCCGTCAGGGTCGGTGACCTTGACCTTGTACGGAATGTCCTGGCCGAACTCGATGAGTGTGCCGTTCAGGGGAGTTTCGATGGTCACCACGGGCTTGGAGTTGCCGACGGTGATCTCGACGTTGGCGAAGCCCTCCTTGCCCGTGGAGTCCTTCACACGTAGCTGGGCGGTGAAGCGTCCCTTGGCCTGGTACGTGTGCGACGCCTTGGCCGCGGTGGAGTCGACGGTGCCGTTGCCGTCGAAGTCCCAGGCGATGCTGATCGGATCGCCGTCGGGATCGGAGCTGCCCGCGCTGTCGAACTCGACCGTCAGGGGTGTGGGTCCGTCCGTCTTCGACGCAGTCGCCTTGGCGATGGGGGCGCGGGCGCCAGCGGAGTAGTCGATCCGGTAGAGGCCGGAGTCGCTGTTGCCGCCGCCGAACTGGCTTCCCCACTCCAGCAGGTACATCGACCCGTTGGGGGCGAACGTCATGTCCATGGGCTTGGTGAACGAGCCTAGGAACGGGTCGATTTTGAGCACGTTGTCCTGGTCGTCCAGGTGGATGGTCTTCACGAAGTGCCGGGACCACTCGTAGAAGAAGTTCTTGCCGTCGAAGTAGGCTGGGAACTTCGTGGCGGAGGGGTTGGCGGCGTTGTACCGGTACACCGGTCCGGCCATGGGTCCGGCACCGCCGGTCCCGAGTTCGGGGAAGGTCGGCGAGGCGCCGTAGCCGTACCACATGACGGGCTTCTGGATCGGCGGCAGGTCGGTGAGCCCTGTGTTGTTGGGGGAGTTGTTGACGGGTGCGGCGCAGTTGAACTTGGGGCCGACGACCTTCGTGTCAGGGTTGTAGGGGGCGTAGGGCTGGTTGTCGCCGTGGCAGAACGGCCAGCCGTAGTTGCCTGCCTTCTTGATGATGTTGTACTCGACCAGTCCCTCAGGCCCGCGGTCGGCCGCGTGCACGTATCCGGTCTTCTGGTCCACGGTGAAGCGGAAGGGGTTGCGGAAGCCCATGGCGTAGATCTCGGGCTTGGTCTTGGCCGTTCCCGGCGGGAAGAGGTTGCCCGCTGGGATGTCGTACGTCCCGTCCGTCTTCGGTTTGATGCGAAGGATCTTGCCACGCAGGTCGTTGGTGTTGCCCGCGGTGCGGGCGGCGTCGAGCATCTGCTGCCCGGGACGCCAGTCAAGAGGTGCGTACCCCTGCCAGTCGGGCGACAGATTCGGCGGGACGTCGTCGCCGGTGCTCAGATAGAGCGTTCCGTCAGGCCCGAACTCGATGGCGCCGCCGGTGTGGCCGGGCTCGGGATAGGTGCGCTGCCGGTACGCGGGCACCTCGAGGATCTTCTTCTCCGTGGCCAGGTCGATCTTGTCGCCGCTGACCGTGAAGCGGGAGAGCCGGTTGACATCGGTGGCGCTGCTCTCCGGTGACCAGTAGACGTAGATCCACCCGTTCTGGGCGAAGTTCGGGTCGAGCTCCATGCCGACCAGGCCGTCCTCACCACCGGTGTAGACGCTGAGCGTGGCAGCGGTGACTGTCGTGTGCGTGTCCGGCTTGAAGATCTTGATCTCGCCCTTGCGCTGCACGTAGAAGACCCGCCCGTCAGCGGCGACGTCCAGCTCCATCGGGTCGGCGGTGTTGTCGTCCAGCGTGACCTTCTCGAAGCCGCTGGTCACCGTGCCGCCGCAGTCGCCCTCCGCGGCGCCCGCGGCCCATTGGATGCCGCCGAGCACGTGCTGGCGGAAAAGGGGCTCGGCGTAGGCGGCGGTGTCGTGGCCCATGGCGGTGGCCCAGACCTTGCCGCCCTCGGCCTTGCGGCACCAGGAGATGGGGTGGTCGGGGCCCATCTTGGATGGCCCGGGGTCGTAGGTGGTCTCGTCGGCAGAGACCAGGACGTGCACGTTGCCGCGCGGGTTGGGCGAGAAGTTGTACCACTCCTCGGCGCGCTGCCAGCGCAGCGGCAGGTCCTTGGTGGAGGGGTGGACGCGGTCGGTCACCTTGGCGGTGCCCTGCAGCACGCCCGGAGAGTGGGCGGGCATGTGCGCGCCGCCGTTGATCAGGTCGTCCCACCAGGGGAACTCGCTCTCGATGCCCATGTCGAGGGTGTTGTGGATGCCGACGATGCCCTTGCCGGAGCGGACGTATTTCTGTACGGCCTGCCGCTGGGTGTCGTTCTCCCAGACCATGCCAGAGTTCTGCAGCATGATCAGCACGTCGAAGGTGGCGAGGTTGGCGTCGTTGAAGGCGCTGGAGTCGTCGGTCTGGACGACCTCGAAGTGGTTGGCGGCTCCAAGATCTTTGATCATCTGGATGCCGGCGGGGATGGAGCCGTGGACGTAGCCGACGGCCTTGGTGAACAGCAGCGCGCGGAAGAGGTCGTGCTGGGCGGTGGCGGCGACGGCTGTACCTGAAGGTAATAACAGCAGGAAGGGGGTGATCAGGGCAGCAAGAACTCGACGCATGGGGGTCTCCGGGGTCAGAGCTGGGGCGAGGGCTGGTCAGCCGGTGAAACAGTGCCAATGACGCCCCAGCGCAGGGCATCAGCCGATTTCCGGCCTATATCCCTCATATCGCCGGATGCTATGGCGGCTTATGTCGACCGTCAAGCATAAGTAGGAAAGTAGACGGCACAACCCTGCGGAGGTGTCTGCTCTGCGGTTAGTGGCTCAGGTGTGCCGAAAGATCTTGCAAATGCGCGTAATCGCCCAGTTCTCCTGCCACTCTCTCAAGATAGGAGAGTCCTGTCCGCGTGCAGCGGCGCCGTCTGCCATTCGGCGGGGCGCCCAGAGCATCGGATGATCAACGTGGGAACTTTCGATTTCTGTCAGCGAAACATGCTGGACTTAACCGCGCTCTGTGTCTAAATTCAGGTGAAATTCGCCGCAACCCCCTCGTAACGAAGGATCGCGCGCATGTTTCGTCGAACCCCCCGCTGGCTCGCTCGCCTGAGCGTCTTAGCCCTGGCCGTTTCTGGCATGACGGCCATGGCCCTGCCGGCCCGAGCCCACGACGCCATAGACTCAGCCGACTACCAGACCGTGACGCTGGCCAAAGGCGCCGCTGAAACAGGCGAACCCATGAGCCTCGCCGTGCTACCTGATCTGTCGGTCCTCCACACCTCGCGTGACGGGACGCTCCGCCGTACCGACAAGGGTGGAAACACCCAGGTCATCGGCACGCTGCCGGTCTACAGCCACGACGAGGAGGGCCTGCAGGGAGTGGCCGCCGACCCAGGCTTCGCCACCAACAGGACGATCTACCTCTACTACGCGCCCAAGCTGTCCACCCCGGCCGGTGACGCACCGGCCACGGGCACGGACTGGAGTGCCTGGCAGGGGGTGAACCGGCTGTCGCGTTTCACCTTGAAGACCGACTGGACGCTCGATGTCGCTAGCGAGAAGAAGGTCCTGGACGTCACCGCGGATCGGGGCATGTGCTGCCACGTCGGCGGCGACATCGACTTCGACGCCCAGGGCAACCTCTACCTGTCGACCGGCGACGACACCAACCCCTTCGACTCCGCCGGCTACGCGCCCCTCGACGAGCGGACCGACCGCAACAACGCCTACGACGCCCAGCGCACCTCGGCCAACACCAACGATCTGCGGGGCAAGATCCTCCGGATCAAGGTGAATCCCGCCGACGGGTCCTACACCGTGCCGTCGGGAAACCTGTTCCCGCCGGGCACGGCGAAGACCCGGCCCGAGATCTACGCCATGGGCTTCCGCAACCCGTTCAGGATGAGCGTCGACAAGAAGACCGGGGTCGTCTACGTCGGCGACTACGGCCCGGATGCGGGCGGCACCAATCCCGATCGCGGGCCCTCAGGGCAGGTGGAGTTCAACAAGGTCAGCCAAGCAGGCAACTTCGGCTGGCCCTACTGCACGGGGACCAACACGTCCGCGGAGACCTACAACGAATACACCTTCCCCTCCGGGCCTTCGGGCACCAAATACGACTGCGCAGGAGGCCCGGCCAACAACTCCTTCCGCAACACCGGCCTGACGAAGCTGCCGACCGCGCAACCGGCCTGGATCAGGTACGGCGGCGACGCGGGCAGCCCGCCCGAGTTCGGGACGGGGTCGGAGTCACCGATGGGCGGCCCTGCCTACCGCTACGACCCGGAGCTGCAGTCGGCGGTGAAGTTCCCGCAGGAACTGGACAACATGGTCTTCCTCGGCGAGTTCGGCCGCCGCTGGATCAAGGCCGTCAGCCTGGCCGACAACCACATCCTGAACTTCCCGTGGAGCGGCACCCAGGTGATGGACCTGGCCTTCGGCCCCGACGGCGCGCTCTACGTGCTGGACTACGGCACCGGCTACTTCAGCGGAGACGCGAACTCCGCTCTGTATCGCATCGAGTACATCAAGGGCCGCGACCGGAGCCCGACCGCCAAGGCGTCCGCGGACAAGACCTCGGGACAGCCACCGTTAACCGTCGCCTTCTCCTCCGAAGGCTCGAGCGACCCCGACGGCCAGGCCCTGACTTACGCCTGGGACTTCGGCGACGGCGGCACCTCGACCCAGGCCAACCCCACGCACACCTACACCGCCAGAGGCGAGTTCCAGGCGACACTCACCGTGAAGGATCCGGCGGGAAATTCAGGCACCTCAAGCATGCCGATCACCGTGGGCAACACCGCGCCGACGATCGCTTTCCAGACGCCGCGCGAGGGCCAGCTGTTCGACTGGGGCGACACGGTGCCCTTCAAGGTCACCGTGACCGATCCGGAGGACGGCACGATCGACTGTGCGGCGGTCAAGGTGACCTACATCCTCGGACACGACAGCCATGGCCACGCCATTACCTCGAAGAACGGCTGTGAGGGCACGCTGACCATTCCCAAGGACGGTGAGCACGACAGTGCGGCCAACATCTTCGCCGTGTTCAACGCCTCCTACACCGACAAGGACAAGCTGACCGGCAGCAAGGAACACATCCTGCAGCCCAGGCACCGGCAGGCCGAGCACTACGCCGCCGCCTCCTCGGGCGTCCAGCAAGAGAACAAGCCGACGGCCGCCGAAGGCGGCAAGACGGTCGGGTCCATCGAGAACGGCGACTGGATCTCCTTCAAGCCCTACGAGCTGAGCGGCGCCAAGTCGGCACGCTTCCGGGTCTCGTCAGCAGGTGCGGGCGGAAACATCGAGATCCGTACCGGCTCGCAGGGCGGGCCGCTGGTGGGCAAGGTGGCAGTGCCGAAGACCGGCGGATGGGAGACCTTCACGGACGTCGAGACCGCACTGACCGGCGTCACCACCAAGACCGACAGCCTGTTCCTGGTGTTCACCGGAGGCTCGGGCGCGCTGTTCGACGTCGACTCCTTCATCCTGTCGCCCGAGGCCGTGACGCCACCCGTCACCGGAACGATCGGCGGGCCCGGCGGCGGCTGCGTCGACGTCGCGGGAGCGAACACCGCCGACTCCACCAAGGTGCAGATGTACGAATGCAACAGCACCGACGCCCAGAAGTGGACCATCGACAGCACCGCCGGCACAATCAAGGCGCTGGGCAAATGCCTGGATGTCAGGGGAGCGGTCGCCGCTGACGGCACCGAGGTGCAGATCTACACCTGTAACAACACCAACGCCCAGAAGTGGACCGTGGACGGCACGTCCGGCACGATCAAGGCGCTCGGCAAATGCCTGGACGCCACCGACCGGGCGCAATTGGTCATCCGTACCTGCGACGGGGGTGCCAACCAGAAGTTCAGCCCGCCCGGCAGCTCGTCCGCCGACGGCGGTGACGTGCTGGTCTTCAGCCGCACGACGGGATTCCGGCACGACTCCATCGCGGCCGGCATCCAAGCGATCAAGAACATGGGCTTCAAAGCGACTGCCACCGAGGACCCAGGCGCCTTCACCACGGCGAACCTGGCCTCGTACAAGGCGGTGGTTTTCCTCAACACCACCGGTGACGTGCTGAACGCCGACCAGCAGACCGCCTTCGAGTCCTACATCAAGGCGGGCGGCGGGTACGTGGGCGTGCACGCGGCAGCCGACACCGAGTACGACTGGCCGTTCTACGGCGAGCTCGTCGGAGCCTGGTTCTCCTCTCACCCGGCGATCCAGCAGGCCAAGATCAAGATCGAGGATCGGGCGAACACGGCCACCGCTCACCTGGACACCACCTGGACCCGGACCGACGAGTGGTACGACTACAAGTCCAACCCGCGTGCCACGGCGCACGTCCTGGCCACGCTGGACGAGTCGTCCTACAGCGGAGGGTCGATGGGCGCCGACCACCCGATCTCCTGGTGCAAGACCTACCAGGGCGGCCGCTCCTTCTACACCGGTCTCGGCCACACCGCCGAGACCTACTCGGAGCCAGCCTTCCTGCAGCATCTCAAGGGCGGCATCGCGTACGCCATGGGGACCGCACAGGCCGACTGCCGTCCGGAGACCGGTTACACCGCCCTCTACAACGGCTCGACCACCGGCTGGGAGCAGGCCGGACCCGGCAGCTTCACCAACGCCGACGCCACGCTGACCTCCACGGGCGGCATGGGCCTGTACTGGTACAAGGCCAAGGAATTCACCAAGGGCTACTCACTCAAGGCCGACTGGAAGCTGACCGGAGACGACAACTCCGGGATCTTCATCGGATTCCCGCCCTCCACCGATCCCTGGTCGGCGGTCAACAACGGCTATGAGATCCAGATCGACGCCACGGACGCGGCCGACAAGACCACCGGCGCCATCTACGGCTTCAAGTCGGCCGACATCGCCGCACGCGACAAGGCGCTCAACCCACCCGGCCAGTGGAACACCTTCGAGATCAGGGTCGAGGGCGAACGCGTCCAGGTGCTGCTCAACGGAGTAAAGATCAACGATTTCACCAACACCGATCCGGCACGCTCGCTCAAGGACGGGCACATCGGCCTGCAGAACCACGGCAACGGCGACACCGTCTCCTTCCGCAACATCCGCGTCAAGGAACTCGGCGCGCCCACCGGCGACACCGTCATCCAGGCGGAGGGCTGGTCCCAGGCCAACGGCGTCCAGACCTACCCGCACACCCCGGCACACGGCGGCACCGTGCTCGGCTTCGTCAACCTGGGTGATTGGGCGGCCTACGACGAGGTGGACCTCACCGGCGTCACCTCCTTCACCGCCCGCATCGCCTCGGTCAACCCGACGGGGGGCTTCGAGATCCGCACGGACTCGCCGACCGGGACGGTGCTGGGCCGGGTGACCGTGCCCAACACGGGCGGATGGGAGTCCTACCAGGACGTCTCGAGCCGGCTGACCAACGTGCCCGGCAAGACCGTCAAGCTCTACCTCACCTTCGACGGCTCCAGTTTGGACGTGGACGACTTCACGCTTCGCCGCGACTGACTCCGAGACGGAGCCGGCGCAGGCTGACGCGCGGCGCCCCTGACGGCGACATTCGGTCCCGAGTGCGTCGGCAGGGGCGCGAGCCTCCTCCGGGATGGCACGTCGTGTCCCGTGCCAAGCGCGCCACGACGACCGAGTGCGCTCACGAAACCGCGTAATCCGTACGGGGCGACGAACTCCTTCTTGGTGAGCGAAGGGAGTGCTGCTGAGCGAGAGGAGATCGGAATCTCTTGCTGCCAATGGTGTCAAGAGCGGGTGCGCCGAATCGAATCACGCCACGCACGCATGTCCTCGCGATCCCTTTCCTGACGTCTGGGACGCAAGAGGCGTCCCACGACAGACCAAGGAGTTCCCCTTTGCATCGCATCCTCGCTGCCGGTGGCATCCTCGCGACCGTCGGCCTTCTGTCCTCGGCACTCATCGCTCCGGCTCAGGCCGCCCCTGAAGGGGCCCCCGCATCCGGAGAGCCGGTCGCCGCCCAGGACGCCTTCGATGTTGTCTCGTTCTGGCTGCGAAGCAACGGCAAGGCCCTCAAGGACTCCGAGGAATACCACCCGGACTACAAGGTCAACACCCGCACCGCTCGCCTGAAGTCCACGGGCGCTCCCGCGAGCGACGGCAAGCCGGGTGCCATCCCCGCGATCGGTGACGAGCGGACGAAGACCGCCAAGTCCAAGAACATCAACCTGCCCAAGACCGTGGGCAAGGTGTTCTTCGTTCGTGACGGCAAGCCGTACTGGTGCTCGGCCACTTCTGTGCAGTCCAAGTACCGCAACCTGGTCGCCACCGCCGGCCACTGCGCCTACGACACTGACGACGACGGCCATGTCCTCGACCGCTGGGTCTTCGTCCCGGGCTACTACCAGGGCAGGGCCCCGTGGGGTATCTACGCCGCCAAGCAGGCCTTCACCCACTACGACTTCGACGTCTACGAGGACTTCGACCGTGACTATGCGTTCGTCTCGGTCTACAACGGACTCAAGGTCAAGCTGGTCGGCAGGGGCAGCAAGGCAGAGTACGACGCCTATCTGGGTCCGAAGTGGACCTACAACGGCGAGTGGCGCTACGCCGTCTTGGAGGACGCCGGTCGTCTGGGTGACGCTGTCGGAGGTCAGGGCATGGCCTATAACATCAAGCCAGGCCAGAAGATCTTCGCGTTCGGTTACCCGGCCGGTGAGCACCCCGACGGTGACAAGCCCTACACCGGCGTCAGCCCCAAGTGGCTCTACGGCAACACCGGCAAAACAGCGGTCGACGCCACTCTGAAGATCGAGGAGCAGATCGTTCTCAAGGGCGCGGCCACTTACGGCTTCGACGGAGGCCCCTGGTTGCTGAAGTACAGCAACGACAAGCGCCTCGGCTATGTCAACGGCGTCACCTCCACCTTCATCGACGCCGACGACAACGGCCGCTACGACCAGATCGGCTCCCCGTTCTTCGACGGAGAGACGTACGGCGTCTACACCGCCGCCGCCAACGTCTGGTCCGGCAGCATCCTGCCCAAGGACCCGAAGGTGCCGGACTCAAGGCCCACCAAGGGGTCCCCCACGCCTGCGGCACCCTCACCCAGCTCCACCAAGACGCCCCCGCCGTCATCGGGACCCGTCGGCACGGCAGAGGAGAACGAGGTCGTCCGCCTGACCAACGCCGAGCGGGCCAAGGGCGGCTGCCAGCCGCTCACACCCGATCCGCAACTGCGCGCCGCCGCCTTCGGCCACTCCGACGACATGGCCAAGAAGAACTACTTCAGCCACGAATCAAAGGACGGCCGCAGCTTCATGGACCGCATCAGGGCGGCCGGGTTCACCGGAGGATCCGGCTGGGCCGAGAACATCGCCAAGGGCCAGTCGTCCGCGGCCTCGGTGGTCCAGAGCTGGATGAACAGCCCTGGCCACCGCAACAACATCATGAACTGCGGCTACACCCTGATCGGTGTCGGCCTGGCCAAGAACTCCAGTGGGACGAACCACTGGACGCAGGTGTTCGCCGCCAAGTAGTCCTGCCTGAGCGAGGCGCGTAGGTGGCTCATCCCACCGTCTCCGGCCTCATCTTGCTCGTGGGGCCGAAAATCTCAGAAATCGCGTAACCCGCAGGCGCGACGCAACTCACTCCTAATAGTGAAAGGAGCTCGGGCAAGAAGGTCATGGCCAGGTACGCCGGTGCGTCGTATCCGGGAGGGATGCACAGATTCTTGATCAGATGACGGAAGGTCGTATGTGCGAGGACGCGGAACTGACCCAGCGGGTCAGGACCGGCGACAGCCATGCCGTCGCGGAGCTGTATGAGCGGCACCACGCGTCCGTCCTCGCCTTCGCCCGCCGTCTGTCCCCGGATCCGCAGGCCGCCGAGGACCTGGCCAGCGAGGCGTTCACCCGAACCTTACGGACCGTCCGCACGGGTGCGGGCGGTCCGTCCGGCGGGTGGCGTCCCTATCTGTATGCCGTGGTGCGTAACACGGCGGCCGAGTGGGCGCGGACCGACCAGCGTCTGGTCCTGATGGGCGAGTTCAGGGCTGAGGAGTTCGCCGATCTGCTCGTGACAGAGCCTGAGGTTTCCGACGACCTCGTTGTCCGGGCCTACCGCTCGCTGCCGCCGCGCTGGCAGACCGTACTGTGGCACACCTTGATCGAGGAGGAGGAGCCCGAGCGGGTCGCACGGATCCTCGGCATCACTCCCGGGAATGTGAGCGTGCTGGCCTTCCGCGCGCGCGAAGGGCTGCGTAAAGCATACCTGGCCGCTCATGTTGTGGCTGGCTCGCCTGAGTGCCAAAGTTTCGCCGACCGGATGGCGACGGTTGTCCGCAAGCCCAGCAGTCGCATTCCCCGGGCGCTGCGTGCGCATCTCGACGTCTGCCCAAGCTGCGCACGGGCATTCGCCGAGCTGCGCGACCTCAACTCCACACTGCGGGCCGCGCTGCCGATCGTGCTGCTGCCGCTCGCCTTAGGGAAGGCCACCGCATCGAAGGGGGCCGCCATCGGGATGTCGGGCTGGGCGATCCCGGTGACCGCTGCGGTAGCGGTGGTCGCCGCTACCGCAGCAGCCGTCTTGACCCTGCCGCCGGATCCCCAGCTCCCAGCGGCATCACCCCCACAGGCGTCCGCCGCGTCGACGTGGAGGGCGGTACCGTCATCCACACCCACACCGAAGTCCACCTCCAAGCAGAAAGACACTCTGAAGCCGACCGCGGGCTCCACGGTCAGGACGGCCCCACGCACGCGAATCACCGACGTGGACCGATGCGCCGGGCGGGCAGGCGGCCAGGTCAAGGCACGGTCGTGCACCACCCCACGCCATCCCCGGAAGACCGCCACAGCCCCGCCCGGGCCCACGAAATTGGACATCGACCCGGTCACCACGAGCGCCCTGCGCAACGTCGGCACCCGACTCTGCCTCGACGTCCCCGAGGGCAGCCGCAACACCGTCGGGCAGATCTGGGTCTACAGCTGTAACGGCACGAGCGCCCAGGTGTGGACCAGAACGCCCTCCGGGCAGATCACCGTCTACGACGGCCAGAAGTGCCTGGACGCCGTGGAGCAAGGCAAGACCGACGGCACCGCGGTCGGCATCCGCGACTGCCAGGGAGGAGACAACCAGAAGTGGGCCTTGAACGCTGATGGCACGATCCGCGGAGTCGGCTCAGGCCTATGCCTGGACGTGGACGTGCCAACCTCCCGGGTCCAGCTCTGGTCCTGCTGGGGCGGCGACAACCAGAAGTGGCAGGCGATCTAGCGATGTGGCGGCCGGAGGCCTGTACCGTGCCCCAAGGTCGTCTTCGCCCTGACGTGCTGGTAGTTGCCCTCGGGTGTGTGAACTGGTTGAGAGCATGCCCGTGCCGCTGCCCCGCACGTGGCGGGGCAGCGGCTCATGAGGGCGTTCGGTTGTCAGCCGCTGATGACCGAGATCATCTTGTCGGCGTCGCGGGTGAGCACCTGGCGTACGTCGGCGCGCGGGACGAGCTTCCCGTCCGCGACGAGTTTCTTGAATTCGGCGAGGAGCCGCACCGCTGTTTCGTCCTTGCCGGATGCCTCGGCCTTACGGACCTGGGTCAGTTTCCTCGTCAGCTTGTCGTGTGCGCTCGCCGACAGCCAGCTGGTGGCCCGGAATCGGTCGAGCAGGTTCTGCATGTCCCGCAGCGAGGTGGTGACGTTGAATCGCACCGACGTGGTCACCGCGTTGCCGGCGTTGTCCGTTGACGTCACTGCGACCGTGTGCTTGGCCAGCTCCTGGGTGAACAGTGGCAGCACCGAGCCCGAGGTGTGCGGGGCGCCGTCGAGGGTGCCGGCCGTGGTGCGGATGCCCGAGGTGGCGTCCACGGCCTCCCAGGTGATCACCACGTCCTGTGAATCGCCGTACACCTCGCCGTCGGCCACGCCCGATACAAGGAGGATGGGCTTGGTGCCGTCGATCTTCAGCACCGCGGCCTTCTCTTCCTCGCGATTGCCCGCCGTGTCGGTCGTGCGGTAGCGCAGTTCGTGCTCACCGTCACCGTCGACCACCACGGGCGTTCCTGCGTAGGCCTTCCAGCCGCCGCCGTCGAGCGAGTACTCGATGAGCTTGACGCCGGAGTGGGTGTCCTGCGCGGCCAGCTCGACCGGGACCGAGTCCTTGCTCCATCCGCTCTCGTTCGGCGGGGCGAACGAGGCGGTGGTCTGCGGAGCGGTCGTGTCGATCTTGAGTGTGAGAGAGCGGGCCTGCTCGACGTTGCCCGCGCCGTCCCGCGAGCGGTACTCGAGGGTGCGCGCCCCGTCACCGCTCACCGCGAACGGCATGCTGTACGCGGTCCAGGCTCCGCCGTCGACGCGGTACTCGGTGGCGGCCACGCCGCTGCCGTTCTCCTCGTCCACCGCGGTCAGGGTGACCTCGACGGGAGCGGCGGTGTACCAGCCGTCCTTGCCGTTCGGCTCGGCCGGGTTCTGCTTCGCCGTGGTGGTCGGCGCGGTCTGGTCGGCTGGGCCACCGCCAACCTTGGTGAGGCGGAAGGTCTGGTTGGGGGAGGCTGTGCAGTTCCATTGGATCACCGCGGCGCCGTCGGCCTGGGAGACGCCGTTGATGTCGACGCACAGCCCGGTCTTGGCGGAGACGATCTGATAGAGGCCTTCGCCGCCGCCGGTCGGAACCACGGTGAAGTACTGGTTGGGCGCGTCCCCGCTGCCGCTGGCGTGGCAGGTCCACTGGACCAGCTGGGTGCCGGGTGTGGCCGTGCCGCCCGGAATGTCGGCACACTTGCCGCTGCCGACGTTCTTGAGCTGGTAGCCGCCGGGCGCGGTCATCAGTTCCCACCGCTGGATGGGGTCTTCGGCGGTGCCCATCTGGACGAGCTTGGCGTTGTCCGCGGTCGACGCGTTCTCGGTGGTCACGTTCTTGCCGCTGTGCTGGGCGGTGACCTTGTAGACGCCCGGCTCGATCGCGGGAGGGGGAGCCTCGCCCACGAACTGGACGGCGTCCAGGTCGAAGGCGTTGTTGGCGGAGTTCTTGAACACCACGTAGAGCGTCGAGGTGGTCGCGTTCGCCGCCACTGGGACGGTCTGGGTTTGCTGGTAGTTGTTCCAGCCCCCGGTGTTGGGGACGGCGGCGCTGGCCAGTAGCCGGCCGGTGGGGGACTCGGCGCGCAGCTCGATCAGCCCGCCGCCGGTTGGGCTGGACAGGCGGTAGTTCACGCCCTTGACGGCGTGCAGGTTCATCGGGGTGAACGAGATCCAGTCGTTGTTGCTGATGTCGCCGATGCGCTTGCCGCTCTCGGCCTCGGGTTGGTCGATGACGCGCACGCCGGTCTGGGCGTCGAAGAACTCGGCCTGCTTGCGCATCGGCTGCAGGACTGCCTTGGCACGGCCGGTGAGCGGCATTTCCTGCGAGCCGTCGGTGTAGTGGGCGTTGAGGACGTAGAACAGGTTGGCGCCGTCGGGGTGGCCGCCGAGGTCGCCGGTGTTGACGACGCCCTCGCAGCCGGGGATCTCCACGGTCTCGTGCTCGTGGTCGTCATGGCCGAGCGCCGGGTTGACGAAGACCTTGGCGCAGTCGATCTCGCCGTCCTCGGGGTCGGTGACCTTGATCTTGTACGGCACGTCCTGGCCGAACTGGATCGGCGTGCCGTTCAGCGGGGTCTCGATGGTCACTGTGGGCCGGCTGTTGCCGGCGGTGATCTCGATGTTGGCGAAGCCCTCCTTGCCGGTGCTGTCGGTGACCTTGAGCTGGGCGGTGAACCTGCCTGGGGTCTCGTACACGTGGGTGGCCTTGGCCTGGGTGGAGTCGACGGTGCCGTCGCCGTCGAAGTCCCAGGCGTAGGTGAGGGAATCGCCGTCGGGGTCGTAGCTGCCGGAGGCGTCGAACTCGACGGTCAGCGGGGTGACGCCGTCGACCCGTGAGGAGGTGGCCTTCGCCACCGGCGAGCGGGCGCCGGCCGCATAGTCGATCCGGTAGAGGCCGGAGTCGTTGTTGCCGCCGCCGAAGTCGGTGCCCCACTCCAGCAGGTACATCGCGCCGTCCGGGCCGAAGGTCATGTCCATCGGCTTGAGGAAGGGCGTGGTCCCCAGGAAGCTATTGATCTTGAGGACTTGGTCGTTGGAGTCGAGGTGGATCTCCTTGATGTAGTGGCGCGACCACTCGTAGAAGAAGTTCACGCCGTCGAAGTAGGGCGGGAACTTGGTCTTCGAGGGGTTGTCCGCGTCGTAGCGGTAGACGGGGCCGCTCATCGGCGCCGAGCCGCCCGAGCCGAGCTCGGGGAAGGTCGGGGAGGTGCTGTAGCCGTACCACATGACCGGCTTCTCGATCGGCGGCAGCTCGGTCAGGCCGGTGTTGTTCGGTGACTCGTTGACGGGGGCGGCGCAGTTGAACTTGGCGCCGATCTCCTTGGTGTCCGGGTTGTACGGCGCGTACGCCTGGTTGTCACCGTGGCAGAACGGCCAGCCGAAGTTGCCCGGCTTCTTGATGACGTCGTATTCCACCAGGCCCTCGGGGCCACGGTCGGTGGTGGGGCCGCCCCGGTCCGGACCGTAGTCGGCCACGTGCAGGTAACCCGTCTTGGCGTCGACGGTGAAGCGGAAGGGGTTGCGGAAGCCCATGGCGTAGATCTCGGGACGGGTCTTCGCGGTGCCCGGCGGGAAGAGGTTGCCCTCGGGGATGTCGTAGCCGCCGTCGGCCTTCGGCTCGACCCGCAGGATCTTACCGCGCAGGTCGTTGGTGTTGCCCGCGGTGCGGGCGGCGTCCAGCATGTGCTGACCGGGCCGCCAGTCGAGCGGCGCGTAGCCCTGCCAGTCGGGCGAAAGGTTCGGAGGGACGTCGTCGCCGACGCTCAGGTAGAGGCTGCCGTCAGGGCCGAACTCAACCGCGCCGCCGGTGTGGCCTGGCTCGGGATAGGTCCGAGCGCGATAGGCGGGAATTTCGATGATCTTCTTCTCGGTGCTCAGGTCGATGGTGTCGCCCTGCACGGTGAACCGGGACAGCCGGTTGACGTCTTGGGCACTGTCGGCAGGCGACCAGTAGACATAGATCCACCCGTTCTGGGCGAATTTCGGGTCGAGTTCCATGCCGACCAGGCCGTCCTCGCCACCGGTGTAGACGTTGAGGGTGGCGGCGGTGACGGTCATGTGGGTGTCGGGCTTGTAGATCTTCACCTCGCCCTGGCGCTGGACGTAGAACACCCGCCCATCGGGGGCGACGTCCAGCTCCATCGGGTTGCTGGTGTTGTCGTCCAGGGCGACCTTCTCGAAGCTGCTCCATACGGTGCCCCCGCAGTCGCCCGGCTGGGCGCCGGCCGCCCACTCGACGCCGCCGAGAACGTGCTCGCGGAACTCCGGCTCGGCATAGGCGGCCGACTCGTGTCCCATGGCGGTGGCCCACACCCGGGCGCCTTCGGCCTGGCGGCACCAGGAGATCGGATGGTCAGGACCCATGGCGGAGGAGCCGGGGTCGTAGGTCGTCTCGTCCGCGGCGACCAGGACGTGCACGTTGCCGCGCGGGTTGGGCGCGAAGTTGTACCACTCCTCCGCACGCTGCCACCGCTGCGGGAGTTTCTTGGTGGAGGGGTGCACGCGGTCGACGACCTTGGCCAGCCCTTGGAGCGTGCCGGGCGAGTGCGCCGGCATGTGGGCGCCGCCGTTGATGAGCTCGTCCCACCAGGGGAACTCGTTCTCGATGCCCATGTCGAGCGCGTTGTGGACGGCCACGACGCCCTTGCCCGACCGGACGAACTTCTGCAGCGCCTGTCGCTGGGCGTCGTTCTCCCAGACCATGCCGGAGTTCTGCAGCATGATCAGGACGTCGAACGTGGCCAGGTCGGTGTCGTTGAACACCGAGGAGTCGGCGCTCTGCACCACCTCGAAGTCATGGGCAGCGGCCAGCTCGTTCACCATCTGGATGCCGGCCGGGATGGAGGCGTGCACGTATCCCGCTGCTTTGGTGAACAGCAGGGCACGGAAGCCGTGGAGGGTGGCACTGGTCGCGTGGGCGGGAGCCGGCGCCAGCGCCAGCAACAAGGCTGGGAGTAAGAGGGCAGTGAGAAATCGTCGCATGGCGAATCTCCTGGGGGAGCGGCGACACCTCGGAACGAGGTGTGAAGGAACGCTGCTGCGAAGGCGCGCGCCACTGGGGGCGCACGCCGATGGGCGGTCAGGGGGTGCGCAGGTGAGCTGGAGTCGGACGGCGAGCAGGCGTCGGGGGCGCGAAGGTGACCCGGTGTCGGATGGGCGAGCGGTGTCAGAGGGTGCGCAGGTAGGCGAGCCCGTCCACGGCGAGCGCGTCCTGGCTTCGCGCGAGGGGCCGCCAGATGGAGGCTGCGGTGGCGATGGTCTGGTTGTGCGCGGTGAAGGACTCGATGACGAGCGGCCCCTGATAGCCGGCGTCGTGCAGAGCCCGGGTGAAGCCTGGCCAGTCGAATCGGTCGGCGCCCGGCGTGCCGCGGTCGCTGCCGCACACCTGCACGTGCGCGATCCGGCCGGCCGCGGCCCGTGCCGCGTGCGCGGGGTCTTTCTCCTCGATGTTCATGTGGTAGGTGTCGAGTGCCAGGTGGCAGTCCTCGGGCAGCGCGTCGAGGGCCTGTTCGACGGTGTTGATGAGGCTGGTCTCGTACCGGTTGAGCGGTTCGACCGCGAGCTTGATCCCGCGGTCGGCCGCATAGTCCAGGACGGGCCGCAGGTTCTCACGCAGTTCGGCGTAGGCGGCGCGGCGCTCTTCGGGTGACAGCCGCCAGGTGCGGCCGACCGAGGCGTACGCCGGCCCCCCGATCACGGGGGAGCCGACGGTCACTGCCACGTCGACGCAGTGCCGTAGATAGTCCTGGGTGTCGCGGATGGTTTCGGGGGAGGCGGCCACGAGTTCGCGCCCCGGCGGCATGACCAGCACCGCGGATGCGGTCAGCCCGTGCTCGGCCAGCACCGTCGCGGCCTTGTCCGGGTTCCAGTCGCCGGGTTGCTCGACGGGCAGTTCGATGACGTCGAAGCCCCACCCGGCGATGCGGGGCGCGAGCCGCGTCAGCTCGTCGTCGGTCAGCGGGGAGACCCAGACCCAGGTGTTCACTCCGATGGAGAACATGGCGTCCCTCTTCGTCGTCGAATGGGCGGAGGGAAATGGTCAGCTCTTCTTCCCGCCCCAGGTCTCCGGGAACCCGGGCAGGCTCTCGCAACCGCACAGCGCGTAGTGCAGCGGCGGCATGTTCGGCTTCAGGTAGGCCGACAGGTTCTCGCTGGTGACCTTCGGCTGCGGCAGGTTCCACATCTTGGGCACTTCCTCGCCCTTGAGGATCTTCAGCGCGGCGATGATCGGGGTGCGCCACTGGTAGGTCGGGTACGTGGGCGCGACGGCGGTGAGGTTGGCGTCCTTCCACTTCTGCAGGAAGTCCTGCTGGTCCTCGCCGTTGATCGGCGGCACCGGCACGCCCGCGTCCTCGAACGCCTCGATCGCCGCCACCGCCGTGGCGCCCGCGTCCATCCAGACGCCGTCGATCTTGCCGTACCGCTGGATGTAGTCGCTGACGATGCTCTTGGTCTTGGCGGCGTCGCCGTCGGTGAACTCCACCCCCGCCACCTGGAGCCGGCTCTTGTCGAAGACCACCTTCGCCGCCGACCAGCGGGTCTCCAGCACGTCCACGCCGGGCAGGATGCGCAGCGCCAGCACCTTCCCGCCCGCCGGCACCTTCTCGACCAGGAACTCGGCGGCGTCGGCGCCGAAGGCGTAGCCGCCGATGGGCTTGATGAACGTCACCGGGCAGTCCGTCTGCACGCCCCGATCGAACACGATGACGGGCACCTTCCCGCAGGCGGCCGTCACGGCAGGGGTGAGCGTGGCCGTGGTGTTCGGCGAGACGATCAGCGCGTCGCAGCCCTTGGCCTGCAGCTCGGCGATGTCGGAGATCTGCTTGTCGTCCTTGCCCTCGGCATCCAGCGCGGTGAACTTGGTGATCTCCTTGTGCAGGCCAGCCTCGGCCTGCATCGTCTTCCAGCCGACCTGGCGCCAGGGGTTGTTGACCGCGGCGTTGGAGAAGCACAGGTGGTACGGCCCGTCCTTCTTGTACTTCGCCGTGTCCGTCATCTTTGGGGCGATGGCCTGCTCCCAGGGCTTGTCGGAGGGACCCTCCGGGGTCTGGGTGCGCATGGCCAGCTGGGCGTCGAAGTCCGCCTGCACGAAGAACTTCGACTGCGCGCCCGTGCCCGAGCCCTGGGCACTCTGACCGGCGCTCGGGGCGGAAGCGGCGGGTTGAGTCGTGGCCGTCGGCTTGTCTGTGGTGCAGCCGGCGAGGGCGAGAACGGCGAACGCGGCGACTGCGGCCTTACGACGCGGCATGTGCGTCTCCTCTTCGGGGGGTGAACTTCCAGGGAAGTCGGACGGCTCCCGCCGCGACCGCGGCGATGATGATGACGCCCTGCACGGTGAACTCCAGCGCTCCCGAGATTCCGTACAGGTTGAGCAGGGTGAACAGCGCCTCCAGCGTGAAGGCGCCGGCCATGGCGGCGAGCACGGAGCCGCGCCCGCCGCCGAGCGCCACGCCGCCGAGAACCACGGCGGTGATGGCGGAGAACTCGAGCCCCTGACCCACCTGCGCCGATACTCCGGCGAAGCCGCCGAGCAGGATCGCCGCGACGGCGGCGGCCAGACCGGAGAGCATGAAGGCGAAGATCTTGGCCCGGTCGACCCGGACTCCGGACAGCGACGCGGCGCGCTCGTTGTCGCCGGTGGCCATCAGCGTTTTGCCGAAATCGGCGCGCATGAGCCAGATCGCCGCCGCCCCCATGGCCAGCAGGATCAGCACCGACCACGGCAACGGTCCGAGACTGCCGCGGCCGAAGGCCCTGAAGCCCTCAGAGAGGGCGCCGCGCGGTGCGCCGCCGGTCCACAGGAACACCGCTCCGGACAGGATGAGCAGCATGCCGAGCGTCACAATGAACGACGGCACCCGCAATTTGGTGGTGACCACGCCGTTGATCAGCCCGATGAGCAACCCGATGACGATCAGCAGGGCGATGACCGGCCAGGTCGCCGGTTCCTCGCCGTCGATGAGCCGCGCGGCGATCACCACTTCGGCCGTCACCAGCGAGCCGACCGACAGGTCGAACTCGCCGGAGACGATGACGAAATACTGTCCCGCGGCGAGGATCACCAGCGGAGCGGCCCGTTTGAGGAACGCCAGGAACCCGGCGGGCTCCAGGAAGTAGGGGTTGGCGACCGCGATCGCGGCCAGCAGCACCACGAGGACCACGAGGATGGGAAGTGCCCGCTTCATGCCGACCGTCCCTTGATACGCCGGGCGTAAACGGCCACCGCGATGACGATGACCACGCCGCGGACCACGTCCTTGACGAAGGAGTTGATTTCGAGCTGGTTGAAGATGCTGTCCAGGACGGCCAGCAGCAGGACCCCGCCCACGGTTCCGGCGACCCCGCCCTTGCCGCCGGCCAGCGCGGTCCCGCCGAGCACGACCGCGGCGATGGACTCCAGGTCGTAGCCGCCATCGGTGCCCACCGTGGGCGCGCCGGCGCCGAGCCGGCTGGCCAGCAGCAGGCCCGCGACGCCGGCGCAGACGGAGCAGAGCACGTGCGTGAGCACGATGACCCGGCTGGTGCGGATCCCGGACAGGCGGGCGACCTCCTCGTTCCCGCCGACCGCGTAGATCCGGTAGCCCAGCCGGGTCCTGCTCAGCAGGAACCAGGCCACGACGGCCACGCCCGCCCAGAGCAGGGCGGAGAGCGGGATCGGCCCGATGCGGGAGTAGCCGAGGAGTTGGAACGACTCGGGCACCTTGCCCGCCGGACCGTCGTAGAGGTGGTCGACGACGCCCTTGATGATGAGGGCGACGCCGAGCGTGGCGATGAAGGCGTGCACCTGGAGCCTGGTGATGATCAGCCCGTTGACCAGCCCTACCAGCGCGCTGATGGCCAGCACCGCGGCGACCGCGGGCAGGATGTTCCCGTCCCGGCCCGCCATGATCTCCGCCGCGACCAGCGAGGTCAGGCTGATCAGGTAGGCCACCGACAGATCCAGCGAGCCGGCCAGGATCGCCAGCGTCTGACCGACCGCCACGATGCCGAGGGCCGCCGAGCGCTGCTGGATCCCGACGACGCTCTCCGTGGTCAGGAACTGGCCGCCGTCGAGCGCGACGAGGACCCAGCCGACCGCGATCAGGCCGAGCAGCGCGAGGAACACCACCTGCGTGGGCTCACGTAACCGGGCCGTCAGGCCGCCTCGTGCCTCGCTGCCGAGGGCGGGACGGCGACTGCGTGAGAGGGTGTTCATTCAGGCCACCTCTCCCGCGGCCAGTCGCATGATGGCCTCCTCGGAGGCCCCAGCCGGCAGCGTGCCGGCGATGCGGCCGTCCCGCAGGACGACGATGCGATCGCTCATGCCGATGAGCTCGGGCAGCTCGGAAGAGATCATCATGATGGCCATGCCGTCATTCGCCAGTTCGCGCATCAGGTCGTGGATGGCGGCCTTGGCGCCGACGTCGACACCTCTGGTCGGTTCGTCGAACAGCAGCACGCGTGGCGCCATGGTCATCCATTTGGCGAGCACGACCTTCTGCTGGTTGCCTCCGGACAGGTAGCGGACCTCCTGTTCCTGGCGCGGAGGCGAGAGGCGTACCCGTTCGAGCAGGTCGCGGAGGCCGTTGCGGCTCTTGGCGCCCACCGCGCGGGCGACGAGCAGGGCGTTGTCGCGCACGGACTGGCGCAGCGCGAGCCCTTCGGCCTTGCGGTCCTCGGTCACCAGCCCGATGCCCATGGCCACGCCTTCCCGGACCGAGCGGGGACGCGACGGGGTCATCTCACCCGTGGTGAACGGCTCCGCACCGAAGATCGCTTTGGCGAGTTCCGATCTGCCGGATCCCTGCAGGCCCGCTATGCCGACGATCTCCCCGGCACGCAGCTCCAGATCGATGTCGCGGAGCTTGCGGTTGCCCGCTCCGCGCAGGCTGAGCCGTACCTCGCCGGTCGCGGACGACCGTGGCGGAAAGTAGGTGCCGAGATCGCGGCCGACCATCAGACGGATCAGCTCGTCGGACGACACCTCGCTGATCGGGACTGTAGTGACGAGCTTGCCGTCCTTGAGCACGGTGACCTGGTTGGCGAGGTCGAACACCTCGCGTAATCGGTGGGAGATGTACACGACGGCGACGCCGCGTTCCCTCAGCCGCCCGATCAGCCGGTAGAGCAGCTCGACCTCGTGCTCGGCGAGCGCCGCGCTGGGCTCGTCCATGACGACGAGCCGGGCGTTCACCGACAACGCCTTGACAATCTCCACGACCTGCTGCTGGGCCACCGACAGGCGCTTGACGGCGTCGCGGGGGCCGAAGGAGTTCTCGCCGAGCTCGTCGAGGAGCCGCCCGGTCGCCTGCTCCATGGCGGCCCGATCGACCAGGCCGCGCCGGACCGGCTCGCGCCCGAGGAAGACGTTCTCGGCGACGGTGCGCTCGGGCAGCAGGTTGAACTCCTGGTAGATGATCGCGATACCGGAACGCTGTGCGTCCAGGGGGTGGCCGAAGGAAACCGGCCGCCCGTCTATCTCGACGGTGCCCTCGTCCGGCGCGTGTACCCCACAAATGATCTTCATCAGGGTGGACTTGCCGGCTCCGTTCTCGCCGACGACAGCGTGCACCTCGCCGGCCGCCACGTCCAGGTCCACTCCGGACAGCACCCGTACGCCCAGGAAGCTCTTGCCGATGCCGCGCATGCTCAGCACTCGGTCCACCCCCCGGTCCGCGCCGAGGTCAGGACGGCCTCGCAGATGGCGGCGGCTCGGGCGCCGTCCGCGAACACCGGCAACCCGTCACGATGCTCGCCACGGAGCGCGGCGTAGGTGTCGGCGACGAAGGCGTCGAAGCAGTCATGGTAGCCCTGAGGGTGTCCGGCCGGGAGCGGCGAATACGGCTGGGCCGCCTCGGAAAGGATCGCCGGGTCGCGCATGAGCGTCCGCGATCCGCTGCGGTCGCCGACCCAGAGAAGCTCGGGCTGTTCCTGGTCGAACGCGAGGCTCGCCTCGGTGCCTGAGATCTCCAGGAACAGGCGGTTCTTGCGGCCCGGGGAGACCTGGCTCGTGGCGAGCGTGCCGACGACGCCGGAGGCGGTGCGGAACTGGACGGTTGCCACGTCCTCCGTCACGACGGGTGTGTTGGTCGCCCGACTGGACTGGACAATGGCGGTCTGCGCGCAGACGCTGACGATGCGGTCGGCGGTGACGAACTCCGCCAGGTCGCACCAGTGGGAGCCGATGTCGGCGAATGCCCGGCTGGGCCCGCCGAGTTCGGGGTCCACCCGCCAGTTGTCGTCGTCCGGGCGGAGAAGCCAATCCTGGAGATAGCTTCCCTGGATCAAGCTGATCCTGCCGATGTCACCGCAGGCGACCCGCTCCCGCGCCTCCCGCACCATGGCGTGGAAGCGGTACACGAACGGCACCGTCGCGACCAGTCCCGCCTCGGCCGCCCGGCCCGCCATGAGCGCGGCGGTCATCGCGTCGCTGGCCAGCGGTTTCTCGCAGACGACGGCCAGCCCGGCCGACAGCGCTTTGAGGACGAATGGGGCGTGGAGATGGTTGGGGGTGCAGATATGCACCAGATCGATCTCGCCGGACTCGATGAGCTCGTCGCCGGAGGCGAAGACCCTGGCAGCACCCAGTCCGGCCTCCTGCGCCTTCTCTAATCGCGACCCGGCCACCCCGGCGATCGTTGCCCCGGCCATGCGCGCGGCGCGGGCATGCACCCGGCCCATGAAACCGGTGCCGACGATCCCTACACGCGGAGCATCATCCGGTTTCCGGCTTATGTCCTTCATGCTGCCGGATGCTAGATCGCACTTATGCCGACGGTCAAGCAAAAGTTGAAGTGTAAATGGCATAATGGCGCATGAGGGATCATAGAAAGTGTGCATCTCTCGACGAAATGGAGCGCTTGTTGACTGAGAGCATGCTGACCGGCGCAAGCAGCCCGGCGGCCGGAGCGGGGGCTCTGCTCTCGCTCCTGCGCGACGGGCGGGCCCGCACCCGCGCTGAGCTGGTCGAGCTCACCGGCCTGGCGCGGTCCACGGTGTCCCTCCGCCTCGACGCCTTGCTGAGTCAGCGCTGGGTGGTGCCGGCCGACGACGTGATCTCCTCTGGCGGCCGTCCGGCGACGGCGTTCGCCTTCAACAAGAGTGCGCGGATCGTACTCGCGGCTGACCTTGGTGCGACGCACGCCAGGCTCGCCGTGACCGACCTGGCGGCCACGATGGTGGCCGAGCAGGAAGTGGAGATGCCCATCGCCCGCGGTCCGGAGGCCGTGTTGACCTGGCTCGTGGACACCTTCCGCGAGCTCCTCACCGAGTGCGACCGCCGTCTCGCCGACGTGTGCGGAGTCGGCGTCGGCCTGCCGGGTCCGGTGGAGCATGACACCGGCAAGCCGGTCAACCCGCCGATCATGCCCGGCTGGGACGGATTTCCCGTGCCCGACTGGCTCGGCGCTCGACTTGGTGTCCCTGTGCTGGTCGACAATGACGTGAACATGATGGCGTTGGGTGAATACTGGGCCGGGCGGTCCGGGGCCGAGCACCTCATCTACGTCAAGATCGGCACCGGCATCGGCTGTGGCATCATCAGCGGCCGCAGCCTGCACCGCGGTGCGCAAGGTGCGGCGGGGGACATCGGCCACATCCGGGTGCCCTCGTCCGAGGAGAACGTGGTGTGCCGCTGTGGCAACGTCGGCTGCCTGGAGGCCGTGGCGGGCGGCGCGGCGCTGGCCGCACGCCTGCACGCGGCGGGCCACGAGACCGCCGACAGCCGCGACGTCGTACGCCTGGTGCGTGCGGGCAACACCGAGGCCATCCAGCTGGTCCGGCAGGCAGGCCGGGAGGTCGGCGTCGTCCTGGCCTCCATTGTGAACTTCTTCAACCCAGCCATGATCTTGATCGGCGGTGACCTCGCGGGAGCGGGCGAGCACCTGCTCGCCGGACTTCGAGAGGTGATTTACAGCAGGTCCCTGCCCCTCGCCACCCAGCATCTGAGTATTCGTGTCAGCGAGCTCGGCGACCGGGCGGGGGTGGTCGGCGCGGCGGTGATGATGATCGAGCACATGCTGTCGCCGGAGGCCGTGGACCAGGCGTTGTCGGCCTGACCGGCGCCAGTTAGGGCGAGAGTCGGCAGACTTATGCTTGACCGTCGATAAAAGGGCTCTTACGATCCGCGTAATCCCATGCCGGTATGTCAACTCCATACCGGTATACGCGGAATGAACGGGAGCTCCTATGCGCAAGGTCGGCGTCTGGTTCATCGGAGCACGCGGATCCGTGGCGACCACCGCGACCATCGGTGCCGCCGCGGTCAGGGCGGGTGCTTTACCGGCCCAGGGCTGCGTCACCGAGTCTCCGGATTTCCCCGGAGGTCTGGTTCCGATCGCCGGCCTGATCTTCGGCGGCCACGACATCACTGAAGTCCCCTTACGGAAGCGCGCCGAACAGCTGAGCAAGGCGGGAGTGGTGCCGGCGGGCCTGCCCGGACTGCTCGACCAGGATCTCGACGCCGCCGACGCGGAGATCAGACCGGGTCATGTTCCCGGCGACAACACCCAGGCGGCAGCCGCGGGCCGCCTGGCCGACGACATCGCCGACTTCCGCGACCGGCACCGGCTCGCCCGGGTGGTCGTTGTCAACGTCTCGTCGACCGAGCCTCCCACCGCCCCACGCCCGGAGTTCCAGAGTCTGGCCGACCTCGAAGAGCGGCTCGCCGCGGGCGATGAGGTGCTGCCGACGAGCTCCCTCTACGCCTATGCGGCGTTCCGCGCCGGCTGCGGCTACGTGGAGTTCACCCCGTCGACCGGGCCTGTCCTGCCGGCCTTGGCCGAGCTCGCGGAGTTGCGGGCCGTCCCGTATGCCGGGCGCGACGGGAAGACCGGCGAGACCCTGGTCAAGAGCGCCCTGGCGCCCATGTTCGCGCAGAGGTCGCTGGGGGTCCGCTCATGGTCCGGGCTCAACCTGCTCGGAGGGGGAGACGGCGCCACCCTCGCCGACCCGGCGGCCCGGGCGAGCAAGGCGCTCTCGAAGGACCGGGCCGTCGCCGGGATCCTTGGCACGCCCGTCGAAGGAGAGACGCACATCGACTACGTCGAGGATCTTGGCGAGTGGAAGACCGCCTGGGACCATGTGACCTTCGAGGGCTTCCTCGGCGTGCGCATGAGCCTCCAGTTCACCTGGCAGGGTTGCGACTCGGCGCTCGCCGCTCCGCTCGTCCTGGATCTGGCCCGGCTGGTGGCTCGCGCGCACGAGCGCGGGCGGTACGGCGTGCTGGCAGACCTCGGCTTCTTCTTCAAGGACCCGCTGGGCGCGGATGAGCATGCGCTCGCCGCCCAGTACTCCCGGCTGCGCGCGTTCGCCGCGGACCTGGCTGGGGATGCCTCGTGAAGGCGCTGCTCGAACTGGTCCGTGCCCCCGCCGCGCTGTCGGTGCCGGGGGACATGATGGCCGGGGCCGCCGCCGGGCGGAGCTCCACACCTGGCCTGGCCCTCACCTCGGTGCTCATCTACTGGGCGGGCATGGCGCTGAACGACTGGGCCGACCGCGAGGCCGACGCCGTCGAACGGCCGGAACGCCCCATCCCCTCGGGCCGGGTACGCCCGGGCACCGCGCTCGGCATCGCGGCCGGGCTGACCGGCGCGGGTCTGATCGTCGCCGCGGCGTCCGGCGGTCGCCGCGCCCTGGGCGTGGCCGGGTTACTGGCCGGTGCCGTGTGGGCGTACGACCTGGGACTCAAACGGACCCCGCTGGGACCGGCCACGATGGCGAGTTGCCGCGCACTAGACGTGCTGCTCGGCGCGGGCCCACAGGTCAGGGCCGCCGCCCCGATGGCGTTGGCGATCGGCGCCCACACCTACGGGATCAGCATCCTCGGCAGGGCCGAAGTGACCGGGGCGACGGTGAAGACAGTGCGCGGCGCGCTCGCCGCCAGCACCGCTGCGGCCGGGCTGGCGGCCGTGTCCTGCCTGCGTGACAGTCCTTCTTCGAAGGACACCGCCGCGCGGGCGAGCGCGGTCCTTCTCCTCGCCAGCCATCTCGCCGCCACCATCCCGGCCCAGGCAGGGTTACGCGCCCGCCCCGACCCCGAGCAGGTACGCAAGGCCGTCCGGGCGAGCATCCTCGGCCTGATCCCCCTGCAGGCGGCGGCGGTCGCGGGCAGCGGACGGCTGCCGGCGGCAGGGGTGTTACTCGGCGCGCTGCCTGCGGGCAGGTGGCTCTCGGCCCGGATGGCCACGTCATGACCCGGACCGGCGTGAAGGCTCCGGCCCTGAACTGGGCCTATTGCACCAACGGATTTGCCGGCCATCGACTTCACGAGGCCCTCGTGATCTTGTCCGAGCTGGGCTACACGGGTGCCGCCATCACCCTGGATCACGGCCATCTGGACCCCTACGCCCCCGGATTGACCGCCGAGGTGAACCGCATCGCGGGCCTGCTCGACCGGCTCGGTATGAATGCGGTCATCGAGACGGGTGGTCGCTACACCCTGGACCCCCGCCGCAAGCACCATCCCACCCTCATCAGCGAGGACGCCGAGCGCCGCGTCGGATTCCTGAGCCAGGCCATGCGCATCGCCGCCGACCTGGGCGCTCCCGTGATGCACCTGTGGAGCGGGGTCAAGCACGAGGACGTGCCCGAGGAGACGGCGTGGGCCCGGCTGGCGCGCCAGTGCGAAGGGCTCCTCACCACAGCCGACCGCCTCGGCATCACACTCGGATTCGAGCCCGAACCCGGAATGCTCGTGGAAGACCTGGCCGGATTCGAGGGGCTGCGTGCCATGCTCGGCGGTCACCCTCGCTTCGGGCTCACCCTCGACATCGGGCACTGCCAATGCCTGGAGCCGGACGACGTGGCCGCATGCGTCCGGCGGGCGCTGCCGTATCTCGTGCATGTGCAGATCGAGGACATGCGCCGAGGCGTCCACGAGCACCTGCAGTTCGGCGAGGGCGAGATCGACTTCCCGCCGGTGCTCGCCGCGCTGGCCGGCTACCAGGGGCAGGTGGCCGTGGAGCTCGCCCGGCACTGCCACGCGGCACCGCAGGTCGCCCGCCGGTCGATCGATTTCCTCAGGACGGCGAGTCAGGAAGGAAGGAGACAGTATGGGCGAGATGGAGCCGCGGGCGAGGGAGTGGCTGGCGCAGGCGCTGTCGCAGGTCGAGGCTGACCACGGCGCCGTACACCTGCTCTTCCCGCAGGCCGGACGGCGGGGCGGCACCGGCGCGCGGCGCGCGCTGCTCGCGGCGCTGCACGGGGACCAGGCGACCATACGAGCGCTCTACGAGCGGGGCGACAGCGGTGAGCGGCTGACGATCCTGGCGGCCCTGCCCGAGCTCGGCCTCGGCGCGGCAGCGATCCCGCTGGTCGAGGACGCGTTGCGGACCAACGACGCGCGGCTGGTGGCCGCGGCCCTCGGGCCGTACGGCGCGCAGTGGCTCGACGACCACGCCTTCCGCCAGGGCGTGCTCAAGTGCGTCTTCATGGAGATCCCGCTGGCCTCCGTCGCCGGCCTCGACGGGCGGACCGACGCCGAGCTGACGCGCATGTTGTCGGACTACGCGGCCGAGCGACGGGCGGCCGGACGCCCGGTCCCCCACGACATCCTTGAGAGGATCTGATGCGCATCTTCGACCCGCACATCCACATGACCTCCAGGACCACCGACGACTACCAGCGGATGTACGACGCGGGGGTGCGCGCTGTTGTCGAGCCCGCCTTCTGGCTGGGCCAGCCGCGCACCAACGTCGGCAGCTTCCTGGACTACTTCGACGCGCTCCTCGGCTGGGAGCCGTACCGCGCGGCCCAGTACGGCATCCGTCACCACTGCGCCCTCGCGCTCAACCCGAAGGAGGCCAACGACCCGCGCTGCGCGGAGGTGCTCACCGAGCTGTCCCGGTACCTGCTGAAGGACTCCGTCGTCGCGGTCGGCGAGGTCGGTTACGACTCGATGACCGACGCCGAGGAGCGGGCCTTCGAGGCCCAGCTCGCGATGGCGGCGGAGAACGACCTCCCGATCCTGGTCCACACTCCCCACCGCGACAAGGTCGCGGGAACCCGCCGCAGCCTCGACGTCGTCAAGGCGGCGGGCACCCCGCCCGAACGGGTGCTCGTCGACCACCTCAACGAGCCCACCGTCGGTATGGTCGCCGATTCCGGCTGCTGGATGGGGTTTTCGATCTACCCCGACACCAAGATGGACCCCGGCCGGATGGTGGCGATCCTCAAGGAGTACGGCACCGCCAGGATGCTGGTGAACTCGGCCGCCGACTGGGGCCGCAGCGACCCGCTGAAGACCCGTGAGGTCCGCGACGCCATGCTCGCCGCCGGCTTCGGTGACGACGATGTGGACCAGGTGCTCTGGCGCAATCCGGTCGCCTTCTACGGGCAGAGCGGACGGCTCGATCTGGAGACCGGCTCAGCCGACCCAGACTACGCCGGCAACACGATCAAGCGAGGATGACCATGCGACTGCGTCACCCGGACGGCTCGACCGTGCACCTGGCTTACTGCACCAACGTGCACCCTGCCGAGGATCTCCCCGGCATCCATGGACAGCTCTCAGGTATCGCAGCGAGGGTCAGGAATCTGCTCGGCACCGAACGGCTCGGTCTCGGCCTGTGGCTGTCGCAGCACGCCGCAGCGGATCTCCTTGCTGGGCCCGGGGAGCTCGCCGGCCTGCGTGAGCGGCTGACCACGCTCGGCCTGGAGGTCGTGACCCTCAACGGGTTCCCGTACCGCGGCTTTCACGACGAGATCGTGAAGTACCGCGTGTACGCCCCTGACTGGGCCGACGCGGAGCGGCTGCGCTACACCCTGGGGCTCGCCGAGATCCTCGCCGCACTGCTGCCGGACGACGTCACCGAAGGCACGATCTCCACGCTGCCCCTCGCCTGGCGGACCGGCTGGACGGCGGAGAAGGCGGCGGCGGTCGCGGCCAATCTCGACGCCGCCGCTCGTGGACTGCGCGATCTGGCCGATCGAACCGGCAAGACGATCCGGCTGGGCTTCGAACCAGAGCCTGGCTGCATCGTCGAGACCACCCCGCAAGCCACCCGCCTGCTCGCCGACGTCGACTGCGACCACCTCGGTGTATGCCTTGACGCCTGCCACCTGGCCGTGGGCTTCGAGGAAGCCGCCGCGGCAGCCGGCCTCGGACTCCCCATCGTCAAGCTCCAGGCTTCGTGCGCCCTGGAGGCACCACCCGGCAGCCAGGACACGCTGAAGGCGTTCGACGAGCCCCGCTTCCTGCACCAGACGCGCTCGCCGAGCGGATTCACCGACGATCTGGGCGAGGCGCTGGCCGGCGGGCTGCCCATGGGGGAGCGCTGGCGGGTGCACTTCCACGTACCGCTGCACGCCGCACCACCGCCACCGCTCACCACCACCGCGCCCTACCTGCGGGAAGTGCTGGATGCCCTGCTCGGCGGCCCCGCCCCGCTCACCCGGCACATCGAGGTGGAGACCTACACCTGGAACGTGCTCCCCGGTGCACCGCCGGACCTCGCCGAAGGCATCGCCGCAGAACTCGACTGGACCCGGCGGCAGTTGGCCGCGCTCGGTCTGAAGGAGCTGTGATGGCGCCACTGGTCGTGATCAACGTCGTCGGGCTCACCCCGCGCCTGCTGGCACACATGCCCAACGTGGCGAAAGTGGGCCCGGCCGCCGGCCTCCGCCCGATCCTTCCGGCCGTCACCTGCTCGATGCAGGCCACCCTGCTCACCGGCGCGCCACCGCGCGAGCACGGCATCGTGGGCAACGGCTGGTACTTCCGCGACCTCGGCGAGGTGCTCCTGTGGCGCCAGCACAACGCGCTCATCCAGGGAGACCAACTGTGGAGCGCCGCGCCCGGCCTGCGCACCGCCAACGTCTGCTGGTGGTACGCGATGGGCGCCGCGACCGACCTGCTCGTCACCCCGCGTCCCATCTACCACGCCGACGGCCGCAAGTCGCCCGACTGCTACACCCGCCCGGCCTCACTCCACGACGACCTCGAGGCGGCGCTGGGACCGTTCCCCCTGTTCACCTACTGGGGCCCGAACGCCGGGATCGCCTCCTCCGAATGGATCATCGCTGCGGCCCGCCGCATCCTGGCCCGCGAACGGCCGGATCTGCTGCTGGTCTACGTGCCTCACCTCGACTACGACCTGCAGCGGTACGGCCCCGCCGGTCCCGAGGCGATCGCCGCGGCCCGCGCCGTCGACGCCGCGCTGGTCCCGCTCCTGGAAGAGGACGCCGAGGTGGTGGTGCTGTCGGAATACGGCATCACGCCGGCCTCCCGCCCGGTGGACATCAACCGGGCGCTGCGCACCGCAGGCCTGCTGGAGGTCTACACCCAGGCCGGGATGGAGTACCTAGACCCGTGGACCTCCCGCGCCTTCGCCGTCGCCGATCACCAGGTGGCCCACGTGTACGTACGTGACCCTGCCGACCTCGACCGTGCTCGCGACGTCATCGCCGCCCTGCCCGGCGTGGACGAGGTGCTCGACCAGACAGGCAAGGCGAAGTACGGCCTCGACCACGAACGCGCGGGGGAACTCGTCGCGGTGGCCGAGCCCGACGCCTGGTTCACGTACTACTACTGGCTCTCCGACGATCGGGCGCCGGACTTCGCGCGGCTGGTGGACATCCACCGCAAGCCCGGCTACGACCCGGCCGAGCTGTTCATGGACCCCCGGGACCCGTTCGTCAAGCTCCGCGCTGCGGCAGCGCTGGCCAGGAAGAAGCTGGGGTTCCGCTACACGATGTCCGTCGTGCCGCTGGACCCCTCGCCGGTCCGCGGCAGCCACGGCCGCCTACCCGACGATCCCGCCGACGGCCCCGTCCTCATCGGCCCCTTCGACGGCGACGTCTACGCGGCGACCGAGGTCAAGGACCTTCTCACCGCACTCATCCGCGGTTGACCGCCTTGACCTCGACCTGGTGTGGCGGGCGGTCACACTTGCCGCGAGAGTCCGTCTCTGTAGCAGCTTCCCCAGAAAAATCACGAAGCCGCGTAATCGCCTTCGGCGGACGGACTCCTTTCTGGCGAAAGGAGCTCCATGAAGAGAATCAGATTGCTGTTCCCGCTGTCGTTGCTGTTGTCGATGCTGGCGGGAGTGCTGACCGTACCGTGGTCCACCTCGGCGGTGGCGGCTTCGCGATCGCAGTTCGCCTGCGACGCAGAGGATTCGCCGGACAAGGGATGGGTGTTGCCGATCTACGTCTATCAGCCAGAGCAGGACAAGTACGACGCCGATCTGGGCGCCCTGTTGAACGCCATCTGGGAGACGGACCAGACCTTCGACGCCAGCGCTCAACGGTTCGAGATCTCCCGGAGAGTCCGGTTCCTGCAGGATGGCGACTGCCGTCCCGTGGTGGCGAAGCTGCCCTTCGTCAAGGGCCGAAACCGGGCGGAGATGAGCAAGGCGCTCGGGGAGAACCTCGCTGCCCAGCCGGCCCTGGTGCGCAAACTCTGGCCTACCAATCGTGTCAAGCCGCTGTTCTTCGTCCGGGACAACGACATCACCAACTCGTGCACGGGTGGCGGTGCCGACGCCGGACTCAGCAATGGTGGCGCCATCTTGCCTCGCTGGTGCTGGGGCGAAGCCGGGCTCACCCACGAGCTGCTGCACACCTTTGGGCTTTCGCACTGCAACAACGATCCCAAGAACGGTAACGACCCGCTCTGCCGCAACTCGGGCAGCAAGCCGGAGTGCAAGAGCGACGCCGCGTCGAACTATCACCTCGACTCGTGCCGGATCGACGAGTTCCGCTACTTCGAGCCGACCCCGGTCAAGCAGCCGCCACTGGCGAAGAACAGGAACGTCGCGTTCAGCCCGTACCTGATCCAGGACCAGCGGAGCCCGGTGTGGAACCTCCGCCTCAAAGCAGTCGATAACGGCAAGTGTCTCGACGACAGCGGGCAGCAGGTGGTACAGCGCTCGTGTGCGGACACCAAGAACCAGACCTGGCAGCGGAGCATCGACGCCGACGGCTATCTGACGATCCGCAACGCCGGAACCGGCCAGTGCCTGAAGATGGCCGACACGGTGACGACCGAGAAGTGCGTGGCGAAGGAACGATCGCAGCAGTGGCTGCCCCAGGCGGAGCAGGAGCGGACAAGCTTCGTCAGCCGGGCCGGTGGACGCCTGTCCGTCAAGGACAAGAACGACGGAGCTCCGGCGGTGCGCGACACCGGAGGCAGCTTCGTGGCCGAATTGCTCGGCGGCACCACAGCCGCGCCGACCCCGGCCAAGAACCCGGAGGCAACCACGACTCCCACTCCGACCCGGACGCCTGAATCCTCCGCGGCTCCGACGGCGGTCCCTGAACCGCTCCCGTCGGCTGGGCAGCAGGCACGGACCGCCAGCTTCAAGAGCTCGTACGGGACCTGCCTGACCGCCACCCGCTCACAGGCGAGCCTAGGGGCATGCCGGACGAAGTGGCGCGTCTCACCGGTCGCCCGCGGGGCCGTTCAACTGCGATACAGCAGCCGCTGCCTGGCTCTCGGCGCGGCCCGCCAGGGTAAACGCGCTGTCGTCCTCACCACCTGCCGTGGCACTGCCAAGGGCCAGCGCTGGCTGCTGGAATCCCAGCAGGACGGCACGGCGACGGTGAAGAGCGCGACCACGAAGGCCACCCGGCTCGTCGGTCTCCCCGCCGGCAAGTCGGCTCGCGTGTATGCCAAGGCGGCGTACACGAAGAACGCGCTGAGGTTCGTGATCAGGTAGGTGACGGAGTCCACCATCGAGGACACCGTCCTGACCCGCCTGGTCAGGGCGGGGGACAGCCGCGCCGTCGCCGAGCTCCATGAGCGGCACCACGCGGCTGTCCTCGCTCTTGCCCGCCGTCTGTGTCCAGACCCGCAGACAGCGGAGGATCTCGCCAGCGAGGCGTTCACCCGCACCCTCCGGACCGTCCGCTCTGGCACGGCCGGTCCGGAGGGGCCGTGGCGTCCCTATCTGTATGCAGTGGTTCGCAACACGGCGGCCGAGTGGGCCCGCTCCGATCAGCGGCTGGTCTTGACCTCTGAGTTCAGGGAAGATGCGCTGACGGTGGAGGCGCCGGAACCGCCCGACGACCTGGTGAGCCGCGCCTATCGTTCCCTGCCGCCACGCTGGCAGACCGTGCTGTGGCACACGTTGATCGAGGAGGAGACGCCCGAAAAGGTCGCCAAGATCCTCGGTATCACGACCGGCAACGTGAACGTGCTGGCCTTCCGTGCCCGCGAGGGGTTGCGCAAGGCGTATCTGGCCGAGCACATGGCGGGTGCGTCCCCTGAATGCCGCGAGTTCGCCGAGCCGCTGGCCGCCGCCGTACGCAAGAAGAAGGGGCGGCTTCCGCGGTCGCTGCGCGCGCATCTCGAGTCTTGCCCGAGCTGTACGCGGGCCTACGGCGAGCTGCTCGATCTCAACACCAGGCTGCGGGCCGCGCTGCCGATCGTCGCCCTGCCCCTTGCCATGGGAGCCATGGGCAAGGCGAAGGGTGTCTCCGCCGGAGGACTGGGCTGGGTGACGCCCGCGTTGATCACGACGGCGATCGCGGCCACCGCAGTGGTTGTGCTGGTGGCCCTGCCACCGGATCCCTCAAATCCGTCCCCATCTCCACCCGCGGCCCAACCGACACTGAGGAATTCCCCCGAGCCAAAGCCCACCTCCAAGCCCAAGGGGACCCGGAGATCCACGCCGAAATCTACCCGGAAGCCCACTCCGAGGGCGGTCCCTGGCACCCGGATCTCCTACGCCGGCCGTTGCATCGGTGTGATCAGCGGCCGGATCGCGACGCCGCGCTGCACCGACGCGCGGACAGCCTGGCGCAACAAGGGAGACCCTCAAGGGTTCCAGCTCGTCAACATCGTCAGCGGACTGTGTCTGACTGCGGGGGAGAAGTACGACGACGTCGCCTTCAACGGGGGCGGCATGCGTGCGGTCCGGCTCTCGCGCTGCTCCGACGCCTCCGCCCAGCGCTGGCACACACCCACCTTCTCCGATGGGGTACCGCGTCTGATCAGCGTGTCCTCCGGCATGTCGCTCTCGATCGGCAAGGAGTTCGCCGGCAAACGCCCGCCGACGGCGTTCATTCTGTATGGCGCTTACACGGGATCTCTCGACCAGCGAATCACTCTCGTGTCCACTCGCGGATGATCGTGAACTATTTCTTGTCGCATCCATACCGGCGATGCTCTCCCGTCACCGGCTCATCGAAGCGTCCAGGGTTTCCCTGGTCCAAGGGCCAGGGAGAGCCGTGCTGGTGTGCTCTCGTGTCCCGCGAAGGCCGTCCTGCTGGATCACAGGGAGCGCCCGGTAGTAAACGTCTTGAGACGACCGTGGAGCGCGAACCGGCTGGGTGATGAAGCCGCGGGCTCCTCCAGACGGTGGGAAGATGGCTCCTGTGGGGCGCCCGACGGAGCGTTCGGGTGTTGGAGCACGTCCCGAGCGCGGCGACCGTCATCTACATGTAGTGCCGGCGTGCTGCGGGGGCAGGATTCATTCGTGCGGCCCCACCTACGTTGATCAATTGGGGTGTCAGCCGTGCTCGGTGCGTGCTCGCACGCCCCCGGCGGGCCCCGTCAGGACCCGGCACCGCCTGACACGCAAAACGCGCTGAGGTGGCACGAACCATCACCCGACGGCACGACGCGACACAAAAGGATCTTGCTTCTAATCCGACGGTCGCAGGTTCGAATCCTGCAGGGCGCGCTTTGATCATGTCCTGACCTGCGGTTATGCGGGATCGGATGCGTTCTAGAATTTTCGTCTAGCGCTTGCGTGCTCCGTACGTACTCGCGCGCACCAACCCCGCACACGCCATGATCGACATCGGCCTTCTGGGGACTTCCTTGGCAAAGGAAACGGCCCCGTCCCGCCGTGCGAATACGGCGATCACGGGGCCGGTTCCTGATGTGGCGGGTCAGGCCCGCAGCGGGATCACCTCTCCCGGCCCTTTCTGGTCCTCCTCCTCGGCGAGCAGCAAGGCCGCAGTCTTCTCTGCGGCCGCCGTCGCCACCTCGGGGAAGACCGAGGTGTAGGTGTCGGCGGTGAAGGAGCTGGAGGTGTGCCCCAGCGTCTCCTGCACGACCTTCATCTCTACTCCGGCGGCCAGCATCAGCGAGGCGGCGCCGTGGCGGAGATCGTGGAGGCGGATGGGTGGCAGGCCGGCGAGGTAGGCCAGCCATAGGAACTGGTCGGTGACGTGCTGGGGATGCAGCCGATCTCCATCCGGTTGGGTGAAGACGAACCCGGTGGCCTTCCACGCCTCGCCCATGGCCAGTCGTTCCTGGAGTTGCCGCTGCCGGTGCGCACGCAGCGTCGCGGCGGTTTCGGCGTCCAGGGCGATGGTGCGTACCGAGGCGTCGGTCTTGGGCGTGCCTTCGTGGACCTGCCCGGCCAACTGCACCAGTTGCCAGTTGATCGTGATGGTCTGGGCGTCGAGGTTGACCTCCTTCCAGCGCAGCCCGCACGCCTCGCCCCGGCGCAGACCACGCAAGGCGATCAGCCGGTACAGGGCGAAGAGGCGGTGCCGCTGGGCCTCTTCCAGGAACAGCCGGGTCTGGGCCGGCGTCCAGACCATCACCCGGGAAGGCCGGGGCGTGCTGGTGTAGGCGTCGACCGGATCCACCCGCCGCCCGTCACGGCACCGCCTTTCTGCACGCAGGCGCTCGTGGAAGGCGGTCTGCCAGTCCTGGACCCGGTCGTCGGTCCACACCAACGCTTTGGGGCGGGTCTTGGGTGGCAGTTCCAGCACGGCGGCGGGGTTGAAGTCGAGCAGCCGGTCTTGGCGGATGGCCATGTTCAGGGCGTGTCGCAGGGTGGCGCGGATGCTGTGCATGGTGGCGATGCTGACCGGCCGCCGGTATTTGACGCTGGCCCGCACGCTCGGGTCGGGGCTGGCGCGGCGTTCGGCGATGGTGTCGCTGAACTCTTCGATCTGCTCGAACATCACCGCGATGTCGCTGACCTTGAGCCGGTCCAACGCCAGCCGGCCGAGGTAGGGAATCAGGTAGAGGCGGATGTGACCCTCGTAGGAACGCCGCGTGCTCTCCTCGATCTTCCGCTTGCGTTGGAGGAACTCCTCCAGCCACTGCTCGACGGTGATCTCCTGGGTCAGGTCCAGCCCGGTTTTGATTTTGCGGCGGACCGTCTCCATGTTGGGCAGCGTCTTGGTCTCGGCCAGCGTGCGTTTGATCAGGTCGGCGATCTGGGTGCGGGTGGTGGGTTCGCGCGGGCCGGCCAACGCCAGCAGGGCGCGTACCTGGGCGAGTTCGGCTTCGGCGTCGTCTTGGCTGGTGAAGCCGCCGCGGCGGAGCGGGCCGCGGCGCTTGCCGTCGGGGGTGGGTGGCAGTTCGATCTGGTAGTGCCAGATGCCGTGCCGGTGGTTCCATCCGCCGCTGGGGCGGCGCAGCTTCGGGCATTTCTGAAAGAGATACACCGGGTTACGGAGCGCGATCTTGCCCGTTCTTTACCTGCACTCGTGTCCGGATTCGCGCCTGGAGACGGGTATTTAAACAGTGACAGGGACCAGGTGACTCGGATGATCGGGCCACATCACCATGACACGACCCAACCACATCACCCTTCGAAGTTCGTCATTCACCACGCCCATCAGGCCCAACGACCTCAGCCAGAAGAGGCCCTGGCATGCGCCGCCGAACGGCTCGCCTGGGCCGGCTCAATGCGATCAAGGGTCTGCTGAGCACCTCAGGTCAGGGTCGGTCACCAGATGGGGTTTGTTTCCGCTTGTCCGCCGTGCGCAACCATCCCCGAGCGCACAACCTCCCGATCCACGCCGGGACCCCCGACGGGCTGCTCATCATCGTCGCGGCGCCTCACAGCGCCATGCGATGCGTGGCTCCCGGGGCGACGATCGAATCGGGCTTGAGTGCCGCCGCCGAGGTGGGCGTCGATACGTCGTGCCCAGTACGGCTTATGGGGCGGTGGACAGCTGTGGAAATCATGCTCAGCCGATCACCTGCACCGCTCCGACCGTACCGGGCGGGCTCACAGCAGTCGCGCGTCCTTCTCGGCCTGGAGGCCGGCGATGAGGCGCGCGCTGACGTGGGCCGAGATCCAGCAACTGCCGGCTGTGGTCGACGTGGTCACCGCGGGACGGGCGCTCGGATTGGGACGCACCACGGCCTACCAACTCGCCAGGGACGGCCAGTTCCCCTGCCGGATCATCCGCGTCGGCAAGAGGTACCTGGTGCCCACCGCCGCCCTGCTCGCGCTGCTCGGCGATCACACCCTCATGGAGGAGGACAGGACAACCGATGGCTGAAGGCAGCACGTTCAAACGCTGCTCCTGCCGCGACGGCGACGGCAAGGAACTCGGGTCTCGGACGCTTGGTCAGCGACCAGAGCCAGCTGCTCGAAGTTTTGATCTGAGGACAGGTCGTGGTCGAGCCGCACCACTGAAAGCAACCGGTCCAAAGCGGTCGCCTCATCCCGGCACCAGCGAACCCGGCCATCCTGCATATCCACCTTTGCACCGAGCGGTTCTCGGTCGCGTCCTCGGAGGACACTGTTGGCGAATCTGGTAGTGATCTAGGGCGGTCGTAACCTGGCGAACGGCGAGACCCTGGTTCTGGCCAGAGGAATCCCTGCCAGCCACG
>NZ_JBITJQ010000056.1:0-46966 GCF_044460125.1 Nonomuraea sp. NPDC050153
GCCGCCGTGCGCGGGGCGGCCAATCCGGTGGCGGGCCCGTACTTCAACCTGTCCTCGCCCGAGCCGACCGGCGTGGTGGCCGTGATCGCGCCCGCCGACCCGCTGCTCGGGCTGGTGTCGGTGGTCGCGCCCGTGATCGTGACCGGCAACACGTGCGTCGTCGTGGCGTCCGAGCGCTCGCCGCTCGCGTCGATCACGCTGGCCGAGGTCCTGGCCACGTCCGACCTGCCCGGAGGCGTCGTGAACGTCCTCACCGGGCACCAGGCGGAGCTGGCGCCCTGGCTGGCGGCGCACATGGACGTCAACGGGCTCGACCTGACCGGGGTCGAGGACGCCGACCTGGCGCTGAGCTGCGAGCAGGCCGCGGCCGAGAACCTCAAGCGCGTCCTGCGGCCCTCCCGGCAGGACTGGACGGCAGACCCCGGGACCGGCCGGATGACGCGGTTCCTGGAGACCAAGACCGTCTGGCATCCGGTCGGCGTCTGAGCACGGCACTCCGCGGCGGGCGCACCGGCGTGCGCCCGCCGATCGGGGGCCGGGAGAGGGGACCGATGAGCCTCGGTGAGTTCCTTCGAGCCCGGCGCGCCCGGCTCCAGCCCCAGGACGTGGGGCTCGGGCCGGGGGTGCGGCACCGGCCAGAACTCAGGGGCCAGAACCCGGGGCTCAGAACGCGAAGCCGGGTGGCCTGAGCGGCGGATGGGCGGCCTGGAGCTGGGCGGCCAGGCCGAGGAGGTGGGGTTCGCCGCCGGGCGGGGCGACGATCTGGACGGCGATGGGCAGCGCGCTGGAATGCGTGGCCAGGGGGACCGTGATGGCGGGCCAGCCGCACATGTTCCAGGGGCCGGTGGCGGGGGCGTACCTGACGTTGGTCAGCGCGTTGCGGACGAAGCCGCGCTCGCCCCAGCGTTCGGCCTTCGGCGGGATGGCGGCCAGGGCGGGCGTGATCAGCACGTCGGCGTCCCCGAACCACTGGTCGGCCCCGTAGCCGCTCCAGCGCTCCCGGCCGCGCGCGCCGTCGAGCTTGAGCGCGCCGAGCACCCGGCCCGCGCGGGCGAGCCCGCGGGTGCGGCGTTCGAGGCGGCGCCGGTCCAGGCCGTCGGCCGACTCGGCGGCCCTGGTGAGCCAGGTGGCGATCGTGGCGGGGCCGAGCCAGGCGGGCAGCCTGTCGCGGTGCTCGACCACCGTGTGCCCGGCCTGGCGCAGCGTCTCCGCCGCCCCGCGCACCGCGGCCTGGAACTCCCTGTCCATGGGCAGGCCGACCGGGAGCGGCTGGGGTGCGTACGCCACCCGCAGGTCGAACGGCTCGGGGCTGTCCTGGGGCGGCTGCGGCTCCCAGATCTCGTCATCGTCCGCCCACACCGAGCGCAGCATGGGCGGGCGCGGCTCGACCCGCCGGCCGCCGCGCCAGGACTCGGCGAGCGCCGGGTCGGCCGCCAGCACGGACAGCGCCAGCGCCAGGTCGGACGCGGTGGTCGTCAGGGGACCGTTCTCCGAGAGCCCGTCCCAGTGGTCGCTCGGCGGGGGCACGAGCCCGGTGCCGGGCTTGATCGCCAGCACGCCGCAGCAGGCGGCCGGGATGCGTAGCGAGCCCATGCCGTCGTTGCCCAGCGCCAACGGCACCATGCCCGCCGCCACGGCCGCGGCGCTGCCCGACGACGACCCGCCGGCCGTCCTGGCCGGGTTCCAGGGGTTGCGCACGATGCCGTACGCGCTGTCGCCGAGCGCGACGAGGCCCAGCTCGGGCAGGTTCGTCAGGCCGACAACCACCGCGCCCGCGGCCCGCAGTCGCGCCACCGTCACGTGGTCCTCCGGCGCGGGCGCGTCCGCCGTGACCGCGGACCCGCCGCGGGTGGCCTCGCCCGCGACCTCCAGGTTGTCCTTCACCGCCACCGGCACGCCGGCCAGCGGCAGCTCCGCCAGGTCGCGCCGTTTCTGTACGGCCTGCGCCTCCTCCACCGCCTGCTCTCTGATCAGCCGGAACGCCCTTACCCTGGAATCCCGCTCCGAGATGGCGTGAAGGTGCTCCTCGACGACGGTCGTGGCCGTGACGTCCCCACGCCGGACGGCCGTCGCGATCTCGACAGCGGACCTGCCTGCCCACAACATGACTAGAGTCTGCATCCTGGCCGCCCGGCTCGATAGGGTCGATACGCGTGAACGGACCATCCCTCGCCCTCCGCCAGCGCTCGCTGGGCGCCCCCGCGACCGAGTTTCCGCTGGTCCCGCCGCTGACGCGGGGCTGTCCCAGGACCAGCACCGACGAGATCGCCTATCCGCTGGAGATCACGTACGACTACGGGTGGGTGGATCGGCGCCTGTTCGAGCAGGAGCCGGGTCACGGTCAGCGCCGCAGTCGCCTCCGGCGTGCAGCAGGTCACACTAAGGGCGTTGGACCGCACTCAAGCACGCCGACCACCCTAACGGCGGGAATCATGCGGTAAGTGGCTCTTTAAATCGTGGCCGCACTCGTCATCGTCCCCGTAAAGTGCTTGCTGCTGTAGCCAAATGGGCCATGCGTTCGCGTATCAGTTAACCATCCGAGCGTCGGTATTCGCTCGTGTTAAAGAGCGGGATGGGTGGGCTCACCTTCTGCAAGGCGTTGAGAATCGATCGATTCCCAACCCTCAGCGGCTGAGCTCGAAGCAGGCCGCTGAATATCCGAACTCGAGATCGGAACCGTCACCTACCCCAGCCTTTCGCTGTTGATGAGCCCGCCCCAGTCCACGCTGTAGATGATCCCACCCCAGTCCGGTTTTGCGGCAGCGGCAGCTGGTGACGCGATGAAGCTGCCAAGGGCAGCAATCGCAGCCAAGACGAGCGTGATGCGGCGCATGGCGCCCTCCCTGCAGTCGGAAATTGATGGCTTGGCGCTGGACGCTTTGTCGACAAAGCCGAAGCCGTCGGGATATTGGCCTCTTCTGCCCCATTGCATCGCCACGCTTAGGAATGGACTGTAGGAGGTGAACACGACGGCGGCTATCCAGACGGCGTCATACGAAATGCATTCTTCGGATAGCCCTCATGCTCGCCTCTCCTTGGCGCGGCGGGTGGGAGGCGCGGTCAGCGGGTCCTCCGGCCAGGGGTGCCTGGGGTAGCGGCCGCGGAGCTCCGCGCGTACGGAACGGTAGCCGTCGCGCCAGAACGACGCCAGGTCCGCGGTGACGGCCACCGGGCGGCCCGCGGGGGAGAGCAGGTGCACCAGGACGGGCACGCCGGAGATCTCGGGCGTCTCCTGCCAGCCGAACAGCTCCTGCAGCTTCACCGCCAGCACCGGCCGGTCGCCCGAGTAGTCGACGCGGATGTGGGAGCCGCTGGGGACCTCGATGCGTTCGGGGGCCGCCGTCTCCAGGCGCTCGCTCCAGGGGATCAGGCGTTTCAGCGCCGCGGCCACGTCTATGCGTTCCAGGTCGGCCCGGCGGCGGGCCCTGGACAGCTCGGGCTCCAGCCACTGGTCCGCCAGGTCGATGAGCGCGTCCGTCGAGGGCCAGGGGGCGCCGACGGCGCGGTGGCAGAAGGCCAGACGATCCTTCAGGTCCTTGGCCTGTTTCGTCCAGGTCAGGACGTCGGGCTCGGTGCGCAGGCCGTACAGGACGGCCTCGCGGACGTCGGCGTCCTTGAGCGGGGTGGCGGACAGCTCGATCGCGCCCAGGCGCTCGACCCTGCGGGCGAGCACGTCGCCGCGCCGCTCGCCCGGGGGGACGTGCCAGGCGATCTCGTCCCGGGTGGTGGCGGGGTGCGCCAGCCTGGCGGTCTCCTCGTCGATCTCCACGGCCTGCCTGATGCGGGCCGACGCCGAGCCCGTCTGCCGGTCGGCGACCGCGATGGCCAGCCACTGGGCGGTGTGCAGCTTGGACCCCTCGGGGAGCTGGGCCTGTGTGCCGGACGCCATGAGGTAACCTGCGCCCCGCCTGCGGGCCACCCGCTCGGGGAACGCCAGCGCCACCGCCGTCCCGGCCAGCTCGTCGTCGGGCAGACCACGACGTCCCTCGGCGGCCTGGCCGGTGGCCTGGTGAGCGGTCCGGCGGGTGGTCTGGTGAGCGCTCTGGCCGGTGGTCTGGTCGGTGGTCTGGCCGGTGGTCTGGTCGGTGGTTTGCTTGGCGGTCTGGCCGGGGGTTCGCTGGAGGCGCCTGGTCTCCTGGCGCCAGCGGGCGGCGAAGCCGGTGCCGCCCCGGCGGGCCGTGCGCCAGACCTCCACCAGGTCGTCGCCCGCGTCGCGCGGCAGCTGCTCCGACAGCAGGGCCACCACCTCGGCCGCCTGCGGGCCGAGATCGAGCAGGGCCCTGGCCAGGCGGGGGTGCACGCTCGCGAGCGCCATCCGGCGCCCGCGGTCCGTCACCCGCGCGGCGGGGTCGAGCGCGCCCAGCGCCTCCAGGGTGCGGCCGGCGGCGGACATGGCGGCGGGCGGCGGCGGGTCCAGCAGGGCCAGGCCCGAGGCGTCGGGCGCGCCCCAGCAGGCCGCCTGCAACGCGAACCCCGTCAGGTCCGCGAGCGCGATCTCCGGCCGCGCGTGGTCGGAGAGGCGATCGTGGTCGGCCGCCGACCAGCAGCGGTAGACCGTGCCCGGCGCCTCGCGCCCCGCCCGGCCCGCGCGCTGGCCGGCCGACGCCTTCGAGACCCTGACCGTGGTGAGAGAGCCCAGGCCGCGGGCGTGGTCGGTACGGGGTTCGCGGGCCAGGCCGGAGTCGACCACCACCCGCACGCCGGGGACGGTCAGGCTCGACTCGGCGACGGACGTGGCCAGCACCACCCTGCGGCCCGAGCCCGGTGCGAGCACGGCGTCCTGGACGTGGGCCGGGGCCTGCCCGTGCACCTGCAGCACCGGCACGCCGTCCAGCATCCCGGCGACCTTGCCGATCTCGGCCACGCCGGGCAGGAAGCACAGCACGTCGCCGTCCCGCTCCGCCAGCGCCCTGCGGACCACCGAGGCCACGTGGGACAGGAGCGCGGTGTCGACGCGCAGGCCGTGCGGCGGGGCGACCGGGCGGGCGGGCGGGGCCCACACCGTCTCGACGGGGTACGCGGCTCCGGTGGCCGCGACGATCGGGCCGCCGATCAGCCGGGACCACGGCTCGGCGTCGGCGGTCGCCGACGTGGCCAGGAGGCGCAGGTCGGGCCGGAGCGTGTCGCGTACGTCCAGGAGGAACGCCAGGGAGGTGTCCGCGTCCAGGTGCCGCTCGTGGCACTCGTCGAGCATGACCGCGTCCACCCCGGCCAGCTCCTGGTCCCGCTGGAGGCGCTGGAGCAGGACGCCGGTGGTGACGACCTCGACCATCGGGTTCGCGCCCGTGTGGCGCTCGCCCCTGATCGTGTAGCTCACGCCCATCCGCCTGGCCGCCGCGCGTACGGCCAACCGGCGCGGCTCGGCGACCAGCACCCGCATGCCCGCCTTGGCCAGGGCCAGCGGCACGACCGTCGTCTTGCCCGTGCCGGGCGGGGCCGTGAGCACGGCGCTGCCGCGCCGGTCGAGCGCGGCGAGCAGCTCGGGCAGGACGTCCCGGATGGGCAGCGAGTCGCGGCGCATCAACGCTGGGCGGGCACGCCGGCGCTCGCGGCGGCGCTCGGGCTCAGTGCGGCGGTCGGGCTCAGGACCGTGTTCGGGATCCCGGCCGCCGAGAGGACCGAGTCGAGCAGGCCGGGGAAGCGGGACTCGAGGTCGTCGCGGCGCAGGCTCATGTACTTCACGCGCCCCTCCTGCCTGGTCATGACCACGCCGGCCGCGCGCAGGGTGCGGTAGTGGTGCGAGGCGGTCGACTTGTGCACGCCGAGAGCGTCGCCCGCTTCGCCGCAGTTCATCACGCCGCTCAGGGCGAGCCGGACGACGATCTCCAGGCGGACGGGGTCTGACAGCGCCCGCAGGACCTCCGTGAGCTCGATGTCCTCCGTTGCCGGGTGAGGTAGCAGGCGCATGGTCCAACCCTACCTTCGTTCTATTGTTTGACAACGATCCAACTATAAGACAGTTTGATGTGTGTCCAACCGTGCTCTGGAGGCTTGATGACTTCGCGGCTCTACCCGCTTGCTGCCGGAAATTTCGCGATCGGCACAGGCATGTTCGTGACCGCCGGGCTCTTACCGCCCATCTCGAAGGACCTGGGGATCTCGTCCTCCGCGGCGGGCCAGCTCATGACCGTCTTCGCGCTGGCGTACGCGGTGCTGTCGCCCGTCCTCGCCGCCCTTACCGCCCGCCTGTCGCGCAGGACGCTGCTGCTGGTGGGGCTCGGCGTGTTCGTGCTGGGCAACGTCCTGACCGCGCTGGCTCCGACGTACGCGCTGGTCATGGCCACCCGGGTGGTCGCGGCGGCGGGGGCGGCGATGTTCACCCCGACCGCGTCGGGCGTGGCGAACGCGCTGACCGAGCCCGAGCGGCGCGGGCGCGCGCTGGCGCTGGTGATGGGCGGGTTGTCGGTCGCCACCGCGATCGGCGTGCCCCTGGGCACCTGGCTGGGCTCGGTCTCGGGCTGGCGGTCCACGTTGTGGCTGGTGGCGGGGCTGGGCGTGATCGGGTTCGCCTGGGTCGCGGCGGTGGTGCCGGCGGTCAGGATCCCGACGTCGGGGCGGCTGCGGGAGCGCCTCGCGCCGCTCGGCGACCGGCAGGTGCTGGCGGTGCTGGTGACGCAGCTGCTGATGTTCGCGGCGGCCTTCACCGCGTACACCTACATCGGGTCGCTGTTCGACCTGCCGCTGCCCGCCGTGCTGTGGGCGTGGGGGATCGGCGGCATCGTGGGCAACCAGCTCGGCGGGCGTTTCACCGACCTGTACGGGCCGCGCAGGATGGTGCTCCTGGCCCTGGGCGCGAGCACCGTGTTCCTGGCCCTCATCCCCGTCGCGAACCTGGCCCTGCCCGTCGCCCTCGTGTGGGCGTTCCTGTGGGGTGCGCTCGGCTGGCTGGTGGCCCCCGCCCAGCAGTTCAGGACCGTCTCCGTGGTGCCCGGCAACGTGCCGATCGGCCTGGGCCTGCTGTCCTCCGCGCAGTACGTGGGGCTGTTCATGGCCGGGCTGGCCGGCGGCGCGACGCTCGACTGGTACGGCAGGGCGGGCGTGATCGTGCTGGCCACCGCGTTCGGGCTGGTGGCGCTGCTGTTCACGCTGGCGACCTACCGCCCGGCGGCGGTTTCGCCGAGGGAGAGTGTGTCCGTCGGATAGCGACGCCGTCGGCCAGAATGGTGATCGTGGCAGATGACATCGACCCACCCGCCGACCCGGAGGACGACCCGCGTGACGAGCCCGCCCCCTTCGGGCTCGTGGTGCTTCTGACGGCCGCCTCGGCGGTGGCGGTCATGGCGCTCGCCGCGTTCCTGTCCGACCCGCCCGGACTGAAGTTCCTCCTGTTCGGCCCGGTCGCTCTCGTGGCGTTCGAGGTGATCGCCCACGACGTGTGGTGGCAGCGCTGGTGGGGCGCGATCCCCGGGGCGGTGGCGGGCCTGGCGCTCTACTTCGAGGGCCGCGCCGCGCTGAGCGACCTCATCGGCGACGCCTGGGCCCATCCCGTCGCGTACGTCGCCGCCTGGACCCTCTTCGCCGTCGTCTTCGCCGTCTGCAGCCGCTACCCCCGGACCCTCCGGCCGACCTGATCTTCTCCACCGCGCAGGGGACCCGAGGTCGGCCCGCAGGCGGACGACGGGCGGCGGGCGCGGCGCCTACCGTCGTCGGCATGTTGAACGACCAGGTGACCTTCCGGCGCGTCGCGGCGGGCGTGCTGCTCGTCGTGGCCCCGCTGCTCCAGGCCGTCGCCGTCGTCGTCGATCCCGGCACCTGGGGCGACGACCGGGAGGCGGTCAGCTACGGCGCGAACCCCGCGCTGGCCCAGACCGAGTCAGCGCTCTACCACTGGAGCTGGATGCTCATGGCCGTGGCCGCGCTCGGCCTGGCCCATCTGACCCGGCGCAAGGCCACGCGGCTCGGCCACGTGGCGGCGGGGATGACGGTGATCGGCTATCTCGCGATGTCCGCGCTGCTGATGGTGGACCCCGTGGAATGGTGGCTGGGGCAGCACCACCCGCCGGAGGAGGCGCAGCGGATCCTCGACGAGATGCTGAACCTGCCCGGGGTGGTCTTCGGTTTCCAGCTGCCGTGGATGTTCTTCGCCATCGCCGGCCTGCCGCTGCTGACCGTGGCCGTGTGGCGGGCCGGCTTCGTCGGCTGGTGGGTGCCGCTGCTCGTCTTCGTGGGGTACGTCGTCTCGTTCCCCATTCCGTACGGGCCCGCGACCGTGCTGTTCTGGGCCCTGCCCGCCGTCGCCCTCGGCTGGACCGGCTTGAAGATCCTGCGCATGGGCGACGACGCGTGGGCGGCGTACTATCCGGCTCCGGCCCTCGTGTCAGCCTAGGGACGGGATCCAGCCCGCGGTGGTCGCGAGGATGAGGAAGAAGCCCAGGATGATCCGGTAGATCACGAAGCCGGTGAAGCGGTGGGTGCTGATGTAACGCAGGAACCAGGCCACGGCCAGATATCCGACGATGAACGAGATGACCGTGGCCAGGATCGTCGGCCCCCACGCGGGGGCCGGGCCCTCGCCGATCTCACGCAGCTCGTAGACGCCCGAGCCCAGCACGGCGGGGATGGCCAGCAGGAACGAGTATTTCGCGGCGTCCTCGCGGCGGTAGTCGAGCAGCAGGCCCGCGGTCGTGGTGCCGCCCGAGCGGGACACGCCGGGGATCAGGGCGAGCGCCTGGGCGAAGCCGTACACGATGGCGTGGGCGAAGCTGAGGTGCTTCTCCAGCGTGAGCTTGTTGCGGGCGGTGCGGTCGGCGAACCACAGGAGGAGGCCGAAGACGATCAGCGTGGTGCCCACCAGGCGCAGGTCGCGGAAGACGCCCTCGATCTGGTCCTTGAACGTCACGCCGAGCACCACGATCGGCAGCGAGCCGACGATGATGTACCACCCCATGCGGGCGCCCCACCGGCCGCGCAGGTCCTTGTTGAACAGGGATCTGGTCCAGGTGGAGATGATCTCCCAGATCTCCTTGCGGAAGTAGATCAGCACGGCCAGTTCGGTGCCGATCTGGATGACGGCGGTGAACGCCGCCCCCGGGTCCTGCCAGCCGGCGAAGGCGGAGACCACCCGGATGTGGGCGCTGGAGGAGATCGGCAGGAACTCCGTGAGCCCCTGGACCAACCCCAGAACCACCGCTTCTAGCCAGCCGATCACGACGACAACCTTCCGAGAATGCGGGAGTGACGAGGGTGAGGCTAGCGGATGCGGGGGCCGATCAGTTGCTCGCGTAGCGTACGGACTCCCGGCCGGCCCCCACGAGCATCGCCGAGTCTCACGCCTGTCTCCCTCGCCGAGATCTCACGGGCGCTGCCACATCGCGGCGGCGGCCGCGGCGTAGTCGGTGAAGTCGCGGGCCGGGCGGCCGAGGGCCTGCCGCACGCCGTCCGCCACGGAGGAGTTGCGGCCGTCCAGGATGCCGGTGAACAGCGCGGCCAGCCCCTCGGCCTCCTCCTGGGGCAGGCCGTCCTTGACGGCCGCGGTCACGTACTCCTCCCGCGTCACCTGGACGGACGAGATCTCCCTGCCGGTGGCCCCGGACAGCTCCTCGGCCGCCTGCGCGAACGTCAGCAGCCGCGGCCCCGTGAGCTCGTAGAGCCGGCCCGCGTGGCCGTCCCGGCTGAGGGCGGCGGCGGCCACGTCCGCGACGTCGTTCACGTCCAGGAACGGCTCGGGCACGTCGGCGACCGGCAGCGCGATGACGCCTTGGAGCACCTGGTCGAAGAGGAAGCCTTCGCTGAAGTTCTGCATGAACCAGCTGCAGCGGACGATCGTCCACTCGGCCCCGGACTCCTGGACGGTCCGCTCGCTGGCCTCCGCCTCCGGCTCGCCCCGCCCGGACAGCAGGACCAGCCGCCGCACGCCGCCGCTCACGGCCAGCTCGGTGAACGCCTTGATGTCCTCGTACGCGCCGGGAAAGGTCAGATCGGGGTAGTAGGCGAGGTAGACGGCCGTCGCGCCGTCGAGCGCGGTCCGCCACGTGGAGCGGTCCCGCCAGTCGAAGAGGGGCCGGGAGCCGACCCGCACGGGCAGGCCGAGAGCGTTGAGCCGGTCAACCACACGGCGGCCGGTCTTGCCCGTGCCGCCCAGAACCAGAATCGTCATGCGTCCAGTAAGCCGCCATACCCATAAGACTCTCCATGGTTGAGAAGCGCATTGGCATATGCGATCGTCTAACTCATGGACCAGCTCGCGGCGCTACTCGACGGCCCGCGGGCCCGTGGCGCCTTCCTGCTCCGCTCGATCCTGGATCCGCCCTGGTCGATGCGCATCCAGGACGAGGCCCCGCTGTCGTTGATCGCGCAGGTGCGCGGGGAGTCGTGGATCGTGTTCGACTCGGCCGAGCCCGTGCGGCTGTCGCCGGGGGAGGTCGCGATCACGCGGGGGCCGGAGCCGTACACGGTGGCCTCCGACCCGGACCTCAAGCCGCAGGTCGTCATCCTTCCCGGCCAGCGGTGCAGCACGGTCGACGGGGAGTCGCCCTACGACACCATGTCCATGGGCGTGCGCACCTGGGGGAACGACGCGTCGGGCGGCACCGTTCTGCTCACCGGCACGTACAACCTGGAGGGCGAGGTGAGCAGGCGGCTGCTGGACGCGCTGCCACCGCTGCTCACCCAGCCCGGAGACCCGATCATCTCGCTGCTCGGCGCCGAGATCGTCAAGGACGAGCCGGGCCAGGAGGCGGTCCTCGACCGGCTGCTCGACCTGTTGCTCATCGCGGTGCTGCGCTCGTGGTTCGCCACTCACGCGGACGAGGCGCCCGGCTGGTACCGGGCGATGGGCGACCCGGTGGTGGGCAGGGCCATGCGCCTGCTGCAGAACAACCCGGCCCACCCGTGGACGGTCGCCGCCCTGGCCGGCGAGGTGGGCGTGTCCAGGGCGTCGCTGGCCAGGCGCTTCACCGAGCTGGTCGGCGAGCCGCCGATGTCCTTCCTCACGGACTGGCGCCTCGCGTTGGCCGCCGACCTGCTGCGGGAGCCGGCCGCGACGATCGGCTCGGTGGCCAGGAAGGTGGGGTACGGCAGCCCGTTCGCGCTCAGCGCGGCCTTCAAGCGCGTGCGGGGCATCAGCCCGCAGGAATACCGGGCCGGATGAAACCACTGCTGCTGCTGGACGTGGACGGCGTGCTCAACCCGATGGGACGGCCTACGCCGGACTTCCGGCGATACCGGTGCACGATCGACGGCGACGTCTACACCGTGCACCTCAATCCGCGCCACGGCCGCAGGCTTCTCGACCTGGCCATCGCGACCGGCTCCGAGCTGGTCTGGGCGACGACGTGGGAGCAGCACGCCAACGAGTGGATCGCTCCCAGGATCGGCCTCCCCTCGCTGCCCGTCATCCCCCTGAACCCGGACGTGGTCTCGGAGCAAGGGGAGATGTTCAAGACGCGGCACGTGGCCCGGTACGTCGGCCGGCGGCCGTTCGTCTGGTTCGACGACCAGGTGTGGGCGGAGGACGAGGAGTACCTCAGGGTGCGTCAGGGTCTGGCCGACTTCCTGCTCATCCACGTGGACCCGGCGCGGGGGCTGACCAGCCGGCATCTGGGCATGGCGCATGAATGGCTGACCCTTACAGGGTTTTCTCAGGGTTCCTGACGGGAGTCCGTGGGCCCGGCCGTCCGTTGAACAGGTAGGTCGTCACACACGGAGGGAACATCATGTACCGCTCACGAGAGCACAGGATTCTGGCCGGCGTCTGCGGCGGTCTCGCCGACAAGATGGGCCTGCCCCCCACTCTCGTCCGGATCCTGTGGCTGCTGCTGTCGCTCATCCCCGGGCCGCTGTGGGTCGTCTACGTCGTCATGTGGATCCTCATCCCGGAGGAGCCGAAGGGCTACCGCTCGGCCGCGTAGCGCCCGCCGTGTCTCGGCCGAGATCGTCCTGCGCGCCACGCCAGGCGATCTCGGTGCCGAGGCCGGGAGCCGCCCGGGGCGCGTGCGCCGATGCCCGGAACGCGGCTTATCCTCGAAGGATGAGGGCAAGGCCGCTGACGCTCATCCAGGATGATCTCGTCGACTACGACACCGCGATGGAGCGCATGACCGACCTCGTCGGCCAGCGCCAGCGGGATGAGCGGCCGGACACGCTGTGGCTGCTCAGCCACCCGTCGGTCTACACGGTCGGGCGCCGTACGCCGCTGTCCCACCTGCCCGCCCCCGAGCGCGGCATCCCCGTCATGGAGACGGGGCGCGGCGGCCAGCTCACCTACCACGGGCCGGGCCAGCTCGTCGGCTACCTGATCGTCAAGCTCGCCGAGGACCAGGGCATCGTCGACTACGTGCGCGAGGTCGAGCTGCGGCTGGTGGAGGCGCTGGGCAAGCTGGGGCTGCCCGCCGAGCGCCGCGACACGCCGCGGGGCTCGGAGCTGCTGACCGGGGTCTGGACGACCGGGACCAGCCGCAAGATCATCTCGATCGGGATGCGGCAGAGCCGGGGCGTCACCAGCCACGGGTTCGCGCTCAACGTGGACGGCGACCTGCAGCCGTGGGACTGGGCGGTCGCCTGCGGCATGCCCGACGTGGACATGACCTCGCTCAAGCGCGAGCTGGGCACGGCCTCGATGGACGAGGTCCGCACGGTCGTAGCCACCGCCTTCGAAGCCTCCTGACCGCTCCTTCAGCCGCGCGGGAAGACCCGCACGTCGGCGCCGTGCCCGCCACCGCCGAGTTTGCCGTCGCAGGTGTAGAGCGGGGCCTCAAGCGCTTCGGCGAGCGCGAGATAGGACGCGGCGTAGGACGTGTAGTCGTGCCGCAGCTCCCAGACGCGTTCCGCGACACCCTTGATCTCGTAGCGGGCGATCCCCAGCGTGAGATAATCGGCTCGCGCCTGCTCCGCCGCGGCCGTGCTGAGCTTGCCGCCGAGCGCGAGACCTCGCAGGGCCGAGAGCACCTCGACGTCGAGCAGGTGAGGGGCGTGGATGCTCCCCTGGAGGGCATCGATGAGCTCGGCATCCGCCTCGCGTCCCGCCAACGCCTCGACCATCGCGGACGAGTCGATGACGATCATCGTCTGCCCTCGTGGGCGGCGTCGAGGATGTCAGCGGTGGACGGCCCTTGGGATCGATCGCGAGACTTGAGCCGCTTGACTATTTCGGCATTGGTCGGCCTGGCAGCGATGTCTGCCAACTCCCGCGCGACGTAGGCCGAAAGGGACAGGCCTGCTTCCGCCGCGCGCTCCTTCAACGACTCGGCGACAGGCTCAGGCACATCACGGATGTAGAGCGTTGCCATACAAGGATGCTAGCAGGTTGCAAGCAGGCGGGTACGGCCGTGGCGGCCGTACCCGCCTGGCGGGTCAGGAGATCGGGACCTCGTCGATCGTACGGCGGGGGCCGGTGAACCAGTGCTTGGCCGACAGGGTCCACCACAGGGCGATGCCGATCAGCACCACCCCGACCGCGATCGGGGCGTAGTTGACCGAGGTCCAGGTGAAGGTCTTGTCGCCGGGCACCCCGGCGGGCGAGATGGGCAGGATGAAGTAGATCGACACGACGACGATCTCGACGCAGGCGATCCAGCAGAGGGCCTTGTACTTGCGGCCGAGCGTCCACGGGCCCGGCTTGAAGGAGTCGCCCGCGCGGAGCCGGAGCCAGATCGGGATGAGGAAGGCCAGGTAGAGGCCGACGACCGCGATCGACACGACGGCCAGGAACGCGACCGGCGTGGTCAGCCCGGGAGGCGCGTAGAGGGCGGGCAAGGTGATCAGGGCGGCCACGACGCAGCCTCCGATGATCGCGTTGACCGGGGTGCGGTTGCGGTCCACCTTCGACCACAGCCGCCAGCCGGGCACGCCGCGGTCGCGGGAGAACGCGTACGTCATGCGCGACATCGACGTCACGCAGCTCATCCCGCAGAAGAACTGGCCGATCGTGGAGATCGCGAACACCGCCGTGGCCAGCGGGGCCGAGAGCGCGGTCTCGAAGATGGCCCCTACGAACCCGCCTTGTTTGTTGATCTCGTCCACGTTCGTGGCCGCGAACAGGAACGACAGCAGCAGGATCCAGCCGCCGATCGCCGAGTAGAAGATCGACTGCCACAGCCCGCGGGCGGCGGTCCTGGCCGCGCCCTGGGTCTCCTCCGACACGTGCGCGCAGGCGTCGAAGCCGGTGATCGTGTACTGGGTGAGCAGGAAGCCGAGCGGCAGCACGTAGAACCAGAACGGCAGCCCGTCGGAGCCGGAGCCGAAGCCGGAGTTGTTGTTCGTGCCGCCGAAGACGAAGCCGAGCGACTGGTGGTGGTCGGGCGCGAAGATCAGGATCCCGACCACGATCGCCGCGCCCGCGACGTGCCACCAGACGGAGATGTTCTGCAGCAGCGAGATGAGCTTGTGGCTGTAGATGTTGATCAGGGCGTGCGCCACGAGGATGATCACGAACAGCAGGAACGCCTGAGACAGCGTGGCTTCCCACGCGCCGTCGGTGACCAGCTTGAGCGTGGTGTTGAGGAACGTGGCGCAGCCGTAGTCGACCGACGCGGTGACGGCGATGAGGCCGATCAGGTTGAGCCAGCCGGTGAACCAGCCGTGGATCGGCTTGCCCAGCGTGGCGGCCCACCAGTAGATGCCGCCCGCCGTCGGGTACGCCGATACCAGCTCCGACATGCAGAAACCGATGATCAGGATGAACGCGGAGATCAGCGGCCAGCCCCAGGAGATGGCGATCGGGCCACCGTAGTTCCAGGCTTGACCGAAGGTGGTGAAACAGCCGGCGAGGATGGAGATGATCGAGAAGGAGATGGCGAAGTTCGAGAAACCGCTCCAGGTGCGGGCCAGCTCCTGCTTGTAGCCGAGCTCGGCCAGTCGCCTGGAATCCTCTTCAGTGGTCATTGAGGTCTCCCTGGGGGGGCGGAGGACGCTCCATTTGGACTACATCTAGACCATTTCTTACGAGAGGACAAGGCGTTACAGGGGGGTTTCGGCCTCGTCAGGGCGTGTGGCCAACCTGCAGGACGATCTTCCCGGTGACGGCACCGCCGAGCTGGGCGGCCTTCGCGTCGTCCAGGTCCTCCCATGAGCCGTGCCGCCCGATCTCGACGGAGAGGCCGCCCGTGGCGACGAGGGCGAGCAGGTGGGCGAGGTCGTCGGCGGGGTGGCGCGGCTCAAGTCCTCGGTCAGGGGTCTGGCCGAGGCCCTGCTCTGAACCGCGTGGCGGCCTGGCAGGACGCCATGAGGTCTGCGCGTGCTGAGCATATTTACCCCTTGGGGGTATAGTGGGCGGCCGAGGATCAAGAGTGAAGGAGCGAGGCATGACCGTCACGACGTACCAGGTTGAGGGCATGACCTGCGGCCACTGCGTGAGCGCCGTGACCGAGGAGGTCGGCAAGGTCGATGGCGTGAGCGGGGTCGAGGTGGACCTGGCGACCAAGGCCGTGACCGTCACGAGCGAGGCGCCGCTCGACCGCGGGTTGATCGACGCGGCGGTGGTGGAGGCCGGCTACGAGCTGGCGGGCGCGATCGAGATGCTGCCGCAGGCAGGGGGTTCGTGCTGCGGCTCGGGCGGCTGCCACTGACGCCGCGCAGTCCCCTTGGGAGCGCCGGACCACGGCGGCCCCAAGGGGACTGAAAATTTACACCGCGAAAGGAAACGAGAATGAAACAATTTTCCGCAGCGCGTTGACACGCGGTCTCCGTATGGTGTGCCTTTCTCTACACAGGAAAACCCCGCCTGAAGGTGAGGCACATATGAGGAAATGGATCGCGCGCCTGGCAGTGCTGGGTGTCGCGCTGTTAGTGGCGGGTCAGGGCGCGACGGCCGCCCATGCCCAGGAGCCCGCGGCGGGGAAGAAGGTCCTGCGCGTCGGGGCCACGCAGTCGATGGACTCGATGAACCCGTTCCTGGCGGTCCGCCTGGTCTCGACGTCGATCCACCGCTGGATGTACGGCTTCCTCACGGTGCCCGACTCCAAGACGCTCCAGCCCAGCGCGGACCTGGCCGAGTCGTGGACCACGTCGCCCGACGGGCTCACGTGGACGTTCAAGATCCGTGCGGCGAAGTGGTCGGACGGCAAGCCGATCACGGCCGATGACGCGGCCTGGACGTTCAACAAGATCATGACGGACGAGGCCGCCAAGACGGCCAACGGCCCGGCGGTCGAGAACTTCGAGAGCGTCACCGCCAGCGGCCAGGACCTGACGATCAAGCTCAAGGCGCCGCAGGCGTCCATGCTGGACAACCCGATCCCGATCATGCCCAAGCATGTCTGGGAGTCGGTCACCGACATGGCCAACTACGACGCCGAGAAGTACCCGGCCGTCACCAGCGGCCCGTACATCGCGATCGAGCACAAGAAGGACCAGTACGTCAAGCTGCAGGCCAACCCCAACTACTGGCGGGGCAAGCCCAAGATCGACGAGCTGCAGGTCATCTTCTACGACAACCCGCAGGCCGCCATCGCCGGTCTGAAGAACGGCGACATCGACCTGATCGGCCGGCTCGCCCCGCCCGAGTACCAGGCCATCCAGAACGACCCGAACATCGAGGCGTGGAACACCCAGGGCCGCCGCGCGGCGTACCTGCAGCTCAACCACGGCGCCACCACCACCGACAACAAGCCCGTCGGTGACGGCCACCCGGCCCTGAAGGACGTCAAGGTCCGCCAGGCGCTGCACTACGCCATCGACAAGCAGAAGCTGGTCGACGAGGTCCAGAACGGCCTGGCCAAGCCCGCCGACGGCTCGATCGTTCCGCCGATGTACAAGGACTTCTTCTGGGAGGCCACGGGCGACGCGAAGGTCACCTACGACCCCGCCAAGGCCAACAAGATCCTCGACGACGCCGGCTACAAGAAGGGCTCCGACGGCGTCCGCACGATGCCCGACGGCAAGCGCAAGCTGGAGTTCCGCTTCAGCATCCACACCGACACCCCGATCGAGGACAAGCTCGCCGAGTACCTGACGGGCTTCTTCAAGGAGATCGGCATCACGCTGACCACCAAGAAGGTCGACTCCAGCAAGTTCTCCGAGGAGACGGGCGTCACCGGTCTGTTCGACATCGCGATCAGCGGCTGGTCGGTCAACCCCGACCCCGAGGAGGTCCTGGCCACGCACCTGTGCAGCCGCAGGCCGGCCCCGGGCGGCGAGGGCGGCGGCACCGAGTCGTTCTTCTGCGACGAGACCTTCGAGAAGCTCTACCAGGAGCAGCTGAAGGAGCTCGACCGGCCCAAGCGCGCCGAGACCATCAAGAAGATGGAGGAGCGGCTCTACACCGAGGCCCCGATCATCGCGATCTACTACCCGAACGACCTTGAGGGCTACCGCAAGGACCGGGTCACCAGCATCACCCCGATCCCTGAGGACAAGGGCCTCCTGTACGGCGGCAGCGGCTACTGGCCGTTCTACACCGTGGACGTCAAGGCCGCGGCGGCGAGCGGCGGCAGCGGCGGGGGCGGCTCCAACACCGGCCTCATCGTCGGCGTCGTGGGCGGCGTCGTGGTCATCGGACTGGCGGTGTTCCTCGTGAGCAGGCGGCGTAAGACCGTCGCCGACGAGCGCGAATGACCACTCCGCTGGAAGCAGCAGAGCCCGCCGCCCAGGCGGCGGGCCCTGGTGATGACGAGCGCTCCACCCACCGCGGCACGCTGCAGTACGCGCTGTCCAAGGTCGGTGGGGCGCTGTTCAGCATCGCCATGGTGATCGTCGGGACGTTCTTCGTGTTCCGGCTGCTGCCCGGCGACCCGGTGCGCAACCTGGCGCAGGGCCGCAACATGACGCCGGAGCAGCTCGACCTCGAACGCCACCGGCTCGGCCTGGACAAGCCGGTGCTCCAGCAGTTCTTCGACTTCGTGGGCAACACGCTCAGGCTCGACCTGGGAACGTCCTACGAGTACAAGCGCCCGGTCCTGGACCTGATCGGCGAGCGCATCGGCCCGACGGTGCTCCTCGCGGGCACGGGTCTGGTCATCGCCGTCAGCCTCGGCATCTGGCAGGGCACGCGGGCCGGATGGCGGCCGGGCACCAGGACCGACCGCTTCTCCACCGGCGTGTCGCTGGTGCTCTGGTCGGTGCCCACGTTCTGGCTGGGGCTGCTGCTGATGATGGTGCTCGGCGTCGGCATCGGGCCCATTCCCGGGATCTTCCCGTTCAGGGGCATCGAGAGCGTGGACGCGCCGGACGGCATCGCGTACGTGCTGGACGTGGCCTCGCACATGGTGCTGCCGTGCCTGACCCTGGTGGGCGTGGTCTACGCCCAGTACCTGCTGGTCATGCGCTCGTCGCTGCTGGAGGAGATCAGCCAGGACTACGTGACCGTGGCCAGGGCCAAGGGGCTACGGGACGACGAGGTCCGGCGCCGCCACGCGGTGCCCAACGCCTTGCTGCCCACGGTGACGCTGGTGTTCATGCGCATCGGGTTCGTGGTCGGCGGCGCGGTCACCGTGGAGACGATCTTCACCTGGCCGGGCTTGGGGCAGCTGTTCTACCGCGCGATCAAGGTGCCTGACTTCACCCTCATGCAAGGGACGTTCCTGCTGATCACCGTGGCCGTGATCGTCATGAACACGCTGGCCGACGTGGTCTACCACATGCTCGACCCGAGAGTGAGGTCGGCATGACCAGCGTCGCCGCGGCCCGCAGAAAGCTCGCCATGAGCCGGTTCTGGGCCGACTTCCGCACCCACAGAGCAGGCGTCGCCGGGACGGTGGTCCTGCTCGTCGCCGTGGTGCTCGCACTGATCGCGCCGCTGTTCATCGACGAGGGCGTGACCAGCGTCGTCGATGCCCCCGGGGACGAATTCGCCGCGCCGAGCCTGGCCTTCCCCTTCGGGACCGACGAGTCCGGCCGCTCGATCCTGCTGATGGTCTGGTGGGGATCGCGCACCTCGCTGCTCATCGGCTTCCTCGCCGCCGTGCTCAGCATCGTGATCGGCACGGTCATCGGCATCGCCGCGGGGCACTACCGCGGATGGGCCGGCGGCGTGCTCATGCGGGTCACGGACTGGTTCCTGGTGCTGCCTTCGCTGGTGACCGCCCTGGTGCTGGCGGCCATCCTGGGCGGGACCACGTTCACGGTGATCATGGCGATCGCGGTCACCTCCTGGCCGTCCACCGCCCGCCTGATCAGAGCCCAGACGCTCGCCGTCGAGGCCAGGCCCTACATCGAGCGGTCGAAGGCGCTCGGCGCCGGGCACTGGCACATCACGACCAGGCACGTGCTCCCCAACGTGGCGCCGCTGCTGCTGGCCAGCACCACGCTGGAGGTGGCCAGTGCGATCGTCACCGAGTCCACGCTGGCCTTCCTGGGCGCCAGCGCGAACAAGACGTCGTGGGGGACCATGTTGCGCTCCTCCTACGACTTCGGCGCGGCCACGCAGGGCGCGTGGTGGTACATCCTCATCCCCGGTCTTGCCATCCTGGCCGTCGTCATGGCGTTCACCCTGGTCGGGCGGGCGCTGGAGGCCGTGCTGAACCCGCGGCTCAGGAGGGCGGCATGAGTCTTCTCGAACTGGACGACTTGTCGGTGACGTACCGCATCGCCTCGGGCGAGGTGCCCGCCGTACGCGGTGTGTCGCTGAAGCTCGACTCCGGAGCGGCACTCGGAGTCGCCGGCGAGTCAGGGTCCGGCAAGTCGACGCTGGCCATGGCGCTGTTGCGGCTCCTGCCCCGCGACGCGCGCGTCGAAGGCCGGATCCTGCTCGACGGTGAGGACGTGCTCACCATGAAGTGGGGCCGCATGCGCGCCGTACGGTGGGCGGAGGCCTCGATCGTGTTCCAGGGCGCGCAGCACGGGCTCAACCCCGTGCGCAGGATCGGCGACCAGATCGCCGAGCCGCTGCTCGTCCACGGCCTGGCCAAGCCGGAGGCCGCCCGCAAGCGCGTGACCGAGCTGCTCGAACAGGTCGGCCTGCCCGCCTGGCGGGCGCGCAGCTACCCGCACGAGCTGTCCGGCGGTCAGCGGCAGCGCGTGATGATCGCGATGGCGCTGGCCTGCTCGCCCCGGCTGATCATCGCCGACGAGCCGACCACCGCGCTCGACGTGATGGTGCAGGCCCAGGTCCTGAGCCTGATCAAGGAGCTGGTCGCCGAGCACGGCATCTCGCTGATCATGATCTCGCACGACCTGTCGGTGCTGGCGGACGTGTGCGACCGGCTCGCGGTCATGTACGCGGGCCGCGTGGTCGAGTACGGGCCGTCCGCCGAGGTGTTCCACGACGCCAAGCACCCCTACAGCCGGGCGCTGGCGGCGGCGTTCCCGACGGTGGGCGACCCGGCCTCGCGGCTGGCGCCGAAGGGCCTCGGGGGCGACCCGCCCGACCCGATGCAGCTTCCGGGCGGGTGCTCGTTCCACCCGCGCTGCCCGGTCGCGCTGGACGAATGCGCCACGCTGGACGTGGAGCTGTGGCCCGCGGGTGAGCGCCGTACCGCCGCTTGCGTGCACGTACGCGAGAAGGAGGGGGCCTCATGACCGAGACGCAGACCACCGCCGAGGCGGTCTCGACGGCCCGGCCGAGCCTGCTGGAGGCCCGCGACCTGCACGTGGAGTTCTCCTCCCGCGGTCGCCGCGCCAAGGCCGTGGACGGCGTGAACCTGGCCGTCGGCGAGGGCGAGATCGTGGCCCTGGTCGGCGAGTCCGGCTGCGGCAAGACCACGCTGGCCCGCACGCTGCTCGGCCTCGAACGCCCCACCTCGGGCGAGGTCCGGTACGGCGGCGCGGCCCTGGACTACGGCTCCAAGGCGCTCAAGGCGTACCGCAGGCAGGTGCAGCTCGTCCTGCAGGACCCGACCGGCTCGCTCAACCCCAGGCACACCGTGTACGAGGCGGTCGCCGAAGGGCCGCGCATCCACGGACTGCCGGACGAGCGGGAGGTCGTGGCCGAGGCGCTGTCCAGGGCGGGGTTGCGCCCGCCCGACCGGTTCTTCCTGCGCTACCCGCACGAGCTGTCCGGCGGGCAGCGGCAGCGCGTGGTGATCGCCGGCGCGCTGGCGCTGAACCCGAAGGTGCTGGTCGCCGACGAGCCGGTGGCCTCGCTGGACGCCTCCGTACGCGGCGAGATCCTGGCCCTGCTGCTGCGGCTGCGCGACGAGCTGGGGCTGTCGGCGCTGGTCGTCACCCATGACCTCGGCCTGGCCTGGAACATCGCCGACCGGGTGGCGGTCATGTACCTCGGCAGGATCGTCGAGTCGGGGCCGGTGGAGCAGGTGCTGACCGCGCCGCGGCACCCGTACACGCAGGCCCTGATGTCGGTGCTGCCGGAGTCTCCCGAGCGGGTGGTGCTGACCGGCGAGCCGCCGGACCCGACCAGGATCCCGGGCGGGTGCCGCTTCCACGCCCGCTGCCAGGTGCTCGCCTCCGGGAAGGCGGCCGAGGCGGGGGTGGACGCCAGGTGCCGGTCGGAGCTGCTGGACATCCTGCCCGCCGTGCCCGAGGCGCAGGCGGCCTGCCACTACGCGGACGCCGTCGGCGGTTAGCCCAGGTCGGCGTCGTGGACCAGGATGGCGGCCTGGACCCGGTTGGCCAGGCCCAGCTTGGCCAGCACGCGGCTGACGTGCGCCTTCACCGTCGCCTCGGTCAGGCGTAGCTCGCGGCCGATCTCGGCGTTGGACAGGCCGCGGGCGAGGGCCCTGATCACGTCCTCCTCCCGCCCGGTGAGCTGGGCGAGCTGCCTGCGCGCCACCTCGGCGCGGGAGGGGGCGCGGTTCGCGTACGAGGCGATCAGGCGCTTGGTGACCGAGGGCGAGAGCATGGCCTGGCCGCCGGCGACCGTGCGGACGGCGGCGGCCAGCTCTCTCGGCGGGGTGTCCTTGAGCAGGAACCCGACCGCGCCCAGGCGCAGCGCCTCGTGCACGTACTCGTCGAGGTCGAACGTGGTCAGCATGATCAGTTTGGGCGCGTCCGGCTCGGCCAGGAGCCGCGCGGCGGCGGTCAGGCCGTCCATGCCCGGCATGCGGACGTCCATCAGCACGACCTCGGGCCGCAGCCGCCGCACGGCGGACAGGGCCTCGGCGCCGTCGCGGGCCTCGCCGGCGATGGCGATGTCGCCCGCCGCCTCCAGGATCAGCCGCAGCCCCGAACGGACGAGCTCCTCGTCGTCCACGACCAGCACCCTGATCATGCCGGGATCCTGGCGATCACGAGGAAGCCGCCGCCGTCCTGCGCACTCGTGCGGAGCGTGCCGCCGAGCAGCTCGACCCGCTCCCGCAGTCCCACCAGCCCCCAGCCCGCGCCGGGCAGCTCCTCGGGCGGCTCCTTGGGCGCCTCGTTGCGCACCTCCACCTCCAGTTCCTCGGGCCGGTAGCGGATGAGCACGTCCGTGGCGGCGTCGCCCGCGTGCTTGTGCACGTTGGTCAGCGCCTCCTGGACCACCCGGTACGCGGTCCGCTCCACGGCCTGCTCGACCGGTCGCGCCTCGCCCTCGTCGTGCCTGGTCACCGTGATGCCCAGGGCACGGGACTGGTCCAGCAGCCGGTCGAGGTCCTCCAGGGTGGGCGGCGGCCGGAGCGCGGAGTTCTCAGGCGTGCGCAGGACGCCCAGCACGTCGCGCAGGTTGGCCAGCGCCTCGCGCCCGATCCCGCCGATCAGGGCGGCGGCCCGCTCCGTCTCCTCGTCGGGCGCCCGCAGCTCCAGCGCCCCCGCGTGCAGCACGACGAGCGAGACCCGGTGCGCCACCACGTCGTGCATCTCCCTGGCGATCCTGGCCCGCTCCTGTGCCCTGGCCTGCTCGGCCCGCATGATCTGCTCGTGTTCGAGGCGTTCCGCGCGCTCCCTGGCCGCGTCCAGGCGGGCGCGCACCAGGAGACCGAGCGCCAGCGGCAGCCCGATCACGGCCAGCGCCAGGAACAGGGCGTTGCCCGTGGTGGCGGTCATCAGCTCGTACGGGCCGCTCCGCCGCGCGCCCGCGAGCGCGGCGATCCCGCACACCGCCAGGCAGCCGCCGAGGTACGCGCCCAGGCGCCGCCCGCTCAGGGTCAGGCCCGCGTAGTAGGAGGCCACCAGCAGCGGCGGCCACATCACCAGCCACACGTAGCCGACGGCGCCCACCGCGGCCAGCGGCCACCAGGACCGCCGAACCTGCCAGGCGGCCAGGCCCGCGACCCCCGCGACCGCGACGAGCACCGGGAAGGGCAGGCTCGACGCCACCCCGCCCTGCCCCATCACCACGAGCAGCGAGACCCCGAACACACCTCCGCCGAGCAGCACGAACCGCATGCCTCACAGCGTATGGGCCGACCGGAAAGGGACATTACGACGAAAGTAGTAGGAGCCGATCGACGATCGGGGCGTCCCGGGCGGCGGCCCCCGGCACCAGCCTGGGCCCATGCGTAAAACCCTTGCGACAGTCGTGACGTCCCTGGCCGTCCTCGCCGGAGCCGCTCCGGCGCATGCCGCCGACCTCTCTCTTCCGAAGCCGACCGGGCCCCGGCCCGTCGGCACGACCAGCCTGCATCTGGTGGATTCGAGCCGCCCCGACCCCTGGAACCCCGAGGCGTCCCGGCGGGAGCTGATGGTCTCGCTCTGGTACCCGGCCGAGAAGGCCGCGGGGCGGCCCGCGCCGTACGTGACGCCCCAGGAGTCGGCCGCCATCCTCAAGAGCTTCCCGGACGTCTCCCCGGAAGCGCTCACCAGGACCAGGACGTACGCCAGGCTCGGCGCCCCCGTCAGAGGGGGCAGGCTGCCCCTGGTCGTCATGTCGCCGGGCTTCTCCTTCCCGCGCGCCACCCTGACCTCCCTGGCCGAGGAGCTGGCCAGCAGGGGATACCTGGTGGCGGCGGTGGAGCACACGTACGAGTCGGTCGCGACCACGTTCCCCGACGGCCGGACCACCACCTGCCTGGCCTGCGTGAAGGGCCAGGACAACGTCAAGGTGGCCGCGAGCCGGGTCAAGGACGTGCGGTTCGTGCTCGGCGAGCTGCTCAAGGGCCGGTGGGGCAAGGTGATCGACCGGTCGCGGATCGCCATGGCAGGCCACTCCATGGGCGGGTTCGCCACCGCTCAGAGCATGCTCGCCGACACCCGGATCAAGGCCGGCGTCAACCTGGACGGCACGTTCGAGCTGGACGAGCCGCTCGACCGGCCGTTCATGCTGGTCGGGGCGCCGGCGCACGCGCCCGGCTACGGCTCCTGGGACAAGGCCTGGGTCAACCTGAAGGGCTGGAAGCGCTGGATCACGGTCGCGAAAACCGACCACTCGGCGTTCGTCGACTACGCCGTGCTCAGGCCGGCGCTCGGTCTGCCCGCGCAGGAGCTGGACGGCGCGCGGGCCCTGCGGATCACCCGCGCTCACCTGGTCAGCTTCCTCGACCGGCACCTGCTCGGCAAGCGGACCCCCGTGGAGGACTATCCCGAGGTCACCGATCACGCCCGGAAGGCGTCGGCGTTCTCCGAGGCCCACTGAGCGAAACCGAGCGCGTCCCGGCCGGTGACCTCGCGCACGGTCGGGACCACCGTGTAGCCGACCTCCGGGGTGTTCCCCAGCGCCTGGATCAGGAACTCGATGGTCTGCTCGCCCATGCCGTCGGCGGCCCACTTGGCCCGCGCCTCGTCCACGGTCAGCTCCACGTACGCGACGTCGCGGCCGATCGACGCCGCCAGGATCTCGACCTTCTGCCTGAGCGTGATCGCCTCGGGGCCCGTCAGCACGTACGTCCTGCCGCCGTGGCCGCCCTTGACCAGCACCGTCGCGGCCACGGCGGCGATGTCGCGCTCGTGCACGAGGGCGCTCAGCCGGTCGCCGAACGGCTCCTTGATGACGCCTTCCGTCTTCACCGTGTGCGCCCACCAGCGCAGCGTGTTGGACATGAACTCGACCGGGTGGAGCAGCGTCCACTCCAGGTCGGTCGCGGCCAGCGCCTGCTCAAGGGGGCCGTCCTCGCGGCCGCCCAGCACGGTGACCCGCCGCACGCCCGCCTGGACGGCCAGCTCCACGATCGCGGCGCCGTCCGGCAGGGGCGTGTAGTCGTCGCCCGCGAAGTTGATGAAGTGCGCGCCGGTGACGCCCTCGAAGGCGTCCTTCAGCGAGTCGGGCCGGGCGAGGTCTCCGGCGACGACCTCGACGCCCTCGGGGAGTCCGGCCTTGGCGGGGTTCCTGGTCAGGGCGCGTACGCGCTGCCCGGCCGCGAGGAGCTCGTCGACGACGAGACGGCCGACGGTCCCGGTGGCTCCGGTGACGAGGATGGTCATGGCGAACCCCTTTTCTTTGGAACGGAACGTTCTGCTCTTAGATTAGCAGAACGGAACGCTTTATTCCACATAGTTCTTGAGCGAGATGGCGTTCGCGGCGCGGTGGATCGGGCCGGTGATCCTCTCGATCATCCGGTCGCGGCCGGGCAGGTGCGGGAGCAGCCTGATCATCCTGGTCTGGAACCAGACGGCCGCGGCCGAGCCGATCACCATGCCCTTGACGTTGGCCGGGCCGAGCGCCTGGTTGGCGTCGACGTACTCGCGCATCTCGCGTTCGTAGCCCTCCACCCCGCTGCCCTTCGCCAGCTCGCCCGCCAGCACGTACGCGCCCACGAGTGCCAGGCTCGTGCCCTGTCCCGAGGCCGGCGAGGCGCAGTACGCCGCGTCGCCCACCAGCACGACGCGCCCCTTGGACCAGCGGTCCATGTGGATCTGGCTGACCGAGTCGAAGTAGAAGTCCTTGGCGTCGCGTACGGACTCCAGCAGCTCGGGCACCTCCCAGCCGACGCCCGCCATGGCCTTCACCAGCAGGTTCTTCTGGCCCTCGATGTCGCGGTGGTCGTAGGCCAGCGGCTCGGACGACCACATGAACAGGGCCTTGGCGCCGGTGCCCCGGCGGGTGCTGTAGACGTTCGCGGTCCGGCCGGGGGCCACGTGCACGGCCTCCTCGCGGTCCAGGCCCAGCGTGTTGGGGACGGTGCAGATGGAGATGTAGTAGCCGAGGTCGCGGGCGTATTCGGACTCCTCGCCGAAGGCGATCCTCCTGGTGTTGGAGTGGGCGCCGTCGGCCCCGACGACCAGGTCGAACCTGCGGGGCGCCGAGCGCTCGAACGTCACCGTGCCGTCCTCCGCGATGCCCGTGACGGAGTCGCCGAAGACGTACTCGACGTCGTGGCGGGTGAGGTCGTACAGGAGGTCGTTGAGGTCGCCGCGCATGATCTCGGCGTCGTCGCCCGTGCGCCCGCCGAACAGGTCGGCGTCCATGCTCGCGACCTTCCTGCCCCTGGCGTCGTAGTGGGTGGCGATCCGCATGTCCGTGCTCGCCTCGCGAACCGCCGCCATGAGGCCCATGCGCTCGACGACCTGGAGCGCCGCGCCCCGGATGTCGACCTTGTAGCCGCCCTCGCGGATCGCGGGGGCCCGCTCGACCACGGTCACGTCGAAGCCGTGCCGCCTGAGCCAGTACGCGGTGGAGGTGCCGGCGATGCTTGCGCCCGAGATGAGGATGCTCTTCGTCATGGCCCTGACGGTACATGTGTCTCAGACGCTTGTCTAGGACGAATTTTCCAGACACTTGTGCTAGTCTGCGAGCATGGGAAACAGGGAAGATCTGCTGGCCGGGGCCAAGCGGTGCTTGATCGAGAAGGGTTACTCGCGTACGACGGCGCGCGACATCGCCAACGCGTCCGGGGTGAGCCTGGCGGGCATCGGTTACCACTTCAAGTCGAAGGAGGCGCTGATGAACGAGGCGCTCTTCGAGGCGATGCGCGAGTGGGGGGACGACCTGGCGGTGATCCTGTCGACCGACGTCAAGCCGGATGCGACGCCGCTGGAGCGGTTCGAGGCGGCCTGGGATCGGGTGGTGGAGTCGTTCACCCGCCTCCGGCCGCTGTGGCTGACGCAGTTCGAGCTGCTGGGGCAGATTGACCACCTGCCGGAGGTGCGCGAGCAACTGGTGGCCGCCACGGCGGAGGCGCGGCAGGGGCTGGCCGAGCTGTTCGAGGGGGTGGCGCCGGGGGGCGACCCGGAGCGGGAGCGGCTGGCGGGGACGCTCTACCAGGCGCTGCTGACGGGGTTCCTGTCGCAGTGGCTCCTCGACCCGGACAGCGCGCTGTCGGGCCGCGAGGTCGTCACGGCCCTGCGCTCCTTCGCCTCCTGACCCCGCCCATCCCAACGTCCAGTGGTGGTGCTGGCCGGTGGCTGTGGGTCAGAAGGCGCTGATGGTGGCCGGGGCGCGCTCGGCGCGGCTCAGCGTGCGGATGACCGCCGTGGCCCCGTGCCGGTGGACGGCGAGCCGGGCCAGCAGTTCGACCACGGGGTCGATGATCGAGGACGGCAGCTCCGGCGTGTCCAGGCCCACGCTCGCCGCCAGGTCGTCCGAGTGCACGACCAGCTCCATCAGCCGCGTGAGCAGGAAGTCGTCGAGCCGCAGCGACCAGCCCGTCCACGGCAGGTGCACGACCCGGTCGCCGGGCTCGGCGGGCAGTGCGGCGGTCAGCAGGTCGAGCAGTGCCTGCGTCCGGTCCACCAGCGCCGCGGGCCCGTCCGCGGCGGCGGCCTGGCCGCCGCGCCGGACGCTCACGTTGCTCTCGTGGTCGAGCCCCGCCTGCACCCACGGCGACCTCGTAAAGTGCTCCAGCAGCTCGATCGGCTCGCCGGTCTCCCCGTCCGGAGTGAGCACGTCGCGAACCCTGACGAGCTGGTGGGCCAGGTGCCCCGCCAGCCCCGCGACGCTGAACTCGGTCAAGGCGCTCGGCTTGTCCCAGGCGGACGCCACGGCAGGATCGCTCAACAGCGACACCGCCGACGCCGCGGCCACCAGATAGGACTGCCTGATCTCCCCCATTTGCCGCCCTTTCCCTGGTTTAGGTGGTAATTCGCGCCAAGACTATCCCTCCGACGATCAGGGCGAGCGCCGCCAGCCTGCCGAGAGAGACGGGGTCGCCGCTGACCGCGATGCCCAGGGTGATCGCGCCGACCGCGCCGATGCCGGTGAAGACGGCGTACGCGGTGCCGACGGGGAGCGTGTTCATCGCCTGGGAGAGCAGCCAGATGGCGGCGGCCATCAGGACGAGGCACACGAGCGTGGGCGCGGGGCGGGTGAAGTTCTGTGTCGGTTTGATGCTCTGCGACCAGGCCACTTCGACGAGGCCGGCGAGGAGCAGGACGAGCCAGTTCACCGGGCCGCCTCCTTGAGCGCCGCGGTCAGGGACTCCTCGTGCCGGTCGCGCAGGTGTGCCAGGGCCGGGTCGAGCCGCGCGTTGACCAGCTCCGCGTGGATGAACGTCACGTCCTCGACCCTGAAGTGCCCCTTGAAGAAGTCGCGCAGGTAGCGCTCCTGGTGGTCGTAGGGCTCGCGGGGCGTGCCCGGCCCGTACGCGCCGCCCCGCGCACTCGTCACCACGAACGAGCGGCCTTCGAGCGACATCTTCGGGAACGTGATCTGGTCGAGCCAGGCCTTCAGCGATGAGGGGATCGAGTAGTTGTACATCGGCGTGCCGATCAGGATCACCTCCGCCGCCACCACCTCGTCGAGCAGCGGCTCCACGACGGCCCACGCCTGCCGCCGGGCGGGCGTCCGCACCGCCTCCCGATATCGCGAAATGTCGGTTATCTCGTGTTCGAGGATGTGGTCGCAGAGCTCGGTCCACGCCTCGCCGATGTGCGGCACCGGCTGTTCGGCCAGGTCCCGGTAGACGTACCGGCGATCGGGATGCGCGGCCCGCCACGTGTCGGCGTACACGGCGGACAGCCTGCGCGAGAACGACGACGCCCGGCGCGCGCTCGCGTCCAGATGCAGCAACATGGTCTCTCCTTGAAGTGGACACGCTGTCCACTTCAATATAACCGGACGATGCGTCCACATACAATCGGAGGCATGGAGAGAGCCGACGCCGCGCGGAACCGCGCGCGGATCCTGGAGGCGGCCGCCCGGCTCTTCGCGGAGCGGCCCCCGCAGGACGTGACGATGGAGGACATCGCCAAGAAGGCCGGGGTGGGCCGGGGCACGCTCTACCGCCGCTACCCCGACCGGGCGTCGATCGCGGTCGCGCTCCTCGACGAGCACGAGCGGGCGCTGCAGGAGCGGCTGCTGCGCGGCGACCCGCCGCTCGGCCCGGGAGCGCCGCCCGGCGAGCGGCTGGCCGCCTTCTACGCCGCGATGGTGCGCCTGCTGGAGGACCATCGGCACCTGGTCCTCGGCTCGGAAGTGGGCCGCTCGCGCTTCGAGACGGGCGCGTACGGTTTCTGGCGGGCGCACGTGCGCGCGCTCCTGGTCGCCGCCCGCACCCCGGACCCCGACGCCCTGGTGGACGTCCTGCTCGCGCCCCTGGCCCCCGAGGTGTACGGCTACCAGCGCTCGGCGCTCGGCCTGACCCCGGAGCAGATCACGCGGGCGCTGGCCGAGCTCACGGCGACCCTCAGGTCAGGGCCTTCCTGATGGCGGACCTGACGAACGCGCGGGCCAGCCTCCCCCTCCTGAACCGGCTCAGCACCGGCCGCTCCGTGCCGTAGCGGCGGGCCCGGATGTCGGCCACCACGTTCTCCGGGGCCCCCAGCTCGGCGAGCACGTCGAGGGCCTCCCGCTTGGTGATCATCCGCCCTTCCCGGAGCGTGACCGTGGCGCGGGCGACCGTGAGCAGGCCCAGGTCCACCCAGATGTCGCGCAGCCAGCGCCGCCGGGCCCGCGTCTTGACGAGCCAGTAGTCGCGCAGGTCGCCGCGGACGAAGTCGGCCAGCTCCTCGTCCGGCACCGGCGGCAGCAGCCCGGCGGGCGACGGCCCGTACAGCTCCAGGGCGCCCTCGTGCAGCTCGCGGCGGGTGACCGCGGTGACGGGGCGGCGGAAGATGCGCTCGTGCGCCCAGGTCACGTGCTCGATCGAGGGGTCGGCCAGCTCTTCCCTGGCCAGGTACGAGCAGTGCAGCTGGGCGGTCAGCGGCCCGTCGAGCGCCCGGTGGGCGGCCTTGATCCGGCGCCACTGCTCCATCGTCACCGGTGTGTCGACGATCGCGATCAGGTCGAGGTCGCTGCGCCCAGGCTGGTAGTCATCGGTGGCCAGCGAACCGTGCGCCCATAACGCGACCAAGGGCACGGCCGGTTCGACCGCCCGGAGAAAGTCGCTCAGCAGTCGTTCGGTCCCCGCGTGCATACTGGCAACTATGATCGATAAAGGGTGGAGTGGGAAAGCCGCGCAGATCACAGCGGGTCCCCGCGGCTCCGGTCAGGCCCTCACGACGCGTTGAACAGCGCGCTCACCGACTCCCCGTCGTGGATGCGGCGCATGGCCTCGGCCAGCGCGGGCGCGATCGACAGCACCGTGAGCTTGTCGCTGGGCCTGGGCGACGGCACGGTGTTGGTGCAGACGATCTCCGTGACCTCCGGCAGCGCGCTCAGGCGCTCCACCGCCCCGCCGGCGAACAGCCCGTGCGTGCAGGCCACCCGCACCGAGCGCGCCCCGCGCTCGCGCAGCCGGTCGAGCAGCTCGATGACCGTGCTGCCCTTGGCGATCTCGTCGTCCAGGATGATCACGTCCTTGCCCCCGACGTCGCCGATCACGGAGCTGATCACCACGCGGTCGTCGCTGAAGCGCTGCTTGGCGCCCATGGCGACCTCGGTGCCGAGCAGGCGGGCGAAGTGGGCGGCCTCCTTGGCGTTGCCGAGGTCGGGGGAGACGACGACCGTGTTCGACAGGTCGTACCGGCGGAAGTGCGCGGCCAGCTCGCGCAGCGCGTGCAGGTGGTCGACGGGGACGCTGAAGAAGCCGTGCACCTGCGGCGAGTGCAGCGTCATCGCCAGCACCCGGCTGGCGCCCGCGGCCACCATCAGGTCGGCGACCAGCCGCGCGCCGATCGAGATGCGCGGGGCGTCCTTCTTGTCCGACCTCGCGTAGGCGTAATGCGGGAGGACGACCGTGGTCCGCGCCGCGGACGCGCCCCGCGCCGCGTCCAGCATCAGCAGCAGCTCGACCAGATGCTCCTGTACGGGCGGCACGAGCGGCTGGATGAGGAACACGTCGCGCTCACGGCAGTTGGCCTGGAGCTGCACTTCGAGGACGTCGTTGGCGAAGCGCTCGATGCGCACCGGGTGGAGCGGCGTGCCCAGGTGCTTGCAGATCTCTTCCGCCAGCTCAGGATGGGCACTACCAGAGAAAACCGTGATGTCTCGCACGATTCCGTAAGCATAGCCACCCGACCTCGGCGTTCACGAGAGCGACCCGGCGCTGTGCTCAAACAAGCAGCAGATCGGGGGTCAGCTCGTCGAGACCGGGCAGGACGCGCCAGGCCAGCGCCAGCGCGTCGGGAGTGGGCGGATAGCGCGGGTGCGGCACGGCGATCACACGCATGCCCGCCGCGTGCGCCGACCGCAGCCCGTTGCTCGAATCCTCCACCGCCACGCACTTCCGCGGATCCGCCCCGATCCGCCGGGCGGCCTCGAGATACCCGTCGGGCGCCGGCTTGCCGCGGGCGACCTCCTCGGTCGAGACCGTGGCCGCGAAGCACTCCTTGAGCTCGGCCGCGTCCAGCACCGCGTCGATCAACCTGCGCGGCGAGGAGCTGGCCAGCCCGAGCGTGACGGCGTCGGACAGCCGCCGTACGGTCTCGACCGCCCCCGGCATCAGCGGCACCTCGTCGCGGTAGCGGGCGGCCATCTGGTCCACCACGCCCCGCGCGATCTCGTCGGGGGGCATCGACACCCCGAGCGAGTGCAGGTACGCGGCCCACTCCCCGGTGCTCATGCCCATGAGCCTTGACTGCGTGTCGGGCTGCCAGGTGCCGCCGTGCTCGGCGACGAACGCCCGGCGCACCTCCTCCCACACGGGTTCGGAGTCCACCAGCACGCCATCGAGGTCGAACACGCACGCTTCCACCCGACAAGCCAACCACACGGCCTCGCGAACCCGAGCCAGGACTGTCCTTATTGCCCTAGATTCATGCTATTAGGGGTGTTTGTTGAGCTACCTGGTGTGATTCCCGGGCACTCGGCTAGACATGGCAGACCTTCCATTTCACGACAAGGACGACTTCGCCGACGCGGACCGCGGGTTCATCGCGAAGCTGAGTCCGGCAGTGATCCAAACGGTGGACGGCCGGGTCATCTGGGACAACGACTCTTACGACTTCCTTCAGGCGGAGTGCCCGGCGACGGCCCACCCCAGCCTCTGGCGCCAGGGCCAGCTGTGCGCCAGGCAGGGTCTGTACGAGGTCGCCGAGGGGGTCTACCAGGTACGCGGCCTGGACCTGTCGAACATGACCCTGGTCGAGGGCGAGCGCGGCGTCCTCGTGATCGACCCGCTGATCTCCACGGAGTGCGCCGCCGCCGCGCTCCGGCTCTACCGCGAGCACCGCGGCCACCGCCCGGTCACCGGCGTGGTCTACACGCACTCGCACATCGACCACTTCGGCGGCGTACGCGGCGTCACAGGGGGAGGCGTGCCGATCCTGGCCCCGGAGGGGTTCATGGAGCACGCGGTGTCGGAGAACGTCTACGCGGGCCCCGCCATGACCCGCCGGGCCGTCTACATGTACGGCCCCGCCCTGCCCCGCTCGCCCGAGGGCCAGATCGGCTGCGGCCTGGGCATGACCAACTCGACGGGCACCGTGTCGCTCATCCCGCCCACGGTGGACGTCACCCGCACCGGCCAGGAGGAGACCGTCGACGGGGTCCGGATGCTCTTCCAGCTCACGCCCGGCACCGAGGCCCCCGCCGAGATGAACTTCCTCTTCCCCGACCGCCGCGCCCTGTGCCTGGCCGAGAACGCCACGCACAACCAGCACAACATCATCACCTTGCGCGGCGCGATGGTCCGCGACGCCCGCGCCTGGGCGCGCTACCTGGACGAGGCCGTCACGCTGTTCGCCGGCCGGGCCGACGTCGCGTTCGCCTCGCACCACTGGCCCACCTGGGGCCGCGACGGCATCGTACGGTTCCTGGAGCAGCAGCGGGACATGTACGCGTACCTGCACGACCAGACGCTGCGGCTGCTCAACAAGGGCCTGACCGGACCCGAGATCGCCGAGGTCATGCACATGCCGCCCGAGCTGGAGCTGGCCTGGCACACGCACGGCTACTACGGCTCGGTCAGCCACAACGTCAAGGCCGTCTACCAGCGCTATCTGGGGTGGTTCGACGGGAACCCGGCGCATCTGTGGGAGCACCCGCCCCGGGAGAGCGCCGTCCGGTACGTCGACTGCCTGGGCGGCGGCTCGGCCGTGGTCGCGTTCGCCAGGCGCTACATCGACGAGAACGACCTGCGCTTCGCCGCCCAGCTGCTCAACCACGCCGTCTTCGCCGACGAGGGCAACAAGGAGGCCCGCGACCTGCTCGCCGAGGTCTACACCAGGCTCGGACACGGCGCCGAGAACGCCGTGTGGCGCAACTTCTACCTCATGGGCGCCCTGGAGCTGTCAGAAGGCATCGTGCCCGCCACCGTGGACTCCACCTCGCTCGACCTGCTCACCGCGCTGTCCGTGGAGCAGATCTTCGACTCGCTCGCGATCCGCGTGGACGGGCCGCGTGCCTGGCACGAGCGGCTCTCGATCGACTGGCACCTGACCGACCTGGGGGAGCGCTACCGTACGACGCTCTCGAACGGGGCGCTCATCCAGCAGCGGGAGCCCGCGGACGAGAGCGCCGACCTGACGCTCCGGCTGACGAAGGACCAGCTCGTGGGGCTGCTGGCGGGCAAGGGCGTCGGGGGCGTGGAGCGCGAGGGCGACACGGGGGCGCTGCAGCGGCTGGTCGCCGTGCTCGACCGCTCGGTGCCCGACTTCGCCATCGTGACCGCCTGACCGGGCCCTCCCCTCCGGGCCCTTTACTCCGGCCGTTCGACCTCGCGGCGCAGCGCCTTGCCGGCCAGCGCCAGCAGCGTCACCACCGCGGCCCCGATGCCCGGCCCGACCACCAGCGGCAGGGTCAGCTCGCCGGCGTGCCACGCCGCCGCGAGGATCGCCGCCGAGGTCAGCACCGTGACCCCGAACATCGCCCCCCATAGCGGCAGCACGTCCAGGTACGCGAACAGCAGCGGAAAGGCCAGCCACACGTACGGCGGCGCCGCCACGGCCAGCACCACCCACCCGGCGGTCACGACCCCGAGCCACACGCCCCGCCGGCCTCCGGACACCACCAGGCCGGCGGCATGGGCGAGGCCGAGCAGCAGACCTCCGGCGGCCACGGCCATCTGGCCCTCGCGCAGCGAGCTCACCACTGCGAGCACGAGAAGCCCGCAGGCCGTGACATGCACAGCCCACCGCAGCAGCCGCGACGGAATGTCCATCATTACTCACCAAGAGTAACCCCAGGGCCTCGGCGGCGTCACGTCCCGCTGCGCCGCCGGGTGAAGACGGTGATCAGGAAGTACAGCAGCCCGGCCGACACGAGGGCGATGACCACGCCGATGTTCGCCCCTGCGAACGTGCCCGTCCTCATCTCGTCGCTCATCAGGAAGCCGACGATCCTGGCGATGTTCGGGTCGGCCGACGTGATCAGCCCGAGCCCCACGGCCGACGCCACGACCAGCGACACCAGGCCGGCCCAGCTGAGCGCGGGCGCGCCCGGCCGCAGCAGCCGCTCGTCGTAGGACCTGCCGCCCGCGCGCAGCCGCCACATGTCCACCAGGAAGATCGCCACCCAGGCCGCCATCACCACCCCGATGATCGCCAGGAACGCCTGGAAGGTGCCGAGGAAGCTGCCGGACACGAACAGCAGGTAGTAGCCGCCGAGCACCATGAGCACGCCGTCGATCAGCACCGCATAGTGCCGCCTGACCGGGACGCCGAGCGCCAGCATCGACAGCCCGGACGAGTAGATGTCCATGATCGCCCCGGCCAGGAAGCCGCCGATGGCGGTCAGCAGGTACGGCAGCAGGAACCACGTCGGCAGCGCCCCGGCCAGCGCGCCCACCGGGTCGCCGCCGGCCGCCTCGGCCAGCTTCGGATCGCCGCCCGCCAGCAGCACGCCGAACACGAGCAGCACCATGGGCGGCACCGCGCCCCCCAGCGTCGTCCACAGCGCCACCGATCGCGGCCGGGAGTTCGCGGGCAGGTAGCGGGAGTAGTCCGCGCCGCAGTTGACCCAGCCCAGGCCCAGCAGCGTCATGGCGAAGACGACCCCGCCGACCCATTCGCCGGGACTCCCGCCACTCTTCAGCGATCCGCCGAGCTTCGGCAGCATGAGGGCCATGTAGACGATCGTCAGCACGACGAACGCGTACGTCAGGTACCGCTGGACCGCCATGATCATGGCGTGGCCGTACACGCCGACCGCGATCACCACGACGGCCGCGACGGCGAAGCACGCAGCGGTGGCCGTGGTGGCGGGGATGCCGGGCGCCAGCCGCGCGAGGATCGCGGCGCCGCTCTGCGCGGAGAGCGTGACGAGCACGATCTCCCAGCCGACGTTCGAGACGTAAGACAGTACGGCGGGCAGCTTGTTCCCCTGGTAGCCGAACGGCGCCCGGCCCAGCGTCATCGTCGGCACGCCCGACCGCGTGCCCGCGACCGCGACCAGGCCCACCAGCAGGAACGACAGCGCGTACCCGATCGCCCCGGTGATGATCGCGGGGATCACGCCCAGGCCGAGACCGACCATGTACACGCCGAAGGCGACCCCGAACAAGGAGAGGTTGGAGCCCGCCCACGGCCAGAAGAGATCCCCCGGCCGGCCGTGCCGCTCGGCCTCGGGGACCGCGTTGATGCCGTTCTGCTCGACGGTCATCGTGTCCATGATCGGACGTTACTCGCCCTCTACCCGGTAAGAGAACCCTAAGGAGGGCGGTGAGAATCTGGGCACGACGAGCGCGGGGACCGGGTTCGGCAGGCGGCGGCGCGCGCTGGCCGTGTGCCTGGTCGCGGCGTTCATGACCGGCCTGGACGTGAGCATCGTCAACGTGGCGCTGCCGTCGATCCGCGCCGGCCTGCGCGCGACGGAGGACGGCCTGCAGTGGACGGTCTCCGGCTACGCGCTGACGTTCGGCCTCCTGCTGATCCCGGCCGGGCGCTTGGGGGACGCCAGGAGCCGCAGGACGCTGTTCATGTGGGGCGTGGCGCTGTTCACGCTCTCCAGCGCGGCGTGCGGCCTCGCCTGGGACATGACGGTGCTGATCGTGGCCAGGCTCGTGCAGGGCCTGGCGGCCGGAGCGGTGAACCCGCAGGTCTCGGGGCTGATCCAGCAGATGTTCCAGCGGCACGAGCAGGGCCGGGCGTTCGGCGCGCTGGGCGCCACCATCGGCGTCTCCACGGCCGCCGGGCCGCTGATCGGTGGCGCCCTGGTCACCCTGTCCGGGCCCGAGCTGGGGTGGCGATGGGTGTTCCTGGTGACCGTGCCGATCGGGCTGGTGCTGCTGCCCCTGGCCTGGCGCGTCCTTCCGGCCCCGCGGCAGGACGTGCCGCGGCGGCGGGAGAGCATGGACCCGGTGGGCGTCCTCCTGCTGGGCGTGGGGGTGGCGGGCCTGCTGCTCCCCTTCATCCAGCGCCACCAGTGGGAGGGGAACGCCAAATGGCTGCTCATCCCCGCCTCGCTCCTGGTCCTGGCGGGGTTCGTGACGTGGGAGCGGTTCTACCGCCGGGAGCCCCTCGTGAACCTGGCGCTGTTCAGGAAACGCTCATATCGCCTCGGCACGGCCATAGCGCTGTTCTACTTCGCCGGATTCACCGGCATCTTCTTCATCTTCACGATGTACCTGCAGAGCGGGCTCCACTACAGCGCCCTGCTGGCGGGCCTGTCGATCACGCCGTTCGCCCTCGGCTCGGCCTCGGCCAGCGTGGTGGGAGGGCGGCTGGTGTCCCGCGCGGGGCGCCGCGTGGTGGCCATCGGCCTGATCACGGTGATCGTCGGCCTGGCGGCGACGACGGCCGCCACCGTACTGGTGCCGGGCCCCGGCGCCGGCCTGGCCACCGCCCTGCCCCTGCTGGTCGCGGGCATCGGCAGCGGCCTGGTCATCGCGCCCAACCAGGCCATCACCCTGTCGGAGGTCCCGCCCGAGGGCGGCGGGAGCGCGGCGGGGGTCCTGCAGACGGGCCAGCGGCTGGGCTCGGCGATCGGCATCGCGACGGCCGGCTCCACGTTCTTCGGCGGGCTCGGGGCGGGCTGGGCGACCGCGTTCCGCCACGGCCTGCTGGTGGTCCTGCTGTTCGTCCTCGTCGCCCTGTCGGCCGCCGCGTACGACCTCGCCCGTACGCGTTGACGCTCGTTCCGGGACCCCTCCCGGCGGATGGCTTGTAGAAAGGCCTCACCCCCTGCGGCCGAACTACGCGAATACGTACGAACCGGCCGCGACAGCCGACGAAAGGGAGACCATGCACCCTCGGATGGCCATCACCGCCCTGACCCTCGCCTGTGCCATGGTCGCGACGCCGGTCCTCGCCGCGGCCCCGGCCGCCGCCGCGGCCAAACCGAACCTGCGGGCCTGCTACGACGGGAAGTGTAAGTTCACGTTCACGAGGGCCGTGAGCTTCCGCGTCTCCAGCCGGTACGGGTTCACCAGAGTGCGCGTCTCCAAGGAGTACATGGGCGGCATCTTCAACCAGGACATGGTCGTCGTGCGGGCCCCCGGCCTGACCTCGTCGCTGGGGGAGGGCGCCAGGGGGGAGTTCCGGTACGGGAAGAAGCGCACCCTCAACTTCCGCGTGTTGTCGATCACCGACGGAGGGGCGACGATCCGGTTCGAAGGATGACCGTCACCGGGCCGTGCCGAACACCATGCGGTGCCCGCGCGCGGTGTCCATGTACTCGCGGACGCGGTGGATCAGCCCGTCCTTCAGCTCGAAGACGAAGCAGTAGTCGTTGACGTAGGCGTTCCCGTTCGCCAGGGTCGCGCTCATCGTCTCCTCCACGATCACGCGATCACCCGCCGCGTAGACGCCGTGGAACTCGACGGCGACATCTCGTACGAAGAGCCGGGGGAAGTCGTCGGCGATGAACCGGGCGATCGCCTTCCTGCCGATCATGTGGCTCGGGCCGTCGAGCGCGAGGGCGGTCGCGTTGCCCTCGGGGGCCAGCCACTCGGCGTCCTCGGTGAAGAAGGCCGCGATCTGCTCGGCGTCGTGAGCGGCGAAGGTCCGCCACGCGCTGATGACGGTGTCCCGGTTGTCCTGTGCCATCCTCAAGATCGTAGGGAGGCGCCGGACACCGGACTGGCGGAAATCGGACCTCATCGCCGGTGCCGGGTTGGCTAGGCTTCGACACGGGGGTGATCACCATCCGGACGAGGTTGCGGAAGCTTCACGCGGGCGGGCGGGAGTTCGTGTGGAAGGGCGAGCTCCATCACGTGTCCGGCGGGCGCGACTGCCACAGGTGCGTCCGCCTGCGGGTCTGGGGCGCCGGGAAGAACAGCCGCGTGCTCCAGGCGGACCTGCTGTCGACGGCGGTCCTGCCGTGGGGCTGCGCGAGCGACGGCTCCTACCCGACGCCGGGGGACGTGCGGAAGGTCGTCGACCACGCCCTGACGCGTGGCTGGGACCCGGACGCCGCCGGCGGGGTCTTCTTCCTGGGCGAGGAGGAGCACGCCGCCGGGTTCGAACTGACCGGCTTCCTGCTCACCGAGCGCCTCAGAGACGAGAGCGCACCGGACCCGACCGCCCGCGTGCTCGCCGTCTTCGAACGCACGCGCTCTTGTGAGGGCGGCGGCTCTTGATCGGCGGGAAGAAGTGGGAGATCGTGGCGGCTCGAAGCCCTTTCAGGACGGAGACGAGATGCAGCCGCCGCGGCAGTTTCCTCCCGGAAATCCTGCGCCGACGTCGGGCCTCGCCGTCGCCAGCCTCGTCTTCGGCATCATCGGGCTGGTCAGCAGTTGGTGCCTGCTCGGCATCCCGTCCATAGTGGCCATCATTCTGGGCCATGCCGCCACCGGAAAGACGAAACGCGGCATCAGGCCGGGCCACGGCATGGCCGTAGCCGGTCTCATCCTCGGCTATGTCGTGGTCGTACCGGCGTTTCTCGTCATCGGGTTCTTCGCCCTCACGCAGCCCGATGAGCTCGCTCAATTGGTCAACCTGGGTTTCGACTGGCTCAACCTCTGACGGTGCCGGCCAGTGCGTTGACGCCTTCCGGGGCCCAGGCGTACTCGATCACGGGCAGCTCGAAGCCTCCAGGCACGCGCTCCCAGAAGTCGCCGCGACGAGGTCGGCGTCGCGCGGGGTGCCCGTTCTGAATCGCATGGGACAGAGCGTGCCATAGCGTGAAGGCCTATCAGGCTCTCGACCTCAGCCGTTGCCACCACGAAGGCCGCTGGGTGGCGGGGCCTGCCGCGACTTCCTGCGCACCATCCACTCCTACGTCCCGGTCCGGATCCTGCTCCGATCTTCCCATCGCTGCGGGCGCTGATTCACGGCGTTAGCCTCATGATCGTGGCAACCAGAAACTCGCACTGCTCCTCCTGCGGCACGCCCTACCTCCCGGACCAGGCCTGGCCCCGAACCTGCACCACCTGCGGGCACACTGGCTACCTCAACCCGCTGCCCGTCGCCGTGATGGTGCTGCCGGTGGACGAGGGCCTGCTGGTGATCCGCCGCGGCATCGAACCGCACCGTGGCGGTCTCGCCCTGCCCGGCGGCTTCATCGACATGGGCGAATCCTGGCAGCAGGCGGCCGTTCGAGAGCTTCGGGAGGAGACGGGCATCGCCGTCGACGCGGACGACGTCCGGCTGTTCGACGTGCTCAGCGCCCCCGACGGCACCGTACTGGTCTTCGCTCTGGGGCCGCGTACGAGCTCGGCCGCCCTGCCGCCGGTGACCGCCACGGCCGAGACGACGGAGTGGCTGCTGATCGACCGGCCGCGGGAGCTGGCGTTCCCGCTGCACACCCGGATCGTGACGAAGTACTTCACCACGCAGTGACGCCGGATTCAGTCGGGTAGGGAGGGCCTGGTGTCGTTCCAGCCCGAGTCCACGACCAGCCAGTTGTCCAGCGTCCTGCCGGGAACCTGCCACTTCTCGCTGTCGGGCCCCGGTTCGAGCTGGACGTCACGCCGGCCCAGGAGCTTGCCGGTCCGCTGGTCGAAGAACACCTGGTTCTGGATCGTCCCGCGACCGTCGGCGCTCTCGAACGGGGCGGCGAGGGCGACCGCGGCGCGGCCGAGCGGATCGGTGACGGTGCCCAGCTGCCGTACGCCGGGATAGTCGGTGATCAGGCGCATGAGCCCGGCTCGCACCTTGGGCGGCACGGGTGTGGCCGCGAGGACGGTGAAGACCCGGCCGAGCACGCCCGGGGGATCGGCCAGGTATGGCTCATTCATTCAGAGGCCTTGTGGTTAGCGGACATCGGTCACCTGTTGTTGTCCGCAGCCCGCTCTCGCCTTCCCCTGGAATTCCGCCCGTACGTGTCCGGAAGTCATAGGGGTGACGACCACTCGCGTGAACCTGGACGAAGCCGGTGAAGCCCTGCTGGACGGCACGCTCGCCCCGGCGGAACTGGCCCGGGCATTGTCGGCGGCGCAACGCTTCGCCGACTCCTACCTGCACAGGGGCGCCACTTTCCCACCGCCGCCGGTCAAGGAGCTGTTCTCGCCCGACCACCGATATCCGGATTGGGCCGAAGAACCTGTCGCGCTCTACAGCTCGCCGGATGCGGATTGATGCTGCTCTGGCAGATGGCTTTCCGCGTGCGCCCACACCACGACGTTGTCGTGCCGTTCCCGCTGAAAGAAGGCCAGCACCTCCTCATCGGAGTGGCGCAGGCTGAAGTGCGTCAGAACGAACAGCGTGTCCGGGTGCGCCTCGATCGCCGGTTTGAGCCGGCTCCAGACCGTGTGCCCGACCCGGTCGGCGCGCGCCAGCTCGCTGTCGTGCAGAAAGGTGCACTCGGTGATGATGACCGGATAGGTGAACAGCCAGGGATTCCGCTCGAACACCGACACATGCGTATCCCCGAGGAAGGCGAACAGAGGACGGCGCACCTGCCGGTCGACCTCCACGCCTTCTCGCCGTTTCTGGGCCATGATCCGGCCGAACGCCTCGCCGCGTCCGTCCCGTACGAGGCCGTCCCGCAGGTCCTGGAATTCGGGCAGCAGTTCCTTGCCGCTCTCGCTGAACGCGTAACCCACGCAGGGCACCTTGTGCTCGCATCGCACCACGCGAACGTGGTGGCCGCGGGAGCCGAAAGTGAATTCGTCGTCCTGCCGAACGCCGTGCAGGCGGTAGGCCGGGGCCAGCGCCGGATCGTACGGCGCCGCGTGATTCAGCTCGGCGGACGCGCGCAGGAATGCCTCCACATACGGCAGCGCCTCGGCCGGCAGGTAAATGTCGGCCCCGGAGGCCCTGGAGGCGAGGTAGTCGAGATCCTTGGCGTGGTCGTGGTGCGTGTGCGTCAAGAAGACCGTCTCGGGTTGCCGCCCTTCGCACAACCCGGCGTCCAGGGCACAACGCAGCTCCGGTACGTGGAAGAACGTCTTGTCGTTCGCCCGGGAGTATCCGGTGAGGGTGAACACGGTGCCGGGAATCCGCCACGTCTTCCACTGCCGGAAAGGGTGTCCCTTCACCAGTAGGTCCGGATGTTGGGAGGTCTGTGTCATCAGGTGCGCCTTCCAGATGTTCGGACGTGGTTGCTGGATAGATTCGCGGTCCGACGGCGAAATTTCCAGCGGATATCTCCGCCCGCGGCCGTACAGGCTCCGCCTTCCTCGCGCCGTCGGCCGAGCGCAGAATGGGCCGGTGACGATCGAACCGAGTTTGATCCCCGCACCGACCCGACTCGAATGGGCCGGGGGCTCCGGGACGTTCACAGGGGCTGTGCGTACCCGCGTCGATCCGCTGCTCCGGCCCGAGGCATATCGACTGACCGTATCGGCGGACGGCGCCGAGATCGTCGGCGGCGACGAGGCCGGTGTCTTTTGGGGACGTCAGACGTTACGGCAGCTCCAGGGCCTGGACGCCTTTCGCCGCGCTCCCATCACCCGGGAACCGGTCACGGTGCCGTACGTGACCGTACACGACGCGCCACGTTTCGCCTGGCGCGGATTCATGCTCGACGTCGCGCGCCATTTCCTGCCGAAGGAAGACGTAATGCGTTACGTCGACTTGCTGGCGGCTCACAAACTCAACGTGTTCCACCTGCATCTCACCGATGACCAGGGCTGGCGCGTCGAGATCGAGCGATATCCCAAGCTGACCGAGGTCGGCGCCTGGCGGCCGCGTACCCGCATGGGCTGGGGCGAGCCGGTGACCTGGGAGGAACGGCCGCACGGCGGGTTCTACAGCAAGGATGACTTACGCGAGATCGTCGCGTACGCCCGGGAGCGGCACATCACGGTCGTCCCGGAGATCGATATCCCAGGCCATTCGCAGGCGGCCATCGCCGCCTATCCCGAACTGGGAAACACCGACGTCATCGACACCGCCGCGCTGGAGGTGTGGACCGAATGGGGAAAGAGCCCCAACGTCCTCGCCCCGACCGATGCCGTACTGCGTTTCTACGAGGGCGTCCTGGAAGAGGTGCTGGAAGTTTTCCCCAGCCTGTTCATCCACCTCGGCGGCGACGAGTGCCTCAAAGGCCAATGGCGCGAGTCGTCCACAGCGCAGGCCCGCATCAGGGAACTGGGCCTCAAGGACGAGGACGAGCTCCAGTCCTGGCTGATCCGCCACTTCAACCGCTGGCTCGCCGAGCGCGGACGTCGCCTGATCGGCTGGGACGAGATCCTGGAGGGCGGCCTGGCGGAGGGCGCCGCCGTCGCGTGCTGGCGCTGGTACACGGGCGGCATCGCCGCCGCGGAGGCCGGGCACGACGTGGTGATGTGCCCTCAGCAGGAGGTGTACCTCGACCACGTCCAGTCGCACGATGCCGGGGAGCCGGTGCCGTTCGGATGGGTGCACACGCTGGAGGACGTCTACCGGTTCGAGCCCATACCTCCCCGGCTGGCGGGAACGGCACACGCGGCCCGCGTCATCGGCACCCAGGCCAACCTGTGGACGGAAGTCGCCGAAAATCGCGGTCGAGTGGACTACCAGGCATTTCCCCGGCTGGTCGCATTCGCCGAAGTGGCCTGGTCGGACCTACCGGCTCCCGACGAACGCGACTTCGCCGACTTCGAACGCCGAATGAACGCCACCCACTACGCCCGCCTGGACGCGCTGGGCGTCGCCTACCGCCCACCCGACGGCCCCCACCCCTGGCAACGACGCCCCGGCATCCCCGGCCGCCCGCACCACAAACCCCGCCGCACCTGGCGCATGGCCTGACGGCACGGGCTCTGGCACGGGCGAACAGACGCCGCCGCCCGATATCTGGCCGGCTGCATCTCGAGCAATCGGCGGCAACGAGGGGCTGATGTTCAGCGGGGCCGCAGGAAGCAGCAGCTTCCGGCGGCCCCAATCTTCCACTCACGCGACATGGTTGGAAGGCCTCCAGCCTATGCTTCGAGCGGATGCCTGGCGATGAGCCGCACCGATCCGTCGCCACTGCTTCCCGCAGGGCAGCGACCTTCAAACCGGCCGTTGTTCAGACCCTGACCTCGGGAGCCCTCTGCTCGACGAGTCCGTGCGTGGCCGTGATCGACCCCTCGCCACCCTGGCTCATGGCTCGCTGAGGCCCCACTACAAGGGGCCTGACCGTGGAGGCTCGTGATCGGTACGGTGATCGTCATGGGAACTGGTGAGGCCTCTCTGCGACTGGTGGACGTAATGTCGGCGTTGGAGACGACTCTCACCGCCCTGAGGGTCATGGGGGCCGACCCGATGTACCGCGTGGGCGGCACAGGTGCCGCTCTGCTGCAAGGCGTTCATCTTCCTGTCGGAGATGTCGACCTTTTGGTGGCTCGGCGCGAGGACGTGGACACGGTCGCTGCCGCCCTCTCGTCCTTTCCCTGTCTGTACGCGGCATCTTGGATCCCCGAGAGCTCGCAGTACTTCGCTAGGTACGACGTAAACGGGGTCCATTTGGAGGTCAGCACGGTTGAGCAGGAGACCGACTCCGATGGGATGGAGTGCATTGGCCGCGGCCCGTGGCAGCACTACGTCTTGATCACGTGTGGCTCTTATCGTGTTCCTGTGGTGCGCCTGGAACTGCGGTTGGCCACAGAACTCCTGCGTGACCGGTCCGATCGATACGAACCTCTCATCGACCATATGGCGACGCAGGGGTTCGACGCAGATCTTCTGCACAGGGCCATGACTGCTCGCGGTCTTTCGATGGAACGCCGGCGTTTGGTCGACGACCGCCTCGCCCATTCTTCTCACCGCCCCCGATAGCTGCCAAGGCGGACGGGGCGGGCTTCAAGGCGTTCGACGGCGTCTCCTGATCGGCGCGTGTCCCGGACAGGGCCAGTAGGGCTGACTGGCCATCGGCAACGCCATGGACCGGCAGCTCGAAGGATGATCGTGACGACGATGACAAAGGCACAGCCGGCGCCCTGGTCGCCGCAGGGTGATCACAAGCCGATGACCCGTCAATGGCCCGCGAAGCCGACAGATCCAGGCAGGCGGGATCCACACCCCTACCTGGACCTCGGCACATGGGGCGAGTGACGGGGATCGAACCCGCGCTGAGCTTCCCCCGTTCTCCGGACACTTGACCTGAGGTCGGCCTTGCACGCTGGTCATGTCGTCTACCAGGCGCGTAACCTCGCCCCGGCATGGTCGCTCGGACGTCAGCGGATTCCTCTGGCGAGAAGATCCTTGGCGGCCTGCGGTGCTTTGGCCGGGGAACCTGCGTCGAACGGTGGCTGAGGGTCGTACTCGATCGCGAGCTGGATCGCCTCGGCCGTGGTCTGATCAGCGATATGCGCCGCCAAGGCGAGCGCCATATCGATGCCCGAGGACACTCCGGCAGCGGTCACGATCTTTCCCTGGAACACGACTCTCTCGGGTGTATAGGTGGCCCCAAACGACTCCAGGACGTCGATCGCTCCCCAATGGGTCGTCGCGGAAAGCCCTTTGAGCAGCCCGGCCGCAGCCAGCAGCAGCGAGCCCGTACAAACAGACGTCGTCCAGATACTCCTCTCGTGCATCCGACGGATCCAACCGAGAAGCTCGTCATTCTGGAGAAGTCCTCGACTGCCGGGACCCCCTGGAACGAGCAGCACGTCACAGGAATCGACATCGGCGAACGCGGCGTCGGCACTGATGGCCAACCACTTGGGAACATCGCGCACAGGCCCAGGCTTTTCGGCGACGAACACGATCTCTGCACCAGGGAGGAATTTGAGCACCTCGTACGGGCCAACTGCGTCAAGGGCTGTGAATCGATCGAACAGCGGGATGGCGATGCGCACGAGGACTCCTCCGGTTAGCTTGATCATGCTACGAGAGCGGCACATTCTCTGTCGTACCAGATTCGGCACTTGCGCATGCCCCCGTCTGTCTGCCCTTCCCCTTTGGGCGGCTCGATGGCGGGCGAAATGATCAGGCTTCTACCTGAGCCAGTGACCAACCCCGGCTCGCGTGTGGCCATCACCCCGGAGCCGGAGGCTCTTTCGGCTGACATGATCAATACCGAAATGGGGTGAGTTAGTGTGACCCGCGTGAGCCTGCGGGAGGTGGCCGCCGACCGGTTATCGCGCTTGATCGCATGGGCCCGGTCAGCCGCACTCGTCGGGAGGACGGGCGAGCGCCCCGCACCCCTCCTCGAAGTGGCCGGTCTGCTGCTCGTGATCTTTCTCTTCTCGCGGCTTCATGCCGCCGCCGGGAAGGACGTGGCAGCCGCCACCGCCAACGCTCTGGCCCTGCAATCCATAGAGCGGGCCCTCCACCTGGACATCGCGCTGAGGGCGAACCAGTGGCTGACCGAGCATCCAGCCCTCATCCAGCCGGCGGTGTACTACTACCGCCTGTACTACCTCGCGATCATCGGCGTGCTGGCATGGGTCTTCGTCCGGCACGCCGATGCCTACATCAAGGTCCGCCGGACCCTCGTCGCGATGGTCGTCCTCGTGCTGCCCGTTTTCTGGGCGCTGCCCATGTCGCCCCCACGGTTCGCCCTACCGGGCGTCGTCGACATCATCGCCGAGCATGACATCCTGGGCGGCCATGCCTCACGAGAGGTCGAGAACGGCCAGAACCTGTATTCGGCGATGCCCAGCATGCATGTGGGGTGGTCGTTGTGGTGCGCGTATGCCGTGTGGTGCGCGCTGCGGGCCTCCCACCCGCGATCGGCCTTGCTGCCGTGGATCTTTCCGCTGGGCATGGCGGCAGTCGTGCTCATCACGGGGAACCACTATGCCCTCGACATCGCCGGAAGCGCCGTGTTGCTGGCCGTCTCCATCGCTGTCGCATCAGTATGGGGCCACCTCGCCGAACGCCGGCGTGCTGGGGACTGAGCGCCGCGGACATACCTGCGATGCGCGCGGGCCTGGTGAAGGTCTGGACTCTCGACCCGAAGCCGACAGAGCTGTCGTACGGTTGGGCAGTTCTTCGGCGGCCGATCCCGCAGACTGCGCTGACCTGCTCGACGAGGCCGTGGGGGACGACAATCCGCCTGGCCCGCCGGCCCCCGCCGGATGACCGAGAGCACTGCCCAGGTACCGAATCCGCCGGTCTACCTGGGCTTTCACGATGAGAGCAGGTGACGGGAATCGAACCTGCGCTGTCGGCTTGGGGATTGCAGGGATCTTGCCTCGTAGGGGCGTTGATCTGGGTCTGAGGCCGGTCGTGCGTGACCGTGGTTGACCCCTCGTCACCGCCCTTAATGGCACACTAATGGCACGACGATCAAGGGCTTGACCTCGGCATGCATAGCTCACTCGTCGTAGAGGAAGCTGCGAACCTCTCGTGCGAGATTGGTCAAGGCCTCTCCAGGGAGAACTGGGGTGCGAACTGTGGCGGACCACATGTCGTCCGGATCTTCGCTCGGATTCGGAAAACGGAGGGTCCAGCGGAGATCCACCCAGTGACCACGGTGGATGGATTCCAGCTGAAGATCAGCTCTATGGGACGTCCATGTCCGTGTTCCGCGCCACCCTCTGAAGTCGGTTACCAGTTTGTCGAGGAAGTCGGCGAGCCCGTCTCCCATGATGGTCTCCACGGTCACTGCGGCGCGGAGCCCAGCCGACTCGGCCTGAGCATGGAAGAACATCAAGGCGTCGTCATGTGGCCGCTCGCACTGCGCGAGCCTGATGAAGGTCACTCCTGCGTTCCGCATAATTCGCTCGGGCTGGAGCGAAAATGTGTGTGTTGACCTGGGGAAACACGTAGAGACACGCTGGCGAGGCGTGTCTCTAGG